>CANEHE010000028.1 GCA_947427285.1 uncultured Porphyromonadaceae bacterium
AAAAATACATCAATAACACGATATTCGTCAATACGCTATCGCGGACGGTTATACCATATCGGGATATGTGACCAACGAGTAAAGTGCGCCTTAACGGAAAAGACACCATTCTGATGAAATTATTAAATTCTTTTAAAGAGGCTTTACAGAATGCCTGCCGTTATTCCGGAATCTTTGCGCGTCTTTATCCCTTTAGCTCAGTCTCATAGCCCGCTATGTTCCTTCGCTGCAGGAATAAACCCATCACAAATCTTCCGGCTCTGCGTTAACAAGCATTTTTAAACAGCCTCTTATGGTCCACTGAAATAGCGTGATTATGAAATAAATCTGATATCAGGGTTTTGTCTCCGGTAATATTCAGAACATAGCGGCTGGATATTATCGGAGACATTTTTCTGAAAAACATTTAAGTGTTCTGAAGAAATTTCGATCTATTGTTATTTTACGCATATCTGTGGATTCTGGGATCGAAAAAATGTATTATCTTTGTAGCTTGAAAGACAGAATACTGGATCCCGGTATATCCGTTTTTGTAGTCAGAACTGGGTTCAGATCATGTGTTTTATATTGAAGTGCATGAACAATAGTCTGTATATGAATTAGATATGCTTAGCGATAAGTTTGATGGCGATTCTCTGCGCCGCTTCCGCAAACTGATTGACGGGGCGAGACGGATTGTATTTGTATGTCATGTGCGACCAGATGGAGACGCGATTGGAAGTACTTCTGGATTCTGTCACCTGCTGAGAAGTCTTGGCAAGGAGGCAGTGGTCATTACTCCGGATATGGCTCCCAGATCACTCGGCTTCTTGCCCGATTCGAAGGAGATAGTTGCATATACGAGATATCCGGATTTTGCCCAAAGGCTACTTGAGGAATCCGATTTGATATTGTGTTGCGACTTTAACCGGCTGTCAAGACTTGATTCTCTTGAGCCATTTGTGGCTAAAGCCAAAGCACCAAAAGTACTTATCGACCACCATCAGGATCCTGGAGATTTTGCGGAGGTGAGATTCTCATTTCCGGAAATGTCATCCACTTGTGAACTTGTATTCCGTCTTATATGTGCATTGGGACTTTATCCTGAATTGGATCTTGATGCGGCTACCTGCCTCACCACAGGTCTTATAACCGACACACGCAACTTTTCGGTCAACTGTTCAGATCCGGAAGTCTATACTATCTTGATAAAACTTCTGGAAAAAGGGGTGGATAAACCACGCATTGTCCGTGAAGCCCTTGAACTGCGTAGTCTGGACAGTCTACGGCTACAAGTCTATGCCCTTGACCATAAAATGGAGATTTTAGATTCTCATCGTGCAGCGGTCATTACAATAAGTAAGGAAGAGCTTGAAAGATTCCACTATCAACGTGGTGATACCGAAGGACTGGTCAATATTCCCCTTTCCGTGGAGGGAATATGCTCTTCGTTCTTTCTTCGTGAAGATGATGACTGCATAAAGGTGTCTGCCCGGAGTGTCGGAAACTTCCCTGTCAGCAAAGTCTGTGCTGACCTGTTCAACGGAGGAGGTCATATCCAGGCTTCAGGAGGAGAGTTCCATGGTTCGCTTGAAGAGTGCCGGGAGATTCTTATGGCCGGATTACCTGCTTATGATTCATATCTGCCTCCGCGCAACAATTATTGATATTATACAATTAATTAAGATACATATTTGATAATGAAATATTTCACGCTCGCTTTTATCGGTCTGATGATTATTGTTCTCTGTGGCACTTCCTGTAGTAAAGGGAAGAGTTATTCAGAACTGTTGCGGGAAGAAGAGAAGGCTTGCAACTGGTATCTGTCCAATCAACGTGTGGAGCCGTCGGTTCCTGCAGACAGCATATTGGAGACAGGACCTGATGCCCCCTATTATCGTATTGACGACGACGGAAATATCTATATGCAGGTTATAGAGCTTGGTGATACCACTGATATGGCTGAAGTCGGTGACATAGTGTATTTCAGATTCACAAGATGGAATATAAAATGGTTATATCAGGGAGAAACACTCAATGGGGCCGGCAATGCTGATGATCTCGGAACCTCGACATTGGGTCCCACAAGTTTTGTGTATGGAAATTATCAGGTATCCAGTTCCGCCGCATATGGAAGCGGAATCCAGTCTCCTCTCCGTTTTGTAGGCAACAACAGTGAGGTGAATCTTGTGCTCAAATCATATTACGGATTTTCTACCGATCAGTCGGAGTGTCTCCCGTATCTTATCAATGTAAAATATTTTAAGGCGGAATACTGATGTGGTTCATGTCGGTCTACCGGTAATCAATATATTCTCCAGATTGCAATGTCACTTATAAAATCGATTTCAGGAATTCGTGGAACTATAGGAGGTCGTTCTGGCGATGGCCTCAGTGGTATCGATATCGTACGGTTCACCGCAGCGTACGCTGCATTCATAGCTTCCAATGGCAAGGTACACAGTAACCGTATAGTTGTTGGCCGTGATGCCCGTATGTCTGGTAATATGGTGGATAAATTGGTTTGTGGCACACTTATGTCGATGGGATTCGACGTAGTGAATATCGGGATGGCTACTACGCCGACTACTGAATTGGCCGTTGTAGGACATAATGCGGATGGAGGTATAATAATAACTGCAAGCCATAATCCGGGTGAGTGGAATGCGTTGAAACTTCTTAATACACAAGGAGAATTCCTTAGTGATACTGAAGGTAAAGAAGTATTGAGACGCGCCGCTGAAGAAGATTTCTCTTTTGCGGGTGTAGGAGGTTTAGGAAAAGAATATATCGACACGACATTTACCGCGAAGCATATTGATATGGTGAAAGCTCTTCCTCTTGTGGATTGCGAAGCTATACGAAATGCTCGTTTTAGAATAGTGGTTGATGCCGTCAATTCTGTGGGAGGAATTGTGATTCCGCGTTTGTTGAAAGAACTCGGTGTCGAGGAGGTTATTGAGCTCAACTGTGAGCCTAACGGCAGATTTGCCCATACACCCGAACCTATTCCTGAGAATCTCACACAGATTTCCGAACTTATGAAAAGCGGTGTTGCAGATGTAGGATTTGTTGTGGATCCGGATGTGGACCGTTTGGCGATAGTTATGGAAAACGGAGAGATGTTTGTGGAGGAATATACATTGGTGGCGGTGGCTGATTATATACTTTCCAACACTCCAGGCTCTACTGTTTCAAATCTCAGTAGTTCTCGGGCTTTGCGCGATGTGACATTTGCACGCGGATGCTCATATTCTGCAGCGGCTGTAGGAGAAGTCAATGTTGTGGCAGAGATGAAACGTACCGGTGCGGTGATAGGAGGCGAGGGCAATGGCGGTGTCATATATCCGGAACTCCATTACGGTCGTGATGCATTGGTTGGTGTTGCTTTGTTTCTGAGCCTTCTGGCCCGCAGCGGTAAAAAAGTTTCGGAACTGAAAAAGGATTATCCGGCTTATTTCATAGCTAAGAATAAGATTCAGCTTACTCCCGAAATAGATGTGGAGCGTGTATTGGAAGCGATGAAAAAGCATTTCAGTGATGCATCGGTATGCGATATAGATGGAGTAAAGATAGATTTCCAAGATAGTTGGGTTCATCTGCGCAAATCTAACACTGAGCCCATAATCCGCATTTATTCAGAAGCACATACTGAAGAAATGGCATCAAAGCTTGCCGAAGAGGTAAAACGGCTGATCCGGCAGTCGATATGACCATCAATCCTTACTATACCCAAATATTTGAACTCATATACTGACAATATAAGATGTTAAAGAAATTTTTCTGGAACCTCCTTTCCTCATTCGTGGGAACGTGGATTGCTCTGCTTGGATTCGGCGTTCTCGTTCTTATTGTTATTATCGGTTTAGTGGCCCGCATAGGAATTTCCTCATCAGTTTCCAGCGCAAAGGTAGAGAAGCACTCCATATTACGGATAGATCTTTCTGGAACCATTGATGAAAGGGAGACGAATGCTGATCTGGATTACATGACTCTTATGAGAGGAAATGTCGAACGGGGACAATCGCTGGCAACGCTTGTCACAGCACTTGAGGAGGCTAAGGAAAATAAAAATATAGATGCTGTTTATATTGAGTGCGGAGGAGTGTCAGCAGGTTTTGCCACTCTTGATGCGTTGAGAAAAGCCATTGTCGACTTTAAGACTTCCGGTAAAAAAGTATATGCATACGCCGACAGTTATATGGCTGGAGATTATTTCGTGGCTTCATGTGCAGACAGTGTGTTTCTAAATCCTGATGGTTCCATGGCCCTTCAGGGTATTTATGGTGCAATCCCTTATTTCAAGAATCTGTTTGATAAGCTGGGAATTCAGTTTCAGGTAGCAAAAGTAGGGACATTCAAATCCGCTGTCGAGCCTTATATAATGTCTGAGATGAGTCAGCCTGCCCGTGCTCAGCTTGATACATTATATGGTAATATCTGGAATTACATCAAGTCAGAGATCGCAGAGTCGCGCAAGATCAAAGTTGCGGATATAGATAAACTGGTAGACACTGACTTGATTACATTCGCACCTGTCGGACTGTCTGTAAAAGGCAAACTGGTGGATAAACTTGTCTACGGGAGAACAGTCAAGGAGATTCTTGGTCGTCTGGTTGGCAAGGATCCGGAGAAACTGAATTTTATTACACCTTCGGTGCTGACAGGACAGACGGACTGGGGATCGGCTTATTCAGATGACAATCAAGTGGCAGTGCTTTATGCTACAGGTGATATTGCAGAGACAGCGAACGCAGGTATAAACTGCTTCAAGCTTGTTCCGGAAATTGTGAAACTGGCTGATGACGATAATGTGAAGGCACTTGTCTTGCGAGTGAACAGCCCCGGAGGATCTGTTTTCGGAAGTGCACAGATTGCCGAGGCACTTCAATATTTCAAAAGCAAAAAGAAGACATTTGTGGTGTCTATGGGGGATTATGCTGCGTCGGGAGGATATTGGATTTCTGCAGATGCTGAAAGGATTTTTGCAGATCCGCTGACTGTTACAGGTTCTATCGGCATTTTCGGAATGTTTCCAAACATATCCGGGGCTCTTGATAAAATTGGTGTCAATATGCAGATGGTTGCCACTGATCCTCAGGCAGCATTCCCGACTTTTGTGAAACCGGTTGACGAGCGGCAGATGGCATCGTTACAGTCTTATATAAACCGGGGATATGACCGTTTTATCAAGCGGGTTGCCAAAGGACGGCGCATGAGCGAGGCAAAGGTCCGGACTATTGCCGAAGGTCGCGTATGGGATGCCGTTACTGCTAAAGAAATAGGTCTCGTCGATGAATTGGGAGGAATGCGTGATGCCATACGCTGGGCAGCAAAGAAATCCGGACTTGGAGAGAACTATGATGTTGCTCTCTATCCTAAGTATGAACCTGGCTTCTGGGATTTCTTACCTGATGCGTCAAATGCTTCTCTGATGGAAGCTGTGGCCTCTGCCATGAATCCGGCACTTGATCCGGCATATTCACGGCATGCGGTTGAGGTGCTTACACGAAAACCTGTACAGGCACGTATGATTCCTATCGATCTTGCTAAATGTAACTGATTGTCATCATGCCTCTGGCCAGAATGATAGGATAATAATCGAAACTTTCCAGTGATCATGAAGTCCACCACCGACAGACTGCTGACTTATGCACTGACCCCACTTTCATGGCTCTATGGGATGGCGGTTTATGTGCGTAATAAGCTGTTCGATGCCAAGATTCTGAAAGAGATGGAATTTGATGTGCCGGTGATTTCTGTGGGAAATATCACTGTGGGAGGGACAGGGAAGACTCCACATGTAGAGTATATCGTTTCAAGGCTGTCTGGTTCTCGCAATGTTGCGGTTCTCTCCAGAGGATATAAACGCAAGACACACGGATTCATCATGGCCAACAGCAAATCGTCGCCGGACAGTATTGGCGATGAGCCATATCAGATCTGGCACAAATTCGGAGGCAAAGTCAGGGTCGCTGTCTGTGAGAAACGAACTGTCGGTATAAAGCAACTCATGCGTCTTCATCCGGAGATTGAACTTATCGTACTCGACGATGCATTCCAACATCGATATGTCAAACCCAAAGTGTCGGTGCTGCTAATGGATTACAGTCGTCCTGTCTATACGGATCGTTTGCTTCCGTTGGGACGTCTGAGAGAAAGCATACATGCAGTCGGTAGGGCCGACATGATAGTTGTGACTAAATGCCCGGATCAGATGCAACCTCTTGATTATAGGCTTATTGAGAAGAATCTGGAGCTGATGGCTTATCAGAAAATATATTTCTCAAGATTCAGATATGAATCGCTGGAACCAGTCTTTCCTGATGAGTCTCCATATTATGCGTCTCTTGAAGATCTGACAGAGCGTGATACGGTTCTTCTTCTGACTGGAATCGCACAGCCGAGATATTTCGTAAGACATTTCACACCCTATAGGTTTAGGGTAAAGGTGAGTCATTTCCCGGATCATCATGATTTCTCAAGATCTGATCTTCAGGAAATAGAGCGAAAGTTTGATGAGATGGAAGGTGAGAGGAAAATAATTGTCACAACCGAAAAAGATGCGGTGAGGCTTGCTTTCAATCCATATTTTCCAGACAAACTGAAACCGCTGGTATTCTTCCAGCCTATTTCGGTATCCATGGATTCCGGACTCCGCAGCGATGACTTTATCAGCTGTCTGCGTTCTGAAATTGACCGTAGACCTGTGGGAGGTAATTCGCATATCAGTGACATCACTCATTAATATGAATTGTCAGAAACTATTGTGCCATATCTGGCGTTATAAATAGAGCGGGCCGGAAAGTCATGTCTGGTTCTGCATATAATCAAACTCTACCCAAATGGAAAAGACAATGATTGAAAAAATCAAGGAGACGGCGGATTTTATCCGTCATCAGACTGATGAATTGCCTAAAATTGCGGTTATCCTCGGGACTGGACTTGGAGACCTTGTGAATCATATTGATATTGCCCGGGAGATTCCATATTCGGAGATCCCGAATTTCCCTGTCAGCACTGTTGCCGGTCATAGCGGCAAACTTATATTCGGAACACTTGGCGGTAAGTATATCCTTGCCATGCAGGGACGTTTCCATTATTATGAGGGATATGACATGAAGCAGGTCACATTCCCGGTGCGTGTATTCAAAGAAATAGGGGTGGAAACTCTGTTTGTAAGCAATGCTGCCGGTGGAATGAACAAGGAGTTTTCTGTCGGAGATGTGATGATCATCACAGACCATATAAATCTTTTTCCGGAAAATCCGCTCCGGGGCAAAAACTATGATGAACTGGGACCTCGTTTCCCTGCGATGACCGAAGCATATTCCCAGGAACTCGTCGAGATGGCCGACAGCATAGCGTATGAAGATCGCATACGGCTGATGCACGGTGTCTATGTCGGGACTCCCGGACCTACTTTTGAAACTCCGGCCGAATATGAATATTTCCGTATTATCGGAGGTGACGCAGTCGGAATGTCAACTGTGCCGGAGGTTATCGTGGCTAACCATGCCGGAATGAAGGTATTCGGTGTATCGGTAATTACAGATCTCGGTGGTAAGGACATCCGGGAAGTGCCGAGCCATGAAGAGGTTCAGCAGGCTGCCATAAAAGCTCAACCTGTAATGACACATGTGATCAAGAAAATGCTTGAACGACTTTGATTGCCGGTTGATGACTTGGTCTGGTGTCAGATGACACAGACAGCGCGGCAACATCTCACCGGATGTCTGTCGCGCTTGATTTGCATTGTAGAGGTTCATTACCAATATCGTAGACAAGTAGATATGGAAAAACAGAAACAGACAGAAATATCAGAACTTGGAGAGTTCGGACTTATAAATCATCTCACGAAAGATTTTCCGTTGAGGAATCCTCAGACTAGAACGGGAATTGGTGATGATGCCGCTGTACTTTCTTTCGGAGACAAGGAGGTTCTTGTCACGACCGACCTGCTGCTTGAGGGAATTCACTTTGATGTGAGATATGTCCCTCTGAAACATCTTGGATATAAGGCTGCTGTAGTGAATTTCAGCGATATATATGCTATGAACGGAATACCGAGACAGATTACAGTCAGTCTGGGTCTTTCGTCACGTTTCACAGTAGAAAATATAGAACAGATCTATGAAGGCATCAGACTTGCCTGCGAGATGTATGGTGTGGATCTGGTTGGCGGTGATACAAGTGCTTCCGCGTCCGGCCTCATAATCAGTGTGACATGTCTGGGGGAAGCGTCCAAAGAAGAGATCGTCTATAGGAATGGGGCTAAGGAGACCGATCTTATATGTGTAAGTGGAGATCTTGGATCCGCATATATGGGACTGCAGCTGTTGGAGCGGGAGAATCAGGTCGCCGCAAGTGCCGGTAAAGATTTTATTCCCAATTTTTCAGGTAAGGAATATATTCTTGAACGTCAACTTAAACCCGAGGCAAGAAAGGATATTATATATGAACTTCGTAAGGCTGGAATAAGACCGACTTCGATGATGGATATAAGTGATGGATTGTCGTCAGAACTATTGCATATCTGTCATAGTTCAGATGTAGGATGCAGAGTGTATGAGGATCGTATTCCTATAGACTATCAGACAGCCGTCATGGCGGAAGAACTGAATATGAATCTGGTCACAGCCGCTATGAACGGTGGAGAAGATTATGAACTTCTGTTTACAGTGCCTCTTACTGACCGGGAAAAAGTGGAACGGATAAAAGAAATCACAATGATCGGATATGTTACAAAACCATCTCTGGGTGCTGCGCTTGTTACAAGAGACGGGGGCGAGATTCCTATTCGCGCTCAGGGATGGAATGCGTTTCCCACATCATCCGATTTAGTGGGAGCGCGGAATCCTGAGATGGAATCATCTTCTGAACTTGAATCTGAGATAAAAGAAAAAGAGAATCAATAATATAGGAATGTTAATTGCAGAAATTAAGATTTAAGAGAGAAGTCTCAATATAATTTAACACTAAATTTTTCAGACTTGTAGAGAATAATCGTTATTTTTGCAATTGAAATCATATTCATAATCGACTCAGAAATGACCGAACCAGTAAATATCCGAGAACTCAATGATTTGATTGCCTCAAAGAGCAATTTCTCCAATATGATACGTACAGGAATGGACCGGAGAATTGTCGGGCAGAAACATCTGGTAGATTCCCTTCTTATTGCGTTGCTATGCAACGGGCACGTTCTTCTTGAAGGTGTCCCTGGGCTTGCAAAAACTCTTGCCATCAAGACATTGGCACAACTCGTCGATGCCAAATACAGCAGAATTCAGTTTACCCCGGATCTTCTTCCTGCCGATGTGATCGGAACATTGATATATAGTATCAAGAATGAATCTTTTGAGGTCAAGAAAGGTCCGATTTTCGCAAATTTCGTACTTGCGGATGAAATCAACCGTGCTCCGGCTAAAGTGCAGAGTGCCTTGCTTGAAGCTATGCAGGAGCGTCAGGTCACAATCGGTGATGATACGTTTCTGCTCGATAATCCTTTTCTGGTGATGGCTACTCAGAATCCTATTGAGCAGGAAGGCACTTATCCTCTACCTGAGGCTCAGACCGATCGTTTCCTTCTCAAGGTAATAATTGGTTATCCCAATAAAGAGGAGGAGAAAGAGATAATCCGTCAGAACATATCGGGGCGGCAGGAGCCTGTGATGCCGGTAGTTGACCCGAAGGAGATACTGGAGGTTCAGAAGATAGTCGGAAATATATATATCGATGAGAAAATAGAAAACTATATAGTCGATATTGTTTTCGCTACCCGTGAGCCGGCTAAATACGGCCTGACAGATCTTCAGAGTATCATTTCATTCGGTGCTTCTCCGCGTGCTTCCATCAGTCTTGCCAAGGCCTCTCGTGCATACGCTTTTCTGCGTGGCCGGGGATATGTGATTCCGGAAGATGTAAGAGCGGTATGTCATGATGTGATGCGTCATCGCATAGGGCTTACATACGAGGCTGAGGCTAATAATATCTCAGCCGACGAGGTGATCAATACGGTCATAGATAGGATTGCGGTGCCTTGATATGGGCCATACGTTATAGTTTTTTCGGAAAAAGTTGCAGTCGATGGACGCAAATGAACTTCTTCGCAAAGTCAGGCAGATCGAGATTAAGACGCGCGGATTGAGTCAGAATATCTTTGCTGGAGAATATCACACGGCCTTTAAAGGTAGAGGTGTGATGTTTTCCGAAGTGAGAGAATATCAGCCAGGCGACGATATCCGGGATATTGACTGGAATGTTACAGCACGCCACAATAGACCTTATGTAAAGGTCTATGAGGAGGAACGTGAACTGACGGTCATGTTGCTTATAGATGTCAGCGGGAGTCGAAATTTCGGAGCCTGCGGCAATCCGAAAAAAGAAGTGATGGCGGAATTGGCAGCCACATTGGCTTTTTCTTCCATACAGAATAATGATAAGGTTGGAGTGATCTTTTTCAGTGACCGCGTTGAGAAGTTTATTCCTCCGAAAAAAGGAAGAAAGCATATATTGTTGATTATACGAGAGATAATCAAATTTGTGCCGGAAAGTCCAGGGACAGACATAGATGTGGCCTTGAGATTTCTCACAAATGCGCTTAAGAAGCGATCTACAGCTTTTCTTATAAGTGATTTTATCGATGGCCATGATTATTTCTCAAGTATGTCAATTGCCAACCGTAAGCATGATCTTGCCGCTATTCAGATATACGACCGACGTGATACCAGACTTCCGTCGGTAGGATTGATTCGGATGCGTGATCTTGAGACCGGTACTGAGCGGTGGGTCGATACATCTTCGTCGAAAGTAAGAAAGGCTTATGAACGTCAATGGTATGAGCAACAGCAGAAATTATCGTCCATGGTCGGACGTTGTGGCGTGGATCTTGCTTCTATCGCCACAGACGAAGATTATGTAAAAGCATTGCTCGCGTTATTCAGACGTCGCGGAAACCGTTAGTGTGACGTTAATAATATTTGTATACATAAGAGAATGAAGTTATCACGTCATTTCTTCGCGATATTTTTATTTTGTCTTGTCGCTCTTCCTGGTTTTGCATCGCGAATGAGTGTCAAGGCAAAACTTGATTCGGTACAGCTGTTGATGGGTAGAACCACCCTTCTGCATCTGGAAGTGGTGCAACCGAAGGAAACCAAAGGCACATTTCAGATATTTGAACATCCTTCTCCAGATGGGATTGTGGGTGTATGCGGTGACAGTGTGGAGCTACGGACATCCTTCAAAAGAGACACCACGGAGCTTGGAGATGGACGTATCCGTATAGACTATGATGTGCCTGTCCAGGCATTCGACAGTGGTGCATACCGCTTGCCGCAGTTTCTATATATCAGTGGTCGGGACACTGCCAGAAGCAATTCTGTATCACTGAAGGTGATTCCTGTTCCCGTAGCAGCTGATGCACAGATTTCAGATTATGCCGGGCCTGTTAGTCCCAAAGGTAAACTTTTTGATTTTCTGCCAGACTGGATGCTTGATTTATGGTGGCTGTGGTTGGCGATTGTATTGCTGATAATATTGTTCATCATAGGCATACGTCGCTACAGGAGTCAAGGGGGTAGCCTTATAGGAAAGAAAACAGCTCCCAATCCGTATGATGTGGCGATGCAGCGTCTGGAAAATCTGAAGAGCCGTAAACTTTGGGAGCAGGGAATGGAGAAAGAATATTTCACTCTTCTTACGGATATTCTAAGGGAATATCTTGAAAAGCGTTTTGGAATCAACGCGATGGAGATGACCACACGGCAGATTATAGATTCGCTTTCCTCCAATCCTGACGTGAAGGAAAAACGCAGTTATATGAGGGAGATTCTTGATGTCGCCGACTTTGTGAAGTTCGCTAAAGTTAGACCGCTTCCATCGGATAATATCACTGCCTTCGACAATGCTGTTAAATTTGTGGAAGAAACACGTCCGATAGTAGAGGAAGAGAATGATGACACGGACGATGTGGATCCATTGGATAATATACGCACAGGAATAGATCTGCCTCAAAGGGAAGAGTCGCTTATCAATTCTGATCATATAGACGGGATTAAGGTGAAGAAAGGAGGTGAGAAATGATGTTCAGACATCCCGGTCTTCTGTGGCTGTTGGTCGTCTTGATTCCTCTGACAATCTATTATGTCTGGAAATGGCGTGGAGCCAATCCCTCGTTAGGTATGTCTTCTGTATCAGCATTCGCCAAACTGCCAGTATCATGGAGGGTTTGGATGATGCATCTTGTGTTTGCCATTGAGATGTCGGCTCTTGCATGTGTCATCATTGCGCTTGCCCGTCCTCAGACGTATGACAGCATGCGTACTTCTCGGGTGGAGGGTACGGATATAGTGCTTGCCCTTGATATTTCAGGATCCATGATGGCCGATGACTTTGAGCCCAATCGCTTTCAGGCTGCCAAGCAAATCACTCAGAAGTTTATAAATTCCCGTACGGATGACAATATGGCACTTGTGATTTTTGCCGGCGAGAGTCTGTCGCTCATGCCGTTGACAAATGATCGCACTGCTCTTGTAAATGCCCTTGAAAATGTAAAGCCCGGCTCTCTTGCGGATGGGACTGCTATCGGAGATGGATTATCAAGTTCCATCAATCGTATTCTGTCGGGAAAGGCAAGATCAAAGAGCATTATTTTGCTCACGGACGGATCCAACAATGCTGGTGACGTACCTCCTCTTACTGCTGCAGAGATAGCAAAGAAAAAGGGAATAAAGGTATACACTATCGGAGTAGGGACAAACGGAACTATTCAGGTACAGGATCCGTATGGATTTTCAAGTACGACGATAGAGACAAAAATAGATGAGGAATCATTGCGGTCGATAGCCGGGCAAACAGGTGGCAAATATTTTCGTGCCAAGGATAGAGGAATGCTTCAGGAAGTTTTCGATGAGATTGACAGATTGGAGAAAACAACTCTTGATGTTAATCGGTTCACACGGACAGACGAGGCCTTTATGCCATGGGTTCTCGCTGCAGTTGGACTGTATGCGGCGGCACTTGTTATGCGTCTTACTTTTTTGAGACGTATTCCCTAAATGGTGGATAAGGCTCAGGCATATCCGAATATTCAAATTGATTAGTGACTTATGTTCAGTTTTGCATATAATCATATTCTGTTTTTACTTCTGCTTATACCGGCGATAGGAAGCCTATATCTATGGGCGCGACATTCCAGACACCGCAAACTGATGAAGTTCGGTAAACAACTGGATGTGTCAGATCTTATGCCGGAGGCCTCTGTCTATAAACCTCCAATTAAAATAATACTGGCTTTATGTGCGCTGACGATGTTGGTGTTTGCAGCTGCACGTCCATGGGGTGGAATCAAGGATGAGAAAATGACGAAGGAAGGGATAGAGGTTATAATTGCGGTAGATGCCAGCAATTCAATGCTTGCGCCTGCCGGGGCCGAAGGAGAAGGGGTGAGTCGTATGCGTCAGGGGAAACTGATGCTTGAGAAACTTATCAACAGATTGGATAATGATCGTGTCGGTCTGATCGTTTTTGCCGGTAATGCGTACACTCTTATTCCAGTTACAGGAGACTACGTATCGGCAAAAATGTTTCTTAATTCTATTGATCCCACTCAGATTTCAAATCAGGGAACAAATATTGCCGGGGCAATAGATCTGGCAGAGCGTTCTTTCTCTGACAATAAGAATATCGGCAAAGCTTTGATTGTGATAACCGATGCAGAGGAACTGGATGATGAAACAGGAGTGATGTCTGCTGCAAAACAGGCGGCAAAGAAAGGTATTCAACTTGATGTGGTAGGGGTTGGTTCTCCTACGGCGGTAAAAGTTCCTTTGCCAGGAGGACAATACCTGATAGATTCTACAACCGGAGCACCGGTAGAAACCGCATTGAATGAGGATCTGGCTGCAAAAATAGCGGAACAGGGAAAGGGAATCTATGTCAATGCTGCTAATCGGGATGCACTTAATGAACTTTCCAAACAGCTTGATACGGTCAAGAAGACTGCTCTTGAAACAAGTTTCAGTGCGTTACACGATGAGTTGTTTCCAATATTTCTTTGGATTGCATTTGCATTGATTATAATTAATGTGATTATTCTGGAACGAAAGAACAGTTGGTTGGCAAAAATAACTTTTTTCAAAAAAGAAGAGACTTCCAAATGAAAAGATTATTGATTATAATGATGTCATTGCTGGTTATCGGTACAGAATCCATTCCGCTTCTTGCTGAATCTACCAGAAAGGAAAGACGGTTGATTTCAGAGGGGAACCGACTTTTTAAGGATTCTAAGTTCAAAGAGGCTGCCCGACAATATCAGATGGCTGTGGCAGTTAATCCTCAAAGTCCGGAAGCACGCTTCAATCTTGCTCTTGCACAGTTGAAAATGGCGGCACAACCTGGTATTGACGAAAAGCAGGCACAGCAATATCTTAAAAGCGGTTCACAAGGTATGGCTTCGATTGCCGCTGTTGGCGGCAGCAATCCGGAATTGGCTTCGTATGCCTCATATAATCTTGGTAATGTCGCTTTCAATTCTCAGAATTATCAGGAAGCCATAACGTGTTATAAACAAGCGTTGAGATTTAATCCGAATGATGATACGGCCAGACGCAATCTGCGTATAGCCCAAAAGAAACTTCAGGATCAGAATAAGGATAAAAATAAAGATCAGGATAAAGAGCAGAATAAAGATAATGACAAGGATAAGGATAAGAATAAAGACCAAAACAAGGACAAAGATAAAAATCAGGAAAAAAATCAGAATAAGGACCAGAATAAGGACAATTCCATGAGTAACAATACTGCCGAGCAGATTTTGAAGGCCATGGAAAACAAGGAAAATGCAACCCGGGCGCGTATAAATGCATCTGGACAGGGTAATAAGTCTACGGGAAGAGACGGAGGAAGAAAAAATTGGTGATGAAAGAAGTCCACGAAATAGGATGGTGCCGAACCTATAGGTCTGCATTGATGGCAATATTGCTGATCATGTCCTCAATGGGCACTATATCGGCAAAAACTGTGATGCGTCTTGAGAGTCAGCTGTCAGTGGATAGAGCTTATATTGGTCAGACTGTATGTCTTACTGTAAGGCTTATCACTTCTGACCCGGAAATATCATTTGTGAGTCTTGATTCTGATCTTATCATTTCGGGAGTTACCTTTGTCAAGGCTGAATCTATCAATAATAACGATGGGATACTACGTGCAGATGAGAAGAAAGGTTCTGATACGTATTCTGCTGTCGTTTATAGATGTTTATTCATTCCCGACAGATCCGGAACAGTTACAATACCGGATCTTGAATTTAGAGTTGGACATCGACGCCCGGTCATGATTGATCATCCTTTTTTCGGTAGAATGAGAAGCAGTACAATTGAGGAGGAGAGGATCACATCAAAGGCTCTCAAAATAAAGGTCTATTCGTTGCCGGAAGCCCCTGTGGGTTTTTCAGGAGCCGTCGGTCGGTTTACTGTCTCTTCTACAGTTCCTCCCGGGAATATTTATTCAGATGGAACGGGAATTGTAGTCTATACAGTTTCCGGTATCGGAAATCTCCAACCGGAGATGATTTCTAAAATGAACAAAACCACACCTTCGGGAATGAGGATAAAATCTGAATCAGTAGAAGAATCAAGATATGTAGAGGGTAATGAGCTTCAAAATAATCTTGAGATTGTATGTGATGCTGTTTTCGATTCGGCTGGAGAGTTTGAAATCCCTCCCGTACAATTCATATATTTTGACCCGTACGTTCGAAGTTATGTGACGGCACGCTCAAATCCGGTCAAACTGCATGTTGAGGAATCCGGTCTTCCATCCCGTCCGAGACCCAGTCATAACATCTGAATGCAACTTATTCTTCAGATACGCGTTAGAAATAAGAATTCCACACTATCACTATGAAGGCATTATTGAAAAAACATATATTGCTTCTTGCATTTCAGGTGGTTGCTCTGACCGCTTTTTCCGGCACAGTCCATCTTTCGGTATCGACTCAGAGAGGTCAACGTACTATTGGAGTGGGCGATGTGTTCTATATTTCATACGAGATCAGCAATTCAGATGCCACTCCGCATCAGCCCTCCTCTATCCCTGGAGCTAAAGTGCTTTATTTCCAACGTACAGGGTCATCATCAAGCTATACAAGCGTAAATGGAGTGACGTCCCAGAGCCGATCCGTGACATACACTCTTACAGCCCGGGCTGAAAAAGAGGGTACTTTTCAGTTTGGACCAGTTTCGGTGGGCGGGACAAAAAGCAATGTTGTAAGTTATACTGTCGGTAAAAGTCAGGAAAATAACAGAGGTAATCTTTCTTCGGCGCAGATGAACGGCAACACCTCCAAACCTAAATTTATAGGCAAAGGTGATGGAAATCTTTTTCTTAGGGCGTCCGTATCCAAACCATCTGCATACGAACAGGAAGCGTTGGTCTATACTGTAAAACTTTATACCACCTACGATGGCATAAAATTCATAGGTGCCACTGCGGCTCCTAAATTTGATGGTTTTGTAGTAGAAGAATCCAAGGCTACCTCTGTTCAGCTTTCATACGAGACATATCAGGGCAAGACTTACGCTACAGCTGTCATAGCGCGATATATAATATTCCCTCAGATGAAGGGTAAATTGAAAGTGACAGGCAACACATATACAGTCAGCGTAGATCAGCGAGAATATTATCATGACCCATTCTGGGGTAACATGTCAGTTTCATCGCCATTGCAGTTGAATGTCACCCCAAATGATCTTCAGATTGATGTCAAAGGATTGCCACAGCCACAGCCTGCGGATTTTTCAGGAGGTGTAGGACACTTTTCCATTACTTCTTCACTTGCCAATACAAATCTACTTACCAATCAAGGGACGCCTATCGTCTATACTGTAAAAGGTACAGGCAATCTGAAATATCTCCATTTACCGGATCTCAACAGTCTTTTTCCCGAACAGATAGAGGTGTTTTCTCCGGAAACAGATGTAAAGACAGAAGTCGGGGCTTCCAATGTAAGCGGTACAGCAACTTTTGACTATACGCTTATGCCATTGGAAACTGGCACCTATTCGTTGCCGACGGTATCCCTCTGTTATTTCAACCCCGAGACGGGGAAATATGAGCGAGCATCTGCAAAAGGATATCATCTGAATGTTGCTCCCGGGAAATCATCTGCAAAGTCACAGACAAAAGATAAGATACGGTTTGATTCCAAACTAATGCCGCTGGAGGATAATCTTGCCATTGATCATACTCCGTGGATAAGAACATGGGGATATTGGACGATATACGTGGCGTGTATGGTTGTGCTGCTATGTGCGATAATAGCGTATAGAAAGCGACTCAGGGATCTCTCAGATATAGAGGGGCTCAAAAGCCGCCGAGCAGGTAAAATCGCAAGAAGGCGGCTTAGAAAAGCCGCAGAATGCATGCGTGCCGGTAATGCCTCGCAGTTCTATGATGAGATGCTGAGCGCGTTGTGGGGATATATCGCTCATAAACTTAAAATGCCTACATCGGAACTTACCCGTGACAATGTGGTACAGCGTCTGGAGAGCGCAAGTGTCCCCAAATCGGTCATACATAAGATAATAGGGCTTCTGGATGATTGCGAGTATGCGAAGTATACTCCTGTAGCTGATAATTTCAATATGAAAGATCTTTACGATCAGGCTACCGAAGTCATTTTCGATCTTGAAGGTCACTTTAGAATATCTAATAAGAATGAAGATTCTCGGGATTCATCTATTATGAGCGTGTCTGAGCGATTGGACAGAGATCTCAGGTCATCCAGAGAACTTGCCAAAGATGTGGAAGCCGCCGAAAAAGATACCACTCCTACGCCTGGACAGGAAGCGACAGAAGAAAATATTGTTGAAAAAGATTTGTAATGTAAAGATGCCAGAAAAATGAAAACATATCGAATCACCATATTTTTTATATCAGTCGTCATCTCAATGTTAATCCCGGTCGGTATATTTGCTGATACGCAGGAAGCTATTCAAGAGATGAATCGTGCGGCATCAGCCTATAATTCTGGCGATTATTCCAAGGCTGTAGATATATATGAAGGCGTGATGCAGATGGAGGGCACTTCTGCGGCATCACTTTTCAATCTTGGAAACGCATACTTCAAGACAGGTAATCTCGGAAGAGCGCGATTGTGTTATGAACGAGCTCATAGGCTTTCACCAAGAAACAAAGAGATATCTAACAATCTGGCATACGTGACATCGAAAATTGACGATGCCAATGCTGCTTTGGCCGGTAAAGACAAGGAACTTGTGACTCAGGATATACCATCTTTCTGGGAATCGGTATACAATACGATTGCTGTCGAGTCCACATCAGACAGTTGGGCACTTATGGCAATAATGGCTTTTGTGCTGCTTATATCTGCTGTGGCAGTTTATATTTTCAGTAATAATGTGGCTGCGCGTAAAGCTGGATTTTTCAGTGCGATAATATTTTTGTTATGTGCTGGAGCATTTGTATCGCTGGCTTTTATATCTGCATCTGAATCCGACACCCGTAAGACTGCTGTGCTTATAGGATATAAGGTGCCACTGCGCAAAGAACCGAAAGAGAGCGTGCCGGTTGCTGGGCCAAATCTGACTCAAGGCACTAAACTTATGGTAGAGCCTGATGAAGAAAAAGCCGGATGGTATAAGGTAAGACTAAACTCACGTCTTAACGGATGGGTAAAGTCTTCGGATATGGAAATAATTTGAAAGACCAGATGGATATGACAAATATGTTGTAAAACATGTTTCATGGCCTTAAAATTCATGAACAGTCTGAAATATCTGATTGTTAACAATAAAGTACATCATTATCGGAAACAAACACTCTCCTTACAGTATATGAAACATAATGGGCATCAAAAAGAAAGGTCTAAAATTTGCACATTTCAAAAATAATGCCTAAATTAGCCAGCGTAAAACCCAATCAAGTTATTAGTAACCTCAAATACAGATACCAATATGAGCAAGACAATCACCTTCAATGAGCTTCGCCGACTCAAAGACAGTTTACCTGACGGTGCTACCCACCGCATTGCCGACGAGCTCAACGTGACCGTTCAGACAGTGAGAAACTATTTTGGAGGCGTCAACTATGAGTTTGGCAAAAATGCCGGTCTGCATATTGAACCGGGTCCTGACGGAGGTCTGGTCGTTCTTGATGACACAACCATATATGACATGGCTGTGAAAATACTTGAAGAAGAAAACACAGACAAATAAACGATTTCACGGCGACATGACGCTTTCTGGTATCGTACTCCGGTAAAGAGTCTGTTTGCACCGTATGTAATGACAGGCAGGCAACGGTTCTTCCGGATCGGTGCCTGTCTTATTGATAATCTGAAAATCAAGTTATGAAGCGGAATCATTCAACTGTGGTCTCCGGTTATGTTACAGTGGCGGTTCATTCTTATGGTTATGCCGAAGGCGTAGTACGACTTCTCAAGTCACATGGGGTAGAGGCAAGAACTGAACCATTTCTGACAGGACGTTCTTCTGTAGGTGCTGCCGAAAGTGTGATTGTTTCTGACAATGATGTGATGCGGGCCGTGCAGATTCTGGAAAGTGGGTTTCACGATACACCCGTTTCCGATGTGAAAGGGATAAGAGGAATTGTCCTTATACCCGTTGATTTTTCAGATTATTCACTTCTTGCAGTAAGAGCCGGATTTGAATTTGCAGTGAGGCTTGACCTTCATCCATTGATTCTGAATACATTTGCATTGCCTGTGATTGCCACTTCCGTAGGCTTCACGGACTCTTTTTCCGAGGATATCCCGGATCAGAATGCAGCCTATGAGTTCAGACGGAAAGCGGAAATACGCATGGATCGGTTTGAATCGGATATACGGGAATTGCAGAAGTCGGGTGATCTTATGGAATTGCCATTTTCAGTACAGGTTGCACAGGGACTTCCGGAAGAAGTGATTTCAGAATATTGCCGTACCTCTCCGCCATCTCTGATTGTAATGGCTACCCGAGGGAGAAAACGCAGGGAAGCCGATCTTATAGGAAGTGTAACGGCTGAAGTGATCGATACATGCCGTGTGCCTGTATTTACTGTGCCAGAACATTTGAATTTCAAAGGTGTGGCTGGAATCACAAAACTTATTTTCTTCTGTAATCTCGACCGTCAGGATATGGAATCTGTGGATTGGCTCATGACAATGTTCGATAATCCGGAAGTGGATATTATGCTGATTCCAGTAAATGACGGTGCAGATGAATCTGTGAAGACAAAGACTAATAGTCTGTGTTCCATCTTGACAGAACGATATCCGTCATCATCCTTTACTGTAAAGATTCTTTCCAAAAAGAATTTCAGGACAGAATTGGAAGAAACAATGGAAACCGGTGGTATACAACTTCTGATAGTTCCAAACAAGAAAACTAACATATTTTCTCGTCTTTTCAAGCCGGGTATTGCTCACCGTATTTTATTTGAGAGAGATATGCCTATGCTCGCGTTACCGGTATGAAGAAATATCCCAATATATATCCAACCGATTTTGAGACTAAAATCGGTTTTGACGGGGTTAGACGTCTGGTTTCAGATTATTGTCAGTCGCCAATGGGACGACGTCATTGTGATGCAATGGAGTTTCTTACAGACCGCGATGCCATCACACGTCTTCTCAGACAGACTTCTGAAATGGTTCAGGCTATAACCTCGGGAACCAATATGCCCTCTGATACGCTTCACGATGTGGTCCCGTCATTATCGGAAGCGCATGTCGAAGGTAGTTTTCTGACCGCTAATGTTTTCTACAGATTGCTTCAGACATTGAATGCAATGAGTGCTGTGCGCAGATTCTTTTGTGGTGATAGTGATACCCAGACACCTGTATATCCGGAGTTATCATATTGTTTTTCGGAGATACAGTCATTTCCAGCGATTGCAAAAGAGATTGACGGCACTATCGATCGTTTCGGAGAACTGCGCGACACAGCCTCTCCGCGTTTGTATGAGCTTCGCCGTTCCATGACGTCAGCCCAGGCATCTATGTCATCTGTGATGCAGAGGGTACTGGACCGGGCGATAGCATCCGGTGTGATTGAACGTGATACGACTCCTGCCGTACGTGACGGACGTTTGTGCATACCTGTTGATTCAGGACAGAAAAAATCTGTGAATGGAATAGTGCACGATCGGAGCACCACCGGAAAAACCGTTTTTATCGAGCCATCGGAACTGGTGGAGGCCGGCAACAGACTGCGGGAACTTCAACTTGAAGAACAACGGGAACAAGTAATAGTATTGACTGCACTCACCGCCAGACTGAGACCATATTTCAACGACATATCACAATCTGTGTCGCTTCTTGGTCTCTTTGATTTCATCCGGGCCAAGGCAAGATTCGCAATCGAGGTTGATGCGCAGATGCCGGTCATTGAGCAGCAACAGGAAATAGACTGGTATCACGCTGTCCATCCGATTCTTCTTCTGACGCTACGTAGACAAGGCAGGGAAGTGGTACCTCTCAATATCCGTCTTGGTGGTGATAATAGGATTCTGGTCATCTCAGGTCCCAATGCCGGAGGAAAATCAGTCTGTCTTAAAACGGTTGGGATAGTACAATATATGTTGCAATGCGGTCTGCTACCGACTATCTATTCCAACTCGCATGTCTCTGTATTTGACAAGATCCTGATTGATATAGGCGACCAACAATCCATAGAGAACGACCTGTCGACTTATTCGTCTCATCTACGCAATATGAAAATGTTTCTGCTCTCCTCCGATGCCTCGACACTTCTGCTTGCCGATGAGATGGGATCCGGTACAGAACCTCAGATAGGAGGTGCATTGGCACAGTCGATTCTGCTTAAATTGAATGAGAAGAAAGTATTTGGAGTCGTAACGACACATTATCAGAATCTGAAAACGCTCGCGGACAATACGGAAGGATTCATAAATGGAGCCATGTTGTATGACCGGCAACGTCTTCAGCCATTGTTTCAGTTATCGATAGGTTCGCCGGGCAGTTCATTCGCACTTGAGATTGCTGGAAAAATCGGACTGTCGTCCGATGTGGTGGAGACCGCAAAAAAAATAGTTGGAGAAGAATATGTCAAGATGGATAAATATCTGCTTGACATAGCCCGCGACCGCCGTTATTGGACAAACAAGCGTCTTTCGATAAAAGAGAAAGAACAGAAACTCGACCGATTGCTTTCAACTTATGAGGAAAGTGCAGGGACACTACGTCAGCAACGCGCGGCCATTATCCGTGATGCCAAAGAGGAGGCAAAAGAGATCATGTCTACCGCCAATGCGAAAATAGAACGTGCTATCCTTGAGATTCGTCAGGCTGAGGCTGAAAAAGCACGCACCAAGGAGATCAGGAATGAGCTTGAAGACTATCGCCGGTCTCTCAACGATGAGACAACTGCTGATCGCGGTCTCCCGGAAGAACTGAAGCCATTGAAGCATCGTAGCCAGTCTTCTAAATATCATCAGAAAAAAACAGTCGAGACAAATAAAGTAACAATAGAGATTGGAAGCCATGTCAGGATGTCGGATGGTTCTGTAATAGGAAAGGTGATCTCTATGGAAGGGAAGAAAGCAGAGGTCGCATTTGGTTCGCTACGTACCAGAGTGCCTGTTTCCAAACTTGTCATTGCCAAAGCCCCGAAAGATAATACGACGACTGTTTTATCTGCATCCACCTACAACGATTCACGAGAACGACAGCTTAAGTTTCGTCAGGAACTGGATATAAGAGGTATGCGTGGGGATGAAGCACTTCAGGCATTGACATATTTTCTGGACGATGCCATGCAATTTTCCGCTTCACGTGTACGCATTCTGCACGGTACGGGACATGGCATCCTCAGAGAACTTGTCCGGCAGCAACTTAGGGCAATTCCCGGAGTAAAATCGTATGCAGATGAAGATGTGAGATTCGGTGGAGCAGGTATAACCGTAGTAGAACTTGCCTGAACACAGATACCGTAGATATCATGTGACTGCATATCCGAAATATGATCACCAGATAACCTGATTCCAAGCTGCGCATATTTTGCACACAGCCTCTTAGTTTATAGAACCAAACTAAGATTATTTTTGCCAAGCCTATTGACTTGCAACATAAAAAGTCGTAACTTTGCAGTTGATTGGAAGTAACTCCATCATGATATTTGAAAAATAAGAAGCGTTATGCTTATCTTGCGAATGAAAACCTGAGAAATTTTCGATTTGATGCAGGAGATAGCATAGTGGTTCTCACGCGCATAGCGTGGGCTGCTATTGTTACACCTGCATCATGGGCTTTCTCAGGGCCTCCTATTGGGACGTGGCATAGTTGGCTCACGTTTTCTTTTTATACATTCCGCCGGGAGCCACGGCATTTATTGAAATAATGGCGACTTTCAACTCATATATAAATATTCCCGCTATTGATTATTGGCGTAATCTGTGTATGCGCGAGGGAATCGAAAGACATTACGATAAAGGCGACTACTTTTTACGGCAGGGTGAAGTAGCCAAATACATCGGCTTTATCAAGACCGGCTCATTGATATATACCGCCATGAGTGCTGACGGCACAGAGCACGTTGTGGGATTGGGGGCAGCGGGCGAATTTGTGGCCGATTTCCCTTTCTCTCTATCCGGCATTCCGGCGCGTACTTCGGTTATTGCCGAATCTCCGAGCGATATTCTTTGCGTTTCTACCCGGACACTCAGAGATAGGTTAAAAAGCGATATGGAATTGAGGGAGGTTGTAAGGGTAAGCACAGAGGCACTTTTCGGAATGGTATATGATCGTCACATAGCCCTTTATACCAAAACCCCGGAAGAACGTTATCGAGATTTAATCTCTTTTGACGCGCACCTGTTTCAACATTTCTCATTGAAGGTGATAGCATCCCTGCTCAACGTCACACCGACCTATCTGAGCCGAATCCGGAAAATCCATTGATTGACGGTGCCTCAGTTTTCATTTCTCAAACAAGTTCGAGAATTAATACTATTATTCTGCCGAACTTTGTGCGGAAATAATTATTGACAAAAGAAATGCGATACCGAATCATCACATCAATATTCTGCGCAACACTTACGATTGCGGCGATGGCGCA
>CANEHE010000029.1 GCA_947427285.1 uncultured Porphyromonadaceae bacterium
TGAGCGATTACCCAATGCTCATTTCCAATAAATTACACTCTTTTCGTAACTTCAGCCTGCAAAGTTACAAATTTTGCCCCGATTTTCCGGTTTATCTGGCTATTTTTCGTAACTTCGCATCGTAATATGGAGACACTTGCCCATCTTTCAATCAATATACGGGGACGGCTTATGACGTTCGACCGGCCCAAAGTGATGTCAATCGTCAATATCACTCCCGACTCTTTCTATTCGCGCAGCCGCTCTTTCACAGAAGAGGAAGTTATGACAAAAGTCAGGCAGGTGATAGATGAAGGAGCCGACATAATCGATATCGGAGGCTACAGTTCGCGCTCCGGAGCTGCCGACGTGTCACCACAGGAGGAATACCGTCGGCTCAGTATCGGGCTGAAAGCGGTAAGGTCAATCGCACCGGATGCGGTGGTGTCCGTCGACACTTTCCGCGCAGAGGTAGCCAGAAAATGTGTGCTTGAATGGGGAGCCGACATAATCAACGACATCGGAGGCGGCACTCTCGACCCAGAAATGTGGTCTGTGATAGCTGAGTTAAATGTGCCTTATGTACTGATGCATACCCGAGGCACACCGGGAACAATGCAGACGATGACCGACTACACCGACGTGGTGGCGGATGTGATCTCGGATCTCGCCTTCAAAGCAGACAGATTGCACCAGATGGGAGTCTCCGACATCATAATAGACCCCGGCTTCGGCTTTGCGAAAACCGTAAGTCAGAACTATAATCTTCTTGCCGCGCTCCCGGAGTTCCGACGCATGGGAATGCCTGTGCTTGCCGGAGTATCGCACAAGACCATGATATGGAAACCTCTTGGCATCACACCCGATGAATCTACTATGCCGACCGTTGCCCTCGACGCCATGGCACTCCAGCTCGGAGCAGATATTATCCGCGTGCACGAGACACTTCCAGCGGTACAGACAGTGGAGATACTGTCCCTGCTGCGCGGAAAGACTGCCAACAAATCCTGAAACCTGATGCCTAAAACCTGCCACTTATGATAGATTTCGGAATCAAAGACATAATCGACATCATAATTGTCGCCCTGATGCTGTTTTACCTCTACCGCATGATGCGCAACAGCGGTACGCTGTCGCTGTTTTACGGCGTTCTGGCATTCATCGTGATA
This sequence comes from uncultured Porphyromonadaceae bacterium, assembly GCA_947427285.1. GTDB lineage: Bacteria > Bacteroidota > Bacteroidia > Bacteroidales > Muribaculaceae > Lepagella. The sequence continues at coordinate 1,149 of CANEHE010000029.1, forward strand.
TGGGTGGTGGCATACGAGATCTTCGACATGCGGCTCACAGGAACGATCCTCGACAAATTCATGAGTATCGGGCTGATTGTGCTTGTAATCCTGTTTCAGGACCAGATAAAACGCTTCCTCACCGACATAGGCTCCCAAGGAAAATGGAAATTGTTCCGGCGTCTGTTCCGTCACGACAATGAAGACGACAACGCTCATTCGGAAGTCATGGCCGTGGTCTATGCATGTATGAGCATGTCGAAGTCGAAGACCGGCGCACTGATAGTGTGGCAGAGAAGAATGCCGCTCACCGACTATGAGAAGACCGGTGACATCATCGATGCCAACATCAACATGCGGCTGATAGAGAACATCTTTTTCAAGAACTCCCCTCTACACGACGGAGCACTGATCATAGCAGGACACCGGCTCATGAGTGCCGGCTGCATACTGCCTGTAAGTCACGACATGAACATTTCGAAGAATCTCGGTCTGCGCCACCGCGCGGCCCTCGGAATGAGTCAGGTGACAGACGCCGTGTGCGTCATCGTAAGCGAAGAGACAGGCAACATCTCGGTGGCGAAAGACGGTACCCTGACCGTAAAGGTGTCTGCACTCGACCTTGAACACATCCTTTCGGAAATCGTTTCCTGACTGTTATCAGAGGATAGGAGCCAGTAGTCTGACTACCGACTCAAGCAGACGTTGAAGCAACGGACGTGTACGCCACTGCATGAATGTCAGTTTTCGCGACTCCCTGATATCGTCAAAGAATATGTCACGCATACGCTTGTTGACCTCCCGGTCGTAGATGAACAGCGTCGACTCAAAATTATTCTCCATACTCCGGAAGTCAAAATTAGTGGATCCCGCCGCCACAAGATCCTCGTCGATTATCATCGCCTTGGCGTGAAGCATCCCAGGACTATAAAGATACACCTTGATACCGGCCTTAAGACACTGCGTCACGTATGAGAAAGAAGCGAGACGCAGAAGACGGGAGTCACAACGCTCTGGAATCATTATCCTGACATCGACCTTCGACAATGCCGCAGCCTCCAGTGCATGCTGCAGCGCGTCAGTAGGCAGAAAATAAGGAGTCTGGATATAAATGGAACGCCGCGCCATCGATATGGCTTTCATGAAACACAATGAAAGATTGTCCCATGAATCCACCGGACCTGTAGTCACAAGCTGCATTCCAAGAAGGTTTGACATCTTCGGACGCACATCGGTCTCCTCAAGCTGACCGAGAGGCTGACCCATGAAAGACCAGTCGATGGCGAACGACAGCACCAGAGACTCTACAATGTCACCCTCAAGGCGGAAATGAGTGTCGCGCCAGACAGGGATGTCGCCGGTGCCGTAAACATACCGGTCGGCGATATTCATGCCGCCAAGATACCCAATCTTCCTGTCTATTACCACAAGCTTACGGTGATTACGCCAGTTGATGCGGTTCGCGAGCTGAGGGAACGTCACCCGGAAGAACGGATGGACGTCCACACCTGCATCCCTCATCCGTCCGAAAAACCGCGAACGTGTCGAAAAACTGCCCACATGATCATATATCACGCATACAGCCACACCGTCGCGAGCCTTCTCCATCAGGATATCGGCTATCTCATTTCCCAGACGGTCATCGGAGAATATATAATACTGCAACAGAATCGAATGGCGTGCCTTACGCAGATCCTCCTTCAGACGGTCAAACTTGGTCGCCCCCTCGGTAAATATCTCTATACTGTTGTTGACAGTGAATTTGGCTTTCGACAACGAATGCGACAGCATCACAAGTTGCTTCCTGTCACCACCGAGAGGCATCTCCTTGAGATTCACATTGCGGGTGGCGGTCGCACGCATCAGACGTCGCTTCTTATGGCGCGAGATCATGCGCATGCTTTTCAGGCTGCGTCCGAAAAAGAGATAGAACACCAGTCCGACCACAGGCAGAAAGATAAGAGCCATCACCCAGGCCATCGAACGGATAGGATTGCGGTTTTCCCTGAGCACGACCACGACACACGCGATGATTGTCACCGCGTAGACAAGCATGCCGCCGGCACGCCACCAGAAGCCCATTGTCGCATCCATATCCGGCTCTATCGTTTTCTGCCGCTAAGGTAATAATTTAATCTTGAAAAACAATTACCTCACAATAAAAATTTATGGACTTCTCATCCTCTTCCCCTCTATAGACGCACGTAGGGGCCAATTTCACAATTGGCCCCTACGCTAATAGCTTAACTAAATAAATTCTTACATGTTAGATTTTTCTGAAAATTTTCCGATGCAAAGTTAGCGGTTTTTTATCACCAGAAGCTAAAATTACATGTTAATTCTTGTTAAATCACCTCTCACAGTCTCCGTACTGCCGAAGATACTCTTCCGCCGTCAGACACAATTCCTCATACCATTCCTTGCCGAAACGATTCACAAGAGGCTCTTTAAGAAACTGATAGGCACGTAGCCCAAGTTTACGGCCAAGTTTCTCCGCACTGTGACAGATTTTCCATCTGTGAAGATTGACCGCCGTAAAGCCGCCATACTCTTTCAGGCGTACCGGATAAAGATGACAAGACACCGGCTTACACCATCGTGTCTTCCCCTCACGGTAAGCTTTCTCAAGGGCACACAATGTCTTACCTCCGGAAGCATACGTACAAAAGACACATTCCCGACCCTCCACTATCGAGGTCACAAGGTCGCCCTCCTCATCCACATAGACCACCCCTTGTTCATCTATCACTTCGCGGGCTCGGGGGGTCAGCGAATCCTCCACAGTCTCCAGACATTTCTCCAGAGACGCCACCTCGCCGGGCAGCACCGGTGCACCGGCATCACCCTCCACACAGCAGGCTCCCAGACAGCTGTCGAGGTCACAGCAGAAATATCGCTCCACCAGATCGAGCGAAACCAATGTATCTTTTATCTGCAACATAAGAGTTGTTGAACTATCGGTTGAACAACTGGGCAGCGGATATGAGCCTGTCGGCACGGCTTCCCGGTTCCCGCAGCCAGACATATACATGATATTCGTTGCGGGTCTCGTATTTGTTTCCTTCCATAAGCGACGGATCAGCTGTACGTTTCCCTTTAGGCACAGCCACATACTGATAATTGTATGAGCCTTGCTTAAGCGGGAGGTCGAGCACATACGCGTGCCGGGCGGCATCATATCGCATTCTCGACGTCTCGTCATGACGGTTTCCCACCAGATCTCCCTCCACATAGATGTCGGCATTCATCACCTCGGGATGACGCAGTTCAAAATGCACCGTCACATAATCAGCTCCCAGGTCCGGATTGGTGGAATTGTACTCATCCACCTTGAAACGTCCGTTCTGAGTCTGGTCGTATGTATATGGAGCGGCGGCACGGCTGAGGTCGGGCGAGAGCCAAGCATGATAGTTCCGTCCCGAAAATCCCACTGAATCCACCCCCATTCCCGGATAGTTGGCCCTCACAGTCTCAAAACGGCGATACTCGTTGCCGGCCGGGAAGATAAGATCCGGAATATGTTCGTATATCAGACTCTTTCCCTGTAAACGCTGAGGGCGCATTACGGTCCGGGTGGCATCCGGACGTCCGTTCTGGTCAACAGTCAGAAATATATCTGTCAACGGACTTCGCACCGATATATCCGGGATGCCGACTCTGAGATTCAGCTGCTGCCACTCGGTATTCAATCCCCGGTCAGTGCGCGAGGTGGCTTCTCCTCCTACAGGGGCGATATTCTCACTGACACTGAAACGGGTCTGGAGAAGAACATCTTCCGGATCATCCTGCGGAAACACCTGCAGAAGATAGTTGCCGCTCACTTTGGGATTCATATTCCCGTCGGGAACAGTTATCCGGTAGTTCACATAATGCACATACGTATTGCTTGAAAAGGCATAGTCGGTGATGTCAGCCACATTGAATCCGTCAAGATACTCCGACTCCACAAGCTGTGAGGGTTGCCAGTCGGCATTGCAATGTATCAGACGGTATTGGAGATAACTGTAGTCGTCGCCCAATTCATCAAAGGTCACGACAAGGCGGTCATCGCTCCCCAGACGTATCACAGGCATTCCCATGAAATTGTCGACCGAACTCACCTGAAGAGTACGGAAACGAGGATTGAATATCCTTACCGACGTGTCCATGCCACACATCACTGCAGCCACACCGATCAGAGTCAGCAATGTAATAACCGACCTACGCATCTTTACGATAATACCGGTCAGTGATCTCCACTCCGCGACGGATCAGTTCGTCGCACGGCACGGCGTTGCCTTTCGCTTTCAGTTCGCGGCAGAGTATGCAGCCGTATTCCCGACGAAACTCCTCGGTCATCTCACGCACCTGACGGTATACCTCTCCCTTTTCAGCCGGAAGTCCCTCTCCATTCATTCCGGCGACAAATGCAAATCCGGAAACCACTCCGCAGACTTCGCCCTGTGCGCCTACGCCTCCGCCGAAACCGGCCAGCGACCGCGCCGTTGTCCGGTCGTCAAGACCGGTGACATCACTGAATGCCAGACCGACGGCCTGTGCGCAATTATATCCCTTTCCGCGGGCCTCCATCGCCCTGACGGTTCTTTCCTCTTTTGTCATAATCAAATATTATTACCAGTCAATCTCACCCTTTCCGTGGGCACGCAGATACTCATTGGCCTTCACAAAATGTCCGTTGCCGAAAAATCCACGGTATGCCGACAAAGGCGACGGATGGGCCGAAGTCAAAACCAGATGTTTTCCACGGTCAATAAACGCTCCTTTACGTATTGCATCCGACCCCCACAGCATGAAGACAAGTCCCTCACGCTCCTGAGCCAACTTGCGGACGGCAGCATCGGTAAGCCGCTCCCAACCCAGGCCGCTGTGCGACTTCGGCGAATGCGCCCTGACGGTCAACGACGAGTTGAGAAGCAACACTCCCTGACGCGCCCATCGGGTCAGATCGCCGTCAGCAGGCATCGGTTTGCCGGTTTCCGCGGAAATCTCCTTGAAGATGTTCACCAGCGAAGGGGGCATAACCACCCCGGGTCGTACCGAGAAACACAGACCGTTGGCCTGGCCCGGACCATGATACGGATCCTGGCCTATCACCACCACACGTACATCATCAAAAGCACATGCGTCGAACGCCGCGAAGATCTCCCTCGCAGGCGGATAGATTTCCGTACCGCTCCTGTATTCCTCCCGTATACGGGTGGCAAGAGCCTCAAACCAATCCGAAGCGAACACATCCGAAAGGCGATCTTTCCACGACGGTTCAATCCTTACATCCATATCATCTGACTGTTTTTTCATTGCAAAGATAATACAAAATCCAAACTTTTGTCATCGGCAATACAATTATTACGAAAAAATAACTACCTTTGCATCGAAAAACAGGACTCGCGTGCGGAGACACGCAGGCATGCACCCATAGTTCAATGGATAGAATAATGGATTCCGGTTCCATCGATTGGGGTTCGACTCCCCATGGGTGTACCAGATAATATTTCGAGAAGGGGTTGCGTCAATTACGGCGCAACCCCTCAATCATTTTAATTTAGAAGCTGTTTAACCTCCCTGACGATAGAACCGCGTTTTCAACAAGAGACATGCGTATGGCCGATTTCATTTGCAACAGCACGATTTATAAAATCATTGATTGTGGTGCCGGCAGACGAGGCTGCGGCAGCCACTCTGCCATGAAGATCAGAAGGCATGCGCAGAACGAGCTTGCCGCTGTAGGGCTTGGTCGGTTCTACTCCCCTTGCTTCGCAACTGGCAAGATAATCGTCTATCGCACCTTCGAAATCCATCCTTATTTCCTCAATGGTGGTACCCTCGTATGATATTAGAGTCCCACGTAACCCCTGGACTTTCCCGAAAAGACAATTGTCCTCTTCACTGAATTCCACGGATCCTATGTAACCTTTATATCTCAATTTTCCCATAGTCAAATGTAATTTAATGATTTAAGAACCTCAATCAATTGCTTTACCTGATAAGTCTTTAATTCTGCGGTCGGATGAGGTTTGTGTAATAATATTGTATCATTATCCTTAATAAATTCGACCCTTGAACCGGACATCCTGCCTTTGTTATTTTCAGTAAACCCGAAATGACCTAATAATGTTTTTGCTTCATCATAACTAAAATCTTTAGGACAACTTAATAGCCGCGTAATTAATTTGGATTTTTTTGTCATATCATAAATTTAGAAAATTAATAATCGAATGCAAAGATACTATTTTTAGTACTAAAATCAAAATTTTCAAGAAAAAGTTTTTAAGATGTCGCTTAAGTTCATCAAATGGGGCCGCGGCACATTTTCACGCCGCGGCCTCGCCATCACTGTCAGAACCAACTACGGACCACCGCCGTCGGTCCCGCACTCACTATTTCATTTCACTATTACCTTCACTGTTTGGTTGTTGTATTTTACCATATATACTCCAGGAGTAAGCTCACCTTCTGCGGCACGGATACCGGAAATGTCGTAAACCTTCGCGCCTTCCGGTGCGATGATCCGACGACCCAATACGTTGATTTCCATATCATCCAATGTTGTATCCACTCCGTCGTTGCCGCCGACACAGAAAGCACGCGACAATGTCTGTACAGAGGTGTTGCCTGCCGCATCTTGAAGCGACACCCGGAGGTCATGCCATCCGTCTGACACTCCTTCCAGACGGCCCTCGTAAAGAGTACCGAATGATGGACGCCGTTCATATCCGGCCAGCGGACTGACATTCACACGATACCAATCGTCAGCATCATGCCGTGAACACTCTACTGTCACCTCGGCATCCTCTATCTGACGGTATGCTGCACCTGTCGGAAGATTAAAGTCTGCGGCTGCAAGCATCAGCACACCCTCCTCTCCGGGGGAGAGCACATTGGTGATCTCTCCTTTGCTGTTTCTTATCGCCAGCCTACGGAGCGACGGCGCGTCATGATCGGTCGCAGACAAAGAAAACTCATATTCCGACACATTGCCTCCGACACCCCCGTCGGTCTGCACATTATTGTTCTCAAATCGTATCCTGAGACGTCCCGCCTTCTTCGCATCCTCCTCGCTCATCATAACCGGACCCGTTCCTGACCCGAGAGATCTGCTGCCGGAAAACAGTTCCGTCCGCGTATGATAGTTGTCAATATCGCGCGACTCGCCAGCCATACCGATGTAATGCGGCATGAAAACAACCACAGGCTTACCATTGGAAGTACCCCTCTGCACCAGGAAGCAGTTGACCGGAGAGGATGCGCCAAAAAGCACCTTGAATTTCCCGGCAGCACCACTGAAAGCGTCATGTCCCGGCCATACCGAAGTTGCCTGTCCATCCGGGCCGAACCGGAATTCCGACTGCATGAACACCTGCGTGCCGCTGTCTGCATACATCCACTGTCCGTCAGAGAAATACATAGGCGCGGACTGTATACCGGCTACCGATATTCCAGATGCCGTACTCTTAGATTGCTCACACTCCATAACAGACACTGCCATCGATGTGCCTGTCTGCTCCAGAGGGGCAACATTGACATTTATTGTCGCCGAAGAGTCATACTGCAACGCATTCAGACGCATGTCCGGGTCTTTCCCTGCCACTCCAGAGAGATGACCGGTCACGACTCTCACTGCCTCAGTCAGATTTTTCCTGTCAAACGACGCAGAACGCTGAAAAGCCGCACTGAGATCCCGGAATATATCTGTGCGGTTGCTGACTATAGTATCGGATGTGCATCCTTCCGTCTCAAGCTGTATCACCGAGACTGAGCCGTCAAGCCAGTTCACCAACCGATATTCAGCCATTATGATATCGTCGCTTACCGAGGACACCTTGAAATCATACGTATCATGTTCCTCCTTGCCGTTCTCATCGTGACCGCGCGGATTGCCGGAAAGTATCGCCAACAGAAGTCCTGACTTATGACAGATTACATTGCACACCGCCTCCTGGTCAACATTGGCTCCTGTATAGTCGAACTCTATAGTAGGCGTATATCTGTAGGTCGGTGTCAGAAACTCTCTCCCCTCCGGACCTTTCGGTCGGAAAGACACTCTGTTGACAGCATTAGTGGGACTGAACAGAATAGTAGTGTCTGAATCTATTCTCACTTTCTCCCTTATGTCCCACTGCATGACAGGCTGACTACGGACATACATAGCCCCAAGCATATATTCCCCTTTCGGTATTGTAAACACCCTCGACTCGCTGGTCTGAGCATTTTTCACGTTAACACCGTCGCCCACTATCACGAAATTATTGATCGGCTGTTCGCTTCTCATCGTGACTCTTACTGTCTCTTCCGAAACAGATCTGGCCGACATGCGCATCTCCGGATTCTCCTGACCCGGCACCACCGCGACCCGTCCGTCCGGCATAATCTTCCATACCTGCCCGGCAACCGGAAGCCAACACACGGCCCCAAAAGCCAGTACACAATATAATTGTTTCATATCCACTCTCTTCTCTTTATAAAGACACAGAGGGGCCGACTTTCATCTTGCCCCTCTGATCCTATATCATTTCACAACTATCTTTACTGTCTCACTGCCCGCACGGACTATGTAGACCCCTTGAGGGACAGTTACATTCTCAGATTCCGAAGCACTTGCGACAGAATACACCGGAACACCACTCAGAGAATAGACGCTTACAGGCATGCCCTCATAACCCGAGATTGATATGCCACCCTCGGTCGAAGTGACGCTGCCCTCTCCGATATGTGTCTGCGACACTCCGGACTTGGTGTCGAAAGAGTAGCTACCGAACAGGAAAACCTGTTTCGGTTCCTTCAGCAGATTCTTAAAATTGATCTTCAAGTAAGCACGAACCCACGGCTTATCCATGAATTTCTCCGGAATCCGGATAGCTGTATGGAATATCTCTCCGTTGCGGTCTCCTTTCGCGATAGTCGCCACAGATTCCGGCTGGTCCATTCCGTAGCACTCCAGAAGTATCTCCGCTTCCGGCGAGAACATATAACGGTAAAGTTCCAGATTTATGTATGCATTCGAAAGACCTTTGGTAGAGAACGGCGACCAGCCATAGACTGCCGATCCTTCATCTACCGGATTCTTAGACATATCGTTCATACTATAAAAATACAGAGTACCTTTCTTATTATCATCCAGCAACGGCGGCATTCCCATTACTCCTCCAAGGAATGTATTGGCTTCAGCATAGTAGTTGCTATGCCATAACTCCGGCTGCTTATAATAATATGATGCTTCTGTCGAATAAAATCCACATGCATGAGGATATCTGAAATCAGTACATGGATTTCCGAAAGGAAGCTGCATCGGCACTCCCAGATCTATCGCCTGATACTTTACATAATCCCCTTGTGCATCCTTGATCCCATCACCCCGTTTTATGACATTCATTCCAGCTTCATTAGCCGGTATTATAGCCATCATAGACTGACGATAAGGCAACGCAGAACCTTCGGGACGTCTATAGGTATAGGAGAAACGACCGTTCTCATCCTTTTTCAACCCGTTTTCCGGCGTCAGTTTGATCAATGTCCTACCTTCGGGAAGATTATCCAGATCGAGTTCGTCATCATAAGACCATAACCAAGTCGACGCATTTTCATCATACGCAAAATAATATTCCACCTCATCAGGATTCACATACCGACCGTTGAAGCCTTTCTCCGTAGGCTTATTCCAATATACCGTGATCTCCTGCGGATCCTCTCCATACGTGAAGGAGAAATCAGTCACATCAGTCGGAATATCCATACCGCAATCCGCATACGTGACTGCTTCCGCACCTTTCTTACCGTTACGCTCCACATAGACAATGATGGTATTCTCGCCTGCGAATCCCTCTATCTCCGTTTTGAGATTGGAACCCGGTTTCCCTTCAACTGTCACAGACTTGTCGCCATTACGAACCACGGCCTTCAACGTCTCAGTTGCATCCATTTTTTCGCCATTGAGAAGATATTCCGGCATCCTGAAATTAACCTCTATTTTCATATCCTTGCCGAAGATAGTAGACACTTTCATAGGATTCACATAACCAGGGACGGCCATATCTAGCGAATCCACTTCCTCAAGCGAAATACCTGAAAGATAAAGAAAACCCCTTCTCACTTCATCATCATGAGTGAATGACAGATAATATTCACCAGCTGCAGGCACCGAGAAAAATGTCTCGTATGTCTTGAAATCCTTGTCCTCCAGATGATGTCCCTCTTCTGCTTTTATTCTTCTTTTGTATGAGACTGGTCTGTAATTTACCAGATTGTTTATGTCATCACTTATGTATACCTGCAGATTAACATCCTTATGTTGGCCAATTGCATCGTATTGCAGCCGGAAGGTCTTGCCAGCCTGAGCCTCCGAAATCCTTATCACGGGCAACTTCAACACATCAAAAGTTTCCTGACTTACAAAATAAGGACGTGATACCGGATCATTATCCAAAGCAGATCTCCATCTCCATGAATCCGGACGATTACTGTTTTTGGAGAACGCCTTTGCTTCCCATTTCTCCGGTCTGAGACTGAACGGGATCTCCAGATATTTCCCTATGAACAATGTGTCGGACGATACCTCCTGACTCTGTTGTCCACCAGACGCCGCCTTCACAGATGCCCAGTATGTCTTGAAGCATCCGTTAATATCGATGCCTGTGGGAGAATCATCAGTATAAAACTGATATTCAGTCACCTTTACAAAGGGATTGGCCATACGTCCGTTAAGAAGGACATTATATGTGATATCACCTTTTATCTCAGCACCATGTACAAAATGTGTCGGAGCAGTCCAGGTCAATTTAGCTGTATTGGGATTCAGAGTGACATATTCAGGATTTTTCGGATTGTCATTGCCTATGAACGTCCGCATCACGGAAGGAACGCCATCCTTATCACCTACGGAGGCGAAACCCGTTATCTTATAATATCCTCTCTGCGGCGCGGTGATCTCCACAAGTACCGTATCGCCTGGAGCGGCTTCACCGGAAGCGACCTGATTCTCTTCCAGTTTTATGGTATAATTCAGTTTCGACGGCAGAGAGTTTCCACCCAATGTGGTTTTCGGAAGCACATAATTTACTTTGCCTTGCGCCTTATATCCGTTAGGAAAATCCGGATTGATAAATTTGCCATAACCAGGTATAGCCTCATCATATCCCGCGTCCGGGGTAAGAAGACAGGAGAAAAAGGCCGGTTCAGGGAGAGCGGCGGTCTCAACACAGCTCTTAGTCTGAGCGTCTATCCAATAAAATATCGCCGAATTATCCCAGCCATAACCCTGAAACAGATATTTGCCATCTTTAGGACTATATGTCATCGCTCCGTTCACACTCGTTCTGACATTCCCGAGATCCAGTTTCATGATCACAGACTGTGTTCCATCACGTCCCACACGTACAAACTGTCCGATACTGTTCACTCCATACAGTTCGTCATCCACAGGGTTATAACAAAGGGCAATAGTATATTCCAAGACCGTCGCATCCTTGATTATAGAAGATTTGGTGATATCAGAAATCGGAGCACTACAAAACGAAAATTGCTCCACACTGCCAGGCGTATACCCGTAGACACGATCTTCCGAGGGCACATACGCACCGGTCATATACCACCTCTCCGGAGTAGAGGAAGAGAGAGGGATATCCCTGCTGACGACAAGATCGCCATTGGAGAGGGATCGCTCCTGGTAGGCATATTTCTCAAGACCATTGGTCGTGGTTCTCTCCGCCAGACCACAGATTTTGCCGTTATTGATCCATGATAGAGTAAACCAGCAACGATCGTTGTCATTCTGAAACGTCGGCTTCCAGAGCAATTTGCTTGTAAAGTCTGGCGTAAGCTCACACAACGATATCTCACCGCCGTTGCCGGGATGAACGTATGCATATACTTTGGAAAACTTGGCCGAAGCCTTATCCTTTCCTATCGGCCTCACAACAGCCGGCATTGCCTTTCCTCCAGGACTGTCCGGAATCTTGAATCCGTCCTTCATCTCCAGAAAACCGTTGGCCATGAAAGGCATCAGGGCCACCGTCGCCAGCAATCCCGCGCCAAGATGGAAAACATTTCTTTTCATGTGTCTGTTTTTATGTTGCCTGACCGATTTCCTTAGACAGACGTTGATATTTCATAGGCATGGAATCCATCCCGAAAAAAATGAGAAATCGGGAAATGCCCGTTTGATTTTTTCGATGTCCAAAATTAATCCGCAATAAAATCCATGCTTACCGACTTCATGAATCAGGACAAAACAGGCATCAGAAAACTTGTACAGATTCATGTATCTGCACAATGCCTTAGCTTATATAATTTTGCAAATCAGTTTTTTATCACCTGTTTCTTTGATGGGATATTTTTCTGTATTCACCAGCTCCCAGACCAGTGAATTTCTTGAACGCCGCGCAGAAGGCACCGCGCGAGTTGAAGCCGACCGACTCGGCAATACCCTCAATGGACCAATGACCGTATGTCTTTACATTGTCAATACGGCGGCATGCCTCACGCACACGCAAGCGGTTGACAATGGTCTGGAAATTGCAGCCGAATTTCCTGTTGACGACATGGCTCACATACTTCTGGTTGCTCCCGCACAGGTTGGCGAGAACAGTAAGCGAGAAAGACTTATCGAAGATAGTGTCACTTTCAAGCACATCCTCTATCTTCACCGCAAGCACATCGAAAGCCTCCTGACTCATAATATCGGTCCGTTCCGGGCAGTCGCCTCTCTCCTCCTCTGACACTGTGTCTGCCTCGCAGGTATCGTGCGGAGAGATGGCCGACACCGGGACCACGGTTTCCTGAAGAGCCTTGTTGTAGAGCATGCGGTTGCGTTCACGCAGCTTCCTGTTTGACCTCACAAGCCACCACACCAGAAGCGCAAAAATTATGATTACAAAGGCAGAGACACCGATTATCCATCGCAACACGGTCTGGCGGTACTGCATCAGGGCGATCTCCTTGCGGATCTCCCTGCGCTCCACATGAAACTTCATCTGCTGGATGCATCTGGTGATCTTGAGACTCCATATCGAGTCTTTCAGGAACATATTGCGTCTTCTTGCCTCCTCATACCTTTTTCTGTCACCGATCCTGTTGTAATACACCGCCAGACTTCCGATCATGGCATACCGTGTGTCTTTACGGTTGAATTTGTAGGTGATTCCGATGGCCTTGTCCCAATTGCGCTCGGCTTCGGCATACCGGCCAAGCTGGTAAAAGAGCCACGCCTGGGCGTTCAGAGCCGAACAGATATAACGCGCGTTTCTGGCATTCTGCGTATACATCGATATGACAGTATCCATTATCCCGACGGCTTTCTCCAGATCTTTTCTTCCTATCGCCTCCAACACCTTGTATTGTTTTACCGACCGGCAGATAGTGTCGCTTTTATTGCCGAACAGCCTGCGCAGCATCGCCAGATCCTTCCCCAAAGGGACATATACCGCGTTCGACAGCGGCATCCGCACCATATTGTCGAAAATTCTCTGAGCGAGTTGTCTATCCTTCAGCGCGTACGCCCGACGAAACGCTTTCCTGAACAGTTCCAATAACCCCTCCACCGTATATTCCTTGAGATACTCATTTGACTCATAAAGGGTATAAAGCGCAAGATAATATTCCGGGCGCGCCGACTCTATTCCCCATGAGTCTTGAAGCTCGATGATGCGCTCATAGTCCTGCACGCAGGCGGCATAGTTGTTGAACCCCCAGTTGTTGGTCTCCCAGCGGCCGCACCATCCCGCGAAACATTCCTCCCTCTCGCGCTGCGACATGCCGGGGCGATTGCGCTCGGCGACGATGGTGAAGCATCGCATCGCGCTGTCGGGCAGATTTTCCTCATACAGAAATCTGTTGCCACGTTTCAGAAGTTCAGCGGAAGGAATCCGCATCAACGCTTCGTCCGTTTCCTTCGAACACACAAAGCCACCGCAAAAAGAATAAAAAACCACACAGGCTACCGTCCTGACAACCGTTCCGATAGAAAAGCGCATATTTTATAACCGACAATTTGTTGTATTAAGAAATCGTTTGAAAAACAACTTCAAAGATACAACAATCTCGCCGGACATGCAAATCAAAAGCAAAGATTCCCATGACCCGCCATCCCTGTTTTGCTATTCTTATCTACTGTCTATCCTTTTTTAACACCAGTTTTCAAACGAAAATACCGCGACGCCTCTCCACGCCGTGCCTCCTTTCATAAGAGCTAAGCGCATATATGAAAAATCTTTCTAAAATCTGTCAATCGCCCACCGACAACAGATTCCTTTGTGACCTGAAATCATCCAACTGAAGAGCTATGTACTCTTTCTCGCGTGAGATTCTATCCATGACACATTCAATCGCATCTGCAACGGTAGAATATATATGTGCAGTCTCACGTAGTTTATATCTTCGTTTGAACTCTTCGGCTTTATTCTTCCAATCCTCAATCCAATCAATCATGCTTTCGTAATCATCATTATTTATAAATGATTCCAATGTACGGCCGATATTGTCAAGATTAGTCAGAGGCTTATATGGGAAATCCTCTTCAAATCCAATATATTCATTATATTGCTCCGGATCCATTACCATCCAATGTCCGAAAAGTTTCCTTGATTCACGTTGCCATTGAGACAGATACCGTTTCGCTTCAGGAGCCACTTCTTTTACAAACAAAAATATACTATGATAATCGGTCTTATGTTCTTTAAGTAAATCCCTGGTATGTATGTCTTTACTTATCAACCCTTTTCTATTCTTACCAAGACTATAGAATGATTCACAATTCAGCTTCAATTCCACCGGAAACAGACGTCTGTTGGAAAAAGACCGATCCGTATCATTGAAGCGTCCTACCCCGACAACGAGGTCCATCGTATTGTCATTCTGAGGGAAAGGCTGCGCTGTCTCTACCTCATCCATATCTATACAATGAGTGACAAGTATCCTTTCAGAGAATTCATACGTCCTCCCTTCATAGTCTTTTTCAAGAAAATAAAGAAAGGGATGCTTGAAATCCTCTTTCATTTCTGCCGAGACAACGACATCTCGATTATATACATATTCCGTATCAGGCTTCCTCTCCATAAAGATCTATTCGGGACAAAGCAATATTGAAGGACTCAAATATCTCACCGATCTCCTGACCCAGATTCTTATATACGTATTTCCCCTTATCCTTCTCAGATTCCGTCGCCAGATAGAAATGTGTCTTGTCCAACACCTTTTCCCTACGGGCAATCGACTGAATTGCAGCCACCATATCCGGATTATGGGTCGATATCATTATCTTCACTCCGAGTGTCTTGTTGAGAATCACCAGAATTCTGGCAAACTCTACAATCCACTGCGGATGCAGATGCGCCTCCGGTTCATCTATTATAAGTAGAGATGTATGCCCGAGCCATCCGTTTGTCAACAAACGATATATGAATGATACGGAGATTATCCCTGTAGCCGCCTCCCGCAGAGGAATTACAAGACCGTCACTGCGCCGAAAATGCAGAATCCTGTCATCAAAAATGGATCTTTCATCCTTGTCAAAGGATGCGACACCACCTATAGTCCGCTCAATAACAGTCCTCACCAGATTTCCATCATCCGGCATGTCGCCGGATTTCTCCCGGACCATACGGGCAAAATCAGACGAAGCGTATTCACTTATGATCTCACTTATCCTCTGTGTGTCATAATATATCGATGTCTCCAAAGACATCGGCAACCTAAATCCATCTTCCGAAATAAGCGGGACATTATCTTCCGAGATTTCAATGTCACACTTATTAAAATCGTCCCACTCCGAAAAATGACCTATCACAGACATCAGTGAAGACAGTGACCGATCTCTCATACGGGCATCGCCTTTCTCAAATATAGTCTTGAAGTCAGTTGCCAGTTTTATATGTAATCTTTCAAGATAATCATCAAAGAACTCTTCATCCATAGGTTCAAGCCCCATCAATGATTGTACACGGGATATTTCAAACGATCCGTTGGCTTCTGAAGCAAAACCTTTAAGTACATCAACAAAATTGTCAAGCATCACCGAAAGTTTCTCTTTAAGAATTTCCGTTGATTGAGACTTTCTCATGGTACGCCTTAACCTATAAATATCCTCTGATAAAGAATTATCCCTGTCCAGCGAGTCAAGTGCCCTTGACATGTTAACCAAAAGACCATTGCATTCTTTGGCCATATCAATTTCAACATGTTTCTCATATTCATTCATCCCTTTCAGGACGTAATGAAGCCAACGGGAAACAGTGCTCTTACCTGAACTATTGACTCCAGCCAATACTGTTATTCCATCTATGCGTATATCCGCCTCCTCGACCGAATGATAATCCCTGATCGTAAATCTGTAAAAGCTCATCTGATGCTTTCTATCACGTTATATATAATATATATTTAACGGATAACAGCCGTCAATGTTGTATTTGCATCGATTACAAGTCCGGAATATATACCACAAGAGGATGCATCAGATATCTGATGCACCCCCATCGTCTGGAAAGAACGGAAACCAGCCTTACAACAGGCTTCCGCCGTCTATTTTCATTTCACCATTATCTTTCTATGAGTCCTACCGGTTTTCACTACATAGAGACCGGAAGCAAGATCGACTGTTACCGTAGCGGCATCTCCCGAGTATACGGTAACACCATTGACTGTAGAGACAAGGATATGTTCCCTTTCAGGATTATCTATTGTCATGATATGTCCGTTGACATGAATGGCTGACGACCCTTCCGTCACATTGTCAACACCGGAATCATCATCCTTCACCTCGACATTGTCAATGAAAGTGTAAGGGAAGTTGGTGGATTTTGTAGTAGCGACAAACCCCAGTTGCGGAGTCTTTCCTTTGCAACCAGACAAATTCACTGTTCTTTTGACCCATCCTTCGGTGTCTCCGAGGTCGGAAAGATTGATAGTCTGAACCGGCTCAAAATCATTGCCACAATCTGCCTGGATCTGCAATACGTTCGGATAGATTTCATTACCAGACTTGCCAAAGTTATACACATAGAAAGACAATTCCGGAGCAACCGCTTCAGAAAGATCTATCTTACCTGTGAACATAATACCCGAATCTCCTACAGAAGAACCCGCCATACCTGCATAGCTGTCATCAGTATCCCAGGCCTGTACTCCACCTGTTTCCTCACCATAGATGCCCCATTGGCCTGCACCAGCAAGAGTAGCAACACCTAACAGCGAAATAGAACGGGTGTCAAACGACTCGGCAAACGGAAGCGAGTAAGCTTTTCCTAACGGCACAAGACGTGTCTGAGATCCCATGGAGAAACCTCCATCGGTTTCAGCAAAGACTCCAAAAGTGAAGAACTCCTGTTCTTTATCGGCATCGATGGCTCTATATTTGTACGAAGTATCCTTGACATAACGTCCTATCTGTGTCTGAACACCTTCCGCATCAATACTTACGATGTAATAAGTGATCTTTGAAGAATCAATAGGATTGCCGTCTACATCCGTGGCCGGTGCGTCCCAGGTGATCATAACCTCACCTACGTTTTCTGTTTCTTTCGCACGAACATTCGTCGGGAAAGAAGCTTTCTTGACTCCCACGAACAATGTCTTGACAAAACCTTTTCCTTCGCCTGCGGCATTGAATACCCTGACCATGTAAATATAGTCATCGGCACCCTCCACGAAGTCTGTGACGGATACTGTGTCACCAGGAATAGGATTATCAAACGTCTTGATGATCTCACCGTCCCTATAAAGTTCCACTTTGGTAAGCGATTCCAGACGGTTGCCTCCGATATTCTTGTCCGGCATGACAAATGATACAAATGACTTCTTGGAATTATGATTGTCGATCGTAACATTGAAGTCCGATACAGATTCAGGAAGGTTCTTGTCCATTGGAGCAGACACTGCAAGATTGTCTATATAAAGATAGAAGCCCTCTTTTTCAGTATTGGCATGAATGCCCAGATAATATTCTCCACTTTCTGTAGGAGAGAAATAACCGAAGTAATCGCTTTCACCTTTAGTTCCGTCACGCATACGTACTTCCGGAATCACAATTTCGTTCATTCCCTCGACTGTAGGAGCAGTTCCGATTTTCATTTCGAAATTCTCACCCCAGAATCCGTAAGGACGGGCATGAAGAGACATATTATAGACTTCGCCAGCCTCCAGTCTTATGGCGGGAGAGATAAGCCAATCATCTTTTCCTTCCATCTCCCATACTCTCATCTCCTGGATATAGGTACCTTCCGGATGCTCGCTTTCAGCCCATCCCCACGTACGACCATCTTCATTGAGATCAAGGATAGTAAAACCCTCGGCATCAGCAGCTGTGTCAAATGTATTGAGATAAGGAGGTTGGATTGCCTTGGTAGGAACAAGGTATGTTACCTTGTAATCTATTGCCGGCGATTTTATGCCATCTACCGTAAACGCACCTTTCTCCGCTACAAACGAAAGTTCCGACGTTCTTTTGACCAGCGACTTGCTTACCTGAAGCCGCAGACCATTCGACGTGGTTGACAGACGATACCCCTCCCCGTCATCCAGACTGTTCACACGGGTCAGGTCTTTTCCAGCAAGACGCACCGAATATGTCGCTCCCTGCACTGCCGGAGTAAGCGACACCGAAGTGGCGGATGTGAACGAAATATTGATGTCTATATCTCCATACTCCGGAAGTTCCCGACTTGAACCATTGGCCGGGAAACATGTCCAATCGAAATCAATGTCATCGGAAACAATAAATTTCGCTGTAATCTTGTCGTTTATACGATCGGCTGACTGATAATGGAACACTCCTGCTGGAATTGTAAGTGTATACTCTCCATTCTCTTTGATTTCAGACGCTGTGCCGGAAACCGACGGAGCGAATTCCATAGTCCATATAGAGCCGAATCCGGTCAGGTTGACACAATAAAAAGTGGATGAAGAACTGGCCATGGTGATCGTGTTCACCGTAGACCGGTCTATGTCTATGTTCATGTCTCCGTTCGTAAACGTCATCCTGAGTTTTGAGATGCCGGCGACCGCTTTGTTTTCCTCTGGCTGGAAAGAATAGGTCTGGAACACACTTTCCGCCCCGCTGGCCTCAACCGCCAACAATGCGGTCACGCCCAATAAGGCTGTCTTTAGATAATTTTTCATTCCGTCTTATATATTTAAGATTTGACTTATATTTTCATTCAACAACAGATCTCAGACGCTCATTCTTAAATTCCACATAACGGCTCATAGAATTCTTCTGAAATCCCGAAGGGGTCATTCCTGTTTCCCGTCTGAACGCATCTATGAATACTGACTGTGATACAAATCCCACTCTCTTCGATACCTCCTGAACCGAAAGCACTTCACTTTCCGAAGACAACAGTCGGCATGCTTCCTTGATCCTGAGACTATTGAGATAACCACGGAAATTCTTTCCCGTATGTGTTCTTATAGCCTGGGAAACATATTTTGCATTCGCGTCCACTATAGATGCCAAGGCTCTTGCAGTAAGTTCCGGATCTGAATATAGACCCTTGATTTCCATCTCATTTCTTATCCTGTTGAAAATCTCCGGATGCTTATGAATGGATTCTGTGGTTTCTTCTGTCTTAGTCTGTAGGAAGGTTCCAGACACATCCGCGACTTCCGGACAGCAAGCTTCTCCATCCGATGGCGTCAGTCTACCGGATATTCTCTTAATTCTTCGACGAAAGATAATCCAGCATACAGTCACCAGCACCAACGCTGAGACAATCATAATCTCCAACCAGTGCTTTCCAACCCTCCCGACACTTTTCTTCGGCATACTGAACTTCCCGGAGGTTTTCAGAAATTCCTGATGACTTTTCAATGAGTCGGAAAGATGTTCGTACCTTTTCTGATACATCAGGGCATTGTCATTATCCCCGAGTCTTGTGTACACATTTACAAAGCCCTGAACGCATTCCAGCTCCCCCTCCGGCGATTCACGATTGATACGTGTCAACTGCTCGAACTCGGAAAGTGCCTCCAATGCCTCTGTGTATCTTCCCGCCTCCAATAGAAAATCCGAGATAATCCGATATGGATTATATTTCAGATAACTCTCAAGCTTATATTCCTCCACAATACCCAGAGCCTTCTTCATCATTTCCACAGAGATCTTCTTGTCACCAAAAGCATCCTCCTTAAGAGCACGCGCCATCGTAAGAAAATAGATCTTAAGGCCCGGATCAACACCCTCCAGACGCTTTATCTGGCCGATATACATATCCGTATGGCGCAACTCTCCAAGCTCTGAATGGAGGATCACCAGATTGTAAAGCAACTTGAGTTTCTCCTCTTTATCGGCTATCATATCCGAATTATCCAAAGCGATACTGTAATATGACGAAGCATTGATCCGATCACCGTAAATAAGATGTATATTGCCGAGAAACTTATAGGCCCTCGTATCCAGTTCCGGATTGGACTCAATCTCACCCTCCGTCGACGCCTTGATATATTCATGCACCGACTTCATACTCTCTATATAGTCACCGACCAAATAATCCTTTTCTGCGGAATCAAGCAGATTTCTGCCCCGGACATCATCGCTGACCGGAGAACACGATATCAAGAAAATGACAACCGAAAGTAATATGAACCCTGAATATGACTTTAACATAATCTTAGAATAGTCACGAAGCATGATCCGAAATTATCATGAGGTTATTACCGGAAGCAAAGGTAATGTGTGTGGCTGAATAAAGGCAATTTTTTATACCACCTTTTCTTTCTCTTTTACGAATTCCAAATTTCGAAAAATGGAATCAATTGAATCACATAAACTTATACATAGTATTCAAATTGGTGTTTTTCTATTTTTCAAAAAATAAAAAATAAAATCCATCATTGGATTTTAAATTAAGACAACAAAACTCTTTCCGACAATACTGATTTTCAATCATCAGAGCCGCTCGATGAGTCGGTATTCTCATCCTCTTTGACCCCAGACAGCTGTCCGAGCCGACACATCTTGACATAAGTCGAAGGAGTCATGCCCGTAAACTGGCGGAAAGCAGCGATAAAGGCCGACACAGCCTTGAAACCGACACTTTCCGCAATACTCTGTATTGTCAGGTTGCGATAATCCGCATCGTCAATCAGACGGCGACGAGCCTCACTTACCCTGTAACTATTGACAAATGATGGGAAATTATAACCCGTAGCATTCTTTATGGCTCTGGAAACATATTTGGTATTAGTACCTACCATTTCAGCCACTCTCGGCAATGACAAATCCGGATTTGTAAAATTTTCCGGCCGCTCTAAAATCTCCCGGACCTTTATGAAAAGATCCTCATGGACCGTCATATCTTTCATCGAGGACTTTGAGGAATCCTCTCCATCCTTGTTATCGTAATGCTGCTTCTGCAGCCGCATCATGGCAAGATCCGAAGTGAGCAGATGACGCCGTTTTCTAAGAAGGAAATGATGATACCACACAAAAAAGATACAGATACCCACTGCCAAAACGATAACCACAGTCAGAAACAGATGTCGCAACATCACCTTTCTGTTACTGATCTCGATCTTCTTCTGCTGTCTTTCAGATAGACGCCCCTTTATATTCTCGGAAAAAACACGATACCGCTCCGACCTGCGCACGGAATCCATAAGAACAAAGTATTGACTCTGATATACCGTCGCACTGTCGAATCTATCCTTAAGCGTCCATGCACGCATATTTGCCTTCATATAATCCGCTCGCTGGAATACATCGGCCGAATCAAGAATCACCTTACGATATCTGCTCAACAAACCGAAAGCCGCATCCGCATCACCATTCTCCAGACTATAAAGCACCAACGACAACATCGGATTTATTCTGCTGTCAGCATCCAAAGACGCACTGTCAGCAATCGTCAATGCGTCATGCATGGACTTTACACCTTTCTCCATCTCTCCGAATGTATTCTCCATCAACCCACCTATATATGTCATCCGATAGCGGCTCAATGCATCCTGCTTATTCGAAATCGTATCATAAAACCTTCTGACCGATCTCTCCGCCCTATTCTTATTCTTCATCTTTATATGGCAAAGCGCAATCCTGTACAGCAAGTTATCAGTCATAGTCGAATCTCCGGCAGGCCCGGCATGATTCAAAGATAAGACATACCATTTGCATGCAGAGTCATAATCCCCAAGGGCTCTGTAATTATCGCCCACAAGAGCATTAGCCAAAACAATATCTTTATCAAGAACACTTTCCGGAAAATCCTCTGATATAAAAACAAACTCGTACAGATGCTCCATGGAATGCTCCGTCTCACCTCTTGCAGCAGCCGCCAGACCCTCCAGAAGCTCATTATGAGCCATCGTAGCAATCTCGATATCCTTGTGTCCACGCCCACAGGCCACACAGACAAAAAGAAAGATCGCAATTCCGATTTCTAAAGCCCAATATCTCATAATCACAGATCGAACACGGACAACGGCAACAACTATTCCTTTAAAAATCATCCCACATCACGCATTCAGAACACAAAAATAACTCAAATCCATGAAATTTCCAAAACACACATCAAACTTTAACTACCATTTTACACTCTTTAATATCCAATCAGGATCACTGAACAATCGGGGCTCATTGTCATCATCGGCATTGACCGGCCTCAGGGGCTTTAAAGGCATTAGAGGG
>CANEHE010000030.1 GCA_947427285.1 uncultured Porphyromonadaceae bacterium
ATTTGAAGATAAATTTATTCAAAAACATTTAACCGTACAAATGTACGACCTCTTACAGGATGCGACTTTCCATCAGCGATATGATAGAGGCGTGCGAGGCCGACACGCAGCTGCACGCCAGGGTGGTATTGCCCCGACAGGCCGACCCATCGCGCACCAAATGGATTCTTCTCACCGATTCGCGTTCGCTGACGTGTGCCGGTGACTCGGTTTTCTTCGCCATCGCCACCCGCGGCAACGACGGACATAAGTTTATCCCGGGACTTTACAGTCAGGGGGTAAGGACTTTTGTGGTGACATCCCTTCCTTCCGATCTCTCGGGAATGGAGGATGCGGTCTGGATAGTCGTGTCGGACACGGTCAGAGCCTTGCAGACTGTGGCTTCGCTTCACAGAGGATCTTACATGGTGGCCATAACCGGAAGCCGGGGCAAAACCACGCTCAAGGAATGGATTTTCCAGCTTATGGAGCCGCTTGCCGAGACGGTCCGATCGCCGAGGAGTTATAACTCTCAGATCGGTGTCCCGCTGTCGCTGTGGGAAATAGAGAACGGTACGGAACTGGCGGTGATCGAGGCCGGGATATCGAAGGAGGGCGAGATGGCTCGTCTGGCAGAGATAATACGTCCGCAGACGGTGATCTTCACCAATGTCCTGGCCAACCACGACGCCGGATTCTCTTCCAGACAGGCCAAAGCAGCCGAAAAAGCACTTCTGGCCGCCTCTCCGGAAGTGGATACCATAATCTATAATGCCGACAATCCTTTGGTAGCGGATTCGCTCAGGCCCTGTCTTGATGGCCGACGTGCCATCGGATGGTCCTCGACCGGAAATCCGGAAGCCGCCCTGCAGGTGCAAGCATCAGGCATGGACGCCACCGACCGCTCGATTATGAAATATGAGTACGGCGAAGTGAAAGGGAAAGTCAGTTATCCCTCCGGTCCCGAGTGGGCTTTTGAAAACGCGGCTTCGGCTTTGGCCTTCATGCTTTCGCGAAGCTTTCCACCCTCCATTATAGAGGAACGTTTCCGTCATCTCACACCCGTCGGCACACGACTGAATGTGAGCGAAGGAGTCAATTCCTGTTCACTGATCTTCGACAGCTACACATCCGATTTTTCATCGCTTGGCCCCGCGCTCGATTTCATGCGCCGCCGTGCCACTCCGGGCCAGAGACGTGTGCTTGTCATGAGCGATCTCCGACATGAGTCGCTGGCGACCGGGGATGTGTATGCCGCGATCGCCGAAGAGGTGGCGCGCGCCGGTGTGAGCCGTTTCATCGGTGTGGGTCCACAGCTCAAGGCCCACAGCGGGATTTTCCCCACCTCCTCACAGTTCTACACCTCCACGGATGAGCTGATGGCCGCTCTGGACCCGGCCGACTTCTCGGACGAGATCATTCTATTCAAGGGTGCGCCGGAGTATGAGTTCCTGAGAGTGTATGAAGCTCTGGAGGCACGCAAACACGAGACTGTGCTTGAAGTGAATCTCGGCGACCTGGTGAAGAATTTCAACTGGTTCCGGTCGAAACTGCCGCACTCCACAGGTATCATAGCGATGGTGAAGGCTTCCGGCTACGGAGTCGGAAGTTTTGAGATCGCCAAGACTCTCCAGGATGCCGGAGCGGCATATCTCGCGGTAGCTGTCCTCGACGAGGGGATAGAACTCAGAAGAAACGGTATCTCGATGCCTGTAATGGTGATGAACCCGAAAGTGGTCAACTATAAATCAATGTTTGTCAACCGTCTTGAACCGGTCATCTACAGTCCCGGCATGCTGGAGGATGTGGTGCGTGCGGCCCGACGCGCAGGAGTGAGAGACTATCCCATCCACATCAAACTCGACACAGGGATGCATCGCACAGGTTTCGTGGAGGAGGAGCTTCCGGCACTTATGGACACACTTTCAGCCCAGGACTATGTGGAGCCACGGAGCGTATTCTCACATCTGGCCACCGCCGACTGCCCCGACATGGATGAATACACTGACGGACAACTCGCACGGTTCGCACGCTTTACGGACTATATGCTGTCGCGCTGCCGACGTCCGTTCCTCCGTCATATACTGAATACAGCCGGAATAATCCGATACGGCGACACTGCCCATTACGACTTTGTACGTCTGGGGATAGGACTTTACGGCGTCGACCCTCTGGAGCACGGAGGAGAACTCCGTCAGGTGTCACGGCTGCGCACTGTCATTATTGCCCTGCGCGAATATCCCGCAGGGGAAGCCGTCGGTTACGGCCGACGCGGGCTATTGGACCGCCCTGCCAAGATAGCCACAATACCGATCGGCTACGCCGACGGAATGAACCGGCGTTTCGGCTGCGGTGCCCTGAAAGTGCTTGTCAACGGCAAGGAGGCTCCTACCGTAGGCAACATCTGCATGGATTCATGCATGATAGATGTCAGCGGCATCGACTGCAAAGTAGGCGATGAGGTTGTGATTTTCGGTCCGGAGGCACCCGTGGAACGCCTGGCCGACATTCTCGGCACTATCCCTTACGAGGTGCTGACAGGAGTCTCCCCCCGTGTGAAACGGGTCTATTACCGCGACTAAGAGGCTGTTTAACAATGATTTTTAAACAACCTCTAATCAAAGACCCGGAAGAGTATCGAGAAACTGTCGGCAAGGCCCGAACGACCGCCGGTGCAGAGGCGTAAGCCCGAGTCGGGCGATAGCCTCACGGTGGGCCTTGCTCGGATAACCCATGTTTTTCTCCCATCCATAGCCCGGAAAATCGGCTGCGGCCGCTGTCATGTATTCGTCACGCCAGGTCTTTGCCAGCACCGAGGCCGCCGCAATGCTCATATATGTCGCGTCACCTTTCACTACCGTAGTGAAAGGGATGTCGCCGTAAGGTCTGAAGCGGTTGCCGTCCACAAGTATATGTTCCGGCCTGATCGCCAGCCGGTCAAGAGCACGCTGCATGCCTGTGATGGATGCGTTCAGTATGTTGATGCGGTCTATCTCCTCCGGCGAAACCATCACAACGGCATACGCCAGAGCCTCCTTTTCGATCACCGGACGCAACCGTTCGCGTTGACGTGCGGTGAGCTGCTTGCTGTCGTTGAGAAGAGGATCATCGAAATCCGGAGGGAAAATCACAGCCGCGCAGGCCACCGGACCCGCCAGACAGCCGCGGCCGGCCTCGTCGCATCCGGCTTCGGCCACTCCGGGCGTCATGAAAGGCAACAGCCTGTTAGTCTTCATCCTTACTGTATCATTCATAATATGACTGAATCCGAAAGCAAAGTTACTAAATTTCCTCTATGCGAAAGCCCGTTCTCCAAAAAATCACTTTTTTCTGGCCGAGGCTCACAAAACACAGGGCTTTGACGTTATCACTAATATAAGAAGTTTCTACAAAGTCAAATTTCCACACCATGGGTAAAATCAAGTCTATCGGAATCCTTACCTCCGGCGGCGACGCCCCGGGCATGAACGCGGCCATAAGGGCAGTCACCCGGGCCGGTATCTTCGCAGGTTTCCGCGTCTACGGCATCTACCGGGGCTACCGGGGCCTCATCACCGACGAAATCGAGGAATTTTCCACCCAGAACGTCTCCAATATAATACAGCGCGGAGGCACCATCCTCAAGACCGCACGCTGCAAGGAATTTACCACTCCCGAAGGCCGCCAGTGTGCCTACGACGTGCTGCGCCGCCACGAGATCGACGCTCTGGTGGTGATCGGCGGTGACGGATCGCTGACCGGCGCGCGTATCTTCGGCAACGAATTCTCGTTTCCGATCATCGGCCTTCCCGGCACCATCGACAACGACCTCTACGGCACCGACTCCACCATAGGCTACGACACGGCCCTGAACACCATCATGGAGTGTGTCGACAAGATCCGCGACACGGCCACAAGCCACGAACGCCTCTTCTTCATAGAGGTGATGGGCCGCGATGCCGGATTTCTCGCCCTCAACGGCGCGATCGCTTCCGGAGCCGAGGCGGCCATAATCCCGGAAATATCCACCCAGACCGACCAGCTGTCAGAACTCATCAAGAATGGCTTCCGCAAATCGAAAAACTCCTCCATCGTGCTTGTGGCCGAATCGCCGATCACAGGCGGAGCGATGGGTCTGGCCCAGCGCGTGAAGGAGGAATATCCGGAATATGACGTGCGCGTCACCATTCTGGGCCATCTGCAGCGTGGCGGATCGCCCACAGCCTACGACCGAATACTTGCGTCACGACTCGGAGCAGCAGCCATCGACGCTTTGCTCGACGACCAGCGCAATGTGATGATCGGAGTGAAAAACGAAGAGGTCGTCTACGTACCTTTCACAAAGGCCATCAAGAACGACAAGCCCATCAACCAGGAACTCCTCTCCACACTCCGCCGCCTCTCCATCTGAGAGGAATCAGGCACCCTTTTCTTGTCGACATTCTGTCGCGACAACCCCGGCCAACAGGGTTGTCGCGACACAGACTTCAATCAGTCATATACTATGAAACACACACCACTCAACACAATCGCCGCCAATCTGAGCCATTCCCAGGCAATACTCAGACTCTTCGGCCGCACAATAGTGCTGATACTGTCGCTTGGCCTGATAGTATTCATATCGTACGACACCTTCAAGGGAATAAATTTTCTTGAAAGCCGGCTCTACATGGACTTTCAGTTCTGGGTCTGTATCATCTTCCTGATCGATTTCTTCGTCCAGATGCTGCTGGCCGAAGACCGGAAGCGGTATTTCGCGCGACGATGGTTTTTTCTGCTGATCTCCATCCCGTATCTCAACATCATCCAGCAATTCAACATCCACTTCTCCCCCGAGGCTCTCTACTATATCCGTTTCATACCTCTGATACGGGGTGCCTACACCTTCGTGTTGGTGGTAGGATATTTCTCCACCAACCGGGCCTTCTCGATGCTGACCCAATATGCGGTGCTTCTGGTGAGCATAGTCTATTTCTGTTCCCTCATATTCTATTATGAGGAGAAATCAGTCAATTCCAACATATCCACCTACTGGGACGCCCTCTACTGGGCATGTATGGACTGCTCCACAGTCGGCTCCTACATCAATGCCGTGACGATAGTCGGCAAGATACTGAGCGTGGTGCTTCCCGTGCTGGGAATGATGATGCTTCCCCTCTTCACAGTGTTCGTGACCTCCAAAGTGAAGGAATACAACGACCGGAAATCAGTTCAGGACACACGCTTCCGCGAGGAATGGGACCGTGATTTCCTACATCACACATCAAAAAATCAAGCCACTCCCTTACCGGCAAACCCGAAACCGGCTGACACTTCCGGACAGTCCGGCAAGATTGACGGCTGAATATTTGGCCGGACAAATAAAAACCTATACTTTTGCAACCTGAAGGGTCAACCGATTGTTTACCCTTCGGCGGCCGCTCCACACCCGGATCGGCCATGTCACTATCAAACCTAATAGAAAAAGACAATCTCAAATAGAATCATTATGGTAGATTACAAATCCCTCGGACTGGTAAACACCCGCGAGATGTTTGCCAAGGCCGTGCACGGAGGCTACGCCATACCGGCGTTCAACTTCAACAACATGGAACAACTCCAGGCCATCATCAAGGCCTCGGCGGAAACCAAGTCTCCTGTCATCCTTCAAGTGTCGAAAGGCGCACGCAACTATGCCAACCCCATTCTGCTCCGCTACATGGCCCAGGGTGCGGTGGAATATGCCAAATCACTCGGATGGAAACATCCTCAGATTGTGCTCCACCTCGACCACGGCGACACCTTTGAAGTCTGCAAGGACTGTGTCGACAACGGCTTCTCATCGGTGATGATCGACGGCAGCCACCTCCCTTACGAGGAAAATGTGGCCCTGACCAGAAAAGTGGTGGAATATGCCCACAAATTTGATGTGACCGTAGAAGGCGAACTCGGTGTGCTCGCAGGCGTTGAGGACGAAGTCAGCGCGGACCATCACACATATACCGACCCGGAGGAGGTGATCGACTTCGTAAGCCGCACCGGTGTCGACTCTCTGGCCATCTCCATCGGCACAAGCCACGGAGCCTACAAGTTCACTCCCGAACAGTGCACACGCGACCCGAAGACAGGCCTGCTTGTGCCGCCGCCGCTTGCCTTCAATGTACTTGAGGCTGTCGAGGCCAAGCTACCCGACTTCCCCATCGTGCTCCACGGATCATCGTCGGTTCCTCAAGAATATGTGAAAATGATCGACGAATACGGAGGCAACCTTCCCGACGCCATCGGTATTCCCGAAGAGGAACTGCGCAAGGCCGCAAAGATGGATGTCTGCAAGATCAACATCGACTCCGACTCCCGTCTGGCCATGACCGCCGCCGTGCGCAAAGTGCTTCATGATCATCCGGAAGAATTCGACCCGCGCAAATACCTCGGCCCCGCACGCGACGAGATGGAAAAACTCTACCGTCACAAGATCGAAAACGTGCTCGGCTCCGAAGGAAAAGCCGCTGATTGACGACCTAATGTCGCTTATTATCAGTACTTTGAAAATTTTTCATTCATTTTTAATGAAAAAAATTTGGAGTACCGGGAATTTAGATATAACTTTGCACCGTTTTTGATAGCAAAAAATATTGTTTTATTATTTTAAAGATTCAAACAAAATGAAGAAGATCGTTCTTTCGCTTGCTGTTCTTTTCAGCGTAGCACTCGTATCTTGCGGCAACAAGGCTGCTGAAACTACTGATTCAGATTCCATGGTAGTTGACACTATCGAGGCTGTTGCCGTAGAGGAGTCCATCGACACCACTACAAAGGACACAACTGTTCAGGTTGAGGCTGTCGAGGCTACTGCCGAGACTCCTGCTGAAACTCCCGCCAACTAATAAGCGGCTGCAAGCAAATCTCAAAAAATTCACTGACGCTTTTTCCTACGGGAGAAAGCGTCAGCCATTTATATCCGTATCCTCATAAAACCCGACAACGCCATGAATTTCGACTGGGCCGAAGATATCGACTGCGCCGTCACCATCTGCGACGCGGATTGCAAAATTCTATATATGAACCGACGTTCCCGTGAGACATTCGCACGCCACGGCGACATCATCGGGCATGACCTTCTACAGTATCATCCTCCGCATGCAAAAGAGAAAATACGTGAGATGCTGGCCGAAGGCACATCAAACTCCTATACAATCGAAAAGCAGGGTCTGCGCAAACTTATACATCAGACTCCCTGGCGCGACACCGAGGGCAGGGTGGCAGGCCTGGTGGAATTTTCCATCGTTCTTCCCGACGGAATGCCCCACTACGTGCGCTGACACACCTATAGGCGACACCGTAGACAGCACATTCCCCGTAAGCCATTAGTCGGCTTACGGGGAATGTTATCATTTCAAGACGCCTGTAATCCTACCCGGCGTCTGTCGTTGTGATCAGCGTATGGTCTTTATCGATGAAGTGCGACCCTCGCTGTCAGTAGCCACGATGATGTAGATGCCAGCAGGCAGACTGCGCAGGTCGATACGGGATGTTCCCTGTGCTACGGCTGCTCCTGTAGTGGAGAATACGCGGAGAGCGCATCCCTCGGCGACAGCGAATCCGTCACGGACGGAAACAGCCACCTCATTCCGGTCGATCACCTCTTCAACGCCAGACCAGTCCTTGGAGACTGTCACCTCGGAAGTAGCTCCACAGATAGATATATTTCCTTTCCCTTCCTTGAGAGCCTTGAAAGGAACTGTGAGCCGGTTTGCGGCGTATGTATATCCCTCTGTCATCTCAAAGAGATCCTCAGGATAATCCATGGTAAGCTGTCCCAGAACATCTTCTTCAGAAAGCTGTTCACGACCTGCGAAATATACAGACACTGTGAAGGTCTCGTTCTCTGTTACCGCAATCTGGGGATTGACGGCTACGACAGCGATCTCATGCCAGAGGGCCGGATCAGTATCGGAATCTTTGTTCCAGGGAGCATCGGCAGTGGTGCCGAACTTGAATCCGAGATTCGAGGTAAGCCAGTCAGCCTCTATGTCATATTTGTCGACATCGGCTCCATCCGGAGTTTTATCTCCTTTGTCAGCTGCCTGAAGGTCTGCGAAAGCATAGTTGCCGGCAATTTCAGTCTCCGCTACAGGATCTCCGTATATCGGCTCCCAGTCCGGAGTATATCCGGTGATCTCAGGCTCAAAGTTGATACGGCTCTTTCCGACAATACGGTGGAGCGTGGTGCGCTGTGTGGCATAGTCGGGTGTCGACTCCGGATTCGACTCATATCCCTGTATCGATTTCATTCCTACAAGACATTTGCTGAGCGGAGACACGGCTTCGGCACGTGTCTGATCGTCGGATGGGGCCGCCAGAGTACCGATTATGCCACCGGCACAAGGACCGTAGTCTTCCCCTTGGGAGGGACCGGTAGCCTTGAGCGAGCCCTCGGCATAACAGCGTGTGACAGGAGCACGGTTTGAACTTCCGACGATACCGCCGAGAGTATTGAGGGCGACAATATCGGCATCGGCATGGCAGTCAGCCACGGATCCCGAAGAAGCCTGCAGATAACCTACTATTCCACCTACCTGTTGTCTTCCCTGAATGGATCCGGAGAAAGAACAGGCAGCGATATTGATACCGTCACGCGCACGACCCACAATACCGCCCACGCTTGCCTCGGGAACATTGATCACACCCGTCACATTGCACCCTTTGATTACAGTCTCACCTGTGGTCTGAGCGAATATGGAGCCGAAATAGCCATCGGTTTCACCAGAAGCATCGAGGCCGAAAATGCTGATGTTCTCGGCTGTCGCGCCATTGGCGGAGGAGGCAATCACGGCGTCGCCGGTCACACGGGAAGCCATGACGGTAAGATCACGCACCGAACCGCCTGCGATCTCATTGAAGATAGGGGATCTGAGATCAAGGCCCGAGATACGCTTTCCGTTGCCGTCGAGAGAACCGGAGAATTTACCGGGGATGGTACGGAAATCAAATCCAGCCATATCGATGTCGGCTGTAAGACGATAGTGGGCTGTGAGATCACCCTTTATCTCCTGGAAATCACCAGGAGTGGCGATAAGGTATGGTGATGACGCTGTTCCGTCGCCACCGACGAATTTTGTGAGCGGCAGGTCGTAGTAGTCCACATTGAAAGTTCCGTTGCTGACGTATGTCAGCATCAACTGGTTGCGAACCTCATCAGGGATAACGCTGATATTGGTGAGAGTGCCTTTGGATGCATCGGGAGTAAGATGCAGAAGTGTCTGTCCTGATGTGGAACATATCATAAGCTCCTCCTGAATATCGGTTCCCACAGTACGCTTCACGAGATACATATATTCGTAATCGTCGTCGGTATTATAGAAATATGGATTGAGGACCGAGGAATTAAGATATATCTCGGCAAGTCCGATATTTGCACCGAGATCTACCTCATCCGTGCGGATAAGCTGGCCGTCGGCACCGTACCAGGCCACTTTGTCATAAGCATGACCATCTTCCTTCACTTCAGCTCCAGACACCTTCGACGCGTATCGGATGCCGTCGGAAGTGAGCACACGGTCGAAAGAGGTGGTAAGAGTATTTGAGGAGCTGTATGCGGCATTGATTTCAGTAGCGATATTTCCGGAAGGGATGTCGATACACTGGTATGCAGCTCCCTTTCCATCTGTACGTACCACCATTATCTGACGGTCTTTTCCAGGAATATCGGACAGCATCTGTGTGTAGGCACAGTATTCGGCAATAGTGTTCACCACCTTACCTTCATCGTTGTATAGATAATATGAATTGACAGTGGCGTCATCAAGAACTCTCTCGTAGTTGAGGCGTCCCACGATGAAGTTGAACTTACCTTCGGCAGCCGGAATGATGTCATTCTCATAATCCAGAGCCCCTATTGCATAGAAGGAACCGGAGAAATCGGAAGGAAGTCCTTCCTGACTCACAGGGATGCTGAAAGTGGTTTCTTTCTTGAAAGTCTGTTCCATGTTTCCAGCGGAAAAGACATCTATAGTGAGATTGTTGTCCGGGGAAAGATCATCACCGCCCATACCGGTGGGATCCACAAAGTAGGATTTGTCATAACGTTGGAAGAGGAAATACGCTCTTCCATCTCTGGAAAACATAAGCATCGCCGGTGAATCCTGCTGGTTGCCCGGCATGCATGCCATCTTTATCTTTGTCTCGTCGATAAGTTTGGGCGCACCACCTGAGGAATAGGATGCCTTGGTATAGGTGGAGAGCACCATCTTGTACGTATCGAGATATTCCTGAATGGTGCCGTCAAGCTTGCCCACCTCCTCGGATGAGAAGGTAAGATACCAGTTCTCGTCGAAAGAGGATGTGCCGGCATTGACAGCGTTGGCTATTACCTGTCCGTCGAGCGACCAGACGGTCTTGTCGAATCCCTCCTCGTCTTTCTCTCCTCCAAGAGAGTAGACACGGGTATACATATTGTTCGAACCCTGACTCTGGGTCTGGGTGATATAACCCAGAATGACTTCGTACTTTGTGTCGTAGTTGAAGAATTTCTGTGTTATCTGATAACAGACATCTATTTGTGCGACACGTTTGTCGCCCTTATCCTCGTTAAGCCGGATCTTGTCGTGGATTTTTCCTACCTCCGTAAAGGTATTGTCGTAGATGGTGTAGGTGAATTCCTTCAGATTGAGCTCTTCGAAATATTCATAGCGGACAGTGTCATAGACCAGATCGCCCCTGCAATACCAGGTGGTGCCGTCGGGGCCTTCCATAGTCTTGAACGAATTCATGCCGAATAACCGCACCGATGTTTCGGGAGATTTCTTCATGGCGTCTGTCAGGAGACGTGGCATTTCAGATTTCGAATCCATGCGCTGCTGCCTGATCTGATTCTGCCTCACCCAATGGCGGGCTACTGGCGACAATGCGTCGGGCCCGGTCTCAATCATGGGCGCGGCTGCAGACGGAACAGCCATCGCGGCGACGGCTGCCATAGTCAGAAAGGTTTTCATTGAAGTTAAGTTTTTGTGAATTTCTATTATGGCGTAGGGGACAAGGCATGCGTCCGTCTACTAACCATCCGCAAAGTTAATACAACAACTTCATATTTTCCAAGACTTACATACTAAAAAATCATCACACAGGATAAAAAAATGCTTAATTTATGTGAAAAACGCAATCGAAACCGATATTTTGTCAAGGAGATGACCTGAGAGGCTGTCTCTTACTGTCGTTTTAATCTGATTACTTATGTATATACAATCAATGCGGCCTCATATCGATGAAGCCGCTCTATATGCGATTTCCTTCTCCTGAAAGGAGAGCAGAATTATTTTGCTGCCGGAGCCGGAGCTGGAGCCGCAGGGGCTGGTGCGGGAGCAGTGGTCTGGGCCGGTGCCTGCTTGATCGACGATGAATTGACCGGAGTCTTCACTGCGAAAGAAGCCAGAATGCTCAGCACACAGATAAATATGGCCAATGACCATGTGGCTTTCTCTATGAAGTCGGTGGTCTTTCGGTAGCCCATGATCTGGTTGCCGCTGGAATAGTTGGAGGCCAGACCGCCCCCTTTTGACTTCTGGATGAGGACAGCTCCCACCAGAAGAAGCGATGCCACCACAATCAGAATGCTTAAGAAAATATACATAGATCTTATTGCTTTATCGATTCGATTTTTATCAGTTTCCGCAAAAATCGGATTTGGTCTGCAAAGTAAATACTTTTTTCCGGATTATTCAAGCTCAGAGCCTCTATAATTTCAAGTGCCTTGGAATAATTATGGTTTTTTATCATAATTCTGGCCAGAGACTCGGTCAGAGCCGGCAACTCGGGAGCTTTAGGAGTTTCTTCCCTCCGCGATCCCACCGCCTCCCCGGCATGACCTGTCGGGGAGCCTTTGAGAAATGAGCCGATCGCCTCGGCGGTGGAGTCAGGATCCTCAGCCGGCATCGGGGGAAGCTCACGTTCAAGCATCGACGCATAGTCGACAGCCGGTGGCTGCACAGGCACCAGGATACCTTCGGCATGAGCCTCCAGACTGTCGCCGAAACGGTCGAGAAACGAATCTATGGTGTCGTCGGTGGAGAGTCTTCGCGTCTGTTCATCGGGATAAAAAGCGGCGAACTCCTCAGGTTCTTCTCCCAGCACAAGGGCGAGAGTGTCACGGTCGGCCACACAGGCCGCAAGCCGCATCTTCAATGCCTGACAACGCGACGCATCATTCTCACTGCGTATGCTCCACACAATCGGTGTGGCGAAATATGGGAAACCGGCCTCAACCCTGGCAAGAGTCTCCATGTCGGCACGCCCTTCGGCTATTGCGGTCAATTCTTCTATTGTAGACATCCTCCGGATAAATAATAGTTTACCAGTCGCCGAGAGTGGCGTTGAATATGAGATTTACAAGTTCTTCGGAGATTTCCCGGCAAAGATCGTCCTGCACATCGGTCAGCATCAGAGAGGAGGAGAATTGCCTGTAGGCCGAGAAACTCTGATCGACAGTCTTGGCCGGATTTTTGTTGTCGGAATATTTCACGCGGACAGTGATGGTGAGCCGGGTCTCGGTGGCGTATGCGTCGGTGCCCACAGCCTGCGGCGACAACGAATAACCCGTTATCTCACCCGTAAGTTCAAGGTCGGACGGTCCGTCCACCTCCTGCAGACGTGTATTGCGAGTGATATAGTCGAGAAGCTGATTTTCAAATTCCTGCTGCAAAGGAGGATAGACCAGAGCGGCACGGATCGGGAACTCCCCTACGTTGATGGTCTTGTATATGTCATAGTTGATGGCCGAACCGTTCAGGCTGAACGACGGAACGCAACCCGGAAAGAGGGCCGTTATGACTGCCACGGCCACCATCAGAGGCCATGCGTATGAAAGACGGGTAAGGAGAGATTTCATGTATTTATACCTAATTCTTTGATTTTACGGTAAAGAGTCCGTAGCGATATGCCGAGATCGTCGGCTGCGCGCTGACGGTTGCCTCCCGAACGGGCGAGGGCGGCGGTGACGGCATCGCGTTCCGAATCCGCAAGTGAGGCGGGATGCGTGCGGGTGGCGTCGGGAGCCTCGTAGCGGATTATGGAGCGGACGTCCGACAGCGGACGGGAAGCGGCCTTGACCTCCTCCTCAGGAATGATGCGTCCGGAAGCATTGTCGGCAGCAATATCGGCGCGGAGCAACGCGATCTCGTTCTGCAGTCCGAGTATAGTCTGCCAGAGAAGTTCACGCTCCTTGTCATAACTGACGCGCCCGTCATCTATGATGGCCGGAGTCGACACGCCGCCGGCATCCGGAAGAGCGGCAACCAGAGTGTCACGGCTGACTTCGGTCCCTGCCTCAAACAGTGCCAGCTGTTCCACAATGTTTTTCAGCTGTCTGACGTTGCCGGGCCATCGGTAGAGCTGCATGAAGTGTTGCGCCTCCGGAGAGAAGGTGATCGGCTCGGTCATATATTTCTCGGAGAAATCGCGGGCGAACTTACGCGCCAGAAGCGGAATGTCGGCCCCCCGGTCGTGGAGATTCGGCACATGGATGATAATCGTGGAAAGACGGTAATAGAGGTCTTCGCGGAACCGGCCCGCGGCCACTGCTTTAAGAAGGTCGACATTGGTGGCCGCCACAACGCGGATATCCGTCTTCTGCACCTGCGACGATCCTACCTTGAGAAACTCCCCCGTCTCAAGCACACGCAACAGACGCGCCTGTGTGGTGAGCGGAAGCTCCGCCACCTCGTCGAGAAATATGGTGCCTCCGTCGGCCTCTTCGAAATATCCCTTGCGGGCCGATACGGCTCCGGTAAAACTCCCTTTCTCATGACCGAAGAGCTCGCTGTCGATGGTCCCCTCCGGAATCGCACCGCAGTTCACGGCTATGTATTTCTTGTGCTTGCGGCTTCCGAAATAATGTATGATCTTGGGGAAAAACTCTTTGCCGCTTCCGCTTTCGCCGCTGACAAGCACCGACAGATCGATCGGTGCCACTTTCAGGGCACGCTCCACCGCCTGCGCCAGCAACGGGGAATTACCGACTATGGAGAATCGCTGCCGGGCTTTTGTCACCTCTGGGGAAAGTTGGGCAACGCTGTCGGTTTTCTCTTCGATAATACTCATTTTATACTTCTAAGACGATCAGTCGACTCTCTCAGAAACTTCCCGAAAGACTCCAGATCGGTAAATTCAGCCTGACGTTCCGGCATGATCGGCTTTCCGATGCTCACAAGCACCTCCTGGCCGGTCTTGTTGAAAAGCTCACGTGGCAGCCGCAGAGTGCGCAGCCGCCAGTCGATCATGCCGAGTATATTGAAAAACGTGCCGTTGTGGCCATGAAAATAGATAGGTATCACAGGCACTTTCATCTGATTTATAAGCCTTATGACAGACGGTTGCCACTCTCGGTCGCGTATGCGCAGATCCCGGCTCACCTTGGCCACGGCTCCCGCAGGGAAAAATCCCATCGGATGACCATCGCGGATGTGCCGCATCGCCTCTTTGATCCCTTGCATGGTGGCCCGCCGCTTGGCCGGATCGTCGCTCTTAGAAGGGTCGACGGCTATGAACGACGGACGCATCGCGCTCAGATAGTTGAGTATCATATTGACCATCACCCGGAAATCCTCGCGGTAAGTCCCGACGATATGAAGAAGAAGAATTCCGTCGAGAGCCCCGAAAGGATGATTGCTGACAGTGATGAAGGGTCCTTCGGCAAAACGCGCCAGATTCTCCTCTCCATCGATACGGAGCTTTATCCGGAACTGGTCTTCCACCAGAAGATGGGAGAACGGAATCCCCTCCTCGTAGCAGTATTTTCCGTGGACATGATTCACCTTGTCAAGCCAGAGCATACGCATCAGCCTCTCCACCAGCTTGCGATGGTTCCCCAGCCGGGGCACAGCCGACACAATGTCGTCGACCGTCATCACATCCGGACGCACACGGCACACGCGTCCTCCCCGGGTGCCGTAAGGGGCTTCCGCCGTACCTTCCCTCAGGTCCTTCCCCGAGGCCAGAGACTCTGCCTGCCGCCGGATCTCGTCGTTGAGAAGTTTTTCATCCTTCATAAGTTGTTCAGACAATTTCCAAACTGCAAAGTTAATGAAAATTTCCCTGCTTCGCAACACTCCCGTCGCAGACATCTCCGTGCCTTCCGGCATCAGTCACCATCAAAAAATCACTGTGCTGAGATCCGCGTCAGATCCGATTCTATCTCAAGCGCAAGTTGCCCGTTAGTCTTCACAAATCCGTAAAGTTCGGCCACAGCCGTCATTCGCGGATCGCTGGAAAGCTCCCTCACATCGGAAGCCGACGCCACTGCCTGCGCCACATCTGCCGCCGACTCCGCACCTGCAGGCTGCGAAAGGCTGTCGCCGGAACCGAACATCTGTGTGTTGGCCACAAATGCGAAACACTTCTCAAGAAGTTCCGGCCAGAGCGTGAGGTCTATTCTCGACTGCATCGAGTCAAGTGCCAGACTCGTCCGACCGGCACATTTCAGAAACCGGCTGACTGCGGACTGTCCCGACATGTCACCGGGCAGTCCCGTGGGCCGGAACATATCGGCCATATCGCTGATGCCGAAGCCGGGATCAAACCTGCTGTCATCACTCCGACGCACTGCCGGAGTCGTCACCACACGACACATCGAAAGAAACTCGTTGAGAATATGCAACACTATCGGCGTGCTCTTCAACAGTTTCTCCCGTTCCTGACGCTCATGCAGACGGCGTTGCTTCTCGACCTCCGACTCCACATCGATCTCCGACTTCATAGAGCCTACCGCGTTGAGAAAAAATCCGAGGATTATCAATCCGCACATCACCTCCACCGCCGTTACGGCCTGTGCCCATCCGTGGGCAGGTGTATAGTCGCCGAAACCAAGGGTACTTATGGTGACGATGCTGTAATACAACCACGATCCGTAGTCGGTCGCGGCATGGTCAGGTATACGGAACTGGGCATCCGGAAGCATCCAGTATATCAAAGCGAATACTGGCACCAGTCCTACATAAAGCATTATCCAGTAGACCGGACGCACATTCGACACCAGATGAAAGAAATGACGCAGACGATTGGAGACGTTCTCATTCATATCCTACACGTTAATTCGGAGGTAATTCAACAGCTACTTAAGTAACTCCCGTGCCTGACGGTTGGTTCATCCATACATCAAAGGCCGTCCCCCGGACAATACGGAGAACGGCCTCTGTAAGATATGTCGGAAATCAGGAGATCAGTCCTGATTCAGGTTCACACGCTTGAACTCCACTACGGTCAGGCCCTTCTGGGTCTGTTCGAGATACTGACCCACGGTCAGCTTGGCATCGCGGTGATACTCCTGTTCCACAAGTACATTCTCCTTATAGTACTTGTTGATACGTCCGTTGACGATATTGTCTATCATCTGCTGGGGCATATTGGCGGCTTTCTTCTCGGCTGCCTCCTTCATGATGGCGCGTCCACGCTCTGCATCCTCCTCGGTGAGCCAGCCTTTGGTGATGTTGGATGCGATATGGTCCTCGCTGTCGAAGTGGTTCGGATTCAGACCGGCCTTGCGCAGAGCAGACTCGGCTGCTTTCTGCACCTGCTCGGCTTTCGTCTTCTCGATGGCCACGTTCTTTTCCTCCTCGATGAAGGCGGCGGGCACCTGTTCACGGTTGGCAGCCACAGGATTCATGGCGGCTACCTGCATGGCAACCTCTTTGCCCACATACGGGTCGATGCCGTCGGCGGAAAGTCCGACGATAGTTGCCAGCTTGTTGCCGAGATGTTCGTATGCAGCCACGGTGGGAGCCTCAAGCCATTCGTAGGCACCAAGCTCCATCTTTTCACCAGTCTTGCCGATCTCGTCTGTGATAAGCTCCTCTATTGTACGGCCATCCACCTTAAGGCCCTTCACCTCGTCGAGGCTCTTGGCCGAAGCGGCCACAGCTGCGTCAAGGATAGTCTTTGTCAAGGCACGGAACGACTCGTTCTTAGCCACAAAGTCAGTCTCGCATTTCAAAGCCACGATCGCACCGAAACCGGGTTTGGTCTCGGCCAGAACGCAACCCTCGGCTGCGTCGCGGTCCTCACGCTTGGCGGCCACGGCCTGACCCTTCTTGCGGATGATCTCTATTGCGCCCTGAATATCGCCGTCAGTCTCGGCGAGGGCATTCTTGCAGTCCATCATGCCGGCTCCGGTCATCTTGCGGAGCTTCTTGATGTCTTCTATAGATACTGCCATAATTGTATTTACTTTGCTGATTGAAAAATATCCCTGTCCGGACGCACCGGGCCCCGGACAGGGGAAACTATTGCCGATGCCTGTCTCCAGACATCAATATTACCCGATATCGAGGATTATTCTGCAGCAGGAACCTCGGCCACAGCCTCAGCCACTACTATCTCCTCCTGAACGGGACGCTCAGCATCGCTGCGGCGCACACGGCGACGCTTGCCGAGAGTGGAAGCCTCTTCACCTTTGGCCTCCTCGTCGAGTTTCTCTACCTTACGCTCCTCAAGACCCTCGGCCATGGCGGCGCATACAGCCTCCAGTATCACATCGATGCTCTTCGAAGCGTCATCGTTGCCGGGAATAACGAAATCCACGTTGCCGGGATTGGAATTGGTGTCGACGATAGCGAAGACAGGTATGCCGAGACGGTTTGCCTCAGCCACAGCGATATGCTCCTTCATGACGTCGACCACGAAAAGTGCCGACGGCAGACGCGAGAGATCAGCGATCGAACCGAGATTCTTCTCCAGTTTCGCACGCTGACGGGTGATCTGCAGCTTCTCACGCTTCGACAGATTGTCAAACGTGCCGTCTTTCGCCATCTTGTCGATAGTGGTCATCTTCTTGACCGCCTTGCGGATGGTAGGGAAGTTGGTGAGCATGCCGCCAGGCCAGCGTTCGATCACGAAAGGCATGCCGAGACTGCGTGCCTTCTCCTCGATGGCCTCGTGAGCCTGC
Source organism: uncultured Porphyromonadaceae bacterium (assembly GCA_947427285.1). Classification (GTDB taxonomy): domain Bacteria; phylum Bacteroidota; class Bacteroidia; order Bacteroidales; family Muribaculaceae; genus Lepagella. Next base: position 17,867 of record CANEHE010000030.1, read on the forward strand.
TTCTTCGTGCCTACAAAAAGCACTTTCTTGCCGCTCTTGGCTATCTGACGCAAAGCTGCTGCAGCCTCCTCGATCTTGGCTGCGGTCTTATAGAGGTCAATGATGTGGATGCCGTTGCGCTCCATGAAAATATAAGGAGCCATTGCCGGATTCCATTTTCTTTTGAGGTGGCCGAAGTGGCAGCCTGCTTCCAGAAGCTGTTCGAATGTGGGTGTTGCCATTTGTTTGAATTGGTTTACGTTCTTTTGGTTTGATTAAACAATCCGAGGGTAGGGAACGTGTCCATCCCTGGGATTTAGATACTAAACACTGTGTGCCCCCTGCGGCTCCGCAACGAAGCCATATCCTGCAGAACGAAAACGCCGGGAGCATACGCTTTCTCCTGTTTATAATTTTTAACGTTGAAGTCCGAAGTCCCTGACGTGCATTAGTCAAGGGCTCCGGTCTGTATCGTCAGGCAAAAGTGCCTCGATCCTTCCGGAAGCCGGACCAACCCATCTCCATATAAAAGTAACAAGCGGAGACAAAATGGAAAGCCGACACCAGAAGAGATTATCCGCTTAACGTTTCGAGAACTGGAAGCGTTTGCGCGCCTTCGGCTGACCCGGCTTCTTGCGCTCCACAGCACGCGGGTCGCGGGTGACGAAGCCTTCGGCACGAAGAGCGGGCTTGTCTTCGGGATTGATCTTGATCAGGGCACGGGCTATGGCCAGACGCAGAGCCTCGGCCTGACCTTTGTAACCGCCACCATCAAGATGTGCATATATGTCATACTTGTCAGCCACCTCAAGAGTGTTGAGCGGCTGAAGCACTACATACTGGAGAATCGACGAAGGAAAATAAACGTCCAGAGGACGACGGTCAATAGTGACCTTGCCGGTGCCTTCCGTCAGATACACACGTGCCACTGCGGCCTTTCTGCGGCCAATTGCATTTACCTTTTCCATCTTGATTTCACTTCAGTTTGTTGATGTCGATGACTTTTGCGTCCACGTCCTGGAAGGGATGTTCCGGAGAGTTGTAGACATACATGTTATTAAGCTGAGCCGCTCCGAGACGGGTCTTCGGAAGCATACCCTTCACAACCTTGATGAACAAAGGATGCTTGCCGCTCTTGATAGTCCTATTCTTCGACTTCTCCATCAGATCGGCAGGGTTGAACGTGCGCTGGCCGCCGGGATAACCCGTGTAACGCAGATACTCGCGCTTGTTCATCTTGTCGGCGGTCATCACAACCTTGTCGGCATTGATGATGATCACATTGTCGCCGCAGTCAAGATTAGGCGTATAACCAGCCTTATATTTACCACGAAGGATCTTTGCCACCTTTGAGCAAAGACGGCCCAGAACCTGGTCCGTAGCATCAATGACCACCCATTCCTTCTTGATAGTCTCCGGGGTGAGAGAAAGTGTCTTATAGCTTAAGCTGTCCACTTTTGTTTGCTTTTTAATTGTTTCAGTTCTATTGATACACTCAGCCGGACAACACTTAAAAGGCCAATAATAAGTGAATTATGCCCGATTTCGGTGCTAACTGGATATAATCGGCCTGCAAAATTACTAATAAATTCCCAATCAACCAAATTATCACCTTTTTTCTTCCTTTTTTCAATCCTTCAAGGTGTTTATGATCGACTGCAGCGCATCCTCAAGCGTCTCTGACGGCGAAAGACCCAGACGTGTACGGAGACGCCATCGGCTTTTCTTCACCGAATCCGGCTGTATTCTCAGCAGACGCGCGATCTGTTTGGTGGTCAATCCGCATGCTATGTAGGCCGACATCCGTACAAGTGAGTCTGAAATCTCTGGGCTCCGCTTCCTGACAGCATCATCGAAACCTACAGGCAACGAATCGTAAAGCATCCGTAGATTATCCCACTCCTCATTGGTATCGAAGTAAATACGCAAGGATTTATCCAGTTTTCTTGATATTTCCTCCGGCATGCGCTCCTCCTTGCTTGCATCGGTTATTATTCCCCGTATCTCCTCGACAAGATTCTCTTTCTCTCTGAGAGCACAGGAGGCCACTGTAAGCTGACTCGACCGACGACTTGCCTCCAGATAGTGTCTCGCCTCCCTGAGTCGCATCCGGCCTACCCTTCTGACCATTATGAGTATCACCCCCAACGCGACAACGCATACTGACATCAGGATAATTATAAACCAAAGCCGCTGACGCTCGTCATGCAGTCTTGACCTCTCTTTAACCGACGCTATCTCGGCCGCCATCCGACCTTTGCGTACTGACGACGCCATCGCTCCGCTGACACGCGCTCTTGTCAACCGGTCTTTCATGATCAATGCCTCAAACGCGCTGTCATTTCTTCCAGCCATGCTATGAACCACGCAACGCACATCATAAACCATCTCTATAAGTATCGTATCATTGATTGACGGCACCAGCGTCATTGCCTTCCACGAATGAAAATCGGACGAATCAACCTGACCCGTCTCAATAAAAAACCTGGCCTTCATGATCTCAAGCTCGGCCTGACGGCCGGGCCATCTCAATTCGAAGTCAGAAATTTGACTGTAAGCCTCATCCAGTGCTGACGCATCTCCACAATAGATATATGTGTTGAGAAGTACCGAATTGTAAAACCTTATGTCACTGCGCGCCACAGAATCTTTTCTGAGCGCGGACAGAATACGGCAGCATGAGGCCCTATCGCCTGCCTCATAATAGGCCACGGCAATATTCAACCGGTTTTTCAATGCATAGATCCTAAGGCCGGCTTCTTCATAAAGTTTCTGCGCCTTTTCAATATAACCATTTCCCTCAGCCGTCTCGCCGGCTTCTCTCAATACACGCGCCATCGCATTGTATGTCTCCGCAAGAGAGATTGTATCGCCTATTTTCTCAAACCCTACGGACACTTCCTCCAGAGTCTTATATGACTTTCCTATATCCTTTTTAAGGTGCAGATTCACTATTGCCTGAAGATAACGCATCTTCAGACGCGCATACGGGTATCTGACCGAATCCTGAATCGCAATCCCTTCTTCTATCTTCACAGCTGCCTCCAAAGGACGCTGCTCTGAATTGAGCCATCTGGCACGGCAATAGTCTGCACGCGCCACCGCCTCCCTCATGCCCGATTCGCGTGCCTTCTCTTCCAGAGCATCTACAATCGCGCCAAGCGAATCCTGACTCTGCTGAGTAGTCCACGCATCGTTGAAACGATCAACAAGAGAATCCGGCAAAGGCGACGTCGCACCCCAGACGCTTCGATTGTCCGGACGTCCGCAACCGCAGAAAATCATCTTCGCCACCACCAAAACAGTTGCCACAAGATATGAATGTTTTTTCTTCATTCGGCAAATATAGGTACTTTTCCTCAGAATCAACTGAAAATCAATCCTGGTCCACCATTAGTCCACCTCATGGAATATCTGTCTTCCGCCTGACAGTTGTAATTTTGTGACATCTTCATTCACATAATAAAAAAACAACATGATCAAGAAAACATCAATCATCAGCATCGCAATCGCAGCCCTCATCGCGACAACTGGCGCGCAGACCGTATTTCACCCCCCTGGAAAGGAAACTGCCCGGCCGACCGAAGTCATCCCTCTCGATTTCGACAAAAGAGCCGCCAACAGCAAAGGATCAAAAACCTCTCTAAAATCTCCTCAGAAGACATGCACACTGACTGTGGGATTTAAATATGACCCGGATCAACTCAAACCTTCCACCATCAGAGTATTCAATTCCGACTATCATCCCAATAGGATGTATTCCGTCAAAAATAACACAGTTTCGGCAGAAGTGCCTGCCGGCATCTACGACGTGATGTGCAGTTTCGACAACAAGAAAAAATATGACCCAGAAAATCCCGGACCTTACCAGATAACAGTAATTCTGGAGAACATCGACATAACAAAAGACACCATCGTCTATGCAGATGCATCAACAGCAACAAACCGCATCTGCTTCTCATCTGTCAATCCCGACGGAAAACAGTCCGTTCTACCCGACTATGACTCGGAGACCAAAAAAATCGACGACTCCAAATCAACCTGCCAAGAGATAAATTACAGTAATTATATCATCAGAAAAGGACTTGCCGGACTCGGAACATACGACATTTCCTCTGGAGTTTTTTATGATGTCAATACAGACGGAATACCAACCGACAGACTGTTCGATATCGTAGTCAACGATGTAAGCGATTCATGGAGATTCGTCCAGACAAGAATCATCGATATCGGCAAGAAAAGGACCGACCCGACCAATCTGGCCATGATCCGTCTTGAAGGCTTTCCTGGCAGAACCCCTGAAGTAACCAACGATCCCGCAGATTTTACAAGTGCTCTTGTCACCGAATTCGCACTCACGCCGGCAGCCTTCATGAATCTGAAACGTGAAAACACAATTGCTGTCAACATGGGCAATTATGTGAGCGGCGCAAGTTCTGATGGGATCTGGAAATCGAAAACATATTATGGAAACATCCATTTCAACGCACCATTTTCCCATCAGGACGGCAATGCCGACTGCAACATGATGGCGTCAATTGAATCTCTGGAACGGGACGGTCTTTTCACTATACTTGGCGAAGAAATGTCGATATCAGAGGGTATGAGGACCCTTCCCTTACGTCAGACAGGCAATAAGACAGAATATGTGGAACTTCCTCTGCTCGGACACCATCAGACATATTTACAGGGACAAGGCGAAGGCATACATCTTGATGAAAATCCATTCATAAGGACATGCTTCAACAAATTCCACGATATGTGGGGAGCCTCCTCTGCATATTGCACCCTGTTCTCTCAAGTGGTGGACTATGGTGACGGAGTCATTATCCGGGGCCTTCTTCCTGACTATTACTGCAACAACGGTGGCGAACGTAAGATAGACTTGGGAGTAGGCACAAAATTCTACGTGACATACAACGGTGAGAAAGTACACGAAAGCAACGATCTCTACACATACTTCAACTGGGAATTCGAATGGGCGGAAGCCGCAAAACCGTCAGGAAAAATGCTACATACCTATACCAACAGCAATATCAAAGTAGACAGGATAGACGGATCCAACATAACCGAAGTCTATTATGATGAAAACAATGAGGATACATCGGTACCTACCATACAGTTTGTGCGCTTCTCTGATAAAGAAGGTATGCCGAAAATAAAATTAAAGAGTTCCGACAACCCTAAAGTAGAGATCTATGCAGGTGACTGGACATACAACAATGAAACCAATAACATGGATTTCTCAGAAATAGAGTCAATAGTGGCGGAATATGCCCGCAACGGGTCTCAGGAATTTACAAAACTGAATCTTGATTATAAACCGGAAAATTACTTCCGAGGTTACGGCCAATATTTCACAGCGAACCTTGAAGAAATACCATCCGACGGCTGGTATGACTTCCGCATCATCGTCACCGACAAAGCAGGAAACTACCAGAAGCAGACCATTTCTCCCGCTTTCCGCATCGAATCTGGAAACGACGGCATAGAAAATATAATGGAATCCGTAACGTATGCCGACGTATACACACTCAGCGGAATACAGATAGGACACAGACTTGATACCACCGGTATACGCTCACTTCCGAAAGGAATCTACATCCTACGGCTCAACAACGGACAAATTCTCAAGACAGCACTCTGATAACCCCTAAGAATCAAATGCCCCTTAAGACTTTAAAGCCTTAAGGGACATTATTATTCTGATCAGTCCAATCGGGACTCATTGTCATCATCGGCATTGACCGGCCTCAGGGGCTTTAAAGGCATTAGAGGG
>CANEHE010000031.1 GCA_947427285.1 uncultured Porphyromonadaceae bacterium
GGGATCAACTTCCTCGACGGCACGACTACAGCCCAGGCGGCAGACCTGAGCTTCGGGATCGCCAACTTCTCGACACTTCCTGAGGACGGGTTCCCGGTTTCGGGTTACAGCTACATCGAGATGAACTATCTTCTTGTTGCCCCGACAGAGGGTGAGACAGCCAACCTCATCAACGCCACATACACGATCAACGGCAAGGCAGGCGCGTCGACAGTGAACACCCTCAACCTCGCGTCGACACCGGTACGCCAGAACTACCGGACTAACATCTACGGCTCGCTTCTGACCACACAGAATGCCTTTACAGTGACTATCGATCCTGCCTTTGAAGGAGTATATCAGGCTTGGGATGGTGTGACAAAAACCGAGGTTGTCCCCGTGAAAAAAACAATAGATGGGGTTGAAAAAGATGTGTATGAGGTCACACAACCCTCTCACCTTGCATGGATGGCTGAGCAGATCAACAATAACTCCCTGCCAAACGATACTTATATGGAACTACATCAGGATCTTGATCTGGGAGATCATGCTTGGACACCCATTAGTAATAAATCAAGAATTCTTCCTACTGGATTTTCCGGCACTTTTGATGGTCAGGGCCACGTAATAAAAGGTCTGAATGCTACTGCTGATAAAGACAACTTTGGTGTAGGACTTTTCGGCAACCTTAACAATGGTACAGTGAAGAATGTGGTCATAGAATCCGGCAAACTGACTGCTGTAGACCATGCGGGAGCGATCGCAGGCATAATGTTCGGTAGTTCTACTATTGAGAACTGTACAAACAAAGGTGTTACCGTGAATGCTGCTAGTGCATCAGGAGGAATTGTAGGACGCGCTTATGGCACCAAGAATGTTGTCAAGAACTGTAATAACTATGGTACTATAAATGGTGCATCCAAGAATGGCGGAATTATCGGTATCGTTTCCAAAACCAACTCAACTACTGAAGTGAACGGATGTAACAATTATGGTGAAGTTAAAGGTGGTAATGCCGGTAACGGTGGTATGATCGGATACATCGGTTCTCCTACCACTGTAACTGGCTGTACAAATACAGGTGCCATCGGGCAGACAGGCAACAGATATTCTGGTGGAATAGTAGGATACAGTCAGGCAAAAGAAGAAAATGCAGTTACAATTAGCAAAAGTTCTAATTCCGGAACCATAGTAGGTAATGATGCCGCCGGTGGAATATTCGGTGGAGGAGGTAATAGTAATGATTTTACTAACATCACAGAATGTGACAATAATGGCGAGGTTATCGGTGTGATTCGTGCCGGGGGTATTTCCGGGACTACGGGATTTGGAACCATAAGTAACTGCAGTAATTCTGCTAAGGTGACTGCTACTGGTGCTAAAGGAGTGGCAGGAGGCGTTGTAGGCCATTTATTTCAGGGGACTGTGTCGGATTGTCATGGCGGTACCGCTGAAATCACGGGTACTTATCCTGGCCGTCAACTCGGGAGTGTATCGAATGGACCGTCGCAAATGGCATACCTTGCATTGCCGGAAAGCGGTGATGGTTATGAAGGAGATACCCGTTCTATTGGTATTATGACTCCGGCCACTGCTATTTCTCATCTTACTGTTACGAAAGGGGAACTGATCGGACTTCCTCTCTTTGGATATCAGGGTCAGACCATCACAATACAGGAAGGAGCAAGTTGGAATGCATTCCCGGGAGAGACGGGTGTCTGGCAGGCTCAAGTTTCCTCATGGGTCAAAAAATCATAAATCATTCATAAATTAAAAATAATCGACGGTTGAAAAAACTGTCGATTATTTTTATTGTTGCAAATGACAGAATCAAGGCGTCCCTGCTGTTGCGGAGACGCCTTGATTTTATTAATAGGTGTGAGATATTATTCGAACTCGATGATGGGCTGGTCGGTGGCCATGACGTCGTTTTCGCTGACAAGAACACGCTTCACGGTGCCTGCCATATCGGCGTTGAGGTCATTTTCCATCTTCATGGCTTCATAGACCATTACGATGTCGCCTACATTCACTTTATCACCAGCCTTCACTTTGATTTCCATCACTGTACCTCCCATGGGAGCTTTCATGACGGGACCTGTGATCTGCGGGCCTTTGGGAGCCTCTTCCTTTTTGGCTTCGGCTTTGGGTGCATCCTGAGGTGCATTGGCCTTCGCTGCCTCATATTCGGCTTTACGTTTGTTTTTGAGGAAGCCTGTGGCAACTGCAGGGAGAAGCTGGAGGAGAAGGAATTCCTCGTCGTTCTGTGCGAGTTTCACTCCACCGAATTCTTCAAGCACGGGGTTGGCCGGATCCTTGTAGCTGGCAGTGTCATAAGGACGCTCCTCGGGGCTACCGGTGATCTGGCGACGGAATTCAGGATCGACAGGGATAGGAGTTGTGCCGTATTCACCCTTTACCAGAGAGATGAACTGATTGTTCTTGTTGGAATAGTCTGCGGCACCCTTGCGACGGTCGAGGGCGAGAGCCACGGCCTGTGAGCCTACAATCTGGCTGGTAGGTGTCACAAGAGGTACAAGACCTGCGTCGCGGCGCACCTTCGGGATAAGTGCCATTGCCTCTTCAAGCACATCTTCGGCTTTGAGCTGGCGCAGGTTGGCGACCATATTGGAGTACATGCCTCCGGGCACCTCTGCGTTGCGCACGAGGTCGTTGGGTTTGGGGAATCCGAAATAAGCCTCGATCTTGTGGCAGGCATCGAGAAGGTCGGCCTCGCGGTTTTCCGTAGCGGCCTTGATGGCACGGTCGAATTCAGCGTCGATCTCTTTCGGCATGGCAGCATAAGCTTCGTCGAAGTCTTTCGGCCAGTTGTTCTTGTTGAGGTCGAAGTCGGCGAGAGCCTTACGGGCGTTGACAAGCTCTTTGCGGATCTTGGCAACTGCATCCATATTGGCGTCAAGCTCAATACCGAGTTTCTGACAGAAAATCCATACAAGCTCGATGGCGGGTGCTGCGGAGCCGCCGCCGAACCACCAGATATTGGTGTCGATGATGTCAACGCCCTTGATGATAGCTGTCAATACTGCAGCCAGACCATAACCGGGGGTGCAGTGTGTATGGAAGTCGACAGGCACGGAAAGAGCCTGTTTCAATTTGGGCATGAGTGTGAAGATACGGGCGGGATTAACCAGACCGGCCATGTCTTTCAGAGAGATCATCTTGGCTCCGAGACGTTCCATCTCGCGGGCTTTGTTGACGAAGTAGTCATCAGTGAAGATCTTCTCTACAACAACTTCCTCCTCCTTGCCTCCGAAGAGTTTGGCGAAGAAGCCTTTTTTCTTGGGGGCAGCCTTAGGCTCATCTTTCGGATCAACGGTGTAGCACACAGCGGCGTCGGCGATACCTCCGAGTTCGTTGATCATCTTGATGGAGTCCTTGATGTTGTTGATGTCGTTGAGTGCGTCGAAAATACGCATCACGTTCAGACCGTTCTTGATGGCCTCTTTGTAGAAGCCTTCAAGTACGTAGTTGGGATAGGGAACGTAGCCGAAGAGGTTGCGGCCACGTGAAAGTGCTGAAAGAAGCGAGATGCCTTTCATTTCCTTTGAGCAGGCACGCAGGCGATCCCAGGGGCTTTCGCCGAGGTAACGCATCACTGAGTCGGGCACAGCTCCACCCCATACTTCCATGATATAGAACTTAGCTTCGCGATAGAGCGGGAGAAGTTTGTCCACATTCTCCTGCTTCATACGGGTCGCAAAGAGAGACTGCTGACCGTCGCGAAGGGTCAGATCTCTGATTTTGAGTTTCTTAGCCATTGATATAAAAGGTTTGTTATGTGTTCTTGCTTATGTTTGCATTGTTGCGGTCCGGATCTCTTTTGCCCGGAACCGTTTTCAAGGCACTAAATTACTGCTTTTTTCGCTAACAGCCAAAGAAAAACGTTCCAAGTCGGCTTTGTGTAAAATTTCAGGCCCGGCGTAGAGGGTCAGTCAAAGATGCCTTCGGAGGCCTCTACCGGTTCGTCACTCTCCACGTGTCCGTAAAATTCTCCTCCTCCGCAGACGCTGACACCTTCGGGCACGTCGAACTTCACGCTTTGCGAATATTTCAGTTTCGGGTCTGCATATACCTTTTTCATATATAGTCCGTATATAGGCAGGGCGGCACGTGCTCCCTGACCGAGAGTCATAGTGTTGAAATGGATATACCGCTCATCTCCACCGACCCATACGCCGGTGACAAGTTCCGGAGTAAAGCCCATGAACCATGTATCGCTGTTGTTGTTGGTGGTTCCTGTCTTGCCTCCCATCTCTGCGGATATGCCGTATCTGCCGCGCAGGGATGCGCCTGTGCCCGCATCCACCACATTGAGAAGCATGGAGAGCATCTTGTAATATGTGTCCTCGCTCATCACCTCTGTGCGTCTGGCGTTGGCGGAATAGAGCACATTACCTTGATTGTCTTCTATGCGGCTGACAAGAATCGGGTCAACCCGCATCCCCTTGTTGGCGAAGGCACTGTAGGCTCCGACCATCTCGCGCACAGGTACATCCGCTGTCCCGAGACATAGCGGATAGGAGGCGTCGATGTATCCTGTGATTCCGAACATCCGCATGGTCTTTGCAAGATTGCCCGGACGGTATTTGTCTACAAGGCGGGCCGAGATCCAGTTGTTTGAATTTGTAAGTGCCCACCGTAGATCCACCATATCGCCGATTCGTCCGCTTCCGGAGTTGCGCGGAGCCCAGTTGCCGAAGACAGGTTGGGTATTGCTGTATGTGGAGCATGGGGTGTCGCCTTCGGTCATGGCAAGAGAGTAGAGAAACGGTTTTACTGTAGAGCCGATCTGCCGTTTACCTTTTGAAACCATATCATACTGGAAGTGATAGAAATCCGGGCCTCCAACGTATGCTTTCACATATCCGGTGTTGGCGTCCATGCTCATCATGCCGGTCCGGAGAATGCTTTTCATGTACATCAGGGAATCATAGGGAGTCATTGTGACGGTTTTGGTACCGGGTACATATTTCCCGTTTTCCTTGACATAAGTGAATACATCCATCTGATATGGGGTGCGGAACTCTTTCTCGATTTCAGCCTGCGAGCAGCCTGCATTTTTCATGATACGGTAACGTTCGGTCTGGGCCACTGCATTACGGATAAGTTGCTGCACTCCTTTTGCACTGAGTTCTGAGCGGTTGGTGGTATATGGTCCGGTCGGGCTGTGTCGTTTTTCCGAGGAGAAAGCCGGTTGGAGGGTCCCACCCAGCCATTCGTAGACAGCTTCCTCTGCATATTTCTGCATTTTCGGATCGACCGTGGTATAAATTTTAAGGCCATCCGTATATATGTCGTAATAACTTCCGTCGGCTTTAGGATTCTTGACAATCCATCCGTATAAGGGATTCTCTTCCCATAGAGTGGAGTCAGTATTATAGTTGCCGAGGGCGATATGCCATGCGGTCAGGTTGTTGTAGTCGGAGCGTTTGGGACGTTTAGGTTTCTGGGCTGTCATCATCCGACGTATTTCCTCGCGCAGATAAGGGGCACCCCCTTCGCGATGGTCAACTTTGTGATAGTTCAATCCGAGCGGAAGCTGTTTGAGCCTTTCAGCTTCTGAAGCATCAAGCTTCTTTGCCTTCACCATCTGGTCAAGCACCACATTGCGACGGTTTTGGGTGCGTTCAGGATGCCGCAGAGGGTTGTAATAACTTGGATTCTTGAGCATCCCTACCAGCATGGCGGCTTCTTCTACTTTAAGGTCGCCCGGTTCTTTGCCGAAATAGACGTTGGCAGCCGTTTTGATTCCGACAGCATTGTTGAGGAAGTCAAAGCGGTTGAGATACATGTTGATGATCTCATCTTTGGTATAGTTGCGTTCCAGTTTCACGGCTATCATCCATTCGATAGGTTTCTGGAGTGCGCGTTTGAAAAGATTGGCGGATGGCTGGGAATAGAGTTGCTTCGCCAGCTGCTGGGTAATGGTTGAGGCTCCGCCGGAGGACTTGTCACGTAATATAAGGGTCTTCACGGCTGTGCGTCCGAGAGCGCGGAAGTCAATGCCGGAATGCTCTTCAAAACGGACATCTTCTGTGGCGATGAGTGCGTCTATTACAAATGGCGACACCGATTCATAGTCGGTGTAGACACGGTTGCCACGTCCTGAGAAATATCGTCCCAGTTCGGTTTTGCCGTCACCGGCGATCACCACCGATGCGAGCTTGTCGTGCGGGTCTTCAAGTTCCTCCACGGGAGGCATGTAACCAATGACACCGTTGTATATGAGAAGCATAAACAGGGCGATGATTAATCCTAACCCCAGGAAAGAGGCCCAGAGGATACGTACGGTACGTCGGTTGCGCATCTCGCGACGTCTGATTGATGACGACTGCATGTCATCGTCCGGCTGGTTTTTGAGAGGGTTGAAAAGGTTACGCTTGTTCATGTCGGTCTATATTGATTTCCCTTGACTAATCAAGGTAAAGAGCAAATGCAAAGTTAGTCAAAAATGGGCGAACCCGCAAATCCTGGTGCAGAGATGGATTTTAGGCTTCGGGAAATTATTTGTAACTTCGCGCCATGATTAAGCGATTGGTCTCTTCCGGGCTTCTTGTGTCGGCTGTGTTATATATGTCGGCGCAGTCTTCTCCGGCTTCGTCCGGTCCGGAACAGAAGCCGGATGATAAGAAAGGTTCGGCATGGACTCTGGACTTGCCTCTGGGCACACATATTCCCTCTGTAATAGACACGTTGACTTACAATTATCAGCGGCAGACCATCCCGTCTATGATTTCCGACGCATACGCTTCGCAGGGAAATCTCGGAGGCGAGGGTATAAATATGATTTTTTTCAACCGTCCGGGCTATTCCAAGTTCTTTTTCGATGATGCGGTCACTCCCTGGATCCCTACGTTCAACACTCAGAAATTCTACAACGTCTACGTCCCGACCACTATCCTTTCCTATAATTTCGGCGGCAACAAGGAGAACGCACAGAATCGTCTGAAAGGTGAATTTGCGGGGAATGTCAACCGTCGTATAGGTATCGGTGCCCACATCGATTATATACATTCGAAAGGATGTTATGAAAACCAGGCTGCGAAAAATTTCAATTTCGGTCTTTCATTCTATTATCTTGGCGACCGATATGAGGGACAGGCATTCTACAACCAGTTTGCCACTACAATAAAGGCCAATGGAGGAATCACCGATGATCTTTATATCCTCGACCCTGCCGAACTTCAGGGGGGAGACAGCAAGATAGAGGCGAAAAGTATTCCCACGCGTCTCACCAATGCACAAAACCGGCTTACAGGAGCGGAATTTTATATGAACCATGCCTATAAGATCGGATATTGGGAGGATTCGCAGGTCAACGATACTCTTACCCGGAAAGTGTATGTGCCGGTCACAAAGATAATCTATTCTCTTGACTGGAGGTCGGGACATCATGAATTCAAGAACCGCAATGGAGAGGAGGGCCGGGAGTTCTGGGAAAACGCATATTTCAATGTGGACCGCACAGACGACCATACACGATACTGGACTCTATCAAACACTCTCGGCGTCTCGATGGTGGAGGGATTCAAGAAGTGGGCGAAGTTCGCGCTGGCTGCATACGCCACATACGAATACCGCAATTATTCCCAGACTGATCCTGACGCTTATGTGAAGTCGGATTCGGAGACTATGGTGACTCCATATCCGGACACATGGATAGATCCGAAAGCCCAATCCCATCTTCTGTGGGTGGGAGGACGCCTTAGCAAGCAGAAGGGCGCGGCTATCAGATATAATGTGGACGCCAAGTTCGGCCTTCTTGGTTCGGTGGCCGGGGATCTGGACATTACCGGTGATATTTCCACCCGTTTCAGAATGCTTGGTGATACAGTATCGATACGTGCATACGGTTATTTCAAGAATCAGGCAGTCCCTTATCTTCTCCAGAAATATATTTCAAACCATTTTGTCTGGAGCAACGATTTCGGGAAAATGCGCTCGTTCCGTGTAGGGGGTGAACTTGTTATTCCATGGACTAAAACAACATTACGGGCCGGATTGGAAAATCTTCAGAATTATGTCTATTTCGATTCATTTTCCAAACCAGCCCAATATGGAGGCAGCGTACAGGTATTTTCTGCCACACTTGACCAGAAACTCCGTTTTGGCATCTGGAACTGGAACAATACAATAACATATCAGACTTCGTCCCGATCCGAGGTTATTCCTCTTCCGGCCCTGAGCATATACAGCAACATGTTTCTCCATTTCCGGGCATTCAAAGTTCTCGATCTTCAGATTGGTGTCGATTGTGACTGGTATACCCGTTACTATGGTCTGGAGCTTCAGCCTGCCACGATGACTTTCCATACACAGAACCAGACAAAAGTAGGTAATTACGCCTTCTGCAATGCCTATATCACCGCACGTCTTTACAAGGTGCGTTTCTATGTTCTCTGGAGCCATGTGAATCAAGGACTTTTCTCAAAAGACTATTTCTCGATGCCACATTATCCTGTCAATCCCCGTAGGCTTATGTTCGGATTATCGGTAGACTTCTCGGACTGAAGATATAAGATTTTATCCTTCAATCCGTTTAAGAAGCATGAAAAAGAAATTCAAGATAAACCTGCTTCTTCAGATTGTCATCGCCATCGGAGTTGGCATTGGATGTGGTTATATTTTCCCGGAATGGCTTGGTCGGCTTTTCGCCACTTTCAATGCCATATTCAGTCAGTTCCTCGGTTTCTTAATCCCACTTATCATTCTCGGCTTTGTTGCCTCGGCTATCGCGGATATAGGACGCAATGCAGGAAAAATGCTCGTGGCTACCGCTGCCATAGCATATTTGGCCACTATATGCTCCGGTTTCCTGAGTTTTGCGGTGGGTGACACAGTTTTTCCGCACCTCATAACTCCTAAACCGTTATCGTCTGAGCTTCCGGGTGCCAGTGACCTGACACCATTCTTCACTATCGATATTCCGCCGCTGATGACTGTCATGACAGCTCTTGTGCTCGCTTTTCTTCTCGGGATCTGTATCGCGTCGCTCAAGGGAGATACGCTCCGTAGATGTTTCAGTGAGTTCCGTGAAGTAGTGGAGATGGCCATCCGAAACGTCATAATACCGCTTCTTCCTCTCTATATATTCGGCATTTTCCTCAACATGACGTATTCAGGCCAGGTTGCCACCGTTTTGGGTGCGTTTGCCAAGATCATACTTGTCATTTTCGCTCTCCATGTTTTTCTTCTTATACTGCAATACTGTATCGCCGCGCTGTTCGTGCGTCGCAATCCGTTCAAACTGCTTCTGACCATGCTTCCGGCTTATTTCACCGCTCTCGGCACACAGTCATCGGCCGCTACCATCCCGGTCACACTACGTCAGACAATGAAGATGGGGGTCAGTGAAGATGTGGCCGGCTTTGTCGTTCCGCTCTGTGCTACCATCCACATGTCGGGAAGCACCATGAAGATTGTCTGTTGCGCCATCGCTCTGATGCTCATGCAGGGATTGCTGTTTGACTTCCCGATGTTCGCCGGTTTCGTATGTATGCTTGGCATATCGATTATCGCTGCCCCTGGCGTACCCGGCGGTGCCATCATGGCCTCTCTCGGTATACTTGCCTCCATACTCGGTTTCTCCGAGACTTCCCAGGCACTGATGATTGCACTTTACATAGCCATGGACTCTTTCGGAACGGCCTGCAATGTAACCGGCGACGGCTTCATCGCCCTGATAGTCGACCGTATTTTCCGGGTTGGCCCGAAGCGGAATCAATCTTTATATGAATGAGGAGATGTTTTTGTAAGGCTGTTGATGAACCCGACATAGTCGTAGCTGTCGATATATCTGTCACGACGCAACCGGTGAGTGTCGAAAACGTTGCGCCCTGTCGCCGGTTTCCATCCGGGGAGTCTTGCGGCGCATTTTATTTCAGGATGTTTCTGACTTGTGAATACAATCTTATGAGGGAAGGGAAGTGCCTCAAAGCGGCGTAACAGACTGTTTTCATCAGAACTTTCCGCTCCCGGAGTGGCAAGGTTTGTAAGCATTATGGCCATGTTGTCTCTGTCAATACGCTTTTTTCGTTCCTCCCATTTATGTATCGCCTCTTCCCAGGAACTGTAATGCAGAAAATAAATCCGCACCCCTTTGAATCCGATACCTACAGGATATGGTTTCGGACTTTCGGTGTCGCGTGTGAGCGGAGTGGCGAGAAAATCATCGAAATTTTCCATGGCGGTCACAAAATCATCGTTGGTAAGCCATAGGTTTATGAACGGTGAGCGGAATTCAAGTCCCAGACAATGATAAAGCACACCGGCTGTACAGTTGGAGGAGATTAGTGTCGGAGTCCGGTTTGTGAGGCGTTTCCTGTTGCGCCGGTCTATGAATAGTTTACGGAGATCTTTCAGTTTTGTCATTACGATGTGACGATAAGTTCGGCTGCCCATGCTACGGTTCCGGGCATGCTGTATGGATTTACTACAGTGCGGGCAAGTTGTTGTGTCTTATGGTCGAGAAGACGGTGCAATCCCTCTTTGATGGCAGGGAATATAGCTTCTACATCAATCACAGATTCCGCTCTGGCCCGGCCTTTCTGCCGATCGCCGATGTTTAGTGTAGGCACATGCAGTGAAGGAGCCTCAATAATGCCGCTGGAACTGTTTCCTACTACTCCATGCGAATGGGCGACGGCAGAAAAGTAGCGTTTCGCGCCGAGTGAGCAGACAGCCGATGCTTTGTCAGGCCTCAGTGCCGCCCATTTCTCCACCAGATGACGGACAGTGAGGCCTCCGGTGTCGGAATTGGGCAGTGTAAACAATATTTTCACGTCCTTTGGCAGAGTGTCGAGGGCGTCGAGGAGTGCCTGTGTCTGACATTCTTCATCACCTGGCTGCAGAGTCACAGGATGGAATGTCACCACAATATATCGTCCGTCGGCAGAGAATCCTGTGGATTTTTTCAGTTCTTCGCGAGACATGGGTGTGAACCGGGAAATCGAATCGACCGCCGGAGAACCTATGCAGTGTACTGTCTTCGGATCCTTTCCCATGGAAATCACACGGTTCCGGTATTCTTCCGTAGAGGTGAGATGGATAGAAGAAAGCTGTGTGATCGCATGGCGGATGGCATTGTCGTATGCTCCGAGAGTAGTCTCTCCTCCATGCAGGTGTACTATCGGGATACCGAATATCAAGGCAGCCGACGCAGCAGTAAGCATTTCATACCGGTCGCCGAGGATTACTATCCGATCCGGTTGCAGACGTTCAATAACATCGGCCAGACCGATTGCTTCCACCCCCATAGATTTCACGGTGCCTGTCGGTGTGTCGCTTGAGATCAGCATTTCCACTTTTGCGTCCACAGTGAATCCGTCTGCTTCTATCTCTTTGACCGTCAGTCCGTATTCTGGAGACAGGTGCATGTTTGTGGCCACAATACGGATTTTTATCTCAGGATATTGTAGTGAAATCTCTCGTATTATAGGAGCGAGGATCCCATATTCGGCACGGGTGCCTGTGATGAAGCATATTGTCATTTCAAACAGTGTGGAAGAATGAGGTGTGTATGAGATAGTCTCAGAGATGTATTTTCTGATCCGGAAGAAAATCGCAGGGAGCGACGGCACCGATTACAATATCCCACAGCATAGGCGACAATCCGTCGCCGGGGCGTTTGCATGTCAGGTTTCTTTCGGTGAAAGGTTCTCCTTTTCGAATGTGGCAGGCGGCCACTATGCTGCGCCGCGCCACAGAGATATTTCTGGATTCGGAGGGAGTAGGCGACTTGAAGGGATTACCCATGGCGATTTCTACGTTGTGTAGCGTATTGACCATGACTTTCAGCTCTTCTGGAGAAAGAGATGCGGAATGATCCGGACCGGCGGATTTTTTGTCGAGGGTGAAGTGCTTTTCGATGACGGTGGCTCCCAAAGCAGCAGCTGCTATCGGAACTTCTATGCCAACTGTATGATCACTGTATCCTACCGGTAGAGAAAAGGCTTCCCGGAGTGCTGTCATGGCTTTGAGGTTCACATCAGCGAAAGGGGTTGGATATTCCGTGTTGCAATGTAGAAGAGTGATTGAATCGCGTGGAGTGCCGGCTTCGCAAAGCATTCTGAGGGCAGAATCTATATCCGCAAGTGTCGACATGCCGGTGGAAAGTATCACGGGAAGTTTTGTTTTACCGATGGCACGCAGATAGGGAAGGTTTGTAATTTCTCCGGAAGGCACTTTCATGACATCGATGCCTATGTCGGTCAGAAGATCGATGCTTTCGATGTCGAAAGGTGTGGAGAGAAATTTTATTCCTATGCCGCTGCAATGGGATGCGATGGTTTCGAAATCTTTTTCTGTAAGTTGAAGCCGGCGCAGCATCTTCAGTTGCGAGGATCCCTGACAATTGCGACGTTGGTAGTCGGCTGTCTCGGATTCTGCCGTCACAAGGCGTTCGGCATGAAATGTCTGGAATTTCACGTAGTCTGCTCCGGCTTCAGCGGCTTTGTCAGCGAGTTGGATGGCGGTATCGAGCGAACCGTTATGGTTCACCCCGGCTTCGGCAATTATAGTCATGTTTTTTTGAGAAAGTTCTAAAAAGTATATGTCACAGGCGTAGAAGATGTTTCCCATGGGCCACGTATGTTCCGGGCTGTGTTATGTCGGATGTGACTACGGCACCCATCCCTATCACGGCTCCTCCGCAAATGGTGACGCCGTTTCGGATGCTTGTGCCCAGACCGATGAAAACGTCTGGACCCACAGTCACTTCTCCACCAAGTACAGCTCCGGGCCCTATGAAGACGTTGTCGGCTATCCGGCAGTCATGCTCCACGATGGCACCGGTATTGACGATGCAATGCTTTCCGAGCGATGCACGGTTGATTACCGCGCGGTGAAGTACCTGAGTGCCTTCCCCCAGAGTACTGGCAGAAGTTATGATTGCGGTCGGTGCGGGCAGTATTGCAAAACGGTAGTCACTGAAGCCTTCGATTATTTTTCGTCGTAATGACAGATCAGGGCGTCCGTTATATACAAACGCACATGTCAACAACGCGAATTCCGGTCCGTAGGTTTCGCGGAAAGCGGTGTCGTCGCCAAGATATGGCAAAGGCATTCTGCTGTTTGGTTCAAGTGCGGTGTAGCCTGCCGGTTTCAGTGACGGCGGCATGGCCTCAAGCAAAGAGAGGGCATGTCCGCCGCCTCCGGTCAGCACCAGTTGGGAAATATCTGTGTTCACGTTTATCTGTCTGAGGAGATGTTCGCCTATAAATTCTAAGGTTGATATAGAAACCGCTTGATGGAGTGCTTGGGTGTCTTCTCAAATTCCTCCTCAAGTATTTTTATTTTTGAAATTTTACTGTATTGCGGCATCTCATGGTTTAGAGCAGTAAGATTGTCAGCCATGATCTTGTCGAGCGACTCCATATCAAGACCCTGCGATCTGGCAGAATCGAAGTCGGGGTGAACCAGAGCCACAAGTCTTCCGTTGTCGTCGATTATCAGTGACTCGTTGACGTATGGAAGATTATTGAGAGTCTGTTCTATTTCTTCCGGATATATGTTTTGACCGGATGGACCGAGAATCATGGTTTTCGACCGTCCGCAGATAGTGATGAATCCGTCATGATCCATAGTGCACAAGTCACCGGTATTCATCCATCCGTTTTCGGACTCCGGCATAACTTCGGCCGTGGCTTTCGGGTTTTTGTAATATCCGTTCATCACGTTTTCTCCGCGTACCCAGAGATCTCCCGGCACATTCGCCGGATCTGGCGAATCCACTTTCACCTCCATTCTGTCGACAACCTGTCCGCAGGATCTCAGACGGTTTGTCTGGTGTGGTGCGTATGTGATAAGTGGACCGCATTCTGTCATGCCATATCCGACAGTGTAGGGGAAGCCGATCTTTTTCAGAAAAGCCTCTATTTCGCCGTTGAGAGCAGCTCCTCCGATGATGAGTTCCTGCAGATTCCCTCCGAATGCTTGTTCCAGTCCATCTTTGACTTTTTCAAGCAGCCGGGTGTCGATGCCCGGTATCTTCATCAGAAACCGCATCAGAGGTTTGTCAAGCATCGGGAAGACTCGTGTGCGGATTATTTTCTCAAGGATCAACGGGACGGTGATCACCAGTTTCGGTCTGATCTCGGCGAAGGCTCCGAGGATCGCTTTCGGCGAAGGCACACGTGTGAGGAAATGACAGTGGCAGCCGCGGCAGAAAGGATGCAGCATGTCGATTGTCATGCCGTAGAGATGAGCCAACGGAAGCATATTGACAATCCCGTCGCCCGCTTTGAGGAATGAGAGATGATCCAGACAGAAACGGATATTGCTCCATAAATTGCCGAAAGTGAGCATAACCCCTTTTGACGCACCTGTCGAACCGGATGTGTAGTTTATGAGAGCAAGGTCGTCCGGGGAGTCTTGCATATACAGAATATCATCCGGAGTGAAATCGTATGGAAACTTTCGTCCGAACAGTTCGTTGATGTTCGAACGTGCCTCGGAAAGTTTTTTATTGCGTGAGAACGGCATTCCTAATTCCGAGATAAAGAACACACCCTCAAGTTCGGGGAGCAGTCTTTCGTCGAGATTCTCCCAGATGGCGGCGTCGACAAACATAAGTTTCGAATCGGAATGATTCACCAGGTGGTGTATCATGTCCGATTTGAATTCGTGAAGAATCGGCACGGCCACCATACGTGCTGTCAGACATGCGATCAAGGCAACGGCCCATTTCGATGAATTCTTTCCACAGAGTGCTACCCTGTCTCCTGGCTTGAGTCCTGCGGCTTCGAAGAGGATATGCAGCTTCGCCACATATACGGCTACATCCTTGAAAGGAAGATTTATACCGCCTATGTCGGAGAAGGCTGTGAGTTCCCAGTTGTCCCGGATACTTGATTCTATTAACTTGTTTAGCGACTTTGGGTTTATGGAAGGTGTCGTATTGTCCATGCTTTCCAGTTTAGAGTGTTTTTCTTGTCTGAAAAACACAGGGAAGTGGCTTATTGTTTCTCCTCCGAAAGCAAAGACTTCAATCTGTCTGCGGTCTGTACGGCGGATTCACCCCGGGCGATGATTTTTCCGTCAGGTCCGATAAGCATAAGGTGTGGGATGCCTGTGAAGCCATATATATCGTAAGGAATACGCTGGGCATTGTAAATCACGCTCCAGGGTATGCCATATTTCTCAATTGCAGCATCTGTGTCTTCTGTCTTGTCGCGTACAGCCACACCTACTATGTCGACTCCTTTGTCTCCTAATTCGGAAACAATTTTCTTGAGTTCCGGAATCTCTTTTATACAATAGGGACACCAGGAGGCCCAGAAGTCTACTATGGTATATCGTCCGGGCTTCACGAACATGCTGAGAGACATCGGTTTGCCATCTTTCCCCTTTACTGTGAAGTCAACGTAACGATTGCCGGGAGCTGTCTGTTTTCGCAGGTTGGCGAATCGGATGAACCGTTGGGCTTTCTTCGATTTCGTAAGACTTTCCGGAGCAGTCCGGAGAAGAGAGTCTACCCGTGATGGTTCGGCGAATTTGATCACTTCCACTCCGAAATAATTTCCAAGAGGATTGTCACGGTTTTCCGCGTAGCATTTGTCTGCCAAATCCACATAAGCGAGGAGATCGTCAAGATTCTCCACTGAATCGAGCCGGTTCATAAGGGCAGCAAAGCGATCGTTAAGAGGAGTGCCGGTAGCCACATGCAGGGAGTCGGCCAGAGTGGACGCTCCGGGTTCGATGATAGCGAATGCCTTTACTCGCCCGTCAATGGTCAGTTCCACAAGAATCGGTTCGTCTGTGATCAGATCGGAATTATCAAACAGTACCCGACCGTCCTTTATGACTGCGGAATTGAGTATGACGGAATCGGAGAAAGATATCATTTCGACGGTCTTGCCTTCGAATTTGTCGGGGAAACGAGCCTCAAGACTGCTCCCTTTCTTATCGCATGAGATGAAAAGCGACGAAACACCCAGAAGGATGGCTGTCGCGGAGGGGAGCAAATGTTTCAGATTCATGATAAGTCAGGTTTAATGTGTAATGGGTGTTGAAAGAAAGGTCTATGCCCTTCCGGATGCGAAGATAGCAAAAAAAAATGACACTGACAAGCCTACTTCCGAATGCCACGAAAAAAGATTCCGGTCGGTGTAAAAACCGAAGCCGGAATCTGGCGACAATATTGAGAGTTGAATTTCAGTCTGTCGGTACTGAATCGGCGAAATGGGCTTCCTGCAGTTTCTTTTCAGCGTATGCCGCGTCTACGATAAATTTCTCTACAGGTGAAGAGGGTACCTCATACATGGCGTCTACCATGATTGTCTCGACGATGGATCGAAGTCCTCTGGCACCGAGTTTATATTCCACTGCCTTGTCCACGATGAAGTCAAGAGCGTCATCTGTAAATTCAAGCTGGACGCCATCAAGTTTGAACAGACGGATATATTGCCGTGTGATGGCGTTACGAGGTTCGGTGAGTATGCGTCGGAGTGCATCGCGGTCAAGCGGATTGAGACTTGTGAGAATCGGCAGACGTCCTATTATCTCGGGGATCAGACCGAAAGACTTCAAATCCTGTGGCTGCACATATTTCATGAGATTGTCACGCTCATGTTTCTTTTTCGATGCATCCTGTCCGTAGCCTACCATCCGGTGGTTGAGCCGACCGGCTATCTTGCGTTCTATGCCGTCGAAAGCTCCTCCGCAGATGAAGAGAATGTTTTTGGTGTCGACCGGAATCATCTTCTGGTCCGGATGTTTGCGTCCGCCCTGTGGGGGAACAAGCACTACACTCCCTTCCAGTAGTTTCAGCAGACCTTGCTGTACGCCCTCGCCGCTGACGTCGCGCGTGATGGATGGATTGTCGCTTTTGCGGGCGATCTTGTCTATCTCATCTATGAATACAATTCCTTTCTGGGCGCGTTCCACATCGTAGTCGCATGCCTGAAGCAATCGGGTCAGCAGCGATTCGATATCCTCACCCACATATCCGGCTTCTGTAAGGACAGTGGCATCCACTATGGTGAAAGGTACATCGAGAAGTCTGGCAATAGTCTTGGCCAGCAAGGTTTTCCCGGTTCCCGTAGGACCGACCATCACTATATTGCTTTTTTCGATGTCGACATCCTGATCATCACCGTCATTTTCAGAAGAACGGTGTGTGGCCTCGGCAATACGTTTATAATGGTTGTATACCGCTACTGAAAGATATTTCTTCGCCTCATCCTGACCTATGACGTATTGGTCGAGGAATGCGTTGATCTCTTTGGGTTTGGGAATCCGGACGGGATTGTCGGCCGGTTTCAATGATACATCGGTGCCCTCAGACTCCCTGTTTTTCAATTGGGCATCGCGGGCATTGTCGATGTATTGGATGCATTCGGTACAAAGATCAAGCCCCGGCAAAATGGAGACCACCTGATTGTAGTCTGTCGCCTCTGTGCCGCACATGGAACATTTAGGTCCTTTTTTCTTGGCCATATTCGTAGTGAAGGTTATAGGGAGAGATTCTTTTTCTTCTCGTTGACAAGAATCTTGTCGATCATGCCGTATTCCTTGGCCTCGCGGGCTATCATCCAATAATCACGGTCGCTGTCGGCTTCCACTTTCTCAAACGGCTGGCCGGAATGGTCTGAGATGATTCGGTATAGTTCCTCTTTAAGTTTGAGGATCTCCCGTGCGGTGATTTCGATGTCTGAGGCCTGCCCCTGGATTCCTCCCATTGGCTGATGGATCATCACACGGGAATGGGGAAGTGCGAAGCGTTTTCCTTTTTCTCCGGCCACAAGGAGCACAGCGGCCATGGATGCGGCCATTCCGGTACAGATGGTCGATACGTCGGAATTGACGTATTGCATTGTGTCGTATATTCCAAGACCGGCATATACAGATCCTCCGGGAGAGTTGATGTAGAGTGATATGTCTTTATCCGGATCTGCCGAGTCAAGATAGAGAAGCTGTGCCTGGATTATGTTGGCACTCTGATCTGTGACCTGGGTCCCCATGAATATGATCCGATCCATCATCAGACGTGAGAATACATCCATCTGAGTGACGTTCAGCTGCCGCTCTTCAAGAATATAGGGATTGAGATAGTCTGCCGTAGGGAGTGGGGTGGAACTGACGCCTGCTGCAGTGGCGTTGATATGGCGTATATAGCTGTCAAGGGTGTTGGAATTCATGCCGAGGTGGTTGACAGCATAGTTTCTGAAGTCGTTATTCATATATTTTCAAGTATTTTCCTGATTTTATTAACGAAAGATTCCGCCCCGGATTGTGTGGGGCGGAAACAGATGTACAACAAACACTGTGCCAAAAATGTTGCGGTGCTTTTTCCGGAGAGTGTCAGAAATCAAGATTGTTGAAGGTAAAACTTATACGGCCGGTCAGATATGTCACTTTGATGTTGACGTGTGTCTGCTCTACCATTATGAGTTTTTCAAGCTGTTTGCCTCCTTTCGCTGTTTTTCCGAAAATGGAGACTGTGGCACCGGAGCGTGGACGCCGGGTGGCGAGTGTCTCGAGTTTCTCCTTGTTGATTATTTGTTTTACACGTTTTATCAGATCTTCCGCGATAGTGCTGAGGCCACTGATTGTCTCTATGGACGAAAGTTCCTTGGTGGAGATGTTGATTGTACGTGTCTGGATATTGTACTCGCCCATTGTGGCCAACATGGAGGGGGACACATACGTGTAGGTTGTTCCATTCTGCGATGCGAAATCGGAAAACTGCGCACCCTTTTTGGCGGTGGCGCAGATGGCGGTCGCAATTAGAATAAGGATGATGATAAGATGTCTTTTCATTGGTCTGGGGGAATTATATTGATAGACTGATAGGCGGTTCTTCCGAAGATGATGACAGATTCAGATCTGAGAAGATATCCTCGATTGCAAGTGCCACTTTGGCCACGCTCTGTTCGCTGGAGTTGCAGATGTCGTCGAGAGTATGGGTTGATCTGTCGATTACGCGCGAGGCCAACAGAAATGAGTCGTCGGTATCTGCGGGGAGGGTGGCTGTGGCGGGCAGATATATCCGGTCTGGTTCATCAACAGTGATTTCGTCAGTCTGAGAAAGGGATTCCGGTTTTTCTACGGAATATTTTTTGCTTGTATTTTCGGCTGGCTGTCTGAGAACAGATGCGATATTCCTGTGTGGGGCTGGTGTGGTAATTTTATTTATGACTGAGTGTTCTCTGGAATCAGCGGTGTGATTGGTCTGATCCGGGGCCGACATAGTCAGTACCGGAGTATTTCTGTTGAGGGAGGGCTGCAAGGGGGTAGATATGTGACGGACTGTCACTGCGGAAATCAGTAGGATTGCCACTGAAGCTGCACCGATCCATATACGACGGAAGAGAAGAGTGCGTTTTTTATTGGACCGTTCCGCTGTGGCGGTCTCATGCACGGCCTTCGACAGACGGGCACTCAGACTTTCAGGAACAGGGATCGGTGTTATCATGGTCGGGAAAGTCTCCATTGCCGCCACAAGCCTTAGATCCGCTTCCAGATCGGGGGAAAGAAGAGGAGTTTCGGATTGGAGGATGTCTGCCGCATATCTGGCGAGGTATGCGGTCTCTTCCGTAGAAAGTGTCGCAGTGAAATAACCTTCCAGCAGGGAGGATAATTCACAGTTGAGAGGTAAGGCGATATGTTTCTGGTCTGTCATATTCTTAACAAGATCATTTTCATTGGGTGGTCAGTTTCCGAGGGCTTTGCGGAAAAGTTCTCGCAATCGGGAACGTCCCCGGGAAAGCAGAACTCTTACGTTCTCATCATTAAGACCTGTGGCTTCGCATATCTCCGCGTTGTCAAGTCCCTTGAGAGCACTTAGTTCCACTACCTCCCTCTGTCGGGGCGCGAGCCGTTCCATCAGCGAACAGGCAAGGCGCAGATCGTCACGTGTCTCCATCAGTTCCGAAGGTGTATGGATGCCTGGAATGTCGATGTTGGAGATTTCAATCTCGGCTGCCGGCATTCTTCCGCGTCTACGGATCACATCCAGTGCCTGACGTTTTACGGCTGTGATGCAGTAGCCCTCCGGCTTTTCTATTGCGGCCAACCGTGAACGGTTTTCCCATAACCGCACCAGTGTGTCCTGCACACAGTCGGCTGCAGCGTCGTTCTCGCGCAGCAACATCAGGGCGCATGCATACATCTTGTCGTAGAGCGGCACCGTCAGTATGTTGAATTGCTCTTCCGTCATTGCGCGGGATGGAGGTGTCCGTATATGGCTGACGAAAAAACGGACGGATTGTTGCATCCGCCCGTCGAATTTTTTGTAACAGTTATTTGCTGTCCTTTATATTTGTGTCATTGCCGGAGTGTTCCCATTGCAGGCATAAGTTTCGAATGCCGCATTCGGAACAGTTTGGCTTTCTGGCTGTGCATACATATCGCCCATGCAGAATAAGCCAATGGTGTGCTTTGGGAAGTAACGCCTCCGGAAAATGTTTTACCAACGTGCGTTCAGTCTCCAACGGCGATTTGCTGTCGATAGTAAGCCCTATGCGGTTGCTGACGCGGAATACGTGTGTGTCCACTGCCATTGCAGCTTTGTTCCATACCACAGCCAACATCACGTTCGCTGTTTTGCGTCCGACTCCTGGTAACTTCATGAGCGAGTCGATATCGGAGGGCATCTCTCCTCCGAATTCTTCGCAAAGCACTTTTGCGGCACGGATAAGGTGGCGCGTCTTATTATTTGGAAACGTCACGCTTTTTATAAACGGGAACACTTCCTCTTCTGTCGCCGCAGCCAAAGTTTCCGGAGTAGGAAAGGCTTCAAAGAGGGGAGGAGTGACTATGTTGACACGTTTGTCGGTGCATTGGGCAGACAGGATCACGGCCAACAGCAGATGGAACGGAGTGTCATACCGCAGTTCGGTCTGAGGCTCCGGCATGTTGGCCGAAAACCATTCGATAATCCCCTTGTATCTTTCTTTGACTGTCATGACAGTGTCTGCTTCCTGATGTCTAAAACCTAAAAACCTCTTATTAATGTGCTGCTTCGAATTCACGTAGGAAACGCACATCGTTTTCCGAGAACATCCGCAGATCTTTCACACGATACTTTAGATTTGTGATTCTCTCCACACCCATGCCGAAAGCATAACCTGTGAATTGGCTTGAGTCTATTCCGCATGCTTCAAGCACATTGGGGTCCACCATGCCGCATCCCAATATTTCCACCCATCCTGTGCCTTTGCAGAAGGAGCATCCTTTTCCGCCGCATAGGTCACAGCTTATATCCATCTCTGCGGAAGGTTCTGTGAATGGGAAGTAGCTCGGGCGCAACCGGATTTTCGTCTCCGGACCGAACATCTGGCGTGCGAAATAAAGCAACGCCTGTTTGAGATCGGCGAAAGAGACGTTGCGGTCGATATACAATCCCTCTATCTGATGGAAAAAGCAATGTGCGCGGGCAGAGATGGCTTCGTTGCGATATACACGGCCCGGACAGACAATGCGTATCGGTGGCTGTGTCTTTTCCATCACACGTGTCTGTACCGATGACGTATGGGTGCGTAGAAGCACATCGACAGGATTGCGCGAGATGAAAAATGTGTCCTGCATGTCGCGTGCCGGATGGTCAGGAGGGAAATTGAGCGATGAGAACACATGCCAGTCATCTTCGATTTCCGGCCCTTCGGCCACAGTGAATCCCATGCGTCCGAAAATGTCGAGTATCTCGTTTCTGACCAGCGAGAGAGGATGCCGTGTGCCTGCCGGTATGCGGGTAGCGGTGCGTGTGAGGTCGATGCCTGCGGTCTCCGCTATGGCGACCGATGCCTCTGCGTCAGCCTTGAGGGTGTTTATTTTTTCTGTGGCAAGGTTTTTGAGACTGTTGATGAGCTGGCCCACCTCGCGTTTGCTTTCGGCAGGCACCGTGCGGAAATCGTTCATCAGCAGGCTGACAGCACCTTTTTTGCTCAGATATTTTATGCGGAGTTGTTCCGCTGCTTCCGGAGTTGATGCTGTCAGTGATTCTATTTCGGCTCTTAGAGCGTTGATTCTATCGATCATAATTATATATTGAAACAGGAGAAGATTGGCCGGAGAGGGGGTGACCCCTATTTATTTGCAAAATTACAAAAAAAATTGTAAAAGACTCCGATCCTCTTCGATAAAAGAGAATCGGAGTCCTACTGCATACCTCTTCTTGGTAGCACTATGGCAACAGGAAAGAGGAGAAGAAATTATCGTATGATTTTCTTTGACACTTTACCGTTCTGGCGGATGATATATACTCCTTTCCCCGAGTTGGAATCAATGCGTATTCCTTGTAGATTGAAATACTCACATTTGCTTTTGTCTGTGGTTGTTATCTCTTCCACATACGCTGATCCCGGAATATGTAATATGAACCTTTTGTTGGAGTTGGCAATCTATCCAGTCCCCTCCTTGAACCCGCTGTTCGGAAAACTTCAATGCATTTTTTGGAAAGGTTATTGCTTTCTTGTTTTTGTCGTATTTTCCAAAAACGTCTATATAAGGATTCAGGTTTATGATAGACGAGAGGGGATTGCCATACATCATATAAAGTGATACGGTAGAAGATACTCTTATCTGACCAAAACCATGATCCATTCCGGTAGGACTTTCCATCAGATAGACAAGTTGAGGGTCTTCGGCATGTATATAGGTGTAATGATTATGATCGGAATGGCGTTTAGTCTGGCCAGATAGCCAGATGTAATTTTCATACGGATTTACAAGCCGATAAAATCCGCGTATGTCCTTATGAACCTGAAGTTCCGCCTCAAGTTCGTGCACGCCGCATTCAGAGTAGACCGAACCGATGATATCCTCCTCAATCAGAGTTTTTCCGTGTGAGATCCAGTTTTCGTTATCATCTGACTGATAGTAGAATTCGACACAGCGTCTTGCCACGATTGTTGAATCGGAGTTTAGACCAACCGCTATGAACAGATATTTCCCGTCTCCCTGTGAGGTCAGGTCAAAATAGATCTCACCTTTCCCGAGAGGAATACTTTTTTCCTGTCTTTGCCGCCATGACATAGCTTTTTTCATTGTCTCCATATTCATTTGTACCGTCATAAGCTTTCTTGAAAAGATACTTCAGACATTTGAAATCATCCGATGATTCATAAGCTACACGGTGGTCTTCAGGATGGGCCGTGCATATTTCTGAACTTAAGGCAAGATCATAGTCTGGAGCATCAGGAAGTGACAGTTTGAAGGAAGTGAAATAATTGGCATATAACCCGTAGTCTCCTTCTTTGGTAGCTATTGAGAGCATCAGTTTCTTTTTGGGGAAAATAATCACACCGTCGATGATCTTGCCGCAGTCTCCGCTTTTGATCTCCTCTTCAAGGGTTTTGTCGCGGTCGAGCCAATAGCGGCACCATGACGAGAGGGTTATCTCTCCCAACCCCAGATCTATGCCGGTCTTGTAAGGTTCGACATAAACCCCTTCAGGATTTGATGCATCTTATTATAACAATGATTCGGTAAAAATTGAGGTTGTTCAGCCTTGGCTAAGCCGCTAACT
>CANEHE010000032.1 GCA_947427285.1 uncultured Porphyromonadaceae bacterium
ACATGAATACAGAGTTTAACAATTTCGCATTAACAGATTTTAAGAGACGCCAGTGGCCTGGAATTATGATTATATCGGCTTCATCAATCTCTTCGGGTGTGGTGATATAAAAAAGATTCACTTCAGGATGACGCTCAAGCACATCGAAATCAGTGAAATTGGAAATATGCGGCAATGCCAACACTCCAACTTTTACCTTATCTCCTATTATTGATTTGTTTTTATTCTCAAGGGCTACGGAATCCTCTTCCTCTATCTTTATATGCTTAGCCATCGGCACGACTCCAAGGACAGGAATACCACACAGTTACTCCAACAACTTCCGACCACTCTCAAATAACCTAAGATCTCCTCTGAACTTATTGATAATTATTTCCTTGATGCGCTTTCGGTCTTCCGGGGTTTGTAACATCACCGAACCATATACACTTGCAAAAATTCCCCCCGATCTATATCAGCAACCAGAATCACACCTGCACCGGCATATCGTGCCATAGAC
This sequence comes from uncultured Porphyromonadaceae bacterium, assembly GCA_947427285.1. GTDB lineage: Bacteria > Bacteroidota > Bacteroidia > Bacteroidales > Muribaculaceae > Lepagella. The sequence goes on from CANEHE010000032.1 coordinate 500, forward strand.
ATGTTGACTATATCACCATCACGCAGATTCAGTTCAGAAATGCTCCCAGCACCTTCAAGCACAATGGGATTATAACGGGATGAGAGACGGTCGAACGCCTCATGAGCAAATCTTCGCAGTTCCTCTTTCCCTTCCTTTCGGAAATAAGAATATGCATCTCGATTACCGAAGGGTTTTCCATTCAGCACGACTTGTGATGTATGTTCACCTGACGGTTTCAAAAGAATCGGATTCATGTCGGAAGAGCATGGAATGACGGCTGCCTCCGCCTGAACAGCCTGAGCCCTGCCGATTTCCAGACCGTCGGGTGTTGCATAGGAATTGAGCGCCATATTCTGGGCTTTGAATGGGGCGGGAGAATATCCGTCCTGAAGAAATATACGGCACAGTCCGGTTGCGATGAGGCTCTTGCCCACATCGCTTCCCGTACCTGCCAGCATTATAGGTGATAATCGTTTCATTTCTGTTTTCGTTTATATCCAAATTCACGCCATACTTCTTCTCTGCAACCCGAGTGCTGAAGTTCATGACGCGACATAATGAAGAAAAGGTCAGACAGACGATTGATGTACCGAAGGATATTCTCAGGCACAGGATCAAGATCATCAAGACGCCATAGATTTCGCTCCGCCCTCCTCGCCGTCACTCTCGCCTGATGCATAAGGGTAGCCAATGGAGTCCCTCCGGGGAGGATGAAACTGTCGGGAGGAGTACATTGGGAATTTATGTCATCAATCCAACATTCCAGATCCCTTACCAGGGTAGCCGAAAGTTGATTGGGATTGTGTACGCGCTGTTTGCTTAATGTAGCCACCAAGCTCATAAGAGCCATGAGATTGAGTTGGATCTCCCGGAGGCGGGTCTGCCACATATGGCCGGAAGGCAATGAAGTGCGTATCGCTCCTACGGCTACGTTAAGCTCATCAAGAGTTCCGTTTGCCTCAATACGTATATCGGTCTTAGGCACCCGAAATCCACCATGAATGGAAGTCATGCCTTTGTCACCGGTTCTTGTGTATATCCTGTTCATCAATTCCAAAGTTTAAAAATGTCTGTCTCTCCCCAATAAAGGTGTGTATAACCTGCAAAGGTGTTACGGTATCTATATACAGGAGTCGCTACCAGCGTGCCTTTCACATTGAACTGTTGCGCCATGGACGGAATATTCTCCCTCGCTGGAACTGTATGAGAGTAGTGAAATTCATGTCCCCTTATATTCAATTCAGGGAAATTCACCTTCCTGTAGCCTAATGTCAGACGTGCATCCTCCATTGTTGTCTTCAATGGGAAAACTCCACACATCCGCTTGCCATCAATCTCTTCGGTCAGATATATCATGCCTCCACATTCTGCCAGTATCCTCCCCCCGGATTCCGCATATTCATTTATGGCCTTACGCATACCGGAATTTCGTTCCAATTCATCAGCAAACAGTTCGGGATATCCTCCCGGGAGATAGATCATGTCCGCATCCGGAAGCGACGTGTCGCGCAGTGGAGAGAAGTAAACAATCCTGCTTCGGAACGCCTCTATATTTACGGGATAGATAAAGTTAAACGCCTCATCTTTTGCTACGGCAACTACCTTGTCATCAACCACTGTCTTATACCGTTGCGGTTCCTCTGAATCTACCTCGGTAAGCGACAGCAAAGTTTCAATATCTATGTTACGTTCCACCTCCTCAGCCGCCGCATTGATAAACCGCTCTATTTCAGTGACTGAATCAAGAGACAGTCCCAAATGCCGTGACGGGGTCTTAAGGGCATCGTTCTTGCGGATATAACCTAAAGAAGGGACTCCTGTCTCGGCACATGCATCTTTAAGGAACGCATAATGGTTTTCTGAGGCTACACGATTGAAAATTACACCCACAACCTTTACATTTTTGCGAAACCGGATGAATCCATATATTGTAGCAGCCACTGAAAAAGCCGTAGATGCGGCGTTGACAAGAAGGATAACCGGAATATTCAGTTTTTCTGCAAGTTCTGCACTGCTACCCGCCATCCTCTCATAACCATCAAACATACCCATGACGCCCTCTACTATATTTACATCGCTATCAGCTCCATATCGGCTGTAAATCTCCTTTACATGCTTTTCTGTCGACATAAACAGATCCAGATTTATTGAACTGCGTCCCGTTGCCAGCGAATGGTATTGGGTATCTATATAGTCGGGGCCACATTTAAAGGGCTGTACCGTCATTCCCCTTCGTGACAGCGCGTTCATAAGTCCCAACGAAAGAGTGGTCTTGCCACTTCCAGACGAAGCCGCAGCTATTAGAAACGAACTTTTTTTCATTGCCATGTCTTACTTAATATCTTACCATCGTCCGCTATCAGGACCGCATCTAAATTTCCTTTAAAAATCTCAGAACAATGCAAATGACAGCGTCTTAAAAGTTCAGGGAAAAAGCGCTCAGCATCGGCTTCCCTAAGAAGTGAAGGAAGTTCCCTTGCAAGAGATAGATTGGCCATCACTTCCTTTGAATTTTCCGAACAACCGCATTCTTCTGCCAAGGATTTAAGGAATTCACGGTTGAACGTCACCTTATGGCTATGAGTATCCATATTGCCTTCCGCGAGTTTCACAGCTTTTCCTAACATGAGCCCGATAATAAGGTGCTCGACTCCACACTTATCGGCTATCTTCATGGTCTCTCCAATGGCATTTCCATAATGGATAAAGGTTTGTTGAGGCAACCCGGGGAACAGAGCCTTCATGTATTTCTCACTTTTCCCTCCGGAATTGACGACTACCATCCCGCAACCATTGGCCAATGCCACATTCATCTCCCTTCGGATCGACTCCAGAAACGCTTCGTGGGAAAATGGACGCACTATGCCAGATGTTCCTATAATTGAGACGCCACCCACGACTCCTACCCTCGGATTGAAAGTTCTTTCCGCAAGTTCTTCTCCACCCTCCAGAGACACTGTCACGTCAAGTCCACCATCGTATAGTGCCGAAAGTTCGGAGCTCATCATAGAACGCGGTACAGGATTTATGGCAGCCTCTCCCACAGGGAGTCCAAGCCCTGGAAGGGTTATTGTCCCTATTCCCTCCCCTCCAAAGAAGCGGATTCCATCATGCTCCGCAAACGAGACCTTAACAGATATCAATGACTTGTCGGTCACATCCGGATCATCCCCGGCATCCTTGATTACGCTGGCTATAGCATAATCCCTTTCAATCATCACTGATATGATTGGCATATGAAGGGTCTCACCCTCCGGTATCTTGAAGTCAATTTCTATAACCTTTTTCCCGGTCAATAGTGCCACAAGGGCAGCCTTGGCTGCAGCTGTGGCACAAGAGCCTGTAGTAAAACCCGTGTGCAACGGATAAAATTCAGGTAAAAGTCTTTCTATCTCACGACGCAATCCATGCCTTCCGTCAACTACAATAAAGTCAGCCGACAGTATAGGGCGCTTTACGACAAACACCTTTATTCCATGATGTCTTGCCGCATCAATCTTTTCCATAAAGCCACCGGTCTCTCCGCTTTCCTTGGTCAAAATAGCATCAGGCTGAATAGTCTTGATCAAAGAATCCACCGAGGAGTCATAATAAAATATCAGTCTATCCGTAGGGAATCCTTCTTCAGTCGCTATCTCGACAGACTCATCGCGTTTCAGGATACGAAACCAAGTCTCATGCCTGCTCCAATATGGTTTAAGTTTTTTTATTGTTTGCACGCCTGTAAGAGCAAGAAGTCTTTCAGTTCCCGCATTCTGCATGACTTTCACCGCCTCCTCAAAACTGTCGCACCACACAGTGTTTTCGTAGTCAACGGAAGGATACCTGCGCTCAAACCTTATGACCGGAATACCAAGTTTTCGACTGACCCTGTCAATAGTGGAATGCAGCGAGGAAGCAAACGGATGCGCCGCATCGATAATCAGACGAATCGCATTGGATCGGCAGAAGTCTACCATGTCAGACTGTGTCATGGCGCCATTAATATGCTCACCATGGGTACATTCAACCATCTGAAGATCACTTCGCGTAGAGTAGAAATAATGTCCGGCACCTTCATCAAGTGTCTCTACTGCTATCCGTCCTTCTGTAGTTCCTCCGAAAACAAGTATCATTTCCTGAAAAGATGCTTGAAACTGTCATTATAAAGGCATGACAGACCTTCACGATTGTCTATAGCCTCACCCACAACAAGAAGAGTAGTCAATGTGAGCTTATTATCATGAACTATCTTTGCCAAATCCTTAAGCTGACCACGATAGATTTTCTCTTCTTTCCAAGTCAGCTTGTAGCAAGCAGCTACAGGAGTCTCCGGGGGATATGCCATCAAAAGCTCCCTCTGCACATCATCTACGATTCCTGCGCTGAGATAAATGCACATGGTGCTTTGCGAAGCTGCAAGTTTATGAAGCTGCTCTTTTTCCGGCATTGGAGTGCGACCCCCCCCTCTCGTAAGAATAATGGTCTGCGCTTTCTCGGGAATAGTAAACTGAGATTTCAAAGCGGCAGCCGCTGCCTGGAATGATGAAATGCCAGGTGTGATATGGTAGTTCATGCCATATCGGTCGAAGTAAGCCATCTGTTCTTGAATTGCACCATATATGCAAGGGTCGCCTGTATGAAGACGAACCACGAGTCTGTCTCTGTCATAAAACTCCTTCATCAAAGCAAACTGCTCTTCAAGATTCATTGAGGCAGAACTTCTCACCACGCAACCGGGCTTGGCATAATAAGTCAATTCTATAGGAACAAGACTTCCGGCATACAAGATAAGGTCGGCTTGCTCAAGGAAACGCTTTCCCCTTACCGACACGAGTTCAGGATCGCCCGGACCGGCTCCAACGATCTCAATATGACCTCCACGCAAGGCTCCTTTATCAAGAGCTACGGCAAATGTGAAATCAGAGTCTTCAGAAACCTTGCCCTTATGTTTCTCAAAAATAATTTTTCCGTAATTAGCTGATTTTATGGCACAGCTTTCCGCAACCCCAGGAACGCCTGTCACTTCCAGCACCTTCTCCGAGGGATTTGGCACAACGATACCTGCAAGTTGATCGGGTGTATATATGCTACACAAATGAATGTTTTGCCACTTTGAAAGCTCAGCAAGGAGAGGCTCATCTTTCTTCAAATCTATTGTGGAAACCGACTTTATTGCCTTAGGACTGATACCATTCTCAACCAAAGTCTTTCCAATATACTCTGCAACTCCGTCAGGATTGCAATCTCGCCGGCAACCAATGCCAAGATTCAACACCAACGGACGATAGTAGAGAACCGGGGTATCAAAATTATATACATACGGGGTCACAGCAATGATCAGTTGATATTGTGCCACATCTGTTCGATCTGTGACCACAGAAACATTGGGTGGAAGAGTTGACTCCAGATAATCTGTTCCTTTGTCGCGGATATCGAGCAGCAGACCTACCGGCTTTCCATTGACAAGCGCAGCAATTGCTTGATTCATTTCTGTCCGCGATGCATCGGCAGCCCAGCTCATGCACTTTCCCAAAATATCAAGTTTCCACATTCCGGTGTTGTCACTCTGAGTAGTAACCACCGGTCTCGCTCCTATGATGTGAGCCACCTCCTCACACAAGCGGTTGGCACCACCGACGTGGCCGGAAAGAACTGATATGGCATTACGCCCGACACTATCCACACAAACCACAGCCGGATCAGTGTATTTGTCATTTACCATTGGGGCTATCATACGCACACATATTCCTAAAGCTCCTATAAAGATGATTGCCTCTATTGCTGTATAATCAACGGAAGCGAACTCTCTTTGGTCAATAAGTACGTAATCGGACTTTTCTTTCTGTATTATCTCTCCCAACTTAAGTCCGGCATCGTTTATATAAACTATATATTTCATTTTGCTTTCAGTATTGTTATAGGATTATGATCATCTAAAGTCAGTATGTGTTCAGCTTCGATGGCTCCACCACAAGTTTCCACTGCCTTTCGGAATAGATGGCAACTTTCCGTGCTAACAGAATTAAAGACAATTACTCCACCTTTATTTAGAACCTTATAAATACGGCATACCATCTCTTCCAGCCTTCCGCCATGTCCTCCTATGAACACAGCATCGGGCGAGGAATAGCGACCGAGATCAAAGTTCATAAAATCTCCGATAACTCCAGTTATTCCCGGTACCCCGAATTTACGGCAGTTCTCAATCAGAATCTCCCTTGATTCTTCCCTGCGTTCAAACGCTATCACTTCAAGCGAAGGGAACTGAAGTTTTGCCTCTACCGAAACAGAACCTGTGCAGAAACCGATGTCCCAAAGTGTATGTCTGTCATACAGATCAAGCATAGATATAGCAAATAATCGAACCGGCATCTTCGTGATCATATTTCTTCTTCCTTTAAGATGGAAAAATTCTGTCTCCGGGATTCCGATATATCTCTTTCGGGAATATTTCTTGGTAAGGATCACGCAGTTGGGATGGGAAAAGATTTTGCTTACTGCATCTTTCAGTGAAAAAGTTCTGACAAGCTCTTCTCTCTCATTCCCAAGATTCTCTCCGACCGTCATCATATAATTGTCATAGCCATATTCAAGCAATCTTCCGGCAATTTCCGCAGGTCCCTTTTTATGGTCGGTCAACACGCCTATAAGGGGACATTGCCTGATGATTGCCGTATCAAGTCCTTTCCATGGTCTGCCGGTAACTGAGACATTCACCATATCCGCATACGGAATAAGCATGCGGTGAGCCAGCATCTGAAGCGAATTGAATGCCGGATATACTTTCATACGGCAATCAGGAAACTCACGCCTCAGAGTGGCGGCAAAACCATAGAATAATGGATCTCCTGAGGCAAATATCACAATCTTGCCATATCGGGCATATTCTACCCACACTTTATCCAAAGGCACTACAATATCAATCCATACACATCCTTCCGGCAAAAGATCTTTCACGATTTCATGATGTCGTCTGCCCCCGGAAAAGACGTGACCGGAAGTGATTAATTCCCTCACTTCAGGAGTAAACCACTGACTGCGGCTATCGGACAGTCCTATTACTATAAACTGCTTGTCAGACATCTCTTCCAGGTCTTAACTGCTCCGCATCGGGCCAGCAGAGTATGGAGTTGACAAGGGTTGCAGCGAGATTGCTCCCACCTTTTCGTCCCTCGACTATTATTTTAGGAATATTCTTGAAGGGCTTCACCATGTGCTTGCTCTCGCATACATGCACGAAACCGACTGGAGCCGCGATGATGCCACATGGTCTTGCCTTCCCGGAGCGTATCAATGTGCATAGTTCCATAAGAGCCGTCGGCGCATTGCCGAAGACATAAAGGGCATCCGGATATTCCGAGACTGCCAGACGTATACCAGCTTGGGTCCGGGTGATATCCGCGTTCTTGGCAAGATCTGCAGTCCTCGAATCAGACAAATAGCATTTCACTTCCACACCGAGACGCTCCAAAGCACCTTTCCTTATCCCGGAGGCTGACATTGTCACATCCGTGATTATGGTTCGTACGCTTCCTGAAGACAAGGCTTCATAAATATTCGCCACTGCTCCGTCATCAACCTTTACGATATTCTCCATATCGAAATCAGCAGTGGTATGGATGGCATGTAGAAGAGGCCATTTCCTGCCAAGCGGGATATCCGGATCTGCCAGTTCACGCTCAATAGTCCGGAAACTCTCGATCATTATCGACTGTCCGATCCCTGTATCCTCATGTGTTTCCTCCCCAAAGTATCCTCTTGGTGTCACCATATGCTCCTCAAACCTATAGGTTTGAGAATTACCTATAATGACGACCGTAAACATATCCACATCTTCGGGATCAAAAGATCCTAATGTTGTTAGTGTGACTTTCTGCTCCTCTCTTCCTGCCTGACGCACATATCCTACCGGTGTGTCCGAATCTCTGTATTTAAGAAATAATTCTTTCAACCGATACAGCTCCCAATATCTGCCATGACTCTTGGGATTATAGACTGCAGTTACAAAGTCGGCCTCAGCAGCCGCCTTTATACGCTTCTCTATTAAAGTCCAAGGTGTCATTAGGTCACTGAGAGATACAACACAGAAGTCATGACCTACCGGAGCTCCGAGCAATGAGGCAGCTTTCTGAAAAGCACTAATTCCCGGAATAACCTCAACCTCTATTTCGCTTCCTCGATTTCGGAGCATCTCATAGACCAATGGAGCCATACCATATATACCGGAATCTCCGGAACTGATTACGCACACATCACGTCCGCTTTCCGCAATCTCAAACGCTTTCTCTATACGTGCTTGCTCCTGTCGCATTCCATTCTGTACTATCTCCGTATCACATCCAATCAACGACACAATAAATGGAATATAGTATTTATATCCCACAATTATTCTGCTATTGCGGATTACCTCCTTTGCCTTTGACGTCATGTCGTCAAGTCCACCAGGACCAATTCCTATGACTGATATCTTAGCTTTCATTTACTCTTTTCATTATATATGTTGTTACTTCAACAGGCTTATCAAGATGTCGTCCTGTCACAGACGATGTAGCATGGTCAGGCTGCACCACAATCTCTAAATCCCTCCCGTATTTAAGGATTGGGGAAATGATATTTTTGTCAATCTCCTCAAGTATCTTAACTTTCCGCTTTGGATCTTTTTGATGAGATAAAACAATATTGAGCTGCTGTATTATCTCTAAGACCTCTTGTTCGGTAATTTCCTCTCTACCATGCGAGACTATAATATCGTCTTCAATCTTGATTAAGTTGCATCGCATACACAGGTCATCAGAAGAAACATTAACTCCAATGCCGATTGCCTCCAGCCATGAACGACCCGAAAAACCTGGTTCTACATGATTACCGAGAATATTAAGAATCGCTGTCTCCGATGAGGGTGTATTTCCATAGGGAATAGTAGACATCAGACTGTTATGACCGTTAGCCATCATAAAGTCGAGTCCAGGCATGAATGCCACTTCTCTTGGAGTTCTGCCTCCGAGAGCTAATAAAGACTCATCATCCATACCATCGATTATTATCAGCAGTTTCTTCATAACTACAAATATTATATACGGTCTAAAATTGAATCAACAGCATCAAGAAGAGAGTCTATATCCGGATAGCTGTCACCATTCAGGCTAATTCCTGATTCATCCGCATATATCCTGTTGTTATTGTCTTTAGCATCCGTCGAAACGCCGTGACGGGCCAGTGCCTTCCTTACCATATTAGCGACCGGGCCCTTACCCTCGAGAGTAATCGAATCAGTCAGTTTATGGTCGATCTTGAACAGGCCGCTCTCTATATCGAAAGTCGCACCATCCCTTTGAAAATACTTTGTCATTTCACCCTTCAGGGCAAGATCCTCCGGAGTGCCGATAGTCACACCATGAGGCTTGTCAAGAAGCCAGACCTTATCTGCAATCTGAAGTGCAAGTTCAAGGTCATGGGTGGAAAGAAAAACAGTCTTGTCCCTCTCACGGGAAAGTCTTTGGAGCAGTTGCATTATTTCCACCTTACTCGGATAGTCAAGAAAGGCAGTAGGCTCATCAAGGAAAATCTCGGGGGTCTCCTGAGCAAGCGCTTTTGCAATCATAACTTTCTGTCGCTCCCCATCACTGAGAGTCTGTACCATTCTTCCACGAAGTCCATCAATTCCCACCAAAGATATCGATTCATCCACTATATGCCTGTCATAAGCCGACATATGTCCCCAGAAACCTGTATATGGGCTGCGTCCCATACCTACAAGCTCATCGACCGACATATTATTGATGTTAAGGCGTTCGGTAAGAACCACACCGATCACCTTAGCCAGGTCGGAATCGGAATAGACATTCAACAGTCTGCCCTCAATCATTATATCACCTTTCAAAGGAGGCAGAAATGCTGTCAGAGTCTTAAGGAGTGTTGACTTTCCCGCTCCGTTCGGTCCTAAGAGACAGGTAAGTTCCCTTGAATACAACGAGGCGTTTATGTCATGCGTAATGACCGTCGTATGCTTCCTGTCTGAGTATCCGGTATCCAGACCTACAACTCTTATGGTTTCATTCCTTCTCATCACACATCGTTTTTACGTTTGTTGAACAACACCCACATCACCACGGGAGCTCCCACAAGCGCCGTGACGGAGTTGACCGGAAGAGCACCCTCAAAACCGGGCATCCTTGCGATTAAGTTACACAACAACGCCAGTGACGCGCCACCAAGCAATGAGGCAGGAAGTATCACCGCATGATTGGATGTATGGAAAAGACCTCTACAGATATGCGGAACAGCAAGACCCAGAAAGACAACAGGACCACAATAAGCTGTCACTACGGCGACCAGCACTCCCGAACATCCGATAACCCAAAGTCTCGCCCTCTTGATGTTCAAACCTAAGTTCTTGGCGTACGAGTCTCCTAACAGAAGAAGATTGAGGGTCTTTATCAGGAAAAAGGACATTGGCAGAAGGACAAGCATCAATATGATGAACACTGAAGTCTGCCCTCCGGAAACCCTTGAAAAACTCCCCAGTCCCCATATCACGTAAGCCCTGATATCCTCCTCTGCACTGAAAAATTTGAGCACTCCGATGATGGCATTGGCGATATAGCCTATCATTACTCCCATTATAAGAAGAGTGACGTTGCCTCTTACCTTCTGAGCTACAAAAGCTATAAGCGCCATGATGAGCAATGAGCCGACAATCGCTGACAACGTGATGGTAACCTCTCCAATCACACCCAGCTTACTCAGGGCAACACCACCAATGCTTCCTGACAGAAGGACAACACAAGCCACACCAAGACTGGCACCGGAACTGATGCCGAGTACAGACGGACCGGCAAGAGGGTTGCGGAAAACCGTCTGCATGAGCAGACCACTCACTGCCAGTCCTGCTCCAGCCATCATAGCTGTCAATGATTGGGGTAATCTTGACTTAAGTATTATATTTGTCCATATAACATTGCCGTCATTGCGACCTAAAAGGATGCCAATTATCTCATCAAAAGGGATATGGACCGAACCCAAAAGAAGATTCAGTATGAAGAATCCTACTATTGAGATTCCCAGCAATATCATAAGGATAACCGTACTGCTTCTGCTCATTTCAAAATATGGTAATATTTCGGTTTATGGTCCGGTAACACTTCCGGATGGAATACGTGGATAAAATCAGCCAATACAATCTCCGGTTCCACCGGCATGCTCTCGTAAAAAGGTACTTCCTTCATGTTGCAGTAGATGACACCCTGATTTTTCCAGGCATCGAAATCAGTGTACCTGTTATCCTGCTCCTTGAGGACATTATAACTATAGTCACCGTCAAAACTATTGACGATTCTCCAATAGTCTGCGTGTGCGGCATTGGTGTAGACTGTCTCATAGTCAAGGGTCACTCCTCCTGATTCATTGTTGTCTTTCAGGAAATAGTCGCCTCCGGCATCCCTAAACAACTGGGCGAGGAAACTTTTGCCACCTACCGCATACCAGTTGCCACCACGCATCTCACCGCTGAATACAGTAGGACGATTCTTCACTGTATCTACTTTAGACTTAAGTCCATTATATCTGCTTTCTATCCCATCGAAAGTAGAATTTGCAAGAGAGGCGTTACCGGTCAATAAACCTATTACCTTTATCCACTCAGCCTGACCCAACGGAGACAGTTCCTTATATCCAAGATGCGGAATCATAGGAATATCAACATTGCGGATTGCATCGTATCCGCCACGCTTGAAGGGTGAGATGAAAATAACATCCGGATTTATTGCCATTATCACCTCGTTGTCGAAATTTCCTTCTATTCCGATCTTATGGGTCTTTCCATCCTTCAGCTGTTGGTTCATCTTTTCATTATGAAGATGACGGGTGCTCGTGATTCCGACTACCTTTTCCGGGATGCCGAGTTTCAGGAAGTTGGAAAGCTGAAGGGAAGTCATACAGATGGCGGTTTCTATCGGTATATTGAGGCGTGTATATCCTTCCGGTATATCTCCCTTATACTCCTTGTCTACGAGAGCAAAGTGAAACTGCTCGGCCTCCTTGTTTTCGGGATCATTGATGTCAAGAAGGGTAATATCATCGCCATACCTCACATTAAAGCCTTTGGCATATCGAGCTGCTATCAAAGAAGCTGAATCTACATCTGCATTTGATTTTCCTTTCGCATCCGATTGATTCCGGTGTCCTCCACATGAAAACAAGAGCGCAAGAGCGAGCAGCAGCGGTAAATATCTAAGTTTTCGCATAGTTGATTTGATTTATTCAGGTATATAAATTATTTCTCCATTCTCAAGTTGATACGCCGTCCCTACTTTCCTTCCCTTAGATCCTGAAGAGGAAGAATCATCGTCGGTCGGTGTGTATTTCTTTATCTCACTACCCTCCTTCGTGATTATTTCCATATTCTCCGCACCGGGATTCTTTACGATAGTGAAATCCTCCTTTGAGAAAATCTCACTCATACTGAAATGGCTCACCAGTGCCACCATCAGGGCGACAGCAAATACCATCGCGACATCAAATAGATTTGTCAGCATGCCCATAGGATTGTCTTCTTCGTCATTGCGAAGAATAGGATTCTCTTTCATTCTGTTGTAATTTTAGTGATAATAAACTCCAGATCGTTCAGATATCCGGCATAATACCTTTGGTTGAGCTGCAATGCACACAAACCTATGCCAGCAACAAGCATCCCGATCACTGTGGTGGCAAACGCCACCTGCATATTGTATGCCATTGACGCAATGTCTCCTACAGCAAGACCTACAAGCGCGGGACCCATAGGAATAAGCGTACCCATGAGCCCAAGCATAGGGCCAAACTTTATGAGCATCCGATATTTTGCCAGTATTTTCTGCACTTCTACCTGAAAATTCGCCAGTTCATGATCACAATACGCTGAATCGTCTTTATGATTCATAATTCTTGTCAGATACTCATTAATGATGTTGTTTTTCGTGACTTGCAGACTGGAAAGAGTAGTTTGAAGCAATTCATACGAATAGTTACTGACTATCTCATTAAGTGCTGTAGACATGTGTCTGTGAAGTACAACAGTTCTGTATAACCCTGCCAGAATCCATATCGCCCTTCCCAATAGATAGAGAAGCAACAGGACCACAGGAATCATAAGTCCGTTAGAAATCGTAAATAGTATCTCAGATATTGCTTTCATGGCATTCCATAATAAATTATACATATCAGGATCCCGAATAAAGAGACTATATAAAGACTTTCTTTCCCACACCGTAGATTACGGCATAAGAATACGAGTGAAGCGGAAACGACACACACCGATGCCCCGGAAAGTAGCCCCGGAATCATGAAATCAAGGCCTGGAAAAGAGCGTGAAGCAACTGATGAGAGCAATGCTATCGGTGCAAGTATCATTACACCGGGAAAATACCCGATGATTCTGCCGACGGTTCCGGACGAAAACACAATCAAAACGAACAGCAGCAATTCTATAAATTCACACACCACAAGTGTCTTTGAGTAGAGCATACCGTTGATTTCATCCGGAGTCAATCCGCTCATATAATACGTAAAAGACAGAGCAAGAATACCCCAACAAACTGCGATCGGAATCCATGCTCTATTTGGAAGGATAGATACCCTCACTATCGCTGCCAATGCTATCACGATAAAGAAAATCTGCCGAAACAACATCATTTCCTCTCCTTTCTCCTTAACGTTATTGCCAAAACCACGATTATCAGCAATCCCACTACTATAACTGCAGCCAGATAATCGGAAGACGTCTCATTAATCTTATCTGACAAAAAACCTTTCGATTCAGCCTTGAGCCTCTTCGAGCCTGAACTTTCTGCTACTGCCTCTGCGATTTCCTTTTTATATCTTTCAGAGTTTTTGATGTCCAATCGAGATGAAATATACTCCTGCAGTTTTTTGTTACCACATACGAATTCCGTACACGGGGCACCATGCTCAGCAGTCACATCAGCATGTAATCGGACGATGGCACTCAGCTGCTTATCTGAAGGATTCCAGAAACCTTTTCTTGCACTTTCCATCATAGTGGCAGTCATCTCCTGAAGGGCTGCAGGATTGACTCTCTCAAAATAATCCTTGACTCCAAGACCATGGATATCCTCTACGTAAACATCGTAAAGATCATCATATATCTTATCATTCAAAGCCTCCGGACGTGTAGCGCTCCAACCGAATATATTCCTGAATATCTCTCCGAACATCTGCGCGGTAGTGGCATCCCCCTTAATTCTCTCCTTTATGAAATCCGGATTAAGTATGGTTGCCCTCGTCTCCACAGCAATAGCTTCCTTGGTGTCCTGCAGTCGGGGAATGTATGAATTGCGGTAGTCTGCCATGACGGCATCCGGTGTCTTCCCTCCGATACTTTTGGCGGCAAGCGACAATGCTCCCGTAAATTCATACACATGGTCAAGAGATATGGGGCCCCATGTATTGCTTTGACGAGGTTGCACGATAACATCTGTTCCATTAATACCCGATTCCAAGACGTTTCTGTTGATTACACCCCAGTTTTCATCATCGCCATACATTGCACACATATTGTTGAGGTATCCGTCGGCAAGTTCACTTCTGTCATCCCATACACCTGAATTTTCTGTGTAGCGAAGCATCCCGGTGCTGTAACCGGAATTGATCGGCCCGAAAACACGCATCTTCGACAATTCACGAGCACGCTTAGGCGACTCTCCTTTATCCACCAATACCTTTTCCTGTTCTATTGAACCGTCAGCCACGTAGTTGGGATATACATCGTCTTTTGCTTCGGAAGCGAGTTTCACCGCTTCGGTTATCATCTTGAGACGTGAAGAGGCAATATCTCGCAATTGACCAGAGACCTGAACCATTATATTGATTCTCGGTCGTCCGAGTTCATCGGATGGAATCAGTCTGAGATCTATGACACGTCCCTGTTCGTCGCGTATAGGCTCTACCCCGAGCATACGCAATGCCTGCGCTACAGTTGCTCCCTGTGAGGATATGAACTCACCTGCCCAGAATGTATAGCTGACTTTCTTCGGATACTCGCCATGCTTTTTCAGATAGTCAGACAAGGTTTGCTCTGCAAGAGCCACCCCCTTTTCCCAAGCCTGGGGTCCGGGAGTTGCCTCGGCATTAATACTATACATATTCCTTCCCATCGGAAGCACATTCGGATTCAAGACCGGATCTCCACCGGGAGCGGGACGAACAGGAATTCCGTTAAGGGCATTCACCATGGCGTCTATCTCTGCACCTGCAGATGTCTTAAGCAGCTGACGTACTTCTAATGCCTTCTCTCCTTCATCCTTAGCCGATGATATGCTTCCTTCAAGTATTCCGGAGAGATAACGTTTTGCATCAGGAAGGTAGCGATGGGAAATAAAAGTAAAATCCTGAAGGGATTCTTTTGATATCTTACCCTTTTCATAATCTTTTCTTGCACGCCTGTAGGCAAGTTCATCAGCTGTTATGGCAAGAACACTCGTGATCATATCTTTAGGTGAATAAGACTCACCCATCACATAATAGGCACCTGTTATCTTCTCGTTTGCAAGTTCCTCTACAAAGGAATCGATTTTCTTTAGTTCCTCTGTGGTATATGTGCCAGACAAAATCGAATCAAGTTCAAGATCCCGATGAATCCCCATGCTTATGATATGGCGTTTCAGCGAATTTGTATTTCTGGTGGGATCGGCAATAGCCGCATGAAGGTTTTCTATGAGTGCGTTATATTTCTGGCGCAGTCCGCTTTCCACATATGGAGGCGTGAGATGTGTCACTATCACCGCGTGACTGCGGCGCTTGGCAATTATCGCCTCTCCTACATTTCCGGTGGTATAAAAATAGAAATGCGGCCGGTTGCCTACAAGAACTTCCGCCCAATCAGCCTGTGAAAGTCCGGCATTTTTGCCGGGAGTGAATTCAAGGTTTCCATGCGTTCCGAAATGTATCAGGGCATCTGCGTCAAACTCCTTCTGCGTATAAAAGTAAGGAGCCAGATAACTATGCGGAGGCACTACATCGACTCCATGTACCAGCTTAAAGTCATCGTTTCCCAAAGCGGGACGCGGTTGCGGAAACAACATAATATTACCATATATCAAGGCTGCGACGGCTATGCTGTCTCCATTCGCAAGAAGAGAACCCGGAGCTTTCCCGTAATGCTGCTCCACTTCAGCGTATTTCTCAGGGAGCAGTACCTCTTGTGCCCATCGTTCATAATCCTCTTTCTTGATCCACAACGGGTCTGCCTCATTCATGAATTTCTCCTGCGCTGCCGGTGCATAGTCGCCCATGACACTCCCTCTCTTCATAATCTGGTTTCTGAATTCCTCGAGAGTAGAAGGAAGACCTGAAACATCATAACCTTCCTTTTTTAATCTTTTGAGAAAGTTATATAGTGATGGGACCACTTCCATTCCTGAAGCAAGAAGCGCATCTTTCCCTGGAGACTTGAAATAGCCGACTGCTATCTTCTTGTCTGCATTCGATTGCTCACGAAGATTCATAAATCTTTCGAACTGCTCCATGAATGCATTTATTCTTTCCTTATCCGGATTATACAGAAGGTATCCTTCAGGCGATGGATCTTGGGTGGATATGCACAGTGGTGTCATTCCTCCGTCAATTTCCGGAACCACGATTCGGGCGTTCAGTGTCCCTCCACCCATTGGATTATTCACATCAAGCCATTCTTCTCTTGGCTGTATGAGGGGATAAGGCATGAAAAGCGGAATCTCATTGTCATATGCCCAGTTTATGAGTGAATCATTTCCAAGACGACCCATTGGAAGATAGATTATCGCGTGTGGATTTACCTCCTTTATCATTCGTTCGCGCGATTTTCCGGTTGCTGTAAGAGGATATACATTGTATCCGTCAGCTGTCAAACGACTCATAAGGGTGTCAATATGTGCTCGGTTGTTCTCGACAGGGAAGTTAACTCCTGATACGAATGCGATATTTTTCCCGTTAGTAGAATATATTCCCGATTCCTTAAGATGTTCTGTTAACTGAGCCGCTTTGTTGAAATATTTCCCTGCTTCAAGATGATAAAACATATTTGCAGGCATAGCCACCGGTTCGTCATATCCCTTGTCTCCAAACTTTCGAGGATTAGCTATATTCCTAACATAGCGGAGCATGTTCCTGTAGTTCTCCCTGCATGGATTTGAGAAGTAGCTTTGCAGCCTATCCATCTGAAGGGAGTCAAGATTATGGTTAACCACAAAGCTGAAATTACGTAATGTATTTGTGAATACCGGAATTCCTTTTTTTGCAGCCTTTTCAAGTGATTGAAGTTGCAACGAGTCGAGATATAGACCACGTCCATACATCAGCACTGCATCGTATTGGTCGAAATCCTTTGCATCCTCCATTTTGATGCATGTGACCTTTATGTTTCGGCTGTCGTTGTTGAGGATGATTTCTGCCTCCTGTGCTGGGAGAGGATTGACAACAAGGATACGTGTTGGTCGGAGACATACGGCATATACAAACCAACCTATGACGCCAACCAAGGCAACTACGACCGCTACTATCGATTTTTTCCCGACTCGTGACATACAATTAAAGATTTTCCTTTATGAAACCGGTTTTTTGGGATGCAGCGTCCATTACGGGAGCGGCCATTGCCTCCTTGATATGATCAATATAAATTTCCTGAATCTCCGGTATCTGACCTAATCCCTCGATGACAGTCTCAACTTGAAAACCTCCGTTTTCAAGACGCTCTCTCCATTCTACATCAATGTCATTACGCGCATGATCTCCGGCAACAAACATGAATGGGATGAGACAGACATTTTTCACGCGTTCGTTCTTTATTCTTGCAACTGTAGTGTCAAATGTCGGATAACCTTCCACTGTCGCCACATGAAAATTATCAGCACCGGCTGATCCAAACATGTAATCTACTTGAGAATAGATTGCATTTGCAGGTGTGGAGGTACCATGTCCTACAAGAACTACAGCCTTGTCTTTTCCTACATGATCGCTGTAGCGGTTTTTCAGTACCTCCACTGTTCTTTCACAATCAGCGATTGAATATAGCAACGGATGTCCTACCCTTATTTCGTTGAAGAACGGTTTCATCATTGCCGCTTCCTGACGGAGAACCTCTGCCTCAATACCATCGATTACATTTGTCCCTTGCACAATGACGTTGGAATATCCATCTGCTGCAAGACGTAGGAGAACCTCTTTGGGAGTGGCTTTCTTTATTCCGCGCTTTGCAAGGCGATCTATTATTATCCTTGAAGTATATGCCTCTGCAACTGTTATTTCGGGAAATGCCCTCTTTACCTTTTCGTTTATAGCGTCAATTGTAATCTCACGTGTCTCGTCTACCGTTGTTCCAAAATGAACCATAAGGATAGCTGTCTTTCCAGGAGCTGAAGTCATCAGATTCTGTGCGTTCACAGTTATCGCAAGCATAATTGTAAGAAATAAAACCAGCTTTTTCATAATCTCTTTATTATGGGTTCGTCTTCCGAAGTGATTCACACCACTCCGGAAGACATTGGCAAAAAATTTTGAAAACTGTCTATACTTTAATATTATTTTTTTACATCCTCGACTACACGAATTTGCTCGAAGTAATATCCGGATGCCATGGTGGCTCCAAGCGAGGTCTGTCCGGAAGCTACGTCATAAATGTAGATCTGCGGTTTCTGACCCTCGGCATCAACACCGATATAAGCCTTATGATTGACATATGCCATTCTCGAAGAGAATCGGCCACTGCTATAGGCAAGACGTTGGCCATTATATGTGATTGGGGTGCTTGTTTTAGCCACGACATCAAGAACTGTATAATAATGGCTGAAATCATCGATCTTTGTTCCGATCTTGTCTTCGCGTGCATATGCCACAACTTTGTTGCCGCCGACATACATCACAGAAATCAGTTTTCCTTCAGCTGTGAAACCATCATAGCTCTGGTCAAACGATGTGGAATTTGCAGGAATCTTAAGAAGATGGCTGTGCTCATTGCCGTCAGCATCATCAGTGACACAGGCTATATAGAGGTTGTTGTTGCCATCAATGAAAGTAGTGGTCTGAAGCAATTCGCCATAAGCGGTGCCCACCATCTCGCAGTCGAGGAAGCATGGGGTATCACTCTCTACAGCCATATTGGCAGGATTTATGACAGCAGTCATCATTGGAGTGACACGTTTCCCTCCGAATGCTTTTCCTGTCTTGGCGTAATAGAAATAGAATAGCTTATTGTCGGAAGCACGATAGGTAAGAACACCAGAGGTTGTGAACAACTCTCCACCCTCAGGCATCTTCACATCAAGTGTGCCTTCATCAATAATGGTCATATCATCAGCATTGAGCTTTGTCCAGATTATCTTAGAGGCATCACCATTAGCAGCCATTATGACCAATGTATTGTCGTTAATCCATGCATGGGTGTACTTTCTTGTGGAATAGGTGTTGGTCTGGAAGCGGCGTTCTTTCACCACCTGTATCTGATTATCCTTGATGATATACTTAGCAAACCTATCGCCCGACACAGGCACCTGATAATAGTATGCGCCTTTAAGGATGGTCTCGAGGGAAAGAATTGAATTGACTTCTGTTCCCTGTCCCTGAAATGTTATTTCCGGCTGGTCTGCTTCAAGAGAATTGACACTGCGTACGAGTGTCTGCACGTCCCTGCCCATACCGCCGTGGCGGTCGAGGGCTACCCAAAGGTCGAAGTGATAGTCTTGAATAATCGTTGGATCATCCTCCTGTTTTGGCTCATCTTCTTTTGAGCAGCCAGTCATGCCTAAGGCGATGAAAAGCGCCATGAAAGAGAGCATAAGAAACTTGATTTTTTTCATTGTGCTATGATTTTTTTAGTTAATGAATATTCTAATCTTCGCAGCTAAACTGCGACCCGGTTTCTGAAGCATATAGTTGTCATAGGCAAGCCGGTCGAAAACATTGTTACATTCCAGCGACAGATTGAATCTATCCTTCTTCCATGAATATGTTACTGAAAGGTCAAAAATATTCTGAGTTGGAATCCTCGCTTTTGTGGATAGTGAACCGAAGGCTTCCCAATTAAGAAAATACCAATGGATATATTGATAAGCGGCTCCAATCCTTAGACGGTCTTCCTTTTGTATAAGAGAATTGAAGGTATAGGAAGCCTCCATATTGCCGAATGTCCAGGGCTGATTTGGAACACGATTCTTATAAGTGGCGGAAGGATTTCCATCAGTCTTGTATTTCCTTAGGTTACGAGCATCGTTATAGCTTCCGTTAACCGAGATCTGAAGTTGTCTTCTCCACCAATATGAAATATCGAAGTCAAAACCCTTTATATCGATAGCTGGCTCATTCACATACTGCATCATACCCTCGCGTTCTGAGACGGTGGCTCGTATATAGTTCTGTACATGACGTATGAAACCGTTGACCTCGTAACTGAGCTGGTTATCATCGTCAGCCATCCATGTACCGAATAATCCAAGATTGTAGTTGTTGCTACTCTCAGGGTTCAACGTAAGGTTGGCATAGACCGTAGTTCCGTTTCCGAGCAATTCCCGAGACAAGGGAAGTCGAACGCTATGTTCGTAAGATCCTTTGACTGCCAACGGTTCCCAAATCATATATCTGGTTCCTACTCCGGCACCCCAATAACTCTTGGAATTCTTTTTATCAATCTTGTCAGAACCTGTTATGGTAATGTCATCAGACTGCTCGATTGAAAGTGAATTTATATAGTCTTTTACAAAATAAGAATTCTGCCATTTCTGATTGAAGAATGACTGTGAATATGTCAGAGAAAGGATGTGTTTTGTAATAATGTCGTTAGATGGCTCAAAGAATTTGTCAGCACGGTCGTATCTATCATTACCACGCCTGTTGAGCATATAGTTGAACGCCAAAGTATGATGCTCATTGATGTTATAATCTACACCGGCATTCAAAACAGTAAGAGGACGCTTGTATACCCTTATAGTTTTTCCCCTGTTGTTAAGCTCATTTCCGGAAGAAGGAATCCAAGATCCATCCCATGAATACTTACGATATGCTGTGTCAACGGTCTCGCTATGATCCCATGTGTGGGAAAGATTTAATCTTGTCGATACCGAACCCCAGTTTTTTGCATATCTTGCTGATATATTAAAAGAATAAGAATTTCTTGAAGCCTCTCCGTAAACTTTATTCTGCATCGCACCGGTTTGGATATCTTTGTCAAGTTTATTATATGAAGCTCCGACAAAAAACATATCAGCCCATCGGGTATTGTTAACACCCGCCTCAAGCTGTCCAAAAAGCGAGAAATAATCGTCATGAAAACGTCTTTTATCTGTGAAGATAAATCTGTCTTCCTCTTCGCTCCAGACTTCGACACCTTTCATCATATAGTCGTTTTTGGAGTAGTTGATGCTGAATGTCGGCCTTACTGCAATAGAAGTGCCAGGTATGTAATATTGTCCCGTTAGGTCTCCTGTATGAGTATGGAATGAAGCAATACCGTAAGAGGCATCTAAAAAATTTAGTTTTGACTTTTTTGTAACTATATTGACCGCTCCTCCTAATGCATCAGAACTTAGATAGGAAGGCACTACACCTTTGTAAAGTTCTACGCGCTCCACTGTGTTTAGAGGCACATTTTCCAATGTTAGTCCTGTTCCCTTGGTCTCAAGAGGAACTCCATCGATAAAATACCGGATCGAGTTGCCGGACATTCCATTGATTGTAAGGTCGAATTCTGATCCCATACCACCCTCTCGACGTACCTTTACTCCTGCCGTACGGTCTACTATATCGTTTAGAGTGACTAATTTATTTACATTGGGAGTTATTTCCACGGCATTTACAGCAAACGCACCTTCCTCAAGCCGTTTTGCAGTTGATTTTCCATATACATTTACCCCCTTAAGATTGATCACATCTTCTTCCAGAACAATGTCAAGAACTGTGTCGCTGTCTATTGTGACTTTGAATTCATAAGCTTTATAACCTACCGCAGATACTTTTCCACTATATTCTCCGATAGGTAACTTTATTGAAAATTCCCCATCTTGATTGGCGGCCGATACATATTTGGCATTGTCTAAACTAACTGTTGCATATGTCACCGGAACTCCTGCTTCATCCGTTATCTTTCCTGAAAGAGTATAAACAGAGTTGGCCGCCTGAGTAGTCAGGAGGCTGAAAAGAATAATAAATATCAATAAGCAGTGCTTCATTTGGGTTTGCTGCCAATGGTTTATAATTGGGCATATCACACAGCAAACCATATTCATACATTCAAGTAATGAATGTCGAACATCTGTTTTGTGGTAATATAACCCGAAAACTACAAAACAATATGTTGTTCTGGCAGGTCTCCTGACTTATCCTGCTCACCAACGCCTTCCCATCAGCAGTGCCGACAGTGGCATTTTGTTGGCGAGTTTTGTAGGAATTACAGTAGCGGGTCTGTCCCGGATTCTCACCGGATTCCCTATTAATCGCGTAGCCGCGAACCAAAACGTGGTGCAAAATTACAATTTTTTTTATAAACTCCAAATAAATCTTCAAGTTTGCACACGGCTCTTTCATTTAAGATTGCGTTGCATTCTCAAAGATTGTGCTATTTTAT
>CANEHE010000033.1 GCA_947427285.1 uncultured Porphyromonadaceae bacterium
TAAGGTGGATGTAATTTTTGCCTCATTTTATTTGGTTTTTAATATAGTTCGTTGTCTAATAATCATTGTTAAATATCCTCTTAAACCTTTACCGTCATCCACCATCATATTGTTGCCAGTCAGACATTACGTGATATACATAAAATCCCTGACTATTTCCACACCTATTTTTATGAGGAATATATCTAAAAGACCAACCAGCAAAAGACGACCACTATCAATCCTCATGGCATTGACAGCCATAACGTATGCGGTTGCCGCCACAGTGACCGGCCGCATATCCGACAATTCGGGTTTACCCGTAACAGGGGCAGTCGTGGCTATAATTAAAAACCAAAAACCTATTGACGCCGTACTCTCAGACGAAAACGGAAATTTCAGAATAGAAACTCCAGATACGGGTCATTATACCGTCAAGATGACTTTCCCGGGCATGGATACTGTCTATCGTGATGTGAGACTTTCATATCCTGACTCTGTAGTTGATCTGGGAAATCTGGAAATGACGGAAAAAGGAATCACCCTTGCAGAAGCAATCGTCACAGGCGTGAAAACCGCTGTAACGACCCGTCAGGATACTATAGAGTTCAATGCAGGGTCATTCCGTACAGCACCAAACACCACCGTAGAGGATCTGCTGAAAAAACTTCCCGGTGTGGAGGTCGGGTCTGACGGCAGCATAACCTCAGGTGGGAAAAGTATCACCAAGATTCTTATCGATGGAAAAGAATTCTTCAACGATGATCCAAAAATGGCATCAAAAAATCTTCCTTCAGACATGGTAGATAAAGTACAGGTCGTAGACCGCAAAAGCGATCTGGCACGTCTCACCGGCGTCGACGACGGGGAAGAGGAGACAGTAATAAACCTTACAGTAAAGAAAGACAGACAGAACGGATGGTTCGGCAATATATCCGGGGCTTACGGCACAGATCGACGTTATAACGCGTCGTTTGTCATCAATAGATTCCAGAATGGAAACCAGTTCACCATTATTGGTGGATTGAACAACGTGAACGACATGGGATTCACTGATGGAGGAGCCGGTCGGTTCATGAGTTTTGGCGCAGGTGGCGGAATATTGACAAGCCGACGCCTCGGTTTCAACTTCAATACCGGAAATGGCGAGAAATTCCGGATAGGAGGAAACGTAATGTACAGCTACACTGATCGGGACAGCCGGTCAAAGTCAGCGACACAATATCTCTTTCCGGACTCCACTTCATGGTCCACACAGGGCACCACAGCACGCGACAAGGGGCACAACCTTCGCGCAGACTTCCGCATGCAGTGGAAAATCGACGACAACACCACTCTTGATTTCCGTCCCAGACTCGCATTCAACTCACGCAGATCAAACTCAACTGATACATCATTCCTACGTGCAGGGGATCCGCAGATGTCTTTAGTCAACAGCTCCGAGAACCGACGTGCAAACTCTGGAAACAGCTGGCAGGCCAACGGTGAACTTATTCTCAATCATAATTTCCCGTCCCATCCTGGACGATCCTTCTCAGTTCAACTGAACTACGCTTTTTCATCAACACGCCAACGCTCCACATCTCTGTCGGATCTAATCTACTATCTTGCATACGGCAACGACGAGGAACTTGAACGCTTTATCGACTCCAAAACATGGAGCAATACTTTCGGAGGACGTCTTACCTGGACTGAACCTCTCGGAGATGCAAGCCGCGGCAACTTCTTATCCGTAGCCTACCGTGCACAATATAAAACTAACAACGCCGACAAATATACATACAATCTCGATCCGGGAATGATTGACATTATGCCGGAATTCCCTACTTCACCTCCGGAAGGCATCGAGGCAGATCCTGACCTGTCGGACAGATTCCGCAATAATTTTCTTTCCCAGGAACTGCAGGTAGGATATAAAAAGGTCAACAAGAAACTCAATCTTGAGGCAGGTGTCGTATTCGCCCCCTCGCAGTCTGAAAGCCACGACCTGATAGATTCTCGCCGCGACATCCCGACACGGTACGTATGGAATGTTGCCCCATACGCACGGATACGCTACCGTTTCAACACTACTACAAGCCTGTCGGCCAACTATCGTGCCCGCACCACCGAGGCTTCTATGTCGGCTCTACAGCCTGTGGCTGATGTCAGCGATCCTCTCCACATAATTGTCGGAAACCCGGAACTGAAACCTACATTCACACAATCGGTAAGAATGCACTTCAATTCTTTCAATGCGAGCTCCCAACAATCTATTTTCGCTGTGATGAGCGCATCGTATTCTCTCAATACTGTCGTCAACCGAACCACCACCGATCCTCTGACAGGCATCCGTACCACAACATATTCCAATGTAGACGGGAATTTCAACATTTTCGGAATGGGAATGATCACACGCCCGATCGGACAGAGTCATTGGAGACTGAATGCCCATCTCGGTGCGCGATACACCAATTCCGCCGGATATATCAACGGAGACTTCAATCGATCCGGCAATCTGAACCTCAATCCACGCTTCGGTATAACATATTCCAACGACTGGTTTCAAATGAGTGTCAATCCGGCATATACATTGGGGATAGCCACAAATTCACTTGACAGACAACCCAATCAGACAACACATACATACGGCTTCTCGACCGATGCCACACTGACATTGCCATTCGGACTGAGCGTAAGCACCGATCTGGATTTCTCTGCATCTACAGGCTATCTTTCCGGATTCAACACTTCCCGCTGGTTATGGAACGCCCGGATAGACTATTCTTTCCTCCGGGACAAATCTCTGACTGTATTTGCAGAGGCTCACGACATTCTGCGTCAACAGACCGACATTTCCCGCACCGTCAGTGCCAACATGATCTCAGATAGAGAGACAAACGATCTATCGCGCTATTTCTTGATAGGACTTACCTGGAAATTCAATACATTAGGCAAAAAGTCCACCTCAGGAATCAACCCACAGGAAATGCCGGATGACTTTCACAGGCCCGGTCAAGGCGGACAACGTCCGCCCGGAAGCGGTCATAGAGAGCCTCGAGGACCCGGAAGATCGAGAACATTCTGATGACACACATTTGTTCTTACAATGAAAAATATTAATTTTGCATTCAAGTATCTCTACAACGTTTCTATCTGATGAAAAGACTTATTATCATATTCCTCGCCTCGATTGCAACTGTCTGTGCAATCGCTGCCGACCATGTCAGCTGGTCTTTCCGCATAGAGGGTGCGGACACCGAAACACCTTCACTCGTCATCACTGCCGACATTGAATCCGGCTATCATCTGTATGCGCCTGAAAACCCGGAGGGAGGAGCGATGCCATTGGAATTCCGCATAGATACCAAAGGATGCGCCCCTGTAGGAAAACCGAAAGCCAATAAAAAATATACAAAAGAATACAACCAGATATTCCTTCAGGATGAGTATTTCTACACCGGCCAGGTTAGTTTCACACAGAAACTCAAACCCTCCGCGGAGAAAATCAATGTCACTGCCGAAGTCAACGGACAAGTATGCCGGGAAAACCAATGTGTGCCTGTATTTGCCCAAAAAAGTCTGACAGCCGTAGTAAAACTTCCCGTAGAAAATTCCACTCCTGACGGAGAGAAGGAATCAGATGCCATAGCCGCCATGACCGACTCTCTACAAAGTGCCGAGTCACCGCTCATGCCAGCTGCCAATCTTTCCGGCATACAGGCCGATCGCTCCTGGTGGGACAGTGTGGAGGCCGAGATCAAAGTCTTCGAACAATCTCCCTCGCAACAGTCACGGTCGTTGTGGTATATATTCATAGCGGGATTCATCGGGGGACTGATAGCTCTTCTCACTCCTTGTGTATGGCCAATGATTCCCATGACAGTAAGTTTCTTCCTCAAACAGAACAAATCACGTAAAAAAGGGATCGCATCCGGAGCGATGTATGGAGCCGCCATTGTTGTGATATATCTGACACTCGGAATAGCAGTAACCGCCATTTTCGGAGCTTCCGCTCTCAACGAACTGGCGACCTCAGCAATATTCAACATCATATTTTTCCTCCTTCTTGTGGTATTCGCCATATCGTTCATGGGTGGATTTGAAATAACACTCCCATCCAAGTGGACCAACCGTATCGACTCCAAAGCCGATGCCACCTCCGGATTCATCAGCATTTTCTTCATGGCCTTCACTCTGGTGCTTGTATCATTCTCATGCACCGGTCCAATCATCGGAACTCTTCTTGTGGAAGCCGCCGCAACAAGCAACTTTATCTCTCCCGCAGTCGGTATGGGAGGATTCGCAATCGCATTGGCACTCCCCTTCACACTCTTCGCACTCTTCCCCTCCTGGCTCAAGGCGATGCCACGCAGCGGAGGATGGATGAATACCGTCAAAGTTGTGTTGGGATTTCTTGAATTGGCACTCGCTCTGAAATTCCTCTCCGTAGCAGATCTCGCATACGGATGGCGAATACTCGACCGTGAGGTATTTGTGGCTTTGTGGATAGTGATTTTTACCCTTCTTGGAGTATACCTCCTCGGAAAGATCCGCTTCCCGCACGATTCTCCTCAGGAAAAGACCGGCATCACCCGCTTCATGCTCGCCATCGTATCATTCGCGTTCGCAGTCTATATGCTTCCAGGGCTGTGGGGAGCTCCTCTGAAAAGTATCAGTGCATTCGCACCGCCACTCACCACACAGGATTTCTCTCTCTATGACGGAGAGGTACACCCTCAGACTGACGATTTCGACCAGGCAATCATAATGGGACGCCAGACCGGTAAACCTGTGCTTGTGGATTTCTCCGGCTACGGATGCGTCAACTGCCGCAAGATGGAGGCTGCTGTGTTCACTGATCCAGCCGTAAAGAATCTCATTGATGAAAAATTCGTACTTGTCACTCTGATGGTGGATGACAAGACCCCTCTCAAGGAACAGATGAAGGTTCAGGAGAAAGACGGCACCATACGCACTCTACGCACAGTAGGAGACAAATGGAGCTATCTTCAGCGCACAAAATTCGCCGCTAACGCACAGCCTTACTATGTAGTGCTCGATTCGGCAGCAAAGCCTCTTTCACCTTCATACGCATTCGATGAAGATCCGGCCAAATACCGCGATTTCCTTCTCAAAGCACTCAACCGTCAGGCTGAAAAAACAGCTCAATCCGAATGACTCTTCTGAAACTTCTTCTGTTTTTACCAATCTGTCTGAGCGTATACAATATGTCATACGCTCAGGCATATACTTACTCATACATCGAACGTGCCGATTCAGCTGACCGATACATACGTCAGGAACGCTGGGAAGATGCGGAACGTAATCTGAAAGCGGCCTTACGTCTTGAACCCGGTAATCCGGGAAATGCGTTGTTACTCTCCAACCTCGGATTTGTACAGACGCAATTGGACAGACCGGAGGAGGCCATCGAAAGTTATACTGTAAGCCTTTCCATTGCTCCCCGCTCGGCGGTAGTGCTGTCCAACAGGGGAATGGCATATATGCAGCTTGGACAGAACAAAGAAGCTCTGGCCGACCTCGACTCCTCTCTGGCGATAGACTCCATGCGGCCTATGCCGTTAAGATGGAGAGGGCTGCTGAGGCTTGAAACAGGCGATGTATCAGGTGCCCGACACGACCTGACACGTCTCTCGACAATCGATCCAAAGGATCCTCTGGCTTTTGAGGGTCTTGCCCGATGCGACATAGCCGAAGGAAGCCTACAGAAAGCGATAACACATATAGAACAAGCCATCACGCTGGCACCTTCTCCGGAAAGATACTTTCTCAAGGCATCTGCAGAAATGGACACTGCGCTTCTTCCCGAGGCCGCAGAGACTCTGCGCACAGCCATCAAAGAATATCCGCGTTACGGAAACCTGTATCTTCTACGCGCCAGACTTCATCAGCTCAACTATCGACCAACCGACGCAGAAATCGATCGTAAGACCGCAATGGCCAACGGAGCTGATCCCGATATGGCCACACAGCTGCTTGAGCGAAAAAAACAATAGTTTATTCCTCTCCTATAAGCGCAAGAAACTCATTTTCCGACATCAAAGGCACTCCAAGTGACTGACACTTCTCATACTTGGCAGGTCCCATGTTTTCACCGGCAAGCACAAAACTTGTCTTTCTGGATATACTTCCCGAGTTTTTTCCGCCTTCTTTCTCGATTATCTCTTTGTATTCCTCTCTTGAATGTCGGGAGAAGGTGCCTGAAATCACTATTGTCTTTCCTTCCAGCAATGCATTTCCGGACATGAGTGTGTCATCCTCAATCTTCATCTGCACACCGGCAGCCTCCAGACGCTCTATATTGTCCGCGCATATAGGATCGCGGAGATAATCATATATGCAACGTGCTATCACGGGCCCTATATCCGGCACAGCTGTCAGTTCCTCTACGCTCATTTGCCGCATGCGCTCCATGCTTCCCACTCCACGCGCCAGTCTTTTTGCTGTAGTCTCTCCCACATTGGATATGGAAAGAGCATAGACCACCCGCTCAAAGGGCACTTTCCGGGAAGTCTCTATCCCATCCATGATTCTCTTGGCCGTTTTCTCTCCCACACGATCAAGGGAGGAAAGTTTCTCTTCAGTCAGATCATAGATGTCGGCAATTCTTTCCACAAGTCCGCAAGCGAAAAGAAGTTCTGCGGTCTCCTCTCCTATTCCGTCGATATCCATCATACGCCGGGCACAAAAATGTTCTATCCTGCCGGTTATCTGAGGGCGGCAACCATATACGTTGGGACATCTCCAGGCAGCCTCTCCCTCCACTCGTACCAAAGGAGTCCCACACTCCGGGCACTCTGTCACAAATTTTATGGGGGCCGCTTCCGTCCTACGCCGGGAAACATCAACTCCAACTATTTTCGGAATAATCTCCCCTCCTTTCTCCACATATAGCCAGTCATCCTGATGAATATCCAGTTCACGGATTATATCATCATTGTGGAGAGACGCCCGCTTAACAGTTGTGCCGGAAAGAAGCACCGGTTCCAGATTGGCTACTGGAGTGACTATTCCCATCCGTCCCGTCTCAAACGACACGTATCTCAGAGGTGTGCAGGCACGTTCAGGATGAAATTTGAAAGCCACTGCCCACCGTGGAGATTTGGCCGTGAAACCGAGATTGAGCTGCTGGCGCAAAGAATTGACCTTGAAAACCAGTCCGTCGGTAGCGACAGGAAGTTTCCGTCTTTCCTCATCCCAATAATCTATAAATGCATCCACTTCCTCTTTCGAATGCAAAAGAGTCATTGACTTTGACACCTTGAATCCCCACCTCCGGGCCGCCTCCATACAATCCAAATGATTGTCTGCCGGCAACCTGTCGGAAATCAAGGAATAAAACCTGGCGTCAAGCCTACGTCTCGACACCTCACGCGGATCCTGAGTCTTGAGCGTACCGGATGCAGCATTACGCGGATTTGCAAACAAGGGCTCTTCATTATAAGCCCGTTCCGCATTGAGCTTCTCAAAAACTTTCCAAGGCATAAGAATCTCTCCCCGTATCTCAAACTCATCCGGCCAGTCACCAGGCAGAAGTTGAAGCGGAATACTGCGTATAGTCTTTACGTTTGCCGTGACATCATCACCCTGTGTGCCGTCTCCACGTGTGACTGCCCGCACAAGACGTCCACGCCCATAGATAAGTGAAATCGATGTCCCGTCAAATTTCATCTCTCCTACCACATCGAATTTCTCGCCACCAAGACTTTTCGCCACCCGACCGAACCAATCATCCACCTCTTCAGGTGAATAGGTATTGGAAAGAGACATCATCGGATGGGCATGGACCACATGATCAAAACCTTTTGTAAGATCTGATCCCACACGTTGGGTGGGTGACAAAGGGTCGAAAGCCTCTGGATGCTCTTTTTCCAATGCCTCCAATTCTTTCAGAAGCATATCGAAATCCTTATCGGAGATTTCCGGAGCATTAAGCACATAATAGTTATGATTATGACGGTTGAGTTCCTCCCTCAGAGTCTTTATTTTTTCAATCGGGTCCATTATAACTACCTATTAATTTTGAATGGAGAATGGATAAATCCTGTAGGGATAACGTACATCCCAAAGAGTCAACGCCTGCGGTGGCATTGAAGTTCCTGCCACACATCTGTCATGGGCTTCCACAACCTCACGGAATCCTCTCAGCGACATTTTCCCCCGGCCCACATCGACAAGTGTGCCCACGACTGCACGGACCATGTTGCGGAGAAATCTGTCGGCCGAAATTGTAAACACCAACATCTCTTCTCCGGTAAGATTACATACCGACCTCTCCCACAAGGCCTCGGACACATCGCATATATTGGTCTTGGCATCGGAATGAAGCTTCGCGAAAGAGGTGAAATCGGAATCGGAAAGAAGAGTAGCCGACGCCTCATTCATCGCATCAATATCAAGCGTGGACGGAGAATGCCACGACAACGGATGTAGAAAAGCTGACTTTCCTGTGGTGACAAAATACTTGTAAGTACGCCGCACGGCATCAAAGCGGGCATGCGCATCCTCTGCTACAGGGATTATATCATGAATCACTATATCCCGCCCGCAAAGTCTGTTCAATCCTGGGATCAGTCTTTTGATATCCGATATCCCCCCGCACGTTTCCGGAATGTCGAAATGAGCATACATACATCTCGCGTTCACACCCGTATCGGTACGCCCGGCCCCGGTGACAGGCACTGGCGAACGCAACACGGTATGCAGAGCTTCCTCCACAGTCTGCTGCACACTTGGAGCATTCGGCTGTCTCTGCCATCCGCAGAACGGTGCTCCACGATAAGATAGTTTAAGGAAAAAGCGCATCAATCACGTTCAAGATATGTGATCCCGTACAGTCCCGAACGATAATTGTTAAGGAACTGTCGTCCCTCTTCGGGAGTGATCGCACCCCGTTTCATGGATGCAGACACCCAGGCCTCAAGATTACGTACAAGTTTCTTAGGACTATACTCCACATACTCCAGCACATCGGCCACTGGCTCGCCATCCACAATCTGTTCTATCTCATAACCATCTTTGGTGAGTGAAACATGCACAGCTGCCGTATCGCCGAAAAGATTGTGAAGGTCGCCGAGTATTTCCTGATATGCCCCGACAAGAAAAACTCCGATGTAATAATGCTCCCCCTGCTTCACAGTGTGTACCGGAAGGGAATGGGATGCTCCCTGAGGCGATACGAAATGCGATATCTTACCATCGCTGTCGCAGGTGACATCCTGAATCGTGCAGTTGCGTGTAGGCTTCTCATCGAGACGTGCTATCGGCATTATAGGAAACATCTGGTCAATCGCCCAGGTGTCCGGAAGTGACTGGAACAGGGAGAAATTACAGAAATATTTCTCCGGAAGCATGCGTGCCACCTTCCGAAGTTCCTCGGGTGGATGCTTCATGGAGCGCGTCATGTCGTTGACGTCGCGGGCCACACTCCAGAAAAGTTTTTCTATCTGTGCCCTTGTGGTCAGATCAAGAAGGCCCAAAGAGAATAGTTCCAGAGCCTCCTCGCGAATCTGAAGAGCGTCGTGCCAATCTTCAAAGACCCGCGAAGGATTTATCTTGTCCCAGATATTGTAAAGTTCACGTGCAAGTTCATGCGCGTCGTCGGCCACCACATCATTATCGTTCCATTGCGGTAGCTGTGTAGTCTCAAGCACATCAATTACAAGCACCGAATGATGGGCCGTAAGCGAACGGCCGCTTTCAGTTATGATATTGGGTTGTGGCAGATTATTTTTCTCACATACATCCACCAGAGCCGACACTGAGTCGTTGACATATTCCTGAATGGAATAGTTCATCGAATTTTCCCCCATCGATGACCGCGTTCCGTCATAGTCCACGCCAAGTCCACCTCCGATGTCAACAAACTCTATCGCATAACCCATACGCGACAACTGCACATAGAATTGCATCGCTTCGCGAAGGGCATTCTTGATACGTCTGATTTTTGTAATCTGGCTTCCTATATGAAAATGTATGAACTTCAGACAGTCACCCATTCTGTTGCGGTCGAGATAGTCGAGAGCATCGAGAAGTTCGGAACTGTTGAGTCCGAATTTGCTTACATCTCCTCCCGACTCTTCCCATTTACCGCTTCCGGAAGATGTGAGTTTGATACGTATTCCTATATTCGGTCGCAGATTCAATCTCTTGCTCACCTTGGCTATCAGCTTCAGCTCATTGAGTTTCTCCACTACAATGAATATTCTGCGTCCCATTTTCTGGGCAAGCAGAGCCAACTCCACATAGTCTTCGTCTTTATATCCGTTGCAGACTATTATGGAATTTTCATGAGTGTTGACTGCAAGCACAGCATGCAACTCAGGCTTTGAACCGGCTTCAAGTCCGATATTATATTTATTGCCATGACTTACAATCTCCTCCACCACCTGACGCATCTGGTTCACCTTGATCGGATAAACCACAAAATTCTCGCCCTTGTAGTCATATTCCTCGGCAGCCCGACGGAAGCAACCGGAAATCTTTCTGATACGATCGTCGAGAATATCCGGGAAACGAAGAAGCAGCGGCGCAGATACATCCCGCAGTTTCAATTCGTCCATAATATCGCGGATATCAATCGGAGTGCAACCCTCCCGGGGTGTCACCTGCACATGTCCGCGCTCATTGATTGAAAAATATTTCAGACCCCAGCCGGACACATTATAAAGTTCCGCGGAATCTTCTATTCTCCATTTTCTCATTTTTCAATATTCGTGATTTTAGAAATTTATATGAGGAGAATCTGAGAATATCACTGCTGCGCACGGCCGACAATCTCAAAAAAAGAAACTACGATCTCCGTACGTTTCCTTGCAATCTTGAAGCGGTCTGTATATTCACGGGTGCGTAGTTTTCCCTCTACATACAACCGTGTCCCCTTACGTATATATCGCTCGGCGATTCTGGCGTTATGCCCTGTGACAACAATATTATGCCATTCCGTCACCTCGGTCTGCGAAGCACCGTAACGTTCGTTAGTAGCCAGAGTAAACCGGGCTACCACCAGATCCTTTTCCGGAAATGTAATCTCCGGATCCGCACCGACATATCCAAGAAGAATAACTTTATTGACCGACATATTCTGGTTAACCTTATTTCGAATGCTGGTTCACATTATAAATTCAAAAGTTAGAGGCTTTAAGAACCAGTCCGGTGCGTTCATAAAGACCGAACAACAGGTTCATGGCATGCACGGCATCTCCCGCACCTCCCCTCAGATACGAGTCTGCCACTGTATCTACATGCAAAAAGCCCGGACGGGGTTTTGAAAGGGTTATCAGACATTTGTCTGTGCCTTCAGCCTCTTTGGTGTCGAGTCTGCGGGATGATATGTAAGTGAAGTTATGGTCATCATAGATCCCTTCATAGAAACTTACTATATCATGAAGGTCAATCGGAGTTTCGATGTCAGCCTCAAAACGTATGCCCCGTCCTCCCGGCGATTGTCCGAACCGTATTTTGGACACACCGGAGAAACTCTGCTGCACTCCACATATCGACTGGTTCAGTTCCTCAATGACACGTGAGGCATCCGGTTTCTGTGGAAGAGATACCCCGATCGTCAGTGACTCATTGAGCACAAGGTGCGATGCCAGTGGGAACAGACTCACCATACCTATCACAGCCGGAGATGACGGGATATATACTTTCATGGCTCCCCGCACCATCGGTTTGCGAAACAACTCCGAAATCCCACATACATAATCCATGCGTCCACGGCTCATTCCAGTCATATCCACCACACGGAGGGAAGAGGAATCGACCACACCCGGAGTATCGACAATCGGGAACGACCGTGCCGAACATACAAACAGCACATCGACAGCAGACGCGTCGAAACGATCTGTGAACCGCGGAAGAGAATCTCCTATCAGCCCGTGATGTACAGATACGGCCTCGTGACCCACCTGATCTGGAGCCAGAAGCGAAACAATCTCCACTTCCGGATGACTTACCAATATTCTTATCAGTTCGCCGGCTTCCGGCGAATCGGCCCCGGCGATACCTGCTTTTATCATGACTGTTTTCCCTTTAAGTAAACAAGAGGCAATCGGTCGCCTCTGTATCAGAGACGAGCGACTGCCGCGATATGATTTCTAAGTATGACGGACTCAGATCAGGAGGCATGAATTCAATAAATTTCCTTAGAACTGAGGTATTTTCTGTTCCAGAGGGAGAAGACGTCCAAGGACCGTACGGGCTTCCGGCTCAGAAATTCCTGGGCGCAGAACCGCGAAAATAGTATCCGACCCCGCTATGGTCCCTAAAATCTCAGGAGGGTTACAGATATCAATATCGTATGCCAGACCGGCTGCATATCCGTTTCTGGTCTTGATCACTGCCATGTTGCCCGAGATCTCAAGCGACACGAATCCGCTCTGATAATTGGCGTTCATGGCCATCTGTCCGGATGAAAGCAATTTGTCTTTCAAACTGTTGCTATCCGGAAGAATATACATATATTTGCCTCCGTCCGTAGGCACTTTCGTAGTCTTGAGCAATTTCAGGTCACGCGACAATGTGGCCTGAGTCACCTTATAACCGTTCTGGGCAAGCAGTTCGGCAAGCTCATCCTGACTTGATATGCACTGAGTCCGGATCAGATCGACAATAAGTTCAACTCTCTGTTTGCGGTTTCTCATATTTTTATTATTTAATTCGCGTTTTGGTGAGATTTATGAAACAATACGGGAAACCGTTACCATAAAGGCTACCGGTATAACCTTGACTCACACGATGCGAAATTACAAAATAAAAATTAACATTGACGTATTTTTTCGGACAAAACGACAGAATTAACAGAATTTTACACTTCCGACTGTTCTCTCCGTTCCAATTCCCTTTTTATTTCCGCCGCTGTCTCGTAATCCTCGTTATCAATGGCACGCTGCATCATCCGGCGTAGTTCATCCTCGGATACATCCTCTATAGGTGTTACCGTTTTCTGCTCCCCGCTCCGAGGTCCTTTCGGTCGTCTCCCTTCATCACCTTCTATATCGAAACCTGCCTCGTCGAGTACTTCCTGAGATGTGAACACAGGCGCACCAGCACGGATAGCCAACGCGACAGCATCGGATGAGCGGGAATCCACCCGGCGTTCCCGACTACCGTCAGAAAATAGAAGATCCGCAGCAAACACTCCGGTAGGGAGCCTATGAATCTCCACTTCCACCAACTCTATGCCGAAAGCACGCAGTGTGGAGATCATCATATCGTGTGTGAGAGGGCGGGGAACCGAGATTCCCTGAAGACGTGCCTCTATGGCCTGCGCTTCCGGCTGACCGATAATGATCGGTATGCGTCGGTTGGTGTCTTCAGCCTGAAGCACCAGTGCATATACTCCTGTCTCTATCTGGTTGTAGGTGATACCCACCACCTTTAGTTCATATCGTTTTCCCATTGCTGATATGTTGAGTTTATTCACTTCACAATCATCCCGGAACCGAGACACAACCGTCTGTCCGGGGTGTAGACAATACCATATTGGCCCGGAGCGATTCCCTGCACATCGGAATCAGAGACCAGTCTGTATTCCCTCTCTCCCATGCGGTGCAGCCATCCGGTCAAAAATTCGGGGGAATGACGGTTCTTGAACGCGACCATACGCGAACCGTCAGACCTGACAGACGTCAGAATACCGTCCTCCTCCATAAAAGGATCAGACGTGATCCAATGCATCTCGGCAAGAGGAAGTTCCCGGCCATATTGTCTGGATGTGCCATAGCCGTTGGAAACATATATCACATTGTCGCGCACATTTTTTCCAACCACATACCAGGGTCCTCCCGAAAGGCCGAGACCCTTTCGCTGGCCTATAGTATGAAACCAGTAACCTTTATGCTCGCCTATCTTCCGGCCTGTCTCTATCTCTATCACAGGTCCCGGCCGCTCTCCGAGATGACGACGGATGAAATCATTATAGTTTATCTTACCCAAAAAACATATACCCTGCGAATCCTTACGGGTCGCATTGGGCAACGATACCTCGGAAGCAATACGCCTCACCTCGT
Organism: uncultured Porphyromonadaceae bacterium; assembly: GCA_947427285.1. GTDB lineage: Bacteria > Bacteroidota > Bacteroidia > Bacteroidales > Muribaculaceae > Lepagella. Next base: position 13,995 of record CANEHE010000033.1, read on the forward strand.
TTTTGGGCAGATTACCGAGGGGAAACATCAGATGGCTCAATTGCCCGTAAGAGATGGAAGCGAGAAAATCTGTCTGGTCTTTCACCGGGTCGGCCGCTGTCGCGAGATACCTGCGACCATTGACCTCCGCCACAGAGGCATAATGACCTGTAGCGGTGCGATCGAACTGATTACCCCAGCGTTGTTCGAAATATCCGAACTTGATCATTTTGTTGCACATCATATCCGGATGTGGCGTAAGTCCTTCCTTGACAGTATGCAACGCATAAGCCATCACATGATCCCAATATTCTTCATGCAGAGACACCACTTCCAGAGGAAGTCCATAGCGACGCGCAATAAGATTACACATCTCTATATCCTCTTCAGCAGAGCAATCCCCTTCGCCATTGTCCATTCCGATACGGATATAGAAGAGATGCAGATCATGACATCCCTCCTCCACAAGACGGTGCACAACGACAGCACTGTCAACTCCTCCGGAAACCAATACAGCTATCTTCAATTTTAAATTTATAATTTGAAATTAACGTCTGTCTTCAATTTTTCACTTCAATCATAATCACACTTCCTCCAGTTCCGACTCACTCTTATTGTCGGTATGGATGATGTGGAGCGAGAGGAAATAATCGACGGAGATCTTGCCTGGACCTACGAGAAGAAGGAAGAAATATATCCCGAGAAACATGACTGGCAGATAACCTTGTTGTGTCCACGACAACATATAAGGTGCCTGACTCACAAAATCATGCAACACATAGTATTCCGCGATACACATGGCAATGAAAGGGGGAACAATCATGACGCGTGTCAGAAAACCGGCCATTATGAAAAGCGAACAGACCGTCTCAATGACTGTCATTACCACAAACGATGTATTAGAGTCCATTCCCAGTGCCGACGGAAAACCAGGTGCCATCAAATCGAAATTCAAGATCTGACGCACACCAAACTGTAGAAGCATCACTCCTACAAACAGCCGTAGAAACAATCTGCCAAGATTGGTGTAACTGTATCCGGTCGTACGGAAATAAAACTGTTTGATAAATTTTACAATACTCCCCATGATAGTTCAGCCGTTTCCATTCAGTTCCTTTATCTTGGCTATGACTTCCTCTACAGGAAGATTCTTGAACTTTATCTTTCGGTCAGGACCAATGATATAGAATGTCGGAGTAAGACGCACATCATAGATCTCATCAACCGTATCAGACGCCCCTACAACCCACTTTTCCGGATAGTCCTTCACCTGTTCCTGCCAGCCGTCGTATATGTCAGGAATTATAAAACAAATATTGACTTTACCGTTTTTAATCAATTCGGAGATTCCATAATCCGTGTCAAGTTTCAACTTAGCCATCGAACAGTCGTAACATGTCGGATCTCCAAATTCTATGATGGTGTAATTGCCGGTCGGAGTATAGAACCCTTGTGTGCCGTCAGCCTTTGTGAACGTGAAATCCGGAGCTGTCTCCCCTTCAAGCGAACCCTTCAGCTGACGAAGCTGAAACTTATAACGGCTTTTATGAATATCCTTAAGTTTCTTGTTCTTCACCACTGCCTCAAGGAATCTCACATAAATCTCATCAATATACATCATTGCCCGGGGGCCATAGAGATTTTCCTCAGCAGCCTTGGTGAATTGGAGCAATAATGCCGGTTTCTTCTGCAGACTACTGATGAGACGATCAACAGAAGCCACTGACCGATCCTTGTCAGCCCATTGCATTGGGACGACGTATACAGAAAAAGCATGATTCAGAGCCGCCTGATCCACACTTTTGATCTTGCCAGGATTGAAGCTGTCCCAAAAATGCTCCACAAGCCAGTCGGACTTGGCAGCCAGACCATCCAGATTTTCAGGAGCAGAGGGATATTCAAACAATGCCTGTACTGTCAATGGTTCCGACACGGCATCAGTCTGGTCCTGCGCATAAACAGACAAGACATTCCCGACAGCAAGCAATGCGGCTACTATATATGACGGTTTAATTTTCATGATGGATTTGTTTCTGTCACTCAGTCTTTAACGTATTTCTCTATGGCCTGAGTCCAGGCACGATAACCCTTTCCCATGAGATGAAGCCCATCATTGGTAAATTCTCTGCGGAGTTTTCCGGTTTCAGGCTCCGCAAGAATCGGCCAAAGATCTATATAGACGGCATCATACCGATCGGCGATTCCGGTCAGAAGTGTATTAAGCTCCGGAATTACTTTTTCCTTACCTTTCAGATTTCGGTATCGTCCGAAATCATTATTGATAGGCATTACAGACTGTATATAGAGCCGCGTGGAAGGGGATTCCCTTCGGATACGCTCCACAAAGCGTTCATAGTCTGCGGCTATTTCTCCGGCTGAGAGATTATGACTCACATCGTTGATGCCGACAAGAAGAAATATCTTCTTAGGATGTCCCGATACCACCTGTCCGAGACGTTTAGCGACCCCACCGACAACATCCGAGGATATTCCACGATTCTTGATCCGGTTATCGTCGAAAAGTTCAGCGAACTCACCTCCATCCGTGATCGAATTACCGAGAAACACTATATCTTCCTCTCCTATCGGCAGGAGTTCAAAGAGGCTGACACGCTGATGCCAGTATTCATTCTGCCCGAATACCTGTATCTGGCATCCAGACACCAACGCCGCAGCCATCATAAAACCTATATAACTACCCCGCCAGCTCATGGGAATGATATCTTATCAGGCCGGCCATCGGATCGGCCTGTATTTCACTTACAGTGTATCCTTGCGAAGCTGTCGCCTCCCGAAGTATCTTCTCAAACTGGGCTGCAATGGATCCAGTGAAACTGACGGGCAGAAAATGTGCACCTTCGTACATGGCCACATTCTTCTTGACAAACGAAATCAGCTCTTCAAGCACAAGAGAATATACATAAGGATTCCAGAGATTGTCACGCAGAAAAGGAACCAAAGACGCCAGAAATTTATTTGGAGATGTGGACCGGTACACCTTGTCAAGGATTTCTGTCAAGGTAAGCTGATACATATCCAGAAACTTCTCACGTACATTTGCAGGCAGCTGACCTTTGAAGGCCTCTGCCACAAGCCGCTTACCCAAAGCAGCACCACTGCCTTCGTCGCCAAGCACATATCCGAGCGACGGCACATTGCGCTCTATTCCCTCTCCGTCATAAAGACATGAGTTTGATCCTGTCCCCAATATGCAGACAATTCCGCGCTTATGGCCAAACAAAGCCCGGGCGGCCCCGAGGAGATCACTGTCCACATTGACGTGAGTTGTACCAAATGCGTTGCACAGAGCCTCCCCCATCTTACGGCATACACGCGGAATGGCACATCCGGACCCATAATACCACACCTCACCTACCTCATGAGCACCTAACCGAGAACGCACTTCCGAGAGTTTACGCTCAACTTCATCATGCTCAGCCAGCAATGCATTAAGACCATCTGTCACAAATGTGGTCTCAACGCCAGAGGGTGACAAAAGAGTCCATTTCACCTTTGTCGAACCCGCGTCAGCTATCAGAAGGTTTTTCATTTACCTTTTATGAAATTCTATTATTCTCTAAAGTATGCGAAGTTAATAAATTTTATCGTCATCTGCAAACACGGAGTGTCACTCCTGAAGCTGCGGAGTTTTCGGAAGCGTGAAGTGAAGCATAAGCCAGCCAAGCACACCTGCGACAAGAGAGCCTAACAGAATACCCAGCTTAGACTCGTTGAGAATCACTGAATAATATGGGTCTCCGGTTCCAAACGAAAGGTTCGCGATAAAGAGAGACACGGTGAAACCAATACCACCCAACATGGCTATGGATGCCATCCGTGCCCAGTTGCCACCTTTGGGCATAGGGGCGAGTCCCAATTTTATCGCTAAAAAAGCGAAAATAAAGATTCCGATAAATTTTCCACCCACCAGACCACACATCGTGGCGAGGCTGACACCGGAAAATGCCATTTCGACATTCATGTCGCCAAGATATATGCCGGCGTTGGCAAAAGCGAAGAGCGGGACAATAAGGTAATTGACCACCGGATGGAGGGAGTCTTCCATATCCTGCAAAGGGGAGATCACCTTATCCGACGCCGACTCTATCTCTTTCAGATGATCAAGTTGCTCGTCGGAAAGTATAGTACGCGAATTGAGGGTCTCGTCTTTCTCCTCCGCAAAATATCCTATGTTTGTTCTTATAGCCTGAATATACTTTTTGGGTGCGAACACTGGTTTTGCAGGGATAGTGAATGCTATCAGCACTCCGGCGATGGTGGGGTGGATTCCAGCGTTGAGAAACAGGAACCATACAACCGCTCCGAGAAGCAGATAAAACATTTTGGACTGAATCTTCAGCCATGCTCCGCCAAGAGCAAGCACCAACAATATCCCCGCAGCAGAAAGGAGCATCCAATAATCGATATGCGAAGAATAGAAAATCGCTATCACCAGAATCCCACCTATGTCATCTACTACGGCCAATGTGGTCAGGAATACTTTCAAACCTATTGGCACACGATTGCCAAGCATGGCCAACACTCCCAGCGAGAAAGCGATATCGGTAGCCATGGGAATGGCACATCCGTTGACATAACCGGTTCCCTTGGCAAGCATATAGAATATCGCCACAGGCACAATCATGCCGCCACAGGCTCCTATTATGGGAAGCAGAGCTTTCCTCACCGAATGAAGCTCGCCGACAAGCACCTCTCTCTTGATTTCAAGGCCCACGGAAAAAAAGAATACCGCCATGAGCGCATCATTGATGAAAGCCATAATACTCATCGGCTCTCCATGATGACTGAAAAGATTGAAACTGCCTATCTGGAGAGCGATCTCATGTGTCCAGAGTGAATTGTAAAAATCAGTGGAGAACGGCAGATTCACCACGAGAAGAGCCAACACAGTGGCAAGCATCAGCATGTTGCCGCCATTGGCATAATCCTTGAAGATTTTCTTGAATGTAAAGAATACGGTTGACATATTATTAAATTTAAGGTATAAGTTTCATTGTACGACCGTGGTTCCCGTTTAATATACAATCATTGCGAAATCAGTCAAGTTTAAGCACCGCAAGGAAAGCCTTCTGCGGCACTTCCACAGAACCGATCTGCTTCATGCGCTTCTTACCGGCTTTCTGTTTTTCCAGAAGTTTGCGTTTACGCGAGATGTCACCTCCATAACACTTTGCAGTAACATCTTTGCGGACAGCCTTGATTGTCTCGCGGGCTATGATTTTAGCCCCTATCGCAGCCTGTATGGCTATGTCGAACTGCTGGCGCGGTATAAGCTCCTTAAGTTTCTCGCACATACGCCGCCCGAAACGCACGGCATTGTCGGCATGCGTCAGAGTAGACAGAGCGTCAACACTCTCACCGTTCAGAAGAATATCCAGTTTCACAAGATTTGATGGTCGGAAATCGTGGAGATGATAGTCAAATGAAGCGTAACCTTTCGATATGCTCTTCAATTTATCATAGAAATCAATCACTATCTCGCCGAGAGGCATGTCGAAAGTTATCTCCATGCGGTTTCCGGAAATATACTCCTGCTTCACCAACTCTCCGCGCTTGCCAAGACAAAGCGTCATTATGGGACCTATGTAGTCTGCCTGAGTGATGATAGTCGAACGTATATACGGCTCCTCGATATGATCTATCAGAGTCGGTTCCGGAAGCCCCGAAGGATTATGCACCTCCGTTTCATTTCCTTTCTTGTCAAAGACCTTATACGATACATTGGGGACTGTCGTTATGACATCCATATCAAACTCGCGGCCGAGACGTTCCTGTATTATCTCCATGTGGAGAAGTCCCAGAAAACCACAACGGAACCCGAATCCAAGAGCAGCCGACGATTCTGGCTGGAACGTCAGAGAGGCATCATTAAGCTGGAGTTTCTCAAGCGATGCGCGTAAATTCTCAAAATCTTCCGTCTCAATCGGATATACACCGGCAAACACCATAGGCTTCACCTCCTCAAAACCATCGATGGCCTTTTCACACGGACGGCTGACATGAGTGATGGTGTCGCCCACCTTAACCTCCTTCGACGACTTGATACCGGAAATAATATAACCTACATTACCGGCCGAAAGTTCTTTTCTTGGCGACATCTGTAGCTTCAGGACACCGATTTCATCGGCATGATATTCCTTCCCGGTGCTGACAAACTTCACAAAGTCTCCTGTCCTTAACGTGCCGTTTACAATCTTGAAATAAGCGATTATGCCACGGAAAGGATTGAATACTGAGTCGAAAATCAACGCCTGAAGGGGAGCCTCTGGATCTCCCTTAGGGGCTGGAACCCTGTCAACAATGGCATTCAACACATCCTCCACTCCCATGCCGGTCTTGCCGGAAGCGCGTATTATCTCTGACCGGTCACAACCAAGAAGATCTACAATCTGATCCTCCACCTCGTCAGGTTTTGCACTGTCAAGGTCACATTTGTTGATGACAGGTATGATCTCCAGATCATTCTCTATGGCCATATATAGATTTGAGATGGTCTGCGCCTGTATTCCCTGGGAAGCGTCAACTATCAGCAACGCCCCTTCACAAGCCGCGATGGATCGCGACACTTCGTACGAGAAATCCACGTGCCCCGGGGTGTCAATAAGATTCAGGGTATAGTCTCCGTCTCCGCGCCTGAAAGCCATCTGTATGGCATGGCTCTTGATAGTAATGCCTCGCTCTCGCTCGAGATCCATGTCATCGAGTACCTGCGCCTCCATATCCTTGCCTGTGACAGTATCCGTATATTCAAGCAGACGGTCGGCAAGCGTCGACTTGCCGTGATCAATATGGGCTATGATGCAGAAATTACGTATATTCTTCATTGTTGGGATTTCTCATGAAAACCAGAATGCAAAATTACTAAATTTTTCTGAATTATATGTAACATCTTCCGGAGCCTGACGTCTTATATTCGAAGGGAGCGACATAATGGTTTCGACATACAGCTCCCTCTTTCATGCAAGAAATTATTTTAGACGATTCTGAGAGTTGAAAGTCAGACAGGCCGCCGTAGGAGAGATTCCTCCGGCGGTCATTATTTCCACTCATCCTCTCAACGAGAGGATGAAAAACAAAGTAAGAATTTAAGCGATATTTATATCGGAGAGATTCTGACATGATAAGGATATCACTTTAGTATGTCAATTATAAAACTACTTGACAGTATTCCGTTTTCCGATTTCGTTTTAACGGACAATATACCATGATTTAATATCCCGGCAGCATACAATAGAAGGCTCTCGACTTCGCTTGTATCCTTCTTTCCATGTATACGTATCGTGTACATGCCATCTTCCGGTCCCACACCATGTTCCAGATCATCCTCCGTATGATTTATCTCCATATTCAACTCTGTCAGTCCAGGACACATTTCTTGAAGTTCATCAGTCAAAACCATAGAAACTGGGATTATCCCCGATTTCAAAGGGATGCCGATAAAATTAAAGTACGGGAGATTTCCAAACTGTTCTTCAATCAGATGTTTTGGCGTGTACATCATATTTACCGTAGCTGTAAGAAGCGGCTTTGTATCCATTTTCCATTCCGCACTATTCTCAATATCTATGCCTTGAACTTTTGCAAACATCTTGATATAGGCTTTCAGTATGGAATCTTTAACCTCGTCAATATTAAGAATTGAATCTGGACGACAGTCCTCTCCCAATCGGATTCTCAACATTATGGATGCCACAAAATCATTCAAATATTCCGTTTTGTCAAGAAGCATCAACTCTTTTTTAGACTTGGGATCAGAGCATTCTAATTGGAATGATTCCAGTTTGTTGATTGTTTTTACTATAAATCCTTTATCTTTCTTTTCTTCAACAATAAGTTCCGGCAACAATTCTGTTGTTGAAACCAACGAATCATTTTTATGATACATTGTCACTAACGCCGTTGTCCGATACTTGATTGTATCCCCTACCACGTATTGAGGAAGTATCGTAATCTCTATTGCTCCTACCGTGAAGCAAGTTATCAGAAAGTATATTGCAGATAAAAGTATTCTCATATTTTTACTATGGTTATTTCTTTTTGTGTTTGAACCTTATGGTTTTCTTAGCATTGCGCTTAGGATACTTGACCTTGATTATAACAGGGTCGTCGTAGCCCTCGGCCTCGATGCGGAGTGTGGCTTCTTTCAAAGGTTTGCCATCCTTGTCTTGAAGTTCCCAATCATAAACCCACTCGATTCTAATTGCAGTGTCATTATCATATAAATGATCTGACGATAAAGATTCATAATCTTCATCACCATTTTCATCAATGAATACCTTATAAACATCTACTTCAGAGGGGCTAATTTTGTTGCCTTTTTCATCGACAAAATATAAATCAAGCATCCCCCTGGGCTTGGCAGGTTCACGGGCCACGATGCCTTCTATTTCACCTATAAAATAATCCGCCTGTTCCAACGTAACATTCATCGGATTTTCAAGATTACTCACAGAAACCGTAAGTGGTTTGTAGCCAATATATGAGAATTTTATCGAATCACCTAAACATGCTTCGATTTGAAAATTCCCATCAATGTCAGTGCTGATTGATTTCTTAGTATTAAGATTTTGAATGATGGTGCCTATCAAAATTTCGGTTTCTTGTTTAGAGTCGCCCGGCTTTGTCCAAATTCCCGTAACACGCCCCTTTATTAACGTCGCACCAATCTGTGATTGAACTGAGATACTACCCGTAGATAATTGCGTATCGTATTGTGTTTGAGCTTGCAAAGACAAAGGACTAAACATCGCAATAGCACCGGCTGAGATTCCGGCGAGGGCTACGGCTTTACCCATGCGCTGATGCGAACGAAGCTGCTGCTCCAAGTAGCGTACCTCGGCTTCGCACTTGGGGCATGTGCCGAGGC
>CANEHE010000034.1 GCA_947427285.1 uncultured Porphyromonadaceae bacterium
CGTCTAAACTGATGAGCTAGATCTTCGTGCCCTTTGTATTTGGCTGAATAGTTACCTTAGCCATTGAATATAGTTAAACTCTGTTAAAGTTTAAGATTTTGAGGTGTAGTTCACAAACCAACAGCCCCGAAAATCCAAGTAAACGTACTTTTCGTTTTTTTACCATTTCGAAGCATCACACCATAACATACTGAAATATCGCAACTTCTAACTGCCGACCGCTCGCTCAATATTGCACATTTCGTTTTACCATCAATATGTACTTTGCCAGATAGGAAATATTCGCTAATTTTGTGCTTTACAACACAAAATCCAATCAAAACAAAATACATGGAAACAGAATACTACATTATCGAATCGGGCGAACGCCGCGGACCATTCCGTCTGGAAGCCCTGATGTCAATGAATCTCTCCCCAGACTCACTCGTCTGGCGACAAGGGCTTGCCGACTGGACAAAGGCATCAGAGCTTGAAGAGCTGTCACAGCTGTTCACTACCGGCGACTCAGCTTTCGGATCATACGCACAGCCGTTGCCGGAACCATATTTCGCAATGTTCGGACAGCAGCGTGTCGGGCCATCCGATCCGACAGCCCTCGCGGCAACCGGTCTGACCCCGGAGACCCCTGTATGGAGACAGGGAATGACTGACTGGGCACCCGCATCCACTCAGCCTGAACTGATGGCAGCCATCAATGCCCGGCGCAGCTCCATGCCACCCGCTCCCGGTCAAAGCCCGTATTCCAACTCTGGACAACCTGACACAGGCTACACGCAGTCACCATACTTCCAGCCGGGCAACGGAGGATATACCCAGAGGGTCAATTGGCTTCCATGGGCCATCGTAGGCACAGTGGTAGGTTTCATATTCTCATGCGTAGGAGCCATTTTCGGCATCATAGGTATCGTACAGGCCAACAAGGCCAATGACGCTTTCGCCGCAGGCAACAACCTGCTCGGCGAACAGGCCAACAATTCTGCCAAAACTATGTCAATAATCGCATTGGCATTCGGTGGAGTCGGTCTCGTCACCACCGTCATAGGCGCAATCACAGGCTTCTTCTCGGCATTCTAATCTTTTGTCGCACGTGAGATATTTCGCGATGATCGACGGCCGCCAACGCGGTCCCTTCGAACTGTCACAATTCAAGGAAGCAGGCATACGGCCCGACACCTACGTCTGGTGTAAGGAGATGTCTGATTGGGAAAAGGCCCGGGATGTGGCGGATATATGCCGATACTTCCGCCGTCATCTCGCCGGAATAACCGACACCACAGAAAATCAGACATCGGCACACGCCGCCGACAACCATCCATCCGATCCCGATAACGACATACCTCTACGATTCCGTTATATGGTAGGTAAATCAGGAGCAGCTCCCGAACCACCATCCGGCATTCAACCTGACACTTCCCGGCCGCCGGGCAACATTCTCCTGCTGGCAGTGCTGCTTACACTACTCTGCTTCCCGCTGACCGGCTTCGTTGCGATATACTACTCTTTCATGTCAAACCGGTTCTGGGCAGAATCCCAGAAACAGACTGAAAAAGCTGAAGAATACCGCGAAACGGCTCATGAATATGCCCGACAGGCAAAGATGTGGACCGGAATCACTTTCTTTCTTGGCTTGATATTGATCGCTTTCATTGTCAGATTCATGGCCTGATCGCTTCCCTCATACGACCGCCACAGTTCCATCTGCGGCAGTCCGCTTTTTCTTCCGCTGTTGTCTTATTTCCGACTTTTTATTAATTTTGCATGTTATTCCGAACATAACGGTCTTCCGGTCCACCGGGCCGGACCGTCATTGTCCACCCCTATATGGAAGAGATCATAGAGAGAACAGACCGGAAACTTATCGAAGCCGAGCTGACCCCGGAGCGTTTTTTACGCCATACCAATAAACTCGACAACGAAATATACGTCATCGACCATCTGTCTGCTCCGGCTACGATGCGGGAAATAGGACGCTTGCGGGAAATCGCTTTCCGCGACGCGGGAGGCGGCACAGGCAAAAGCTGTGACATCGACGAGTTCGATACCATGGAGCCGCCATGTCGCCAATTAATCGTCTGGGACCCGAAAGACAGGGAAATAATCGGAGGATATCGATTTATCCTCGGCGAAGACATCCGCATGTCGCCCGAAGGCACACCGCAGATTGCCACCTCCCACATGTTCCGATTCTCTGAGCGGTTTATCCATGAGTTCCTCCCGGAGACAATCGAACTCGGACGCTCTTTCGTCTCACTACCATATCAGTCCACCAAAGCCGGACGCAAGGCTTTGTACGCACTCGACAATCTGTGGGACGGACTCGGAGCGTTGACCATAATATATCCCCAGATAAAATATCTGTTCGGGAAAGTCACGATGTATCCCGACTACGGCACGGAATGCCGCGACATGCTCCTCTTTTTCCTACACAAATATTTCCCGGATCCTGACGGATTGGTCCGGCCTCTGGAACCGTTGAGACCATCTACCGAGACCGAAAAATTCGTCAGGCTTTTCTCCGGCGGATGTTTCAAGGAAGACTACCGTATATTGAACCATGAGATCCGGTGCCACGGAGTCAACATTCCCCCCTTGGTCAATGCCTATATGAGTCTTTCACCTACGATGAGAATGTTCGGCACCGCCATCAACCACGAATTCGGCGAAGTGGAGGAAAGCGGAATATTCCTGAAGATCTCAGATATCTTCGAGGAGAAGAAACGACGCCATATAATATCCTTCCATTATAAATAAATCCCCCGCACACATTCAGCCCGATGAATAGACTTTTACAAGTAATCGCAATCATCATTCTGACGATGACATACATCAGCGTCAAGGCTGAATATGAGATTCCATGGACTGCCTCGACTCTGGTCAATGCTGGAGGAGGAAAATTCTCACCCTATTTCATCGCCTCCAACTCCGGGGGAATATTCACCCAGCCGGCTGGAATTTACGAAAGAGCCGGATTCGGTCGTCCGTTGAGTTCCGCCAGACGATTTGAATACGGTTTCGGAGCTGAAGCCATCGCCTCGTTCACCAAAGCCACCGGCTACGAACGGTTCGATGCCGACAGGTCATCGTGGAATATAAGAGATCTCCGCCAACCCTATATCTGGATTCAGCAGCTCTGGGGTGCTGTGAAGTTCAGAGGTGTATTTCTGTCAGCAGGCATGAAGACAGACGAGCGGTCATTATTTGATTCTGACCTTGGAATAGGCGACATAGTAGTCAGCCGTAACGCACGTCCGGTGCCTCAGGTAAGGATAGGATTCATAGATTTCCAGAACATACCTTTCACTCACGGATGGGTCCAGATACAGGCTGAAGCTGCTTACGGGAAATTCACAGACTCGGGATGGCTGCGGGATCATTACAACTACTATAATGGTTTCCTGACCACCGGCGTATGGTTCCACTACAAACGATGCTACTTCCGTACCAATCCTGACCAACCGTTTTCAGTGACAGTTGGAATGCAGCATGCCGCACAGTTCGGAGGCTGGCATGAGGCATATTCCAAAGGGACGATATATGAAAAAACCGGTTCACCTGTACGATTCCGTGATTTCATCGATGTTTTTGTACAGAAAAGGGGATCCAGCGGAACAACAGGAGGCGACCAACAGTATTACAACGGGAATCACCTCGGTTCATGGGATTTTCGTGCACGTTACCGATTTCACGATGGTTCGGAAATCACGGGATTCTTCCAATGGCCTTGGGAGGATGGATCCGGAATAGGGAAACAGAACGGATGGGATGGCGTCTGGGGACTTGAATACCGGTCCTCACGCAAAGGATGGATAGACCATGCCATGCTTGAATATATCGACTTTACAAACCAGTCCGGGCCCATACATTGGGCCCCGGGAGACCATCAGGACACTTCAATTCCCGGAGAAGCCACTGGGGCCGACAACTATTACAACAATTATTTCTACAACGGATGGGCAAACTACGGCATGTCGATGGGAACTCCATTCCTGAAATCTCCCATCTACAACCGTGACGGATATCTGTCGTTCACAGACAATCGGATACGTGGATTTCAGATAGGTCTCGGAGGCACTCCTGTCGACGGGTTGTCATATCGGCTTCTCGTGGCATGGCGAAGTTCTCTTGGAACACCCGTCGAACCGGCACCCGGACGAAGAAATGCCACCTCCGCAATGGCAGAGGCCATATACTCTTTCCCAAAAATCAAAGGTTTGTCCATATCGGGCCAGCTGGCGTTCGACACAGGCACTCTGTCAGGCCACAACTACGGAATGCTCGTAGGGCTGACCTACGAAGGACTGATCAAACTCAGAAACAAACGATGACCAAAGCCCTACACATCCTGTATGTCATAATCGCGGCAGTCATGACTGCCACCACAATCGGATGTACGCACAATAACGGCGACATCGGAAAAATTTTCGGTCAATGGCAACTCCGCTCGGTGGAGGCTGTGACTCCCGGAACCGAACCTGGAATGCCGGAGGGGGAAATGTACTGGGCTTTTCAGTCATCCACCATCCGTGTCTCTCTTGTCTCCGACAGACATGATGTAAGCGAAAGTTACGGAAATTTCCGTATTGAGGATCAGACCCTTTTCCTTGATTTTCCCGATACGGCATATCCACAGCTAATTCCGGGAGCCGACCGTCAGTCCCGATGGCAGATAGTGAGGTTCACCTCAAAGGAACTGATATTGCTTTTCACATCTGATGACGGAGTCGAATCGGAATGGAAGTTCCACAAATGGTAGTCTTCCCGTTTAATTCTCAACAGCCACTTATTCAACCTACATACACACAATGAAAGACGTTCTTGTCACCGGAGCCGACGGTTTCATCGGGAGCCATCTTACAGAGCTACTGCTTGAAGAGGGTTATCACGTACGCGCGCTGGCCCAATACAATTCCTTCAACAACTGGGGATGGCTTGAACAAGCAAGACATCCGAATCTGGAGGTAGTCTGCGGCGATGTACGCGATCCGGACTTCTGCCGCCATATAGTGCGGGGCACCGACACAGTGTTTCATCTGGCGGCTCTGATAGCGATTCCATACAGTTATATCGCACCAGACAGCTATGTGGACACAAATATCAAGGGGACGCTCAATATGCTTCAGGCAGCACGCGATCTCGGCATCGAGAAAATACTTGTCACCTCGACATCTGAGGTCTACGGCACAGCGATGTATGTCCCTATCGACGAAAAGCATCCCAGACAGCCCCAGTCGCCATATTCCGCCACAAAAATCGGAGCGGACGCCATAGCCAAGAGTTTCTACAACGCTTTCGAACTTCCGGTCACAATAGTGCGTCCTTTCAACACTTACGGTCCGCGCCAGTCGGCCCGTGCCATCATACCTACTGTAATCTCTCAGATCGCATCCGGTGCGGAAGAGATTAAAATCGGGGACCTCTCCCCCACGCGTGACTTCAACTATGTCCGCGACACATGCCGCGGGTTTCTCGCCATAGCCCGTGCCGATGGCACTGCAGGCGAAGAGATAAACATCGCCACAGGCACAGAGGTTTCCATGAAGGAAACTATGGAAACCATCGCGCGACTGATGGGAGCAGACATACGCTGGACAGTAGATCCGGCACGGCTCCGGCCTTCGAAAAGCGAGGTGCGCCGTCTTCTCGGTGACGCATCGAAGCTACGCGCCCTTACCGGATGGAAACCGGAAACAAGTCTTGAAGAGGGACTGAGACACACCATCGGATGGTTTACCGATCCGGAAAATCTGAAAATGTACAAATCAGACATCTACAACCGATGAGCAAGAAAAAGATTGTTGTGATGATGCTCGGAGGAGCCAGACGTGTCTCCGTGGCGGAACAGCTGCGCAACAGCGGCACCCGTATAGGTTGCGATGTGGAACTTGTCAGCTATGAACTGACACAACAGGTGCCCATCTCCATAGTAAGTCAGGTAGTGGTGGGACTTAAATGGACCGACCCGGACGTAATCGACGATATAGTCCGGGTAGCCATCGAGAATGAGGTGTCGATAATACTTCCGTTTGTGGACGGAGCGATCGAGATTGCATCCAGATGTCGCGAGAAACTACCTGATGTATTCATCCCTGTGGGAGACTTCGAGACATCGAGAAAGATGTTCGACAAGATCGAGGCAGCCGCGGCATTCAGAAAAGCCGGACTCCCCATCCCCTCCACCTACACGGCCGTCAACGCAGAGGTACCTGCAATCGCGAAGCCCCGGAAAGGGTCATCCTCAAGAGGGATCTTCATCTTCCACAACATGGATGAACTCATGCATCTTGAAAATCTTGAAAACTATCTCATCCAGGAATATATCCCACACTTTGACGAATACACCGTCGACTGTTATGTAAGCGTATCGGGAGAAATCCTCGTCACCGTGCCGAGATTGCGTATCGAAGTGCAGGGAGGAGAGGCCACCAGAACCGAGACCGTTCGCAACGCGACACTTGAACGCATGAGCCGCGACGTGATCGAGGCGTTCTCACTGCGTGGCCCTGTCACCATACAGTTCCTTCACGATCTTGACCGAGACCGCTATCTTCTGCTGGAAGTCAATCCCAGACTCGGAAGCGGCGTTGTATGTTCTATACATGCCGGTGCTCCTATCACAGACTATATTCTCCAGGAAGCACTCGGCATACCGGTTAAACGGTATGACGACTGGGCCGACCGAACTCTTATGGCCCGATACCAGAAAGAAGTGATTTTCCATAACTGAGAAAGGGATACCTTCTCTACCTCACAAAGGCTAACGACAATGGTAAAAGACTCCGACAGACTCCGGGAACTGGGCACAGGATCTATCCCTAGAATGCTTTTCAAATACAGCTTGCCGGCTGTAATCGGGACTGTCGTGATGGCTGTCTACAATATCATCGACTCTGTCGTAATCGGACACGCTATCGATGACCCCAATGTAGTGGCAGGTATCGCGGTAACATTCCCCGTGATGAATCTGGCCACTGCCCTCGGAATGCTTATAGGAGCCGGTGCCGCCACACGGGTATCGATCGTCCTCGGACAGAACGACAAGCCACGGGCTGAGCTGATCCTCGGCAACTCGGTGCTCCTCACGGTCATAATCGGAGTCGCATATATGTCATTGTTCGCTATATTTCTTGACAAGATACTTGTAATGTTCGGCGCATCGCCCCAGACCCTCCCATACGCTCGCGAATTTCTGATATGGGTGCTTCCGGGAATGCTGCTCATGAATCTGACTTTCTCCTACAACAACGTGATGCGTGCATCCGGCTACCCCGGGAAGGCCATGTACACCAACCTCATAGGTGCCGGACTCAACATAATATTGGCTCCGCTCTTCCTTTTCGGATTCCATTGGGGAATACGCGGTGCCGCAATCGCCACCGATATCTCCATGCTTGTCACAGCCACCTGGGTGATGTCACACTTCTTCAACAGCAAAAACGAACTTCATTTCGTCCGGGGGACATTCCATTTCAACTGGCCCGTGATAAAATCGGTCCTTTACATAGGAATGTCGCCATTCCTGATAAATGTGGCGGCAGCTTCGATCAACGCCATTGTCAACAATTCGCTGCTGCGCTACGGTGGCGACGATGCCATCGCAGCCGTTGTGGTATTCAACCGCTTCGTCACAATATTCCTCTTCATCGTCATAGGCATCTGTCAGGGAATGCAACCTATTCTCGGCTACAACTATGGCTCCGGACGCTTCAGGCGACTGTTCCGCACACTCTGGTACGCCGCTGGATCAGCCGTGATAATAACTACAGCGGGAAGCCTTATCGGAGCCTTCAATCCCGAAGCCATCGCAAAAATGTTCATGCAGGATGCCGGACAGATCAAATGCGCCGTCAATTGTCTGAAAATAACCACCTTGACCTTCTGGATGGTCGGCTTCCAGGTCGTAGCCACCAATTTCTTCCAGTCACTCGGGATGGCCGCGAAATCAATCTTTCTATCGCTTACGCGACAGATCATATTCATGATCCCCCTCCTCTTCATTCTCCCGCCACATTTCGGTCTTGACGGAGTCTGGGCCACATACCCCATAAGCGACTTTGTGGCCACAGTCGTTGCCGGATGCATGCTTGCCTGCCAGATACGCAGAATACGCAGAAAAGAGACCAAGTCACCCGATGCAGTCTGAGGTTCTGTAATATAGACGTTGAATCTCAAAAAACTATTCTCTTATGTCTACCAATACCATTGATTCCACCCGCAAAGTCACGACACGCCGCCTGATTGAGATGAAACAGCGTGGCGAAAAAATATCAATGCTCACCGCTTACGATTTCACTTCGGCAAGGATTCTTGATGAAGCTGGAATCGATACTATTCTCGTTGGCGATTCCGCCTCCAATGTGATGGCGGGAAACACAACCACTCTGCCCATCACTCTCGACCAGATGATCTATCATGCGAAATCAGTAGTGAAAGGCGTCAGAAGAGCCCTGGTAATAGTCGATCTTCCGTTTGGCTCATATCAGGGCAATTCAAAAGAGGCTCTTGCCTCCGCAATACGCATCATGAAGGAAAGTCATGCCGAGGCGGTAAAAATGGAGGGGGGAGCCGAAGTCGCAGAGTCCATTCAACGGATCCTGTCGGCCGGGATCCCGGTAATGGGGCATCTCGGCCTGACACCGCAGTCTATAAATAAATTCGGCACATACAACGTTCGTGCCCGCGAAGAAGCCGAAGCCGAAAAACTGATCGCCGACGCACATCTGCTTGAAGAGATAGGTTGTTTCGGTATGGTACTTGAAAAGGTACCGGCCGCTCTGGCCACCCGTGTGGCCGATGAAGTCTCGATACCCATCATAGGCATCGGAGCCGGCGGAGGATGCGACGGACAGGTACTTGTGATGCACGACATGCTCGGACTGAACCGTGGGTTCTCACCACGTTTCCTCCGACGTTATGCCGACCTTCATTCCGTAATCACCGACGCTGTGGGACGATATATCGAGGACGTGAAACACAGTGATTTCCCTTCTACCTCAGAACAATACTAAATAATCGGGGCATTCAGTCGCCGGATGTCCCATTCATCTATGTTGCGGGTTTTAGACGAGAAATTCACCCCAACACATATCACCTCCTTGCCCGAGGACAGATAAGGTTGTGCATACCCTTGACGTTCTATCTGGCGGCTTGCCGTTCTCGCCTGCAAATTGAGCTTGAACTCAAAAATGTATATGCGTCTTTCCGTGTGCACCACCATATCTATGCGCCCCATGCTTGTATGAAATTCCGTACGGGCATCCAATCCCAGCAGCACACTGACGGCAAACACCATATCATGCAACCGTCCTTCGCTCATCTCCTTGGGACAATGATCATAAGGGACACCGGCCAGAAATGATCGCAACCGTATCATAAACGAATCCACTTCCCCTTTTTCCACATCTTCCATAAACGACTTCACGTCGAAATCCGTTCTGCCGGTCCCGCAATCAAGATAAAGCGGAACCAGCCATTCAAGCCATCTGCGCTTCATCTCCCGGTTGGGGTAGCTGAGAGTATACAGTCCCCGACGGCGATCAAAATCTGTCACGGTAAGAAAACCACATTGATAAATGAACGGTATCGGATCCTGAAAATCCAGATCCTGACCCATCAATTCACAGCCTCTGCGCATCACTCCCTCAAGTTCACGCACAGGATAATGTGTTCTTACCATCACTCCTACAAGCGACTCCGGTGTTTCCACAGCAGAGCGACTTTCAGTCATCTTTCTTCTACCAAACCCATTTATCAGTCCACGCGGACTGAATACTTCGGGGACATCACCGGCGAAACGGAAACCTCCATATTGACTACGCAACATTTCATGCGTCTTCTGCGGGCATTCCGACCGATCAGATATTCGTAATTCGTCACTGAAATTCTTATGCAGTTCAATCTCAGTAAAACCACATATATCAGCATATCCCTCATCCATAGATATATCCCGAAGTCCACTGATGTCTCCGGTCAGAATCCCTTCGGAAAACTTCACGACTCCGGTAAGAAACACAAACCGGATATCCGGAGCACAACGACCCAGCATCCCGTAGAATCTCCGCAACATCCTACAAATCTGCCCACGCCGTTCTACATTGAATAGATTTCCGGTGACAGGATTCTCATATCCATCCACAAGCACTACTACCCTCCGCCCTGTCTGGAGATACGCACCATGAATCACATCCGCCAGGCGCAATGCCTCGTCATCGGATGTGCGATCCACTCCGTATGCCTTTTCCCAACAGGAGAGATACCTGTCAAGGACCCTTTCCAACGAACAGCTTTCCTCAGATAACGAAAAATCAAGATACAACACCGGAAAAGGCTCCCAATTCCAATCCTGAGTCCCGATATAAAGCCCGTCGAAAAGCTCCCGTCTACCCTCAAAGAATGCTTTCAGAGTCGATACAAGAAGGCTTTTCCCGAACCCACGCGGCCTGCACAAAAGGGAATACCCGCTCTCACGTACAAGACGATTGACGGATGCCGTTTTATCCACATACCGTAACCCGTGCTCACGGATATAAGAGAAATCACAATGTCCCACCGGAAAAGTACAATTATCGGATTTGTCTAATTTACAATCTTTCATTATGTGAAAAACATAAAAATAAAGTTAATGAAACATTTATCCCATTAACTGCAAATCCAATGCCATAAACGGCTATGTCAGATACAAAACTCTATTCGCTCCAGTTACAATTATAGTCACTTAAACCGAGACCTGCTGTCACTTCGGCATTTTCCGGTATCTTATCCACCATTATCGCGAACCGGCTGATACACCTCATACCCGGATAATGATTCTCATCCGAATCGACATGCAGCATGATAGTCCAGTTATATTTTCTTTCAAGATTATCAAATATATACCTGTATTGATAGGCCTCAAATTCCCATCTATGGATTCTGTAGTAGATCAACATTGTATAATGCTGGAAATCCGCCTTGACATAAGCATCCGAAAAGCCAAGTCCGTCATCAGGAAGTTCAGCGGCGGAATTAACCACCACTATCCGGTGGTTCAGTTCCTTCAGATGTTCATTCCGATCAATCTCACTCTCATCCATCCATGTATTCATCGGTTGATAATACACCCTTATCGGCAAAACGGTTTCTGCCGGGGGCTCATCATTGTTATTGTTGCATGAACAGGTCAGAAAAGCCAATGCTCCAAGTAAGACGGTCAGATACTTCATGATAATACATTTTCCTTACATCTTTAAAACGATACCTACTCTCTTGATATTATATCGGGATATCTGAAATCCCAAAGAAATTTGCTTTTCTTTCGCTTTCTTTGTAATTTCGCATACTTCAATTTACATGTAACTTATTTCTAAATAAATTCTTCACATGCACCTTTCCAAATATCTTCTCTTAGCTTTTTCCGCATTATCATTCTCTGCAGTGGCATCTGCAGAAAACGAGACAATCGTAAGCACAGATACATACTCATGGTGCGGCGACACTATTTTTCAAGGGCCGTTCAAGGCTTATGCCGTATCACCATACAAAATCCAGTCCACATATCATGGACGACCGGGATATTTCATGCCGGTAGAACAGACATGGGAGCGTAAAAACGACCTTTCGGCATACCCGAAACTGCAGACTGACAACAAACTCCATCAAGCGATCTACAATATGGGTCTTGACGAGATGGTAAATGCCGTAGAGCCGGACACTACCCTGCGTACCGGCAAGGAATGGGCCGGAGTATGGACCCGCGATGTAAGTTATTCCATCATCCTCTCTATGGCCGCTCTACAACCGGAAGCGTCGATGGTCTCACTGATGAAGAAAGTGAACACATCCGGTCAGATCATACAGGACACCGGCTCCGGAGGCGCATGGCCCGTAAGCACCGACCGTATGATATGGGTACTCGCAGCCTGGGAGATATACAAGGTCACAGGCGACAAGTCATGGCTTGAGAAAGTCTATCCGATTGTAGTCCGCTCGCTTGAAAAGGATGAAAAGAGTATTTTCTCAGAACGGGGGCTGGTAAAAGGAGAGACATCATTCATTGACTGGCGCGAACAGAGTTATCCGAAATGGATGCAGACCGTAGACATATCCCAAAGCGAGGCAATGAACACTAATGTTCTTTATGCCGCATCCCTGCGCGTGGCCGGCGAAATGGCCCGGATTCTCAAGAAGAGAAAAGAAGCGGAACAATGGACTGCCAAAGCGGAAAAACTCGCAAAGATAATCGATGAGACTTTCTGGATGCCGGAAAAGGGATATTACGGAATATATACCTACGGACGCGACAGCAAGATCCTCAATCCGCGGGCAGAATCTCTCGGGGAAGCTCTGGCAATTCTTTACGATATCGCTCCATCGGAAAAAGTAAAGACAATTTCCGAAAACGTGCCGCAGACACCTTTCGGCGCAGCCATATTTTATCCGCAGATCGCCGACATACCCAACTATCACAACAATGCCCTCTGGCCGTTTGTAGGTTCCTATCTGACACTCGCCCACGCCAAAGCCGGAAACGAACAGGCCATACTTGAAGGTATAGGATCGATATTCCGCCCCGCGGCACTCTTCGCTACCAACAAGGAAAACTTCAATCTTGACAACGGAGATTATTTCACCGAACTCAATTCCTCAAATATGCTCTGGAGCCTGGCAGGGAATCTCGCACTTACCCAACGTATTCTGTTCGGAATCAACTTTGAGAAAGACGGTCTTCTGTTCCGTCCGTTCGTTCCTGAAGCATTGGCGGGAACACGCACTCTGGCAGATTTCCCGTATCGCGGCGCACGGCTGAACATAACCGTCGAAGGCTTCGGCAGCAGAATAAAGGAGATGTATATCGATGGTAAAAATGTATATCCGGAGCCTTACATAAGCGCGAAAAGACTCAGAAAGGATACGGATATCCGTATAATACTCGATTCACGACCGATTGCTCCAATGAGAGTGAATCACGTGCCAAACCGAAAAGCACCGTTAACTCCGGTCACATGGATAGAAGACGGGAAACTGAGATGGGATCCAATAGAATACATTGCCGAATATTCTGTGCTTTGCGACGGCAAGGAAGTGGCACGGACGCGCCAGACAAGTTTCGACCTCAATGCTCCCGGGGAATGGCAGGTCACAGGCATCAATTCCGAGGGTATTCCATCTTTCGCTTCCGAACCTCGCTCAAACCGTCAGAAACTAATATTCCAGTTCCCGAAAGAAAAAACGACAGCATCCTCCGGTGAGATATCATATCTCCCGTCAACCCCGATCGCAGGGTTCTCCAGCAACGGTTTTGCGGAAACCGACTCAAAATCCGAACCGATAGATATAAGGATCAACGCACCGGAAGCAGGCGAATACAGCGTGTCGTTACGCTACGCCAACGGCAACGGTCCTGTCAACACGGAAAACAAATGTGCTGTACGCTCACTTATACTCAACGGAGAGAAAACCGGCACTCTGGTGCTTCCGCAGCGTGGTGTGGCCAACTGGGACGACTGGGGTATGAGCAACCCTGTACGAGTCCATCTCCCTGCCGGAGAATCCACCCTTACTATCCGTTATCTGCCCGAGAACGAGAACATGAACATCGGCACCAATCATGCTCTCCTCGACTGCATAATCGTGGAAAAACGATAACAATATTTTCTATTTGCCCATCATCCGCCTCCGGATCCTGGAAAGGTATTCGGGGGCGATCTGCAGGTATTGGGCTATGTATTTCACCGGGACATTCCGCAATATTCCTCCGCGATTGCCTATGAAATTGCGATATCGGGTCTCAGCATCGTTATGCCCGAAAAACAGATATCTTCTCTCAAAAGCGTAAATCTGCTCTATCAGAAGATTTCGCATCCACATCACAAGATCCGGAAATCGCTGTGAAAGCCGTTCACATTCAGTGAAAGGGAAAACATATATCTCTGAATCCACAATACTGACAAGAGAAAACACCGAGGGCTCCCCACGAAAAAGAGAATGAACTGAAGTAAACACATCTCCAGCCGTACCGAAACATATCGTGTCTTCCGCACCTTTGTCAAGATGAGACACTCGAAACAATCCTGAACGATTTAAATAGAAGTTTCTGCAAATATCGCCCTGCCGGAGCACCACTGTGCGTTTCGGTATTTTCTGCAACATACAGACTTCCGACACCTCCTCCATGCATTCCTCAGAAAACACGTGGTGTAAAGCGAATATTTCAGAAAGCTCCTTCTTCATAAGCAAACATATAGGCTGGTTAGTTATGGTATCAACGCGCTGAGGGCTGTTAAATATTGCTTATGATACATAAATATACAACTCAATTGGTGTTTTATTGAACTATGTCATTTTTTTGAGTCCGACATACCTCTATCTTTGCATTCAGAATTTAGAGGCTGAAGTCATCTTACAATAAATTATAACAACTACTTATGCAAAAACATTTATCACGGCTTTTCATGACAGCGTTTGTCGGAGTAACCTACTTGGCAACAGTTCTGGCTACCGGTGTACCGAATGCGATGCAACGTGTAGATGAGACTCCCCAGCTCATGGGATGCGCTGTATATTCGGCCAACACCACCGTCGGACTATACACGTTCTCCTCTTCCGGAGGAGAATTTACGCAACGGCTGAAAGGCCTTAACACCAGCGGAGGAGGTGTACTGACCCCGGAAACATATTGGGGCCTTATGTATTCCAATCCGGCACCCGGAGTGCATAGTGTAACCTTGCTTAAAGTAGACCCGTCCACATGGCGACGATCTTCGGGAGGTTCAAGCAACAATCCCGGACTTGTCGCCACCGATATGGCCTACGACCCGACCACAGATAATATTTACGGATGTTTCCAGAACGATGACGCATCCGGATACGTATTCGGATACGCAGATTTCAATCTGAAACGTCGGTTTCCCATATACACTCTTGGAAAGCCATGGTCTGCCGTGGCCGCTTCTCCCAATGGGCAAATATATGCCATAGACAGCGAAGGAATACTGCTGAAAGTTGACAAACGTACCGGAACTACTGAACGTATCGGTGCCACCGGGACAGCAACCTATTACCCCACTTCTGCAGTAATTGATCCGGCAACAGGGAAATTATGGTGGACCGTTAGTCTGGAGTCAAGAAAATCATCACTCTATGAAGTGAATCTTACCACAGGCAAAGCCGTGAAAGCATTCGATTTCGAATGCAACGAACAGTATCGTGGACTCGGATCGTTATCCACATTATATGCATCCGGAGTTCCTGACGCCGCCAAAGATCTAAAAGCCGTCTTCCCGGAAGGTGCGTTGCAAGGTAAAGTCTCCTTTACCGCACCGGCACTTTCATGCGGAGGAGCCGCACTCTCCGAAAGCATACGTTGCGCATTGGTAGTCAATGGTATCGAGACAACAAACATACAGGCCTCTCCGGGAGAGACCGTTACGATTCCGGTGTCAATGACCTGCCACGGCGATGCAAAACTGACAGTAGTGTGTTCCAACAACAACGGTACTGGAAAAGCTGCATCTGTCCGGACATTCATCGGAGAGGGATGTCCGAAGACGCCAGCACCAAAGATTGAATATGCGGACGGTGCCTTCAAAGTAAGTTGGCCAGCAGTGACCGCTGCCACCGACGGAGGATATTTCAATTCCTCTGAAGTCAGATATCGGGTGGTGCGTAAACCTGACAATAACGTAGTGGCGGAATCAACCTCCGGTATATCCCTGACAGATTCTGTAGCCGAGTCAGACAGACTTTCGTTATGGCAATATACTGTCAACGCCACATTCCGTTCACGGACATCCGCCAGCGGCATGACTCCGGTCTATATGATGGGAAACATCGTCTGTCCGGAATGGGAATATGACTTCTCCAATAAAGACGTCAACGCACTATTTTCAACATACGATGCGAACGGAGACGGTGCCACATGGTTCCAACTGTCATCTACTTCCGGTGGAATGGATTGTTCCGGCACCAAGACCGAGGCAAGAATGGATGACTGGCTTTTCTCTCCGCCGGTAAGACTGGAAGGTGGAAATCTCTATAGATTCCATGTCAGAGCCTCAGCCGGTTATGCATCAAAATGTTCGGAACGTTTCAGTGTATATATGGGCAATGCATCCTCCGTGGATGCCATGTCTATACCGGTGATACCTGACACTGTTCTCACTCATAGCGACAACAGGGATTATTCAGCTTTTATAAAAGTCGATGAATCCGCACTCTACCGAATCGGAATACACGGCTGCTCCGATCCCGGTTCATTCCGTCTTGATATAGGCTCAGTCAAATTTGATGCACCCATAAGCCTCAAAGCACCGGCAGCTCCGGAAACACTTTCTGTCATGCCTGCGACTGATGGATCACCGGCGGCCACATTCTCATTCCGTGTACCAGACAAAGCGATCGACGGATTGAAACTTGAATCTGTCAGCAAAGTGGAATGTTTCCGTGACAGTGTAATGATAAAGGAATTTACCAATCCTGCACCTGGTACTACACTCAGTTTTGAAGACGCTGTGGAGAGTGCTTCACTCCATTCCTATTACATAGTGGCATCAAACACTTTTGGTGCCGGAATGCCATCGGAACAGAAAGTATTCATGGGAATCAATATTCCATCCAAACCTATCGATGTAAACGTTCACGAGACCGATATCCCGGGTGAAGTTACTGTTACATGGAAAGCTCCTGATACGGACAAGGACGGAAATCCGATAAATCCCCAACTTATCACATATCGGGTGGTACGGCTTTCATCGCAAGGACAGACTACTGTAGCTGATAATCTCAAGGAGACCTCTTTCACATATATGTCCCTTGCAGAAGGGAATGTTCAGGAATTCGCCGCATACGGAGTGATCGCTGTCACAAAAGGAGGAGAATCCGCCGGCACAGCATCGGAAACAATCTGTATCGGAGTCCCTTACTCCACACCGTTCCGTGAATCTTTCCCAATGGCGCAGGTAGAGCATACTCTCGGCATCAAGAGGATTATCGGAAACGCCCAATGGAAACTTGCCACATCATCTTCATTTACCGATGTACCTCCACAGGATAACGATGGCGGTTTCATAGCCATGCAAGGTCAGAATGTGACCGATTCAGCCATGATATACACCGGCAAAATCAATCTCCGGGATGTCAAATCTCCAGCCCTCACATTCTGGACTTACAATATCACTGATTCTGTCGACAGTGAAAAGGTGGATATAAACACATTGGATATTATGGTTGATGACGGACAGGGATGGAAATCCGTTATGTTATCCACTGTCCATGAGGCTGCCGGTGGTCTGGCCGGATGGAGACGTGTAGTGGTACCTCTGCCATCTTATTCCGGCAAAGTGGTACAATTCGCAATCGCCGGATGTATTAGACTCTATGCATTTATGATGATCGACAAATCTCCGTCTCGGAAACATGGAGGCAGACAATCTGTCTGTTGTCAGTGTCAATGCCCCTGAGACAGCGTCTCCCGGTCAGCCTTTGGAAATTGATGTCACAATAGAAAATTCCGGCCTTAATTCCTCCGGAACAGCAGAACTGCAACTCTATCGGAATGGAATCATGATAGGCAGTCGCTCTATTGATCCACTGACTCCCGGCGCAAAACTGACATATACACTTCCCGACACGCTAAATGTGGTGTCGGATCCTCTGACCACCTACAAAGCTGAAATCGTCTGGGAAAATGACTCCGACAAGTCGGACAATACGGCTCTGTCATCTCCTGTCACTCTCAGATATGCCCCACTTCCATCTCCTACAGATCTTTCGGCTTCCATGTCTGACGGCAATGTATATCTTTCCTGGAACGCTCCGGATGCCGGTGCCACCACACCTGTCACAGAAGACTTTGAGCCATACCCTTCATATACCAACACCGGTGTCGGTGACTGGACATTTGTCGATGCCGACCAGGGAGAGATCGGAGCCATACAAGGAATCCCGATCCCGGGAATAGAACAAGGCTCAAAACAGTCATTCTGGGTGATGGATGCGGATATACGCGAAGACAATCCATCTTTCCGGGCGCACAGCGGCAAGAAATATCTCGCCCAGATGTACGTGTCGAAAAACGGAGGAGCCATCCGATGTGATGACTGGGCAATCTCCCCCTTGCTCAGCGGAGCCGCACAGACAATCAGCCTGTATGCCCGGACCTACAACCGTAAATATCCCGAATCGTTCAAGATAATGTATTCGACCTCCGGCAAAGGACTTTCAGATTTCAAGGAAGTAGCCTCATACACAGAAATATCAGACGAATGGACAGAATACACAGCCCAGCTTCCTGCCGGTGCCAGATATTTCGCGATCCGCGCAGTCTCCTACGACTGTATGATGTTCCTTGTAGACGACATCACATATCAGCCAGCAGCAAGCGAAGGGCTGTCGCTGGAAGGATACAATGTATGGCGTGACGGCGAAAAAATCAACACCACACCAGTCAAGGCATTGTCTTTCGTGGATTCAGACCTACCAGAAGGGACATACGGATATCGTATCTCCGCTTTGTGGAACGAAGGGGAATCCGCTCCTACAGAAACTGCTACTATACTTTTAAGCGGAATCCGGGTAGTTTCTGAAAATGGCTGGAATGTATCGGCCTCTGACGGTATACTATGTGTCGAAGGAGCGGAAGGCAGCATAGTAGAGATTTATGATCTTGCCGGAAGATGTCTGTCCCGTCAGCAGTGTCATGAGACACTCCGTTATCCGCTCAATCAAGGTATCTACATCGTACGTGTGGGTCACGAAAGCATGAAAGTGACTATACCCTGACAACACAACGTGTAATCACGATATTACACCACATAGAGAAAGTCCGGAATCCGATTTGTCATCAGATTCCGGACTTGTCATTCTGCGAATGCCCACATATCAATCGGGCATTATAAAATTTTACCTTATGAAATTGGTACGTACGGGAGTTTCTCCCTCGGGATGAAGTGGTTCAGAAGCATGAATCTTCCGCAACAGCCACGCCATATTGGTCCCGAGAGTACGCATGGTCTGCATTCCCTCGCCGTCCTCCGCAACCTCGCCGGGAGTACGCCCGTATGCCATATTCCAATATTGGGAGGAGACCACCGGCATGGAAAGAATGGTGAAATATTTGTTGAGCCGGTCAAACGTAGTGCTTGCCCCGCCACGCCGGGCCACAGCCACAGATGCCCCGGGCTTATATTTCAGATATTTTCCGGCACTATAGAAAAGTCGGTCAAGCAGAGCGCACAGCGAACCATTAGGTCCGGCATAATAAGTCGGTGATCCTATCGCCAGTCCGTCAATCTCAGGCAGAATCCCAAGCAGACGTTCATACAATTCGTCGTGAAACACACAACGACCCAATTCGACACATTTGTAACAGCCGATGCAACCCTGCACAGCCTGTGTGCCTATCCATTCCTCCACGGTCTCTATTCCCTCTTTCTCAAGCGAGGCAGCCACTTCCCGGAGTGCCCGGGAAGTGTTGCCGTCGCGATGAGGCGAACCGTTGATCAATAATACCTTCATGGATTAGAGGTATGACAGATTGTAGTTGGCGAACTCCAGATCGTTTTTCGCACGCTGGAGAAGCGACGAGTCAAGACGGATGGCCTGACGAAGATTGCTCATCACCATATTCTCGCTGTTCTGACGCGCACCAAGCACTGCTGTGAGATAATATGTTGTGGCGTCCGGATTCGGGATGGCCGCCAATGTGCTGCGTGCCGAAGCGTAATCTTTTGCCAGGATCTGGGCAAGAGCAGCATTGTTGGTCTTTGCTCCTCCGAAAGCGTTCAAAGCCTTTGAGGTCTCTCCCTGAGTGAGATAATATACGCCAAGAGCGTCTGCCGCCTCCGGAAGACCTGCGGCCTGACCGATCTGTGCGCTGGCTTGCGAATAACGACCCTCAAGAAGATCGATAAGACCCATGTTCATTTCCGCCTCCTTCGACTGAGGATTAAGCTGAAGGGCTTTTTTATATGAAGCGGCAGCAGCCTGATAATCGCGAGCGACATACTGCGTCATGCCGAGATTGTTGAAAGCACGGTAGTCCGAAGGAAACTGTTGGGTAGCCTTACGGTATACTTCCATCTTGCGGGCATTGTTGTCCGTGAGAGTAGCCACATAAAGCATTTCATCTGCAGTAAGTTTAGAAGGATCCGAGGCAAAAAGATCTATAAGTTCCTGATCGCTCTTTCCAATTACATTGATGGTAGCCATCACACGGGAATAACGGAGCTGAGGAAGAATCTGGTCGGCCAATTCATTGAACACCGACGAAAGATTGCGGATCTCCTGTTCACGCTGCACCGGATCTTTATACATCTTCAGCACACTGAGAATCAGATCTTTGTCCTGAATATTACTTTTTTCAACCAACTGCTGGAAACCCTCCCAGTCTTCCGGCGTAAACGATGAAGTCAGTTCACCGAACTCAGTGATTTTATCCTTCTTCAATTGATTTTCCAGATATGCGGCAGTATTCTGCTCACGCTTCTGAGCCAGCTTCTCATTGAATTCGTATGACCCTTCGGGAGAAGCATACGAATTTACAGTCAGAGCCGCAATCTCTTGATTGGGAGCCGCATTGGCCTCTATAAGTTTCTTGTTGAGATCAATATAATCCGTCTTTGAAGTCTGCGATGACCTTACATTAGCCTGATTGATGAGAAAATGAATATCAGCCGAATATTTTTCAGTAATCACTTTCTGGAAATTGTCAGGAGCCACAGCAGGCTGTACTGTCGCGGCAGAAGCAAGAGTAGAAGTCGCGATCACGCCATAACCTACTTTCACACGAGGCAAAACATAAACTTTACCCTTCTGCTCGACACTGAAATTAAGATACAACTCCGATTTCTCCATACCGGGCTGATAAGCCACATTGAACGGGATATTGATTGATCCTCCATTCTGATAGCTGACCACCTGACCGTTTGCACGGACATCCTCACCCTGGAATATCACGGGAGAACCAGAAGCCGTCAATGCACTATTGCCATTCCAGTCCCAGTTCAGTTCCGGAGTTGCCGTCACCTTGGCATTCTTAACCATGAATTTAGCAGGAATAGCCCCATTGATAGTTGCCGGGACATTCTCTCCAACAGTCTCAAGCGGAGTGGGGACAGTATTAAAGAAACTGCTTTCGAAGTTACCCTGTTTCTTGGAGCAACTTCCAAGTCCTACCGCCACAACAGCCGCCAGAGCGGCATAAGAAAGTCTGTAAGTCATAGAAGATATAAGCTTATATTGGTTTTTCTACAATGCGCGATTTCTAATTCATCATAAGGTGAACTACAAAAACCGGGGTAAAATTAGTTAAAAAAATCGGACAAACCAACACATCCCAACATATTCGGATGTAATATAATTTTACCGATCTACATAGCTTCCTTATATTCAATTATTTAATTATTGAAGTTAAAATTTTATCATAAAAAGCATGCTGAAAATTTGGCAGTAGAAAAAAAAGGGCTTAACTTTGCACTCGCAAACAGGCCGAAGACTGAGTGCGATCGAAGTAACAGACCTGTAGGCACACCAACACAATGACTCCGTGGCTCAGTTGGTAGAGCAAATGACTCTTAATCATTGGGTCGTGGGTTCGAGCCCCACCGGGGTCACTAAAAGATATGGTGCTGATAATCTAAAAGTTATCAGCACCTTTCTTATGTTCTATTGCAACAAAATCCGTCCGCCATAGTTCCATTTTTCGCTTACTTTCCGCACTTTTTGGCTGTTTTTGAACCCAAATGTTTTACAAATGTTTTACAAAGAAAGGAACTATAGTATGGCTACCATTCAATACGTGATCATGCCGCATCAGAAAAAATCAGACGGCACGACAAACATCAAAATCAGAATCACACACAACCGCAAGTCTCGCTACATTGGAAAACCCAGGGTCGGATGACCCCTTGAGCCAGGCTGATTTGCCCCCTTTG
>CANEHE010000035.1 GCA_947427285.1 uncultured Porphyromonadaceae bacterium
CGTCTAAACTGATGAGCTAGATCTTCGTGCCCTTTGTATTTGGCTGAATAGTTACATTTATATTACTTTGTCTTTTTTATTCTCTTGTAATAGACAACCTACGATGGAACAACAGAAATTCAGAAATACACTTCAGGAAGAATCCACATATCCGACCACAGAAAACATCTACAATTATATAATAAGTGCCGGGAAAAATCACGCTCAAGAAAAACGATGTACTCATAGGATATGACGAAATAAATGCCGACATATATTTCATTCTGGACGGAATAATAAGAGGTACAATAATAAACGGCGACGGCATAGAACGCACAGTAGGATTCGGACTTTGCGGTACAATGATATATTCGGCCCAATGTTATTCGGTAGGAAATCCATCCATATATCAGTTTCAGGCATGTTGTGATACCGTTGTACTAAGGATTAAGAAGACTGAATTCGACCGTCATATCGCCGAAGACCATGAGTTCTGCAAATGGGTGCTGGGATCGTTTTCACTCACAATATGTTACAAAGAGCTGCGAAACGAAGGACTTAATGGCGACGCTCTTTTCAAATACAAGTGGCTGAAAGAAAAAAGACCGGAAATCATCAACCTTGTTTCTGACAAAATCATTGCGTCCTATCTCAACATAACTGAAGTTCACCTGAGTCGTATAAAGAGTAAAATTCTGAAAGAGAAAAGCTGATCTAAGAACGCGAGTTCGGGATAAGGTAAATGAAGATGCCAATTCTGTCGGGAAGATAGTTCCGGGAACCTTCACCGCTCAGACCGGAGTAGGAAGTCAATAAGTATTTGTGAAATATTCCACTGAGAATCCTGGTAAAGTACTTAAAGCATCAGGAATCAAAGGCGGCCAGATAGAGGTAAAGAAAAACACTGATAATACCTGGACCATCATCTATGATCTGCTTGACGATCAAACCCAACCAAAACGAATAACCGGTAGCTGGACAGGAAACTTCAAAGAATAAATCTTACTTGGCAATTGTATATAAGGGTCCGGCACTCGCAAAGAGTCGCCGGGCCCTTAATTGTATAATAGTCTCTGGTTTTATTCCTTCAAAAGTGTTTCAAATTCACGTTTCAGCAACGGTATATGATTGATGACAATGCCCCAAAATATATCAGGTTTCAATGAATCGTATGCATGAATCACAAAGTTTCGTGTATCAACAATCTTTCTAGCTGCCGTTATTTGAATGTCAGGATTGATTTTCAGGATTACAGAAAGTAACATACTCTTTCGGTCTATCTTCCATAAAAGCCTATATTTCAAGTATTGACGAAAGTATATCCGACAGATACTTTTTCTGTTTTCTATCCATATATCAAATATTTTGTTTCTTCAACTTCTTCCTTGAAGAAAGGGTTACGAATAACTTCAGTCCGGGAGGAGGGCGCGAAGGGAGGGAATGATGCCTGGATGGATCTGTGCGTCCTCTTCCGGTGTCCAGCCTTTCCCTTTGATCCAGGCCACGCGGCACCCTATGGATTCGGCGGGAAGAATATCTTTGCGCAAGCTGTCACCGACTACCAATACCTCCTCGGGCTTCATCCCGAGGGCCTCCACTCCGAGAGCGAAAATCTTCGGATCAGGCTTACGCACACCGACTACGGCACTTTCAACTATTGTCTTGAAATATTTCCGTAGATCGAAGTCGGTCAGCACAGCCTCCACATTCCCATAGAAATTGGAGACAAGTACAAGAGGATACTGTATGGCGAGAGTTTCGATAACAGGCTTCGCCCGTTCCACAGATCTCCTCGCGGCGTCGTAACACCGCTCCGCAACCGGCCCACATAAAGCGTCGGCCTTGTCAGACGAAAGAATCCCCTGCTCCACAAGCCAATCAAACTCTATGCGCATCTTTATGCGCATCAAGTCGCGGAAGTTATGGTGAGGGAGGATATGACGGGTCTTGGCGAGTTCGCGTTCAGCAAAGACGTAAGCATCCCGGAACTGATCTTTAGAGACAGGAACACTCTCCTCCTGATACGCTTTCCATATCACTTCACTCCAATGGTCGCCACCGGTATCGATTGTGCCTCCATAGTCGAATATTATCCCCCTTACTCCGTCAAGAAATCTGTTCATTTTGTGATAATCTAATAGTAAAACGCTTACAGATACGCTCATGGCGTGCCATCATATACACGAGCAGAATGTTGAGCACCGTCAGTTCGAATGCAAAATAGAGCCAGGGCATCCTGAAGATGAGCACGGCTGCAAAAAGCGCGAATGTCCGCGTATTGAACGAGAGAATGTTGGTATATTTCATCAACGGTCTGGAGGCCTTGCGAAATTCATCACGGAACGATTGCGGTATCTTTGACCCATAACGCGTTGCGAGCACATCGCGCAGGCGTTGCATCCAGGGAGTGCGTTTCTCCTGTCCTACGGTATAGTTGGTATAGAACAGAAGTGTAAACTTCTGCCAGAAATCCCTTTTCCATGAAAGAGCATGAAATTTCTTCCAGAGGTCCGCGGCAGAATCAAGCTCCGAACCTTCCTCCCCTTTGAGAAACCAGAGATGAAACTGGCGGTAATAGTCGGCCATGGCAGCCTGAATGCCATGGAACACCCCAGTAACAACGGCTATCACCCATATCACCCACGTATGGGCGGAGAAAAATTCCGAGGTTACATTTTCACGCAGACATATCGCTATGTAGATGGCAGCGAACCATATATCGCCGCTCACTCCGTCAAGGATCCGGCCTATGCGGGAATACTGCTTCGTCATCCGTGCAAGTTGTCCGTCGGCAGAGTCAAACGAATCGGCAAGCATAAGAAGCAGACAGGCAGCGATATTAAGCCAGATATTTGTGAAATAGAACAGACATCCGGAAGCGAGACCTATGAATATCGAGGCGATGGTTATGGCATTGGGTGTGATGCCAAGCCTTCTGGCAAGCAACGCCCATCTGTAGCCGATAGGGCGATAGAACTTGAGGTCAAACCATTCCTCGGTGTCGAGCGACTTCAATGAATTTCTGAAATCGTCGGAATTACGTATGTCGTGACTCATTCAGTGGGCTTGCTTGATTGTTTTGATCAGACATTTGGCTATGTAAGGGGCAGCCTCTTTCCGACAGGGAGCGAAAGAGGGCCAGTCGTTGAAGTCTATAATCCGGATAGATCCGTCGGGAGCCACTATGCAGTCGCCCCCATATATCTTCACTTCAAGAGTCTCGGAGGCCTTCTGACATATCTCCCGCAGATATTCCTCAGAGAAGGGAATGCCCTGCGATTTTCCGTTGACAGCCTCGTAGCCATATTTGGAATGTCCCATATCGAATGGATAGAACCAATAGAAAAACGGCTGACCGGACACGCCGTAGAATTTTATCAGATCTCCCTCAAGATGACGGTTGATGACAGCACGTTTTATCCCTCTGAGCCAATATTCCTGAAGCATATCCTGTGCCTCCTCTATATGGCGGCAATAACTCACGTCCTCTTTGTGCATGGCATGGAAGTCGCCACGCTTAATCCAGCACGACGAAAATCCGGCCTCCTCAAGCAGGCGACCCACAGATTCATCGGTATTTACTATCACGGAATCGGGATAAGGGATATCGTTGGCCATGAGCAGCCGTGTCATACGCTCACGGGTACAGTTTTCGATGCCATAACCGGAATTGATCACAACGGACCCTTCATCCTCAAGTTTCTGGAGTCTGGCGATGGACGCCTGCTCCCGACACATGTTGAGTATTATTCCCGAGGAAGCTCCGTTTTCCAGAAACTTCTCTTCGGAAAGAATGTCAACAGGGTAGCCCCGTTTACGGAGTTCGTCGGCTGTCGCATTGAAAATTGCGGCATCGTTGCCTATATGGTTCGGAGAATAGGCTCCGGCACGCATTATGCCGGTTATTCTTATGTCTGACATAGTTCAAAAAGTAGAAAGTAGGGAGTAGAGAGTAGGAAGTTATCAATATTTATTGATCAGGAGTTGATGAAGGCCTGGGCGACAGGTATGTCGGCGGCATGGTCCACATCAATTATCTTGCCCATCGGGAATCCTTTCAGATGCAGCCCTGCGGCTACAAGCGCACGCTGGTAATTGCGCATGCGGCTCACTCCGGAAGCGAGACAGTCTTCAAGCACATCGACAGCCGCCTCGGAAAGACCATATATTCCTCCTGAGATGAAACGGGCTTCCGGCCATGGGGTGTCCCGGAAAGCCAGAATATCAAGATCCGGAGAAGTCTCTATATAGAGCGGCTTCTCATCGTCGATGAAATCGGTCATGGCCATCATGCCGTCGACATCGTCCGGTGCCTGACTGAAAGCCTCCACATAAGGACAGAAATCCGACTCACGGAAGATAGTGTCGACAGTAGTGAGGATAAACCGTCCTTTCCCCCGCATAAGTCTCGACAATTCATAGAAGGAATGCATCGAACTGGGGGTGGATTTCACCACAAACCGGAGAGGGACTGGCAGATCCGGAGCAAGATCGACCAGAAAGCGTTGCACATCGGTCATCTGCTCGTTGACAATCACACTCACGGACTCCGCCCCGCAGCGGATGAAGATCCGTATGAGACGTTCGATCATCGGATGTCCGTCAAGATTGACAAGCGGTTTGGGGAGCTCTACCCCTTCCTGTCGGAGCCGGGAGCCTTCTCCGGCAGCAATTATTCCGTAATGCATGGGAATGGATGTGTAAGAAGTTGAATTTTCAGTCCGAGATGGATTCTGCAGTCTCACGAACAGACTCTGAATCCGGCGTCTCCGCGGAAGAGGATGCCTGCGCCTCATCCGCAGCTTTCTTCTTTTCGGCGCGCTCACGGTCAGCCTTACGTGGGTCGGACTGCTTTTTGAGCGGATTGGCCGATGCCCGGACAAACTGTCCGCGACGACGGAAAATATCTATCGCCTTGTAGATGGCCTCACGCATCGAAGTCGGATCGGCAATCCCCTTTCCGGCAATATCGTATGCCGTGCCATGGTCGGGAGACGTGCGCACAAACGGAAGTCCGGCTGTAAAATTGACACCGTGCTCCCGCGCAAGGGCCTTGAAAGGAGCCAGACCCTGATCGTGATACATGGCCACGACTCCATCAAAACGCGTGCAGGCATCGGAAGCGAAAAATCCGTCGGCACTGTAAGGTCCGAACACCAACATTCCATCAGTCTGGCATTTCTCTATGACAGGAGAGATCACATCTTTCTCCTCCGAACCGAGGAGACCGTTGTCGCCACAGTGAGGATTAAGCGCAAGCACAGCAATCTTCGGACGTTCATACGCGAAATCCGAACGGAGAGCACTCTCGAAAAGACGCACCGTCTCCTCCACGTTATCTGAAGTGACAGCCGACGCGACTTCCGATATGGGAAGATGAGTGGTGACAAGAGCCACCCTGATATGATCATCGAAGAGAATCATCAGCGACTTCGATCCCTCTCCGGCTTTTTCCCTCAGATACTCCGTATGTCCCGGGAAAGCAAAAGTATCGCTCTGTATGGAATGCTTGTCGATAGGAGCCGTCACAAGCACATCTATATGACCGTCTTTCAGGGCCTGCACACCGTGCTCAAGAGAAAGCAATGCCGCCGCACCTCCCTCTTCAGACGGTACACCCGGAGTAACTTTCCAATCCTCCTGACTTATATTAACGACATTTATCTCACCGTCCGCGGCATTCTCGGCGGAAGATATCTGTTTGAAGTAAAAGTTGTTGAGTCCAAGCTGCTTCCGATAGAACGAAACAAGTCGTGCAGTACCGAAAATCACAGGAGTGCATATACCCGTGAAACCCTCTGCCCCGACAGCTTTCATTATCACTTCGTAGCCTATGCCGTTTATGTCACCGTGGGTGATTCCCACTCTAATAGGTCTTGACATTAAAATTTTGGTTTTTGAACCTCAAAATTACTAATTTTTCCGCTAAAGACCAGCCGATAGCCTTAAAATCTGATTTCAACCTTTCTTACGGTCTGTGGAA
The DNA here is from genome assembly GCA_947427285.1 of uncultured Porphyromonadaceae bacterium. Classification (GTDB taxonomy): domain Bacteria; phylum Bacteroidota; class Bacteroidia; order Bacteroidales; family Muribaculaceae; genus Lepagella. The sequence continues at coordinate 5,963 of CANEHE010000035.1, forward strand.
AGCATACCGCAGGCCGCCAGAATATCCTCTCCTCTTGAAGCACGGATGGTTGCTACTATTCCATGAGCATTAAGGTAATTGCGCATCATGAGCATCCTTTCCTCCGAGGCCGGATGCAAGTCTACGCCCGGGATAGAATGGAAGCGGATGAGATTTACCCGGCACTTCTGCGATCCGATGAGCTTTACCAACGCCTCGGCATGAGCGACATCGTCGTTCACTCCGCGCCATACGATATATTCAAGCGACAGACGCCGCTGATGGGAAAAGTCATAAGCCGACAGAAGCTTCATGACTGCTGAAAGGGGAAATGCCTTCTGGGCAGGCATCAGCTGGGCACGCTCCCGGGAATCAGGCGTATGCACCGATATGGCAACATGTACCGATGTCCGGTCAAGAAGCTCCTTAAGCTCCGGAAGTTTACCGACAGTGGAGACAGTTATACGCTTCGGACTCCATGCCAATCCCCACGGAGCGGTCAGTATCTCTATCGTCTTCTCCACCGCCTCCAGATTGTCGAGTGGTTCTCCCATTCCCATAAAGACCACATTCGTCAGATCCGACAGCCCATCGGCTCCACCGGAGGAAAGTATCTGATTGATTATACGGGCCGGGGTAAGCTGAGCCTTGAATCCCATTCTGCCGGTAGCGCAGAAATAACAGTTCATCTTGCATCCCACCTGCGAGGAGACACACAGAGTGGCACGTTCCTTGTCCGGAATATAGACCGACTCCACCGACTGACCGTCGCCTGCGGAATAAAGATATTTCACCGTGCCGTCAGCCGACTTCATCTTGCGCAGAGGAGCATAACGCCCTACATCGTAGTGTTCGGAAAGCCACTCACGATTGCGCTTGGAGATATTGACCATCTCGTCAAACGACGTGACGCGCTTATCATATATCCATTGGGCAAGCTGTCGCCCTACAAACCGGGGCATTCCGCCGGATACGGCCACTTCCTCAAGTTCTTTCAGATTCAGTCCTATAAGAGGCAGTTTCATATTTTATCGCTTTTCTGTTTGATCCAGGATAAGAGGTTTAATAATCATTGTTAAACAGCCTCTAAAGCCTGAAAAGAAACGACGGACCGGGGCGTCAGCCCTCAGCCCGTCGGAATAGATTATCATTGTTCAAGCCACCGATCAGTCACCGGCCTCAAACTTGTAGATGTTGTTTTTGATTTTCTTGTCTCCACGGAGCATTCCCTGAAGATCGGGATTCACAAGCTGGTAATACTGCTGTTCGTAGCTGTCGGCATTGTAAGGGAAATTCTCTTTCTTGCCAGACTTCACGACGTAAGCATACACACCGTCGGTGCCTTTAACCAGAATGACTTTCGAACCCGGAGCTGTTCCCGCAATCTTACCCATCACCGCGGGATCGTTGACCTCCATATTGCGGCCGAAACGGAAACCGGCCACATTGCGGGGCTGCACTCCCATGGCAGCGGCCACTGAAGCCACTGAAGATGCTTTGGGCTGATATTGTTTCACCATTGCGTCGCCTGCCTTCGATGCCCGGATCTCCTGAGTGAGTGCGTCCTTGACCTTCTTATTGTCGACAGGAATGAAGTCCTCGTATTCCGCGTCTACAGCCACTGCATAAAGAGCGGGATATTTCGCATCCTTGCTCTCATAGATGTGGCTCACGTCGCCTGGCTTTCCGTCAATCATCACCCAACGCACCACCTGACGGCTGTCAGGGAAATAAAGGCTCATGCCCTGCATGCGGGGCACAGCCGGAGTGGACTGTGTCAGAGCAAACTCCTGTGCGGTATAACCCGACTTGGCGGCATTGGCACGGAATTTGGCGGCTGTATTGTTTGCGGCGAGGAATTTCTCAAACTTCGCACGCTCGTCGGAAATCGTCTTTGCGCTGGGTTTCACCTCATAGTTCACCTCTTCATACTCGCAGATCTCCACCGGCGCACGCTTGTCAGCCACCTGTGCGATCAGAGCACCTTCGTCGCTGCTGAAAAGCACCACAAATTTTCCACCGGCGTTAAGAAGAGTATCAAGCTGTTCTTTCGCGATGGCGTTTGTCGGGCCATCTGTAGTGAAGAGCTGGATCCATTGTTTTGGCTGCACCACAACACTGTCTGTGGTGTAGACCCTCTTGATGGAATCGGCGGGAAGGCCATTGCGGAGAGAAGCAAGCACCTTCGCCGGGAGAGTTTTGCCGGCCACACTGACGATATTCAGCATTATGGAGTCAAGCTCTGTACGGCGTTTGCCCATCTTCACGATTGTAAAGCCTTGTGTGGTCTCTGCGACAAGCGAGACAGAATCAGCGGGAGCTGTCGTGACATAATTCTTGATGGCCTGATCATTAATATCGGAAGCGCGAAGCTGACGACGTTCCACCACAAGTCCCTCACGACGCATCTCCTTGCCGACGGCACTGTCGCGCATTGCTGTCACAGTCTTTGCCGCAAGAGCCTTCGCATTGTTGATATCAGCTGAGGAAGGAGCGATATTGACTGCTATGAACGACACTTCCTTCGTGGGTTCAGCCACTTTGAAGCGATAACGCTCCTGCTTGTAGAGTCCATTTATTTCGGCGGCACTCACCGGATATTTCTTCTCGTCGAGCTGACCAAAAGGCTTAAACGCCATATCCACGTCGGATGTACCCACATAATCGGCATAGAGGGCCTTCTTGTCCAGTTCATTGGCTTTTACAGTTCCGTAGAGAAGTTTCTGATATGTCTGACGACGGATCAGCTGTTTCGTCTCTTCCTCCATGGCGAGCCACTGACGCTGATACGGAGCCATGTCGGCATCAGACATTCCGTTGCGTTTAGGATTGAATATCACCTCGTAAGCCTGCGCAGGAGTTGACACCTGCACGCCGTTGGCCATAAGCTGACGGATAAGGATATTCACCTTCTCGTTGATAGGATTCTCAAGCATATAGAACCGGAGCTGGTTGCCTGTGGAACGGATTCCGGCCTTGTCGACAGCGTTGTCAAGCAGTTTCTCGCCCACGAGCTGCTCTATGGCCATTTCGGCAAGAATCTGTGTGTCGAAGTTGGCATACTGCTGAGGATTCTGCTTACGAGCCTCCTCAAGCTGGGAAGTCAGCTCCTGATGTTTACGCTGATACTCGGTGATATCGATTTTCTGGCTGCCTACCTTGGCCACGGTGGTCTGGTTTCCAAAGAGCTTGCTGCCGTTTGTAAGCGCGTCACCGACAATGAAGGCAAGAAGAGCCACTCCGATCACGATGATCAGAAAGACCGACTTGCTTCTGATTTTCTCTAATGTTGCCATTCTGAATATATAGCTGCTATTGGTTAATCCGATTGATGCTCTGCATCGGCATCATACCGACATTGCCATGATAACCAACACATTGGAAATCATTGAATATCGGCATTCAACCGACACAACGGGCCTTCCACCGCAGCAGAAACCCCGTTTTAGCACGCAAAGATAACACATTCTGAAGAATCGACAAAGCTTTCGGCTGTTTTTTCGCATTTTTTTAATTCCGGGACACCCAAAAGATTGTCTGTTATACTGACCTCTTAATTATTGCGAAATCTGAAATTCCTTTCGGAAAAGGTCAACCAGATTCTCCTCTTCCCACGGGAACAGCTTTACCTTAAGACGAACAGGATGATGATTGTCGTAGCGCGACTCAAACACTTTCTCCACCACCTCTGACTTACGTCCCATGTGTCCGTAAGCGGCTGTCTCCCTATAAATAGGAGCACGAAGTCCCAGACGCCTCTCTATGCTCTTGGGACGCAGGTCGATCAGTTTCGTGATTTTGTCGGCGATCTCAGCATCTGAAAGTCCGGTATGCGAAGTACCGTAGGTGTTGACAAAGATATTCACCGGCTCCGGACATCCGATGGCATAAGACACCTGAATGAGCACTTCATCAGCCACTCCGGCGGCCACAAGATTGCGGGCGATGTGACGGGCGGCATACGCTCCCGACCGGTCGACCTTTGAGGGATCTTTGCCAGAGAACGCTCCTCCTCCATGAGCCCCGCGGCCTCCGTAAGTGTCCACTATGATCTTACGGCCAGTAAGACCTGTGTCGGCATGAGGACCACCAAGCACAAACTTACCCGTGGGATTGACGTGGAGCACATACCCCTCGTCGAAAAGTTTCCGCTGATCCTCTGGTAGCTGGGCCACAACACGCGGAATAAGCACCTCCCTTACATCTTTACGGATCTGATCAAGCATTTCTGCATCGGCACTCCGACGTGCATCGTCTGTGTCGGCAAGCGGCTCGACAAACTCATCATGCTGTGTCGAAACCACAATGGTATGAATGCGGAGCGGATGGCCGTTGTCATCATACTCCACTGTAGTCTGGCTTTTTGCATCGGGCCGCAGATAAGTGACAAGTTTGCCTTTGCGGTAATACGTCATCTGTTTCCCTTCACGGCGGATTGCCGCCAGTTCCTTTACCAGAAGGTGGGAGATATAAAGCGAAAGGGGGATCTTCTCTTTGGTCTCAGCCGTGGCATAACCGAACATCATACCTTGATCTCCAGCACCCTGCATGTCATCAGACAGATCCACTCCCCTGTTGATGTCGGGACTCTGTTCATGGATAGTGCTCAATATACCGCAGCTGTCACCGTCGAAACGGTATGCGCCTCGATTATAACCGATATCATTTATAAGTTTTCTGGTGACTACCGGAATATCCACGTATGCCTGACTCGACACCTCTCCGGCCACTACCACCTGACCTGTGGTGCATAGAGTCTCGATGGCGACCTTTGAATCCGGATCGCGTGCCAGAAATTCGTCAAGAAGAGCGTCACTGATCTGATCGGCGACTTTGTCGGGATGTCCTTCGGAGACTGACTCCGATGTAAATAGATAACTCATATTCTTATCGTTTTTATATTCTACAACAGTTTTCCTCGCATCCCGAAGACAGACGACAAAAAAAATTGCAACCGATATTCCGGTTCTTCAAGGCATAAAAAACGGCATCCGGGCTTGCTCTCCCTGAATGCCTGCTGACAACCGAGGACCTTCTGTAGAAGTTGTCCTCTGCGCTCTGTCGCGCTTATGTGCAGTTTTAGCATTTTTTCGGGTGGTTGCAAGCAGCCAAATTTGTCCACCTTCGCCGCGTCTGGGAAGACCGCGCGAAAACTCCGGCAAAGATAGGCATTTTTCCACAATCTGCAAAATCCGCCTCAAAAAACAATCGAAAAACAGCCGACACGAACAGGTCGCTTTACATTTTTTTGTAATTTTGCAATCCCGTGGGAGATCCGTACTTTCTCCTTACGGATAAAACAGACAATGCGTTTCCGTACAGAATATATCCCATCCAAAGGCTCTTTCACACTCGACCCCAGGAAAAAGGCCGTGCTTGTCGGCTCATGTTTCGCCGACAGCATCGGACGCATAATGAGACTGTCTCTCTGGGACGCCTCGGTAAATCCATGCGGCACTCTTTTTAATCCCGCATCGATGGCCCGCGTCATGCAACTTGCAATTGACCACACGGACCCGGAAGATTTCTGGAAAGATGATGACGGAATATGGAGGTCATGGGATTTCCCCTCGCAATTCGCTGGTCTCACAGCCGACGAATGTGCGCGAAAATGCCGGAAGGCCTTGTCATCTCTTGCCGCAAGTATGAAATCGGCTGAAACTCTTATCGCCACATTCGGCACTTCGATAATATACTCACTGTACGGTACAGACCGCGTTGTGGCCAACTGCCACAAGCAGCCCGCAAAATTATTCCACCGCACACGCATGAAAGTGGAGGAAATAGTATCTATGTGGCATACACTACTGACCCGTCTGCGTGAAATCAATCCATCACTGAAAATAATACTGACAGTGAGCCCTGTACGCCACGTCAAGGAGGGATTCACCGAAAACTCAAGATCAAAGGCGACTCTACTTCTGGCGTGTGAGGAGTTATGCCGATCACTGGAGAGATGCGAATATTTTCCGGCATACGAGATTCTGACCGATGACCTGCGCGATTACCGCTTCTATGCCTCGGATCTGGTCCATCCCTCCGCAGAAGCAGAGGAATATATATTTTCCCTCTTTACCGAGACATTTCTGAGGTCTGAAGAAATCCGCCTTCTTGATGAGGGCAGAGCGTTGACACGCCGCGCCAGACACCGCAGTCTGATTCCAAAATCTGAAAGTGCCGGAAAATTCGATCACGACACCAGAAAACTTATCCTTGACTGGACCGACAGAAATCCCGAAATGCTCACCCCCGACAGGATATGAACCAGAATCTGAAAACATTCCTATCCCCTTTCATGTACGGAAAAGAAATCCCTTCCGTGGCGATCGCCGGTCCATGCAGCGCAGAGACGGAGGAACAGACTCTTGCTACCGCACAAGCCCTCGCAAAAATCGGCATACCGGTATTCCGTGCCGGAATATGGAAACCGCGCACACGACCAGGATGCTTCGAAGGGGTGGGTGCCATCGGACTCAAATGGCTCCGTAGAGTAAAGGCTGAGACAGGAATAGCGGTGGCTACGGAAGTGGCTACCGGACTTCATGCGAAAATGGCCCTGCGACACGGCATAGATATAATATGGATAGGTGCCCGGACTACCGCAAACCCTTTTGCTCTGAACGAAATCGCCGAGATACTCAAAGAATATCCGGAAACACCCGTGATGATCAAGAATCCTGTAGGTCCAGACATTGACGCCTGGACCGGCGCATTCGAACGTCTCCGACGTGCGGGAATCCACCGGCTTGCAGCAGTACACCGGGGCTTTTCCCACTTCTCCCCCTCTCCATACCGCAACAATCCCGAATGGAGTGTAGCTTTTGAACTCCGACGCAGACATCCCGACCTCCCGTTGATTGTGGATCCCTCTCACATCGCCGGCAAAAGGGAGCTTGTAGGACCTATGGCCCAGGTTGCCCTTGACCTCGGATTCGACGGACTGATGATTGAATCACATATCTGTCCCGACTGCGCATGGAGCGACAAACAGCAACAACTCACCCCTGACCAGCTTGCAGACCTTTGCGCCAAGCTGAAAATACGGGAAGATGATGCCCCCTCCCGGGAACTGGATATACTCAGAGACCACATCGATCTCATAGACAACAGCCTCATCGATCTTCTGCGGCAACGGATGGAGGCTGCGGAAAATATAGGTGTCTATAAACGGCATCACGAAATGCCCGTGTTGCAGGAAGGCCGCTACCGGGATCTTATGGAGAAACGCATCGCACAATCAACGGCCCTCGGACTTTCGGAGACATTCATGCGCCGTCTGTTCCAGACCATCCATGCCGAATCCGTGCGCCTGCAGCTCCTCAACGATAATGAATGCGACGGCGTTCAATCCTGACTGATGTATGACGGCTTTTCACTCCGTCTTCATCCTGTTCGCTGACCACCTTGACTTCCCTCTCAGTCCAGTTGCCGTGACTGTCAAAAGCCTTATATGAATATGTCTGCGTATCGGTTGACTCAAATCCTATGTCCGAACTTACTGTCACCGCCTTTGAACGCCGACCCTGAGCGTCGTATGAATAGGTGGTACGCGCTGTCCATTCCCAACCTGTGAGCTCATACGACTTCAACCGATCGTATTCATCCCATGAATATTCCTCACGATAAGCCCCCTCATCTCCATTTTCAGGATCTTCAGATAATTCACATACAAAATCCACAATCCGGCCCAGTCCGTCGCGGCCTATACGGGCTTCAAGATTGCCTCCTGTCACCCGGTCAGGAGCTGGAAGCATCTCACCCTCCGACGTATAATCGAAACGAAAGTCCGAGGCCAACGTTCTATCCCGTCCCGACCTATAATATGAGACAAGCCCCCTGACCCGGCCTTCGTCATCATACGACACGCTGTCTGCCGAAATCTCATCGGGATTGTCGAGGGAGAAAAATTCCAAAACCGCACTTTTCACCGGACCAGACAATTCCTTGAAAGCAAGATCCGGAGACGAGACAACCTCCTCTCCCGACTCCCGATGACATACGGAATCAGAGTCAGCACCTCCGGATTTGCCTCTACCGCATGCACATGACGCACACAGAAGCACACATCCGGCAATAACCATAACATTTTTGCAATACATCATACGCAAGTGTTCAGATATTAATTCCGTCACCAGACATCCTCTGAGTGCAAAGGTAGTATCATATAGCGGGATATATAGTTAAAAATATATAATTTACATAAATTTAGGTTAAATTTATGTCTGAATTAAGATCATCTGACCCATCAGGGTGTAGATAATGGGAATAAATGAGTATCTTTGCAAGAGAATTCCGGAGGGGACGCAAGTTCCCTCCCTCTTTTTACGCAATATTGGGTTGTCGGCCGATGGAGAGATCCATCAGTGACGGCAACGCAAAAACTGAATCACAACGCATAATCAATGCTCGATCCGAAATCACTCAGCGAATTTATATCCCGGACACTGGAAGACACGGACTGCTACCTCACATGGCTTGAAGTGACGCCTGACAACCGGATAACAGTCGAAATCGACAGTGACGGTCCGGTGGATCTGGACAGATGCGTAGCCCTCACCCGCTCAATAGAGGCGGAATTTGACCGCGACAAAGAGGACTATGAACTGGAGGTCGGTTCGGCCGGACTGACATCACCGTTGCGGATACCCCGGCAATACGGCAAGCATCTCGGACACGATCTTGAAGTGCTGACAACCGACGGACGCAAACTTCACGGGCTGCTTGTTCAGGCCGACGGGAATGGCTTCACGCTCCGCACAGAGAGAAAAGTAAAACCTGAGGGAGCAAAACGCCCTGTGACAGAGCAGACGGACGAACATTTCGGATATGGCGATGTGAAACAGGTCAGATATGATTTAAAATTCTAACCCCGTTCCCGCAATACACAAAAATAGTAAAGTACGGGATCACCTACGATTATGGCAAAGAAAACGGAGACAGTGAATATGGTCGACCGGTTCGCCGAGTTCAAGGAACTCAAGAACATCGACAAGACCACAATGATAAGCGTGCTTGAAGAATCGTTTCGTAATGTGCTGGCAAAAATGTTCGGCACAGACGAGAACTTCGACGTTATCATGAACCCCGACAAAGGCGACTGCGAGATATATCAGAATCTGAACGTGGTGGCCGACGGAGAGGTGACAAACAAAGAGATGCAGATAGGTCTTTCCGAAGCCCGCGGCATAGACCCCGAATGCGAAATCGGAGAGGAAGTGGCCAAACGCATCAATTTCGAAGACTTCGGTCGCCGCGGAATCCTGAATCTCCGCCAGACCCTCCAGTCGAAAATACTCGACCTCCAGAAAGAGGCGATATCCTCCAAATTCAGGGAACTTGAAGGAGAGATCATCTCCGGCGAGGTACATCAGATATGGAAACGCGAGATGCTTCTTCTCGACGACGACCAGAACGAGCTCCTCATGCCGAAAGAGGAGCAGATCCCATCCGACTTCTTCCATAAGGGAGATCTGGTGCGTGCGGTGGTGAAACGCGTGGACAACGCCAACAACAATCCCAAAGTGATTGTCAGCCGCACTGACGAACGCTTTCTGCGCCGGCTGTTCGAACAGGAAGTACCTGAGATTCATGACGGTCTCATCACAATCCGCGCCGTGGCACGTGTGCCGGGTGAACGCGCCAAGATAGCCGTGGAGAGCTACGATGACCGTATTGACCCGGTAGGTGCATGCGTAGGTGTGAAAGGCAGCCGCATACATGGCATCGTACGTGAGCTGAAAAACGAGAATATCGACGTCATCCCTTTCACCAACAATCAGCAGCTCTTCATACAGCGGGCTCTCAGCCCCGCAAAAGTATCCTCCATCCGTCTCAACGAGGAGGAGCGCAAAGCGGAAGTGTTTCTACACCCCGACGAGGTGTCTCTCGCCATCGGCAAAGGTGGTCTCAACATCCGGCTTGCCTCGATGCTCACCGGTTACACCATAGACGTATATCGCGACATCGAACCTGGCGAGGAAGATATCTACCTCGATGAATTCCGCGATGAAATAGACGACTGGGTAGTGGAGGCCCTCAAGAACCTCGGTCTCAGCACAGCCAAAGCCGTACTCAACGCCCGTCCGGAACTTCTGGATCAGGCGGATCTTGAAGACGCCACACTCCAACATGTGATGGATGTGCTGCGTGCCGAATTCGAAGACTGACGTCAAACCCGAAAACCTCCCTTCTCCCGAATAAACAGAAGTAAGAACTCTCATTCAGTATATGTCAACTAAAATAAGCAAAATAGCGAAAGAACTCAATGTGGGGGTAAGCACCGCAGCCGAATTTCTGCGCAAACACAGCGTGGAGGTCGACTCAAACCCCAACGCGCGTATCGATGATAACGCCGTTGAGCTTCTGCGCAAAGAATACAGCAAAGACAAAGACACGAAAGACCGGGCCGACATCTTCACTGGCGGACGGTCGTCCAAAAAGCCTTCGCGACAGGAACGCCCCAGAACTGAAGAGATTGTGACCAAAGTGCCGAAGGCCGCCGGGCCTAAGGTGCTTGGCAAAATCGACCTTGCCACAGGTAATGCCATAAAGCCTGAGGAACCCGTACGTCCGGCAGATACTGAAGAGAAGAAGCTGACAGGGGAAAAGACAGCTATGCCGGAGCCTAAGCCTGAAACCATGGCTGATACTCCGAAAGAAACCAAGACAGAACCGGCCCCGCAACCTGTGATGAAAAAAGAAGAGCCTGTACCTGTTCCGGCATCGAAACCGGCACAAGAGCCTAAAAAGGAAAAGCCGGAACCTGACAAGGCTCCTCATCCTGAAGCCAATATCTCTGCAGAGGTAGGTAAGGAGACAAAAGAGAGAAAAGAACCGGCTGGAAAGCCTATACAACAGAAACATGTTGAATCTGCTGCTGTGGAAGCTGAACCTAAAAAACCGGTTCCCGTCCAGACAACGGCTCCGCAGACCGAGGAGACAAAACCCGCTGAAGAGGGAAAAACCGACAACGTGTTCCGTCTGAACGCTCCCTCCAGCGGAATATCGCTTAAGGTGGTAGACAAAATCGATCTTTCCGCCCTGAACCAGAACACTCGTCCGAAAAAGAAAACCAAGGAGGAACGCAGACGCGAACGTACAGCCCAGTCACGTCCCGGCACTCCGGGCACAGGTGCCAACGCATCATCCTCTGCCGACCGCAAAAAACGCAAACGTATCGGCAAGGAGAAAGTCGATATAGAGAAAGCCGGAGCACAGGCCGCACGCACAGGTGAGAACCGTGGCAATGGATCCGGGCGTCCGTCTGACCGCGGGCCCCGACGCGACCGCAATGACCGCAATTCCTCAGCACCAAAACGCGGACAGAAACGCGCTCCGAAGCCCGAAGTCAGCAATGAGGACGTACAGCGTCAGGTAAAGGAGACTCTTGCACGTCTCACTAACAAATCTACCAAGAAGAGTGTGAAATGGCGCAAGGAGAAACGCGAGGAGATGCACAACCGCGAACTGGAGAACGCTCGTCGCGAGGAAGCAGAGAGCCGCGTGATCAAACTAACGGAGTTTGTCACCGCCAACGACCTTGCCCAGCTCATGAACGTGCCTATCAACAGCATTATCGCCACCTGCATGAATCTGGGGGTGATGGTCTCCATCAACCAGCGGCTCGATGCCGAGACCATCAACATCGTGGCCGAGGAATTCGGATTCACCACCGAATATGTCAGTGCCGACGTATCGGAAGCCATCGCCACTGTCGAGGACGCCGAGGAGGATCTGCTCCCCCGTCCGCCGATTGTCACAGTGATGGGTCATGTGGACCACGGCAAGACATCTCTTCTGGACTATATCCGCAAGGCTAACGTAATCGCCGGTGAGGCCGGCGGCATCACTCAGCACATCGGTGCCTACAACGTGGAACTCAACGACGGGCGTCATATCACTTTCCTTGACACTCCTGGTCATGAGGCGTTCACTGCCATGCGTGCACGTGGTGCGAAAGTTACCGACCTCGCCATAATCATCGTCGCTGCCGACGACGACGTGATGCCACAGACTGTGGAAGCCATCAACCACGCTTCAGCCGCCGGAGTACCTATAGTGTTCGCCATCAATAAAATCGACAAACCCGCAGCCAATCCCGACAAGATCAAGGAAGAGCTTTCCGCAATGAACTATCTCGTGGAGGACTGGGGCGGCAAGTACCAGTCGCAGGACATCTCCGCCAAAAAGGGAATCGGCGTAGACGAACTGATGGAGAAAGTGCTTCTTGAGGCAGAAATGCTCGACCTCAAGGCCAATCCCGACCGTGCGGCAATAGGCTCGGTGATCGAGTCAAGCCTTGACAAAGGACGCGGTTATGTCGCTACAGTGCTTGTACAGAACGGCACGCTCCGCATGGGCGATGTGGTATTGGCTGGCACACACTACGGAAAAGTAAAAGCGATGTTCAATGAGCGTAACCAGCGGGTGAAGGAAGCTGGACCGGCCACACCGGTGCTTATACTCGGCCTCAATGGCGCGCCTACGGCCGGCGACACATTCAATGTGCTTGAGACCGAACAGGAGGCCCGCGAGATCGCAGGCAAGCGCGAACAGCTCCAACGCGAACTCGGACTGCGCACCAAGAAACGCGTCGGACTGGAAGAACTCGGACGCCGCCGTGCCCTCAACGACTTCCATGAACTGAATCTGGTGGTCAAGGGCGACGTGGACGGATCGATCGAGGCACTCTCCGACTCGCTTATAAAACTATCCACTCCCGAGGTGCAGGTCAACGTGCTCCACAAAGGCGTGGGTGCCATTTCAGAAAGCGACGTCACTCTGGCCGCTGCTTCCGATGCCATCATCATCGGATTCCAGGTACGCCCATCCGGTGCAGCCCGGAAAGAGGCAGAGAAAGAAGGTGTGGAGATCCGCCTCTATTCTGTCATCTACAAGGCCATCGAAGAGGTCAAGGATGCCATGGAAGGTATGCTCGCTCCGGAAATCAAAGAGGAGATCACCGGCAACGCGGAAGTACTCCAGACATACCACATCTCAAAAGTGGGCACCATCGCCGGTGCAATCGTGCGTGACGGCAAGATCAAACGATCCAGCAAAGTACGCCTGATCCGAGACGGCATCGTGGTATACACAGGTGAACTCGGTTCGCTCAAACGCTTCAAGGATGACGTGAAGGAGGTTGTCTCCGGCTACGACTGCGGCCTCTCTATCCAGGGATACAATGATGTGCGTGAAGGAGACATCATCGAAGCCTACGAAGAGGTGGAGGTAAAGAAAACACTTTCCTGACCTGAATCGGGACGCAGACAACATCCCGGACACATACAGACTTATTCCGGCGGCGTCGCGCATCCTTACACAAGGCCGACGCCGCTGTTTCTTCATAACTCCCGGACAACACCGGTGCTCACCGGACAAAATCACAACAGATGCCATACTACATAATCAACATAGGCAGCAATATCGGCGACCGACGCCTAAACCTTTCACGGGCCATGCGCGCAGTAGGGATGGAATTCGGCGATTTCGAAATGTCACACGCAGTAGAATCGAAACCGGCAGGATTCGACTCCCCCCATCGATTTCTCAACGTGGCAATGCTTTTCCAGAGCGATATGCAGCCTCAGGAAGTACTTGAACGACTTCAATCAATCGAGAAAAGTCTGTCGCCGGAACCACACCGTAATCCCGACGGCACATATCGCGACCGGCTTATTGACATCGACATCGTTGCAATTGATGATCTGACAATCAACACTCCTTCCCTTACGGTACCCCATCCGCATCTGGCCGACCGCCGTTTCTTTCTTGAACCGCTCAAGGAGATCGCCCCACAATGGAAACATCCGGTTTCCGGACTTACAGCCCGGCAGATGCTCGCCATGTTGCCAACCGAAAACCCAGAGGAAACGGAAGAAAACGAGGCATAATGGACTCAGAGGCTCAATATAAGATACTGGTATCAAAGGGGAAAGTACTGATACACACCTGTCAGGGAGAGAGTTCACGTCTTCCTTATCCTAATGAAATCTCTATTCAGCCAGAGATGCCGATTGACGGACGTTTCACATTCGGACATCCGGTCGATGCAGAAGCCATCTCCATGGATGAAGAAAGCCTTGTCGAGACAACATCCTCTCAGAAATGGGTAGATCTGAGAGCTTCGGCCTCACTTCTACCGTCATCACATTACTCGGCAGCTGCAAAAGCCTCCGAACTGATTTTCTGGGACTCCACCACCCGCTACTGTCCGGTATGCGGAGCGGAAATGACACGCCACACAGAGATAAGCAAACGCTGCACAAAATGCGAACGAGAAATATGGCCGACACTTTCTCCCGCAATCATAGTGCTCGTCCGCCGAGGAGAAAAGGCGTTGCTGGTACATGGCAGAACATTCTCAAAACCATTGTACGCTCTTGTGGCAGGATTCGTCGAGACAGGAGAAAGTCTTGAGGAATGCGTACGCAGGGAAGTAAAGGAAGAGACATCACTTGAAATTGGAAACATTAGCTATTTCGGTTCCCAGTCATGGCCATTCCCCTCGCAGCTGATGATCGGATTCACAGCAGACTACGTAAGTGGAGAAATACGTTTTGCCGACGGTGAACTGACTTCCGGCGGCTTCTTCAGCCGCGACGATCTGCCGCAGATCCCCGGTCCTCCAAGCATCGCCCGCCAGATGATCGACGCATGGTTGGAAGGAAATTTATCTTAAGAGTTGTCTAAAATCATTATAATGACACACCACATCGAACAATGTCAGGACTACGCCACACTTACGGATATCTGGCTGGCCTCAGTGAAAGCCACACATGATTTTCTGGCAGATGACGATATTGAATTTTATCGTCAGAAACTACCCGGGGAGTATATGACCAACGTGGAGACATACGCAATCCGCAACGACACAGGAAAATGGTGTGCATTCATCGGTCTGAGCGAAGACAATGTGGAAATGCTGTTTGTTCATCCCGACGAAATGGGGAAAGGATATGGATCTCAGCTTCTGAAATTTGCCATTGAAAATAAAAGGATAAAGAAAGTAGACGTCAACGAACAGAATATCCGTGCACTGCAGTTTTACAGGAAACATGGATTCTTCGTTACCGGACGCGACGCCACCGACGGAGAAGGGAAAGCCTACCCGATCCTACACCTTACTTTATGAGTCATCCTGTTCTACAATCCAATTTCTAAGAGGTCGTACATTTGTACGGTTAAATGTTTTTGAATAAATTTATCTTCAAAT
>CANEHE010000036.1 GCA_947427285.1 uncultured Porphyromonadaceae bacterium
AAGCAAGACAGTACAGATACCGGTGGTACAATCCTATTTTCGCTTTACAAATGCCACTTCTTAAAATTTGTTAAACTTTTAATTTCGAATGGAGAAAGTTTTTCAATTTTGAATGTAGAATTTAGAATTTTGAATGGGAAAAGAGAGGTTTTGCGAGTTTTCAGATCAGCATTCCTAATTCGTGGCCCAGCCGCCGGAGAGTGAAATTCGAAAGGAAGTGTTCTTGTGCGGCCATACCTATTCTGCGGGCAAGATGAGGATTGTCACGAAGTGTGATTATGGCTTTCTCCCATTGATTCTGGTCAGAGCAAACGATTGCTGTCTTTCCCTCGATGATGTATGGCATAAGAGATGCGTGGCGGCTGACTATGACCGGTTTACCGGCCCGCATGGCCTGCAACACGGCAAGTTGGCCTGACGAGATCGGTCTGTCGTGCAGTGGCACTGCAATCGCAAAGGCTCCGTGTAGCTGTCGGTTCATGTCGTTGTCGAAACAGTCGGTGAGTATTTCGGTGAATCTGAACCCGGTCGCTTTTTCTTCGGGACATGCGATGCGTAGATGTGTGTGTGTTTCTTCGGCGGCATGCTTCAGAATGTCATAGTTCCGGTTACTTCTTCCTGCAGAGAAGAGGTATGGTTTTGTTCCCTCTATGTCGCTATTGTTCGTGTACAGCTCTTTTTCATGTATTCCAAGCGGTAGGAAAATAAATTTGTCGGCCGCTGCCGGAAACAGTCTGGAATAGGAAGCCACTTCATCCGGAGAAAAGACAATGATATGTCTTACATTTGGATTTTCTATTCCTAAAAGGACGAGTTTATTGAAAAATTTTCCTAATAATCCTTTCTTTGGTTTGTGGATGAATGTCATGATTGTTATCGGGAAACTCCGGTGGAGGATACGGGAGTAGACCGATGTCATGATGCCATAGAACTGTTGCCAGGCCACTACATGATCTATCTTTGATGTCGAAAGCAAAAACCACAAAGGAAACAGGAAATATCTTGCCAGACGTACAAGACGACTTACATCTGCCCTGCCGTCAGCGAAACGAGTCTGCCAACGGCTTCCGGAAGCCTCTTCAAGTCCGGCCATAAAGTCCTTGTCCGGGGGACAGTCGAAAAGTACGTAGTTCAAAATCAGAAAAGTTCAGGTGATTTCAAAAGCGTAACAAAATTACTACTTTTTCTCGCATGCTGCAAAAAAGGACAGGACAAAACTTTGTCCCATCCCCCCTTTCAATCCGTTATGGATAATCTTTCAGATTGTGAATTTCAAACTCCTTCCGGCTGTGCGCAGCACATATATTCCTCTGGAGAGTCCGTCTGTTGCGATGCGGTTGTCGCCCGAATGAAGCATTCCGTCGGTAACTTTCATGCCACTTGTGGAGTAGATCTCAAAAGGAGCAGCTTCAAGACTTGTGCGTATGCATACCGCATTGCGGGAGGCTGTGACGACAAAGAGAACCTCTTTGTCAGTCCGGATGTTTTCCACTCCGTCATAGTAGACTGCATCGGGATGTAGATCCTCCGCTCCGCAGACTTCTGTGGAAGTCTCGCCGAGCCATCCGCAGCTTTGGCTTTCCGCGCAGTATACCTTTATGAAATCCACTTTGCCGAGATGTTTGGGATTTCCGGTGGAATCTACAGCCCATTCGATCTTTATGCCTGGATCCTTGACGTTTGGAAGATTGTCGGCATATCCCCATTCAAAGAATTTAAGTACCCAATATTCCGTGCCGTCTTTTCCCTGATTCTCTCCGTTGTCGGGCAGACGGGTGCCTTCGAATTCCAGTGTGTCCATTCCAAGCCATTCAGGCCAATACGACTGCGCGTGAAATGAATTGCGCTGCACATATCCGGTCTCATATCCCGTCTGGTTGGTTGTGAAGCGGATATATTCTTTATCAGCTATTGCAGGATCCTTCTCGTCTGGTACGGCTTCATGGTCAGCAGAGGGTTTATGATATGTTATTCTGAAGCCCTTGAACGTAGAAGGATTGTTGTGTTCACTGCCGGCTATCTCATACCATGGATCATCAGGCAATCCGTTGCCATTTATGTCTTCCGACACCATTATGATTCCCGGTTCGCAGTTTCCACCGCTAGATTCCATATCGGAAACAAAGGCGTTGCCATAAATCTTGAAGTCATATTCCCCCTCGACATTCACGACAGGATGATCAAAGGAGAAGATCACATAGCCCCCATAAGCACCAAGAGAAATCATACCGGGATTCCTGTCACCTCCTATTTGTTCAAGTACGATGTCGTTGACCTCTTCTTTTGTTGCATCGGAAGGGATTTCCGGGATCTCGTTGACAAACTGACCTGGTGCAGGTCTAAAGTCATGCACGTTGGAGATGTAAGGTGAATTGGCTAATGCTGCAAAGCCTATCATGGCGGCAGCTGTACTGATAGCTAAACCAGATGGTTTCATATAGATAAGTTATTTGATTGCAGTTTTCTTCCCTCCGATTATGTAGAGTCCGGGAGTGAGCGAACGCACCTGTGCCGGTGAGGCTTGACGGATAATACATATCCCGGTTAGTGTGAATATATCTGTGAGGTCAGACTCTTCATTGTCTATTTCATGGATTCCGCTTTGTGGTGAAACGGAAACTTGTATTTTTTTGTTTTCGCACGTCCCTGGTACTCTGCGGTAACTGAAAGAATAGATGTTCCGTTTCCAAGTGTATTGACTGTTAATGTATTGTTTGAAAGAGTTGCCATACACACGTTTTTGTCTGAATTATCTACGGAGTAGTTGATCAGATGTTTGTTGCCAGCACGCAGGCTGGTGACTTCGGCAAGGTCGATGATCTTCTCATCACCGGCAGACATCTCAATGTCGGAAATAGCGACTTCCGGAGCGTCGAAATCAGGATAAATCATCATCGCTGGGAACCAATAATACTCGTCAAGGGTGATTTCCTTCAAAACCTCGCCCGTGTTCGTGTCAACGAAATAAACCCAGTTGTGGCTGTAATGCGTGCCGTAACCGCTTTCAGTGGCAGTGACAAGAAGATTTCCCGACGACGGATCGACGCTCACGCCCTCGCCGTAACGGATGCGGTCCGCGTCAAGTCCCGTGCTTTTCCCGGGGATAGTGAAGAACTCTGCATTGAACTCTTTGGTGTCGAAATTATAGGAGAACACGGCTTTGTCGGCCCAGCCGTTGGCCGCATAGTAGACCACGTTCTTCTCCTTGTCGGCGGCAAGCGGAGCTTTGCGCCATGTGCTCCAAGGGCTGCCGATGGCGTGCGAGCCCTCTATGTCGATATTCTCGGTCTCGAAAGTGAGCGGATCGATCCTCACGAACTCGGCGTTGGCATCCGACGTGGCGGCATAAAGAGAACCATCGGCGGTAACGACTATCGAGGCGATTTTCGGCATCTCGATCGTGTGAACCTCGTCAGTGGCGATGTCCACCGCAAGCACTCCGATGTTCTGCTGACATACGAAGAGATATTTCCCGTAACGTATCATCTCGCCTGTCTGCTGCACCTGGCCTTTCGCATTGGCCGGAGCGAGCTGTTCTGTCCCTGCGGTGTACGTGTCAAGGTCAATAGTATAGAGACCCTTTGAGGTGCCGATATACCCTTTATGCTCACTGACAGCACAGACAGTCCTGCCGTCGCCTCCGGGAAGCGCGCTCAGCTCTCCCTTGAATTCAAGTGTATTGGCATCCATCGCTGTGAAACGTCCGCCCGTGCGTCCGTCTCCATCATAGCTCTGCTTGCCCATCACGAAAAGCCTGTCGCCGAACACCTGTCCGAACTGACATGTATTTCCGAGACACTTAGTCGGATTGACCTCTTTGTAGACATTGTAGTACACTGCACCATCGGTGGTGAGGAAGTTCATCGAGGAACTCGCGTGCCCGAACCAGTCTTCATTGAGCATGATGATGCCGTTTCTGAAGTTTGACGGCATTTCCGCTGCATTAGCCGCAAAGAGGGCGGAAGCGGAAAGAAAGATGGAAAAAATCTTCATTTCGTCAGAAAAGTGTTTGTTGGTTTTTACTTGAAAAATTCGTTATTCAAGAGCCAAAACACCGACGGAAAGCATTGTTGTGCGAAAAGAGAAAGGAAGGCATCGGAAGCATAAGCGTCCATGACCTGTTTACCCATAATCCCGCAGGTATCTGTCTCAGGTTTCAAGAGCATGGCAGGTCTTCTGGCTAAGCCCTCTCTGTTTCGCCTTCCCGGCTTCCGGCCAGTGACATGCTTGAAACAGAGTCTTTTATTGGGCATCACAGCAGCGGGTACTGCCCGGAAATCTCATCCGGTTCCCTATTAAGTGCGTCGGAGGAGAAACCTCCTTGACACGCCGTGTCTTGATTCGGTGGCAAAATTAGTGCTTTTTTCTGACAGGACGCATAATATTCATGAAAAAAGCGCGGCTTCGGATTTTTCCTCGGCCACGCCTGTATCAGACTATGCGGTATGTTTTATTTTGCCAGAAACTTTTTCCCGCCACGTATGTATATCTGTCCTTTGACCGGTTCAGAGATCCGACGTCCGTAGATGTCGTATGCCGGAAGTCCAGCTTCATCATCCAGAATGCCTGTGCTGTCGATACCGGCATGTCCGGAGATGGGCAAAGTGGCTCTTTTATTTCCTGTCGGATCCCCTTTGGTGGAGACAACGGACCCTTCCGTAAGCACGATCGTGTTGCCTTTCTCGTCATCAAGCGGCACGTTGTCGAAATCGGCCGAAATCATAAAGCAATTGATCATATCGTTCACATAGGGGACAACCTCCTTCACCAACGTCTCCATATCTGCTGTCCAAAGCTGCACTTTCGGATCCGGGCCTAACGTAGTGTTGGTGTCAAATATGAAGTCCACTCTTTGCAAAGTGTTGTTGTCTTTGTCAATATGGAACTTGAATGAGTGATACATGGGTGTTTCGACGGGTTCCACATATCCTCCGGTAAAACTGAAGGAAGTCTCTTTATTCACAATGTCGGTCCGATAAGCCACACCGACCATTCCTTCAGGAATCACTACCTTATAACGCACATCTTTTTCGAAATGCATTTTCTTGCCGTATTCCTCTACAAACCGTATCCGGGCCTGTCCTAAATCCCAGTCCCATCCCACTTCAAGCGGATATGTGCTGACCTCCACATCTTCACGGTACAGGATTGCATAAGGATTTTCGACAGCCTTTTCTGTCTCATATCTCCAATAGGCAACAAGGTCCGGTGCTGAGGCGATGACTATACCGTCTTTGTCATCGTTTCCCCACCAGGCGGTCCCGAGATCGGCAGGCACAAGAAACGGGACTTCTATTCGTCCGTTTAGTTTCTCAGGATTCGTTACTGAACGAATGGAGGAAGGAGCGACTACAAAAGTGTAGTTTTTTCCTTTTGGCAGATTCTGCTTTTCGAAATAGAAGGCCGCGACTCCCTCCACATCCTTGTAATTGTAGGCAAGTTCTGCCTTTACGGATTTGGCTACCGTGTCGCCATCGCAGAGGACAGCGGCGGATGCCTCCGGAAGAACTTCTATGGCACAGTCGAATCCGACGCCAAGTTCTTCAAGTGGATAGACGAAATGACGCGACTCCTGACCGATGGGACCGAAAGGGACCGTCTGTCTGGGTTCAAGGATTTCCGATGCGCCGACAGTTGCGAAAACGCCGGCCAGACATAATGCGGTAATTAGTTTCTGTTTCATATCGAAATAGTTTATGTGTTCTGTCTATATGATACAGAATCACACCGGATACTGCATTCGGAGTGGAATTTATTTTCCGCAGACACGGCGGTACACTTCTATTGTCTGCCGGGCGATCTTGTCCCAGTCGTAGCCGGAGAGATCGTATGTGCGTTCTATGGGAGATGTGGAAAGTTTGCGTCTCAGTGAGGTGCAAAGGTCATCAATGTCGCCGACACGGAAGAAATCGGTCTTTTCAAGTTGCGGAAGAGTATTGGCATCGATGTCGCTGACAAGCACGTCAAGGCCGTAGCTCATCGCCTCAAGAAGCGAGATGGGCAGTCCTTCATGGGTAGAGGGGAGTACGAACAGACGGGCATGGCTCATAAGTTGGTTCAGTTTCTGCCCCTTGATGAATCCGGTAAGGATTGCTCCCGTTTTTTTTGCCTGACATTTCAGCGATTCGGAATAATCGTCGGGCATATCCGCGTCTCCGGCTATCACAAGTCTGATTCCTGTCGGAGAGATTTGTCGATAAGCCTCGACCAGCAGATGGAAATTTTTTTCTTTTACAAATCGGCCGATTGCCAATATGTATTGTCCTGGTTCCAGTCCTAAGGAATTGATATAATCCGTATCAGTCGATTTTTCAGGTATGTTGACGCCGTTGAAGATCAGGTCGGTGTCTGTACGCCCGTATTGTCGGGCAAGTCTGCTGCGTATATGATCGGAGATCACGATGACCGCGTCTGCATATTTTGTGCCGAGTCTTTCCCCCAGACGGAGCATGAATTTTGCCGACCGTCCCCATTTCTCGCGTTCATAGTCAGGACCGTGGTTGGTCATTACAGTTTTCATTCCAAGCATTTTTGCCAAAGGGATGAGAAGAGCGGGACCTATGGCGTGGATATGGATAATGTCGGCGTTGGCTTTTTTTGCTGCAATGACAGCACGGAAAGTGTGGACTATCGCCTCTACGGATTTCCGGCGTGGAGTGGGTATGTCGACCAGCGATATTCCCCGGAATGAATCCAGTCTGTTGGCCTTGGTCACGTATGAGGCGCGCCGATAGATGGTGATGTCGGCACCGTAGGCGGCTATGCGTGGAAAAAGTTCCTCGCAATGTGTCTCAACGCCCCCCTGTATTCGGGGTATTCCACGGGTTCCGGTGACAGCGATTTTCACTTCGGACAGTCGGAATTGTTTTTTATGGATTCCCGGGTACGGGAATTAAGAACCGGTTTCAGACCGACCAAAGACCGGACTTTGTTGACAGCTACCCAACCGGCAGGTTTCAGGATGTTCTTTTTCATCACAGGGCTGACGGTCCCTACCATCCAGCAGTTTTTGCTGCATCCGGCAACACGGCTGCGTACCTCTTCGGCCTGAGGGGAATTCCATATTTCCTCAAAGGATTTTCCGGAACGTATGTTTCCCATGGAGAGTTTCCAGTTTTTCTCTTCCATTCCGTTGCATGGGTATATCTCACCGTATGGGTCGAGAAAACAGTTGACGCTTCCAGCCTCGCAGGGTAGCAGGCGTTTCCCTCCGTTCACATAGTTTACAAGCCCCATGTTGAAATATGCTCTGAACCATGATTTCGGATGGGGTTCTTTCAGCTGTGCGTCAATCAGCCGGAGGAAGTTGTCGGTCACTTCTCCGGCGTTTGTGATCACATTGTCGTATTTGTGAAAGTAAAAGGAATTGTGGAAGGCTGCCGTGGCAAACTCCATCCCTAACTCTTTCGACAGCCGATAAAGCTCAAGCATGTCGGCACTGTTGTGGTTGCTGACTGTGATGCCGAAGCCGATGTCTTTAAGTCCCATCGCTTTAAGTTCGCGGAGTATTCCGATCCCTTTGTCGAAGCCGCCCGAACGTCCGCGCAACTCATCGTTTTTGTCGCGCATCCCCTCGATCGATATCCGGATTCCGATGCCTGGATATTTGCGTGCAAGAGCGATGACGCGATCATCCATCCATCCTGAGGTAGAGATCACGATCCGCGGGGATTTGCGGAACATGACATCGATGATCTCCTCCAGATCTTCGCGTACGAAAGGTTCTCCTCCTGTGATGTTGACGAATTTGAAGTCGGGCAGCATCTCAAGTTCGGAGGGTTTTATTTCTTTCTCCTGATCTGTGGGATTCTTCCAGATGTTGCACATCATGCAACGCATCGGGCATCTGTATGTGGTGATAATCGATATGTCGGTAGGCAGTCTGTACATTATGATTGCATCACGGTGTGACATCATGGCTGCACATAAGTTTTGCCATAATGCTTTCCGAAAGGAATAACGTTGTCGGGAGGTAAAATATTGCCGTCTCTTTCAACAAAAATTAACACCTGTTCCAACTGCTTGGTTATCATCTACAAGATGCGCTGTTATGATCCGGTGTATGCCTTCATAAGAAGTGTGTAGTGTGCCTCTTGCCGGAAACGGGCACGTGCTTCGGTGGCAATATGGTTGCGCGGGAAGGAATGCCGGTGGTCGAAGTTGCGGAAGATGGATGTGAGTTCCTCTATGTTGCCGGAAGAGAAGGTTATGCCGTTGGACGGACTGAGGAGTTCCGGAATGCCTCCGATCGCCGCTCCGATCACGGGAGTTCCGCAGCAGAGAGATTCGATCACTCCAAGAGGGTTGTTCTCATACCATTCGGATGGCAGAACTGATGCTTTCGCCGACCGCAATAGTTCCACTATCTGGCTATGTCCGAGATGCCCGAGAAGGGATATTCCAGGTATGGCTTCATATTTCCTACGGCTTTCGGCAAGCAGAGGCCCTTCGCCGGCTACTTTAAGTCGTACTCCGGCTTCGGCGGCGGCGGCAAGCATTGTTTCGGTCCCTTTCTCGTCGGTCAGACGACCTATATAACAGAAATAATCTTCAGGTTTTTCAGGTATGCCGGCTTTCTCTATCGTCTCCAGCTTCAGCGGGTCGATGAAGTTGCAGATTGTGGTGATCTTTTTTCTTGAGAATCCCCCTTCAAGCATTTTGTTGCGCATGAATTCGCTTGGTGCGATGAACATGTCGGTCATAGCCTCAAGGCGTCTGCGATTCCATACGCGGGCCTCTATGTCGGCCAGAAGGCTTTGCAGACGGCTACCTTTCATACATGCGTGACGAGTGACATGCAGTGAACCGGTGAAGCATTCCTCGCAGTTTTCCCCGGAAGGACGACGGCATGAATAGGCAGGGCACAGAAGTTTATAGTCGTGTAGAGTCCACACTACTCTTATCCCTCGTCTGTGTGCCAGTTCGCCTATCAGAGGGGAAAGGTAGGAATGTATATTGTGGAGATGCACTACGTCGGGACGGAAAGAGTCAAGCACAGCGTTCGCGGCTTTCCGTATGTCTCCTTTTCCGAGAAGTCGGCGCACGGCCTGGATTTTATGCGTGATGGGACCGGCGAAATCGATCTGTGATGCGAATCCGGATGCTTCCGTCAGCGTCAGATTTGCCGGATAGTCCATGGCGAATACCCTCACCTCATGTCCCATGTCGGTCAAAAGGCGGCGGGTGGCCATGGCCACCACGCAGTCTCCACCGCGAGGATAGAAAAACTTATTGACGATCAGTATTCTCATGCTTCAGAATCTGAATCTGCTCCGGTCTTGTATTGCCGAGACGTACGTTAGTGAATAGTCCGCCCATGCTCCAGATTGACCGCTTCGGGTCAATATTGCGGAATTCCAGAATAAAGTTCCAATGGGCGCACAGGAATGCGAGATAGTAGAATATGAGGCAGAAGAAAATGATATTCATTGAGGTATTGTAGAAGAGAACGGCTACCAGAAGGCCTATAAGGTAGCATGTGAGCTGTCGTTGTCGCCCTGTGTGGCGGTTGCCGGAGCGGAAGAGCATGGTCATGGTGAAAATGAACCATACGACGCCCCATATACCGCATTCAAGGATCAGCATTTCAAGAGTCATCTGCGTCCCCTGGAACAGCCATTTGTATTCGGCCCCCATTTCCGATGGATTCTCATCACTGTGTCCTTTCAGTATTCCGGTACCGTTTCCCCAGAACCATATTCCGGGTGAATCGTCTTTATCGTCCATCAGCCATGGAAGAGCAGCCCATTTCAGACCTCGCTGGAAATCTTGATCCTCATCGACATCGGAATTCTCGTATGCCATCTCCATGAGGTCGAGCGAGCTGTCATCGCCGATCACATAGAAGTTGAAATACTCTTCTGTAAGTACTTCCTCTCCGGTATCGGAATTCTTGCCATAGAGGTTCATGTAGAAATAGTTGAACACAAAAATGGCAACTGCGATCATGGGCACCACAATCAGCATCGACCTAAGGAACTTCCGGTTGATAGGGGTGAGAAACAGGAAGTATAGGACAAGGAATATGAAGGAAGCCTTTGTCTCGTTGAGAAAGGTCGGGAAAAGCAGAAAAACCAACAGCCAGTTGCGCAGAATATTCCAGAAGTATCCGTGTTCCGGTTGCCAACGGCGTAACATGAGATAGAACGAGACCGTATAGATGAGTTCGGATACCACTCCCGACTGGTAGAATCCGAGTGAGCCTCCGCCGTAGTCCCAACCTCCGTAGTAGTAGTATTGGAAAAGCATGCATGGAGCCTGCGCCCAGAGAAAGATGTAGAGCGATCGATCCATCAGCTCAATGAAAAATTCCCTTCGTGCCACGGTGGCCGTTGCATAGCGGATCACAGGAAGCAGAAAGAGCATCGGGCAGTAGAAGCGTAGACCGGCAATCCAGTCGGTGACAGGTCTTGCGTTGACTATCACCGTACTGATAAGGCTCATAATCATGAAGGAGAATACCACGATTTTATCGCGCCGGTCAGAGAGCAGAATAAGTCCTACGACGATATATATCCCTTCGAAAAAGAGCATCAGCCTTCCGTCGATGGTTTCAAACATCTGGAATGAGCCGAGTTGCACAAGGAAAGGATAGAATCCCAGCATCCAGAAAGTGAAAATCAACCAGTAGATGGCGAGTTTCCCTTTTCCGAGGTAGAATTGTCTCTGTCCGGGCATATATCTGTCAGGCTGTGTGCAGTTACTCCTTTCTGGCAGACCGGATTTCGCGGACCATTTTCATGATGAAAAGAAGCATCATGAGGCCTGCGTATGAGCATAATATCGAGCCGAGTGCCGCTCCTATGTATATGAGGGACTTTTTGGGTGATGAAGGTTCCGGTTCAGCGTATGCCACATCGACATATTTGCCGGTGTTGATCTCACGGGCCAGTTTCAACTCGCTTTCCTCAAGTTTCTGAAGCAGATATGCATATATCTGATTCTTGATTTTCTGGTCGCGATAAAGTGACAGAAGATTCTTTTCAATAGTAGGTATCTGAGCGATGCGGGCGGATGATCCTGACCCGGAACGTTTCATATCGCTGATGGCGATCTGTGCTGCTGACATCTGACGTTCAAGCGATGTGATCAAGTTCGCTCTCATTGCGTCGGCCTGAGCATTGACAGTCTTGAGAGAGGCATTGTTGCCTTTGGCGTTTTCGATCAGCCGGAGGCGTTCGATCAGGAATTCGTTGTATTCTGCCACCGGCTCTTTGGGTAGATCTTCTGCAAACGGGACAAGAGAGTAGCGGTTGTCATCGTTGCGTAGGAACTCGAGAATCATTTTCAACACGGCGTAGCGGGTCTCGTATTCAATCATGCCGGTTTCGATCACCTGTTTTTTCTTGAACAGATATTCAGCTTCGGCTTCCGGTTCGGCGATGTTGTTTGCGCGTTTGTAAGTCTCGATGTTGCGTTCGCTTACCTCAAGATCATTATACAGTTTCTCAAGTCTTCCTTTGATGAAATCGATTGAAACGCGTGCCTGATCCTGGTATTCCTGAATATTCCGACGGTTATATATGTCGACAAGTCCGTCGAGTATGGCCATTCCTCTCTTGGGATTCTCGTCAAGATAGTCGATGAAGATAAGACTGGATTTCTTACTTGGTGATTTTGCCTTGAGGTTGCGGTAGAGGGTGAATGTGTATGCGTTAGGACTGTTGTATATGGCACGCAGCTTCAATGGTTTGCCAGGGGTGAAATGAGAGGTGAGCGCGACCCTGAATGTACCATACGGAGTCTTGATCATCGCAGGCA
Organism: uncultured Porphyromonadaceae bacterium; assembly: GCA_947427285.1. Taxonomy (GTDB): domain Bacteria; phylum Bacteroidota; class Bacteroidia; order Bacteroidales; family Muribaculaceae; genus Lepagella. The sequence goes on from CANEHE010000036.1 coordinate 11,761, forward strand.
AACTTACTCCGGTCTTGTTGAACACAGTTCCCTGAGGCTGGATAGTTGTTATGTCTGCTGTTTTTCCGTCGGGGGCGAGCATGATGTTGAACATGGTATTGACGGATATTGTGTCAGCGATCTGTTCGGGCAGAAATACGTTGATGGGAGAATCGTTGAAATAGAATTGCCGCGGTGACAGGAATTCATATTTTACACTGTAGTTCTCATTCAGCCGCAGATCCTTGATCAGCATGAGGAGATTTGAATGACTCTTGATGCGCGAGATCTCGTCATCGATATATTTATATCCCGATCCTCCCATGGAGAAAGACGCCATGAGTGAGCCGAGTCCACCCAGATTGCTTTTCCCGAGGTCGTCGCTATCGTTGAGGATTATGGATGTATGGCAATCATATTTCGGTGCCTTGACTTTGCAATACAGATAGGCAAGGGTCATGAATCCTGCAAATACTATCAGATAGACCCACCAGAATCTGCGGAAGGTGATTGCGGAGTTCGTGACGTTGATTTTGCTGTTTTCTTGGTCAAGACGGTCTTTTGTATCCATGTTGGGGAGTCTTTATTTATTGATGACCAGGGCGATGATGAGTGAGGTCACTACAGACACACCGCTGACTATGGCTGATATCACACTGACTTTGTAAGAATTGTTCTGGTTGTAGTCGGCTTGTCCGGCGCGGGCTGAGGTAGGCTCGACATATACCACGTCGTTCTGTTTAAGATAGAAATACGGAGATGAGTTTACCTTTGAGTCGTTGAGATTGAGATGATGGTATGTCATCACCCCGTTCTCTTCCCTTAGAACAGTGACGGCATCACGTTTGCCAAATACAGTCATGTCGCCTGCAAGAGCCAGAGCATCAAGTACGGAAACACGTTCAGTGTCGCATAAATATTTTCCCGGCTTCAGGACTTCCCCCAGTACGTTGACGTTGAAATTCACCAGTTGTACCCGGACAATTGGAGCGTCCACATCGACTGCGATGCGGCGTGTGAGGTCTTCAGCGAGTTCATTTGTTGTCATTCCCTCAACATGAAGTTTTCCGAGTAGAGGAAAGGTGATGTCACCCTTTTTGTCGACAATGTATGTCTGCTTCTGTGAGGCGACGTTGTTGGAAAGCATCTCTTTGGTGATGAGGGTGCTGTTGAAAGGAAGGTTGTATGGTGCCGATGCTTCGGGAACATCGGACGATACGTTGATCAGAAGCTCGTCTTCCGGTTGGATTCTGATATCTGACTTTACAATCGGGAGTGAGCCGTCGGTGGCGGTAAGGTCGCTGAAGTAAGCGAGATTGGATGTTTTGCATCCTGAAAGAACCAGCACGGCGGCAACAAGCGTCAGTAGTTTTGCGATTGGTTTCATGATGTCGGGTTGGGTGTGATGGACGGTCCAGCCGTGTAATCCGACGTCCGTCAGAGAGTGTAACGCCGGAGCCGTGGCATTTATTGTGTCGGCTCCGGCAATGGATAGAATCACTTTGAGCGCATGCGTTCGAAGTAGAAGTCGAGTACATCCTTTGCGGCTGTGAACGAAGACTGTTCGTTGTTGAGCACTTTGGTCTCTTTCTGTTCAAGCAAAGCGCGTACCTCGGGCTGGTGGTAGAAATTGTTTCGCAGTTGCTCGTTGATGGTCTCCACCATCCAGTATCTTGCCTGTTGCTGGCGTTTCAGTTCAAAATAACCGGTAGATCTGACATATTCGAAATATCGGTCGATCATATCCCAGACGGTGTCGATACCTAATTCGAAATAACCGCTGTATGTCAGCACTTCGGGAACCCATTTACTTGGCGTCGGGGGGAAAAGATGTAGCGCGTTGCGGAATTGGGCGGCAGCCAGTTGGGCTCGTTCGATGTTATCGCCGTCACATTTGTTGATGACGATTCCGTCGGCCATTTCCATTATTCCGCGTTTGATGCCCTGCAGCTCGTCGCCTGTGCCGGCAAGTTGTATCAGCAAAAAGAAATCCACCATGGAGTGGACTGCAGTCTCGCTCTGACCCACTCCGACTGTTTCCACGAAAATGGTGTCGTAGCCTGCGGCTTCGCAGAGCACTATGGTCTCTCGGGTCTTTCGGGCCACTCCTCCGAGTGAGCCGGCCGAAGGGGAGGGACGGATGAAGGCATCTTTCTCAAGCGACAGTTTCTCCATACGGGTTTTGTCGCCCAGAATGGAACCCTGGGTCCGTTCGGAACTCGGGTCGATGGCGAGTACAGCAAGACGATGACCCTGACGTATCACGTGAAGACCGAAAACATCTATCGAGGTTGATTTCCCGGCCCCTGGCACTCCTGTGATGCCGATGCGGCGGGATTTTCCGGCATAAGGCAGGCATTTCTCAATCACTTCTTGAGCCACAGCCTGATGTGCGTCGGCTATGCTCTCGATCAGCGTTACAGCTTGCCCGAGAATACTGACATTGCCTTTCAGTATGCCTTCCACATAGTCTGCAGGGGTCAGCTTCGTCCGCAGACGTGGCCGGAATTTGAGATATGGATTCACTGTAGGCTGTGAAGTGACACCGCTGTTCACTTGCAGCCCTTTGTATTGACATTCATTTTCCGGATGCTCTATCTGGTCCATTTTTCCGTATTATGGTTAGGTATGTGGTAGGAGTTATTTTTTGTTTTGTAGTGTATGTGTGGTAGATCTATTCCTTTATCCCGACAAGTCTGATAGGGTAGACGGGCCTTACCGGGTCATTGCTGACTATTTCCAGTTTGATGGAGAAGGGCCCCTGTGGTAATTCCGCCATGCTCAGCGAACCGGAACATTCACCGGTTTTCCCGGGTTTCAGTCTTACAGGGAAACGTTTCATGATAGTTCCTTCTCCGTAGATCCGTTTTATGTGAAGTTCCGATTTGCCTGAATTGGAGACAATGAAACGGAACGGCGTGGTATCGGTTACGTTGCCGAGGTCAACTGTCGGTGGAGTAATGGTTATCACGGGAGCGTCCGCCAATTCTGATGCACCTGGTCCGGATGTGTCCGGAATCACGTTGGCTCTGAATTCCACAGTAGTTGAATGTTTCTCTACGGCATGGGTGTCGGCGACTATTTCGATAGGATATACTACAGTGCCTGGCGCGTCTTCTTCCCGGCTGTTGAAATAGATGCTGAATGTGACGAGATCCCCCGGAGCGACAGCCTTGTCTGAGATTCCGAGACTGAGCGAACGGGCCGGATGGCTCCAATCGGGCCAGATGGTATCGGCACTCTGGTTGTATCCCTGAAGAAATAAGTGTCTTGATGTGCCATACCTCACGTCTCCAGCGGGCAGAAGCCTGTTTGACAGTCTTAACGGGCCTGCTTCTATAGGATAGGAGGCAGAGAGAGTTTCCGGAGCACCTATGACGGTACCGCGGATGGTGATCACGGTTCTGGAGTTGTCCTCGCCAGTATACACCTTTACCGTTTTTTCGAATCTGCCGGGACGTCCTTTGGGATTGTAGGTGAAACTTACCGTAGCGGTGTCACCGGGCAAAATCTCTCCATGGGTGAAGTCGGCCCCGGTGCATCCGCAACTCGGTCTCACCTGATTGATGACAGTAGGTGAGGATCCATGATTCACAAAACGGACCTGACCGGTCTTTGGGCCGGCTGCCTCTTTTATTATGCCGAAGTCATAGTCGGTAGCCAGCCATTCTATCTGTGCGGCGAGTGACATGGGCGTGCCCAACGCGACTAACAGTATGTTTCGTAAACTCATCTGTTATTTCTTTGGAACTACAGAACCCTTGATTCTGACCTCGGTCTTTGATGGCTTGCCGTTGGTATATATAGTCGCTGCCTTGTTGAGAGAACCCACGCGTCCCTGGGGCAGAAAAGTGATCTTTATTTTCCCTTTTTTGCCAGGGGCGATCGGATTTTTCGGATATTCAGGTCGGGTGCAGCCGCATTGTGTGCGCACATCGTATATCACAAGATTGCCGGTGCCGGTGTTGATGAATTCGAATTCGTGGCTTACCGGGCCTCCTTTCTCGTCGATTATGCCGAAATTGAAGGTTGATTCCTCCAATTTTATACGGGCTTCTCCGTCAGATTTCTTTTTTGCGTAAGACTCGGGACTTCCGATTGTAAGTCCCAGAATCAACACGGTAAGTATGCGCAATGCGTTTCTCATCATGATTATGCGGTTTTGTGGTTTGACTGTTTTGAAAACGCTTCGGGGTGTCATGAGGTTTTCGGAGTCGTTATACCGGGTTATGGCTTTGTCGGGCCATTCCGGTTGCAAAGTTAGTCATTTTCCTTAACAATGTGTCAGGAATCGGTAGAAACTCAAGGCAGCGGAGTGGTCAGCACAATGTATTGCCAAGGCTGCATTTTTGTCGGTATTGCAGCCGTGGCACCGGTGAAATAGTCTGTCATTCCACTTGTGTCTGGCATGGATCTGAATGTCGGGGTGACAACTTCGCCAGAAAGGTTGGTGATTACAATGACTTTCTGAGCATCTTTCCGGCGGATGAAAGCAATAAGATTCTCATCCGCAGTATCTATTGTAGTGAAGTCTCCTCCGTCGATACCTGCATCAAGGGCATGATTCTTATGCTTTAGTGCGTTGAGCATGCTGTAGAATGCAGTGAACTGATTTGCTGTGTAGTCAGGCTGTATCGAGTCGGGTTCGAAAAATTTGAAAGGATGATTGAAGCCGACTTCTTGTCCGGTGTACAACATAGGGATGCCCGGGAGAGTGTAACTCAATACGGCAAACGCACCTGTGGTCGGACCCAGACGTTCGAATTCCGTGCCTTCCCAGGAGTTTAGATCGTGGTTGGTGATCATGTTCATGTTGAGTGCGCCCTGTGGGTATTGTTTTTTCTGTCTGGCAATCAGATCTGTGATTGCGGATGCTTTTTGTGAGGGCAGTTTCTGACCTTTGCTGATGGCGTATGTATTGGCTCCGCCTGTTGCCGCCACAGCGTTGAATACATCTTTCATCGGCCAGTTATAATCCGCGTCAAATGCGTTCAGTGTAAGCTCCGGTTTTGAGGCTTCGGCAAGGAGAAACACAGGTTTCAGTGCCTCCAGTTTCGGACGGAGACCGTCCCAGAAGTCAGTCGGCACCTCTCCGGCCACGTCGAAACGGTAGCCGTCTATGTCGGCCTCTTTCACCCAGAATGTGAGAGCGTCATACATCGCATCCCGCATGGCTGGGTTTGAATAGTCGAGCTTGTAGGTATCGGTCCAGTCGTATGGGCTGACGAGATTCCCTTTTTTGTCGCGTACGTAGAAATCCGGATGGTTGTCAAGCCAGTTATTGTCGCAGCCGGAATGATTGCAGACCTCGTCGATGATCACTTTCATGCCGAGAGTATGGGCTGTGCGTACGAATTCCTTAAGGTCGTCCAATGTGCCGAATTCCGGGTTGACTTTCTTATAATCGGCCACTGCATAATAGGAGCCGAGTGAGCCTTTTCTGTTTTTCTCGCTGATCGGATGGATCGGCATCAGCCATAAAATGTCTACACCGAGGTCTTTCAGTCGCGGGAGCTGAAGCTGCATCCCTTTCAGATTGCGTTCAGGGGTGCCTTGACGTAGGTTTACCTCATAGATTACGGCGTCTTTCAGCCATTCGGGATTGACAACCGATGTTTTCTGATGGCCGAAAGTTTTTTCAGCAACATCTTTTTTGGCGTGAGCCGTGATCGGAGACATTATCACCGACAATGCAATTGCTGCGGCTGAGATGGATTTGAATATTGACATGTAAGAATTTATTGTAGTCGAGTTAATGTATCGTCAGGCAATATTTTGATGGTAAGCCAGCCTGCTTTATTCCAGAATGAATGGAATGGAAACTGTCGCTGTGGCGTCGACTGGTGCGCCCCCCTCTTCGGCCGGAGTCCAAAGGGGCATATTTTTCACCAGACGTATTGCTTCCTGTTCCAGATCGGGATCAATCATGCGTACGATCTTGATAGAACCTACTGATCCGTCGGCCTTGACAGTGAAAGCGACGTTTACTATGCCCTCGATGCCGTTTTCCTTGGCCATTGCGGGATATTTGAGATTTTCCTGGATATATTTTTTCATTGCATCCTCTCCTCCAGGGAACGTCGGGGCTGTGGCTGAAAACGCCGGAACCGCCATTGCAAAAATCAGAGCTATCGCTACAAAAAATCTTTTCATCTGAATGATATGGTTTTATTGGTTTATGGTTTGGTTTTTATTTGGTGTCAGTATCTTCCGTCAAGGAGGAGAACAGTCCCGCACAGGCGTCCTCAAGCAGGTCGAGTACCAGTTCGAATCCTTCCGCACCTTCGTAATAAGGATCTGGAACGGAGTGCTGATAGGGATGGTTGCGGGCGAAGTCGATCATCCGCACGACTTTTCTCTGGTCGTCAGGTGAAGGAGCAGCTTCCAGGAGATCGTCATAATTATGATCGTCCATCGCCACAATAATGTCGAATCTTTCGAAATCCCATGTCCGTATCTGTCGGGAGCGGTGAGTAAGGTCATAACCTCGTCTGGAGGCGTGTATACGCATACGCCTGTCGGGAAGGTCTCCGGCATGACCGCCGTAGAAACCACATGAGTCAAGTTCGAATGATTCTGTCAGACCTCGTTCGTCTATGAGCCGTTGCATCACTCCCTGTGCGGCCGGAGAACGACATATATTTCCCAGGCATACAAACAATATCTTTATTTTATCTTTGTTTTTCAAAGAGTTAATAAGTTCTATTGTTCTATGGTTTACGTTGTGGTTTGTCATTCTTATTTCTGACGGATGTGTTATAACTCCTGATTATAGTTGCAAATTTAATGAAAAAAATAAAACCGTATGGCATGTGAAGTATGTTAGGCGCAGGTTAGGTAGGATTTGCAGAAGCACATCCGTACTGAGACGGCAATAGTAGGGCACCCGTGCCACAAAGCAGGGACGCGATTTTTTTCGCGTCCCTGTCAAAATTGCAGATTGAACTCAAAATTCAACCTTTTAAATTCTCCATTCAAAATTCATTCCCCATTCTCCGTTGAATTCAGAAGTACTTGCCCCTCTCATACGGAAATGAGACGGAGATATCTTTTGTCAGGTCAACTTTCTCACTGAATTCAGGTTGTTTCGGGTTATCAGGGAAAGTAGGGGTTGTCTGATGTCCCTTAAAATCCCATGGTTTCAATCCATAGATATCAAGTGTATATGTTCCGGGTGACAACTGTTCCAGACGACAGTCAATATCGTAGGGGCAGTAACAATCGTAATCCTCTTCATAAGCGAACGAATAACCTATGGAAATCACATTCTTTTCCACTTTGGCTATGACTTTTACCGAATGACAACCACACCCCAACACAAGATTCTCTATATGTAGATCAAGTTTTCCTCCCTCCACGGAATAAGATAACGAGAGTATGGGGGGGCTCCTCTTCAGACCACGTTTGTGCATCCATTTCGTTATCTGTAATTTTCGGACTGTAGGAGGCAAAATTTTTACACTCGCTGTTGCTGAACGATGTCAATTCTGGTCCAGAAGTTATATCTTCGCTTGCGGAGCATCCGGACATCGAAACACAAGCGACTATACTCCACACAGCCATTATGAAATATTTCGGGTTCATCTTTTATCTGTTTTTGAATTTGACTTGAGATTCTTTCGTGATTTTCGTTCCCGGACCTATATAGATCTTATCGCCCGAAATCACATATTTGCCTTTTTCGAAGACTACCTCTCCTTCTTCTTTTTCATCGGTGACAGAGGATCCTATCTTCACTGTTTTTCCGGAGATGTTTTTAGATATGGAAAGTTTCTCGTTCTGAATGCATATATCCTCGTCTCCGTTTGCCAGATCAAGGAACGGGATCTTGTTTGGACCGGTCACAGAGACCGATACCATCGACGGGTCAGCACATTTGTATGAGATATGTGTCTTTTTTGTAAAATATACCTTATTCTTGGATTTGTCGTATATCGCGATTCTGCCCCCACCGGAAAGATTGGTCACATTCACGCACGATGTATCACGACTAACCGTAATATCGGTAAATTCCGTGGGTACTTCTGTACGGATGCGCATACTTGGATCTCCAAATATATGAAATACTTCTTTTTGATATGGACCGAGTAGATAGCCCCACGATTCTTTTACCCTCATAAAACCATGTTCTACGATTTTCCCAATTATTGAAAGGGGTTGTGATCGTTCTTTATAGACTGGTTTTGTATTTGGGAATATTGGTCTTAAACCAAGTGTAGGCCATATTGCATCAAATATTCCATATGTAAAAGCATCATTATAGCCACTAAAACTATTGTGTGAAGCCGCCAGTATGGCTACACATCCTCCATTTTGTTTTTTAAGAAAATTTTCTGCAAGACAATCTTTATCAAACATCCCGGTCTGACAACATATACTGAAGACAACCGGCTGGTAATCTTTATTAGTCAGGCCTGAAAGGTTGGAAATCGAATATTGAGGAGAAGAGAATTGTTCTGTTTCTGCGTGTCCCCTGAACAGACAATAGAAACAGCCGTTGTTTAATTCCCGGTTTATATCGACATACGTTCCATCCCATGAATAAAACGGTTTCTTCAGATCATCGGGGATAGATTCCCCAAATGCGAATATTCCATTGTTCCAGTTGGTAGGACTAACATCATTATCCGCAAAATATATTCTTTCAACATTCTTGCCGTTGGAAAGCATATAGTCCCGTACGTCCTCGGATGTTTTTACAAATCGACGATCCTCATAACCATCTTTTTTTGTTCCCTTTCTTTTATTGTCTATATCTTCAAAATAAGCTACATGGACACCGTTTTGATAAAATGATGGATCGCAGACAGGATCTTTTTCGTAACCGATTATTTTGTCAATCACGGTCTCTGCCTCAGCCAATGTCTTCACAGGAATACGTCCTCTATATAATTCCGGAATCGAGGATTCATTATTGTCTGTCTTAATA
>CANEHE010000037.1 GCA_947427285.1 uncultured Porphyromonadaceae bacterium
CAATAACCTGTCAATCACATTATTAGACAAGTGTTAATTTTTGTGAAAGAGAGAAGAGGAGGGAGAAGGATGACAATTATTATAGCAACGGAAGAAGTATCTTTTCAAGATCGGCTAACCCGACATAACCAACAGAGCGTTGTTTCAACTCCCCGTCTTTGAAGAAAAGAACTGTAGGAATATTGCGAACTTTCTGTTCGACGGGAAGCTCGTCATTCTCATCAATGTTTAGTTTTCCAATGACAGCCTTGTCTCCGAACTTCTCAGCAAGCTCCTCTATAACGGGTCCAAGTTTCATACAAGGGCCGCACCATGTGGCCCAGAAGTCGATGACAACGGTCTTTCCGGATTCGATTGCCTCACGGGCAGTCTGGTCTGTGAACTGAATAGCCATAATTCAATTTTTTAAGTTAGTTAAGTATTCAAAATAACAAAATAAAGCATTTAAAGTTTCATACATTCTCCATATCTGAAACTGTAAACTGCACATTAAGCCCTGTCAACAAATCGATCAACTCCTTATCAATCGGAATCTGCCTTCGGGATCTCATTTCAATATGTTGTTTGGATTCTGAATCAACCAGCGTAATTGTCAGTGTCCCTTTTCGTCCCTCCGGCTTCAACTGCTGTAATGTCTTAAGCAGTGCATGGTCAGAATGATTAATATCCAGAATTATGTTCAGATGGTTCGCAATTCGACCCTTGTAATTCTCAAGAGGTGAAACATCATCCACATTAAACTGAAATGTACCTGGTCTGAATCGACTTTCCGAAAAAGAAATTTTCACAAGCACTGTCATCCCGGGGGTAAGTCTGGAATAAAATTCGTCGTAATTTTTCCCAAAAAGTCTTATTTCAGTTTTCCCTGAATAATCCTCCAATTCAACTATCCCAAAAGGATTGCCCTTTCTTGACATACGCTCCTGTACACCTACAACAATACCGACCAAGGTCATATTACAGGCTTTGGCTGTCCTATCATCAAAATCCGCAGCAGCAACCGTCGCACCATACACAACTTCCATATAATAGGGGTCCAACGGATGTCCGCTAATATACATTGACACTAATTCCTTCTCTCGTTCCAGAAGAGCAAAACGATCCCATGGAACAAAATTCGGGATCGGAGGTTTGTTTGTCTCAATAGGTTCAAGATCCCCAAAAAGGCTTGCCTGAATGGAACATTTATCCTGCTGAATACGTTGTCCGTATTTAACCAGCTGATCGGCATAAGTATTATCTCCTACCTGTTCTACAAATGCTTCTCGTGGAATATTCAAACAATCAAATGCACCGGCCAAAGCCAGAGATTCTATCGCTGAACGATTGCATGCGGAAAGGTTGACACGTTCGACAAAATCGTATATATCATTATACGGACCATTATCCTCCCTCTCGCGCACAATAGAATTCACCGCATTCAGACCAACTCCCTTTACAGCGGCAAGTCCAAAGCGGATGAAACCGTCCTTGCTCACTGAGAACTTATAACGTGACTCATTTATATCTGGTCCTTTAACTTCAAGTCCCATGCGTCGGCATTCGTCCATGAACTTACGGATCTTAGTTATGTCACTAAGATTGCGAGACAATACCCCAGCCATATATTCAGCCGGATAATTGGCTTTAAGATAGCCAGTCTGATATGCTACCCAACTATAACATGTGGCATGGCTTTTATTAAACGCATACGACGCAAACTTCTCCCAGTCGGCCCATATTTTTTCAAGCGTCTGAGCCTTATGTCCATTTGCCTGACCTTGGTCCATAAACTTAACCTTCAGTTTGGCCATCTTGTCTATCTGCTTTTTGCCCATTGCCTTGCGAAGCATATCACTTTCGCCACGTGTAAAATTTGCAAGCAATCTGGAAAGAAGCATGACCTGTTCCTGATAGACAGTGATACCGTATGTCTCCTCAAGGTATTTTTTCATGATCGGAATATCATAAACTACGGGAGTCTCACCATGTTTACGTCTGATAAATTCCGGTATATATTCCATCGGACCAGGACGGTATAAGGCATTCATAGCAATAAGATCCTCAAATTTTGATGGCTGGAGTGCCTGCAGATGCGACTGCATTCCTGGGGATTCAAACTGAAATGTAGCGGTAGTCTCACCAGCACAATACAGCTTATAAGTAGCCGGATCATCAAGAGGTATATTGTCAATATCAAGGTCGAAGCCGTGACGAAGCTTTATATTTTCAAGAGCCTCCATAATAATCGACAAGGTTTTCAGACCAAGAAAATCCATTTTTATCAACCCAGTCTCTTCAATTACAGATCCCTCATATTGGGTGGAAATAACTTTTGTGCCGTCTGTGTCCGTCGCCATCGAAATAGGCACCCAATCAGTAATATCATCACGGCATATAATCACACCACAGGCATGAATTCCGGTATTTCTGACATTACCTTCAAGTTGACCCGCATACTTCATCATGTCGCGTATTGCAGGATCAGGACTATTTACCTCTGCAGCAAACTCACTATTGTAGAGTGTAAGATTCTTGAAATTCGTTTTAGGAACCTTACCATTTACTTCAGGCAGTCTTGCATCCACCAGTTTGGCAATTCTTATACCTTCGGCACGTGGCATATCCATAATCTTCACCATATCCTTTATAGCCATTTTAGTCGCCATCGTACCATAGGTAATTATATGAGCTACTTTTTCAGCTCCATATTTCTCTGTGACATATTTAAGGACTTCATATCGTCCGTCATCATCAAAATCAACATCAATATCCGGCAAAGAGATGCGATCCGGATTCAAGAAACGTTCAAACAGAAGATCATATTTAATCGGATCAATCTGTGTTATACCAAGACAATAAGCTGCTGCCGAACCTGCTGCGGAACCTCGACCGGGACCAATACTGACACCAAGTTTCTCTCTACCTGTGTTGATGAAATCCTGCACTATGAGAAAGTAGCCAGGGAAACCCATGGTCTTCATTATATAAAGCTCAAACTTCAGACGTTCAGACACATCATCGGGTAATGGAGTCCCATATCTTTTCAACGCACCCTCCATCGTGAGTTTCTCAAGATAGTCCGCTTCCAATTTTATACGGTAGAGTTTGTCATATCCACCGAGACGCTGTATTTTCTTCTCCGCCTCCTCCTGAGAAAGCACTACAGTTCCATTCTCATCACGTGTGAACTCATCAAAAAGATCCTTTTCTGTGATTCTATTCCGATATTCCTCCTCAGTGCCAAATTCTGCAGGGATCTCAAAAGTTGGCATTATGGGCGCATGGTCTATCGAATATGTCTCCACCTTGTCCAGAATCTCAGATGTATTTGTCAAAGCCTCGGGAAAGTCTGCAAAAACAGACTGCATCTCCGCTGTGGATTTAAACCACTCCTGACGTGTATAATGCATTCTGTCTTCATGATAGCGTTTCTGAGTAGAGATACATATCAGACGGTCGTGCGCCTCAGCATCATCCTCATGTGCAAAATGCACATCATTGGTAGCAACGAGTTTCACACCTGTTCTACGGGAAATGTCAATCAATACTTCATTTACCTTCTGCTGAAGGGGGAAGGTCTCACGATTGGCATTTTCCTTAAAAGTCTCATGCCGTTGAAGTTCAAGATAATAATCTTCACCAAACACATCCTGAAACCATCTCACCACTTTCTCCGCCTCTTCTATTTGCCCTGCCAATATCAGTTTGGGCACTTCTCCGCCAAGACATGCCGAACATATAATAAGACCTTTGGAATGAGCTTTCAACTCATCCTTGTCGGTACGAGGATGATAATACATTCCATCTGTAACAGCCTTACTGACAAGCTTTACAAGATTATGATAACCTTCGTTGTTTTTGGCCAGGACAATCAAATGATAACCTTTATCGGAACGATCATTACGTTCAGTCATCTTCCCTTTCGCCACATACATCTCACATCCGAGAATAGGTTTTATCTTCCGATCTGCATCCAGACCGTCATTTACCTTGTTGACATAGTTATAAAATTCCTTGATGCCAAACATATACCCATGATCAGTGAGGGCAAGTCCCCGCATACCGTCGGCCACGGCAGCATCCACAAGTTCCTTGATGGATGCTTTCCCATCAAGCAAACTATATTGTGAATGGACATGAAGATGTGTGAAACGGAAGTCACTCATAAAAATAAGAAGAAACAGAGGACGGGATAATCATTCAAGTCCCGCCCTCCGGAAATATGTAGGATTATTTGAAAAGATACTGGGATGAGATGGACTGGTTGTTATGAATGCGACGAATTGTGTCGGCAAAAAGTTTCGCTACCGGCAAAATCATGGCTTTATCATTTTCCTTACCATAAGGTATCGAGTCGGTAAACATGATTTCGGTAAGGGCACTTGCCTTGACTCTGTCTGTGGCAGGATCGCTCATTACAGCATGACTACACAACGCCCTGACTGATGCCGCCCCGAAGGAAAGAAGCATATCAGCAGCCTTTGTAATAGTCCCTGCAGTATCAACTATATCATCAACAAGAATAACATTCTTATCCTTTACGTCGCCAATGACAGTGATATTCTCCACTACATTGGCTTTGGCACGTACCTTATGGCAGAGCACAAGAGGCACATCGAAATATTTGGCATAGGAGTTTGCCCGCTTGGCACCGCCTACGTCAGGAGAAGCTATGACCATGTTTTTGAGATTAAGACTCTCAATATAAGGAATGAATATTGAAGAGGCATAGAGATGATCCACTGGAACATCAAAGAAACCTTGAATCTGATCGGCATGAAGATCCATAGTGATGAGACGGTCAATTCCAGCCACACTGAGCATATCGGCCACAAGTTTCGCAGCGATAGACACACGGGGCTTGTCCTTACGGTCCTGACGTGCCCAACCGAAATAAGGAATCACTGCCACTATGGTGGCTGCAGAAGCACGCTTAGCTGCATCAATCATAAGAAGCAATTCCATCAGATTGTCGGAGTTCGGGAATGTGGACTGCACGATATAGACTTCCGCACCACGGATAGACTCCTCGAAGCACACTTCAAACTCTCCATCGGCAAATCGCTCGATGTTCATCTTTCCCAACTCAATGCCCAGTTCTTTGCAGATAGACTCTCCGAGATAGTGGCTTCTTGAGCCGGCAAAAACCTTGATAGGAGGAAGACAATTGTTCATGATTTAGTTTTTTATGTTTGCTTTAATTTTTATTGTATGATTGTGATTGTTTTTTACCTTCATCGTAATGAGAAACCGAGGACCGCTGCCGATTTAGATCCCACCTCGACTAATGTTGAAGATGTTCTAGACAACACAAGGGGTACTTCCCGCCCAGACAGCAAGTCTTTTGCCATCAAGGCAGCTTCCTGCATTCCCGACATCTCAAACGCCAATTGAGGAATTATTAGTTTTACCTGAGAAGACCGATCTGAGAAGTTGGCTACCACCAATACAACCTCCTCATCTCTGACATATCTCATGAACGCGAATATTGAATGTGGGTCAAGATCCTTGTTATTAAGATTGACATACATGAAATCAAAAAATTCACCTATTCTTAATGGCTTGGATTCATTACAGAGATGCAATACACGGGAATACAACTCTCGCAACCATCGTTCCTGAGCCGAAAGAAGCGCAATATCCCATAACCCTCCATTATTCCAACGACGCATCGTGTCATAGCTCCAATAGTCAAAAATGCTGGTTCGATGATTGTCGCCTGCAAAACCCTCATTATCATGAGCATCTTCGCCCAATTCCTGAGCGAAATATATCATGAACGGTCCTTTTCCCATCATAGCACTGACAACCAAGTAAGGCACCACATTTGCAGGCTGAGAAGCGTATGCTGTGGACGCAAACCGGACCTCGTCATGATTTTCAAGAAAGTTCAACATCCTTTCCCCTATCCCGTCTACTGTCTGCCAGACCGAAGTGAGACGCGCAGCCGATACATCGCCACACTCTATCCCGACAAGAGTATCATAAAGATTGACCTTGTCATACAGATAGTCAAAACAGCCATAATCCAGAAACGGCCGATACTGAGCCACATCATATATCTCACCTATAAATATCAAATATGGGAACTCATGCCGTAAACGAGGAATGACCCAATGCCAGAATGCCAACGGGACCATGAAAACCATGTCGCACCGGAATCCGTCAACACCTTTAGAGGCCCAGAAATGTAAAATACGGAACATCTTTTCCCACGTATCCGGCACAGGGATAAAATGATCGGACCCATCGCCATAGTCATGTCCGTAATTGAGTTTTACAGTCTCATACCAGTCATTTGGACCTGGGAAAGCCGTAAAACAATCATTTCCTGTAACTTTAGCGGGGAACTCCACATATTTCTCCCCTTCCATGTCAAGCGGAAATGTAGGAGCAAACTGCTGTGATGTGATATAATAATAATTGTTTGACGGAGCAAATATCCTGGAAGTATCATCTTCTACTCCAAAATCCTTCTCCCCTACCGGGCTGACATCCGAACAGTATTGACGGGCAGTATGATTCGGGACAAAATCAATAAGCACCTTCATTCCCTCCTCATGAGTTCTCTCTACAAGCTGTTCAAATTCCTTCATCCTTTCATACACGTTCTCTGCCAGATAAGGATTCACATCATAATAATCCTTGATAGCGTACGGAGAACCCGCTTCACCTTTTATGACATTAGGATTATCAGCACGGATGCCGAAATCTGTAAAATCAGATTTTGTGGCATGCTCTATAATTCCTGTATACCATATACAATTCACCCCCAATGCCCGGATAGATTTCAGAAGGATGGAGGAGAAGTGGTTCATTTTACCGCTGCCATTTCTTTCGACACTTCCAAAAGGGACACAATCCTCGGTGGGATTGGTCAGCAACCGTGGAAGCACTTGATAGATGATAAGTCGTTCGTTAGTCTGATCCTCTTTTGACATGGAAGCGATTTGATTCATTTATTAAAACAGGTCAGTTAATTGTCTCAAGAAATCTGCAGGCCTCATCATAGCCATACAATGCAATCTTTCTCATCTGCGAAATGTCGAATATCTTCATCTCGGAAGTCTTTGGAATCTGTATTACATGATCGCAAAGATTCAGATCCTGAAGTGTATTTGCCTTTGTAGTCAGCATATACGATCTCACAGCTATGTCAATCAACGAATTTTTAAAAGTATAGTTACGTCCAAGAGGACTGCAGTTGCTTCCGATAAGAGTGTCACAGTATTTTCGGATAGCCCACGCTGGAAGATTTCGCAGCACTCCACCGTCAACATAATGAGTCCCATTGATTTTCACAGGCCGGAATACAATAGGAATGCTGCAGGAAGCCAATACTCGGGGTACGATTTCACCAGATGACCAACCGACAGATTTGCCATGGTCAAAATCAGTAGCACAAACCACAGTAGGGATTTTCATATCTTCCAACAATTTCACAGGAAGCCATTGCTCAAGAATCTTACCAAATTTGTCAAGTTTCAAAAATCCCGACTTAGGCACAGACCACTCGGTAAAATCGCTGAATTTGCCAAAATCCAAAAAACATTCAAGCATATCTCTTGGAGAGAGACCTGCTCCATACAACACAGCAGCAATAGAACCTGCAGAAACTCCAGACAGAATATGCGGGATCATATCGAAACGCTCAAGAGCAAGCAATACACCGATATGGGCGAAGCCCTTCGCGCCACCTCCGGAAAGGGCCACACCTCGTCGGCCTCCATGATGAAGACCTATGGTCTGAAGAAGAGTTTCAAATTTGAGCATTTCCAGATAAGAATTCACTAAGCCGCCGGAAAGAAAACGGCTTTACAAAGTTAGTGATAAATGATGAAATTTCGACAAGTTTTAGACTCATTTTTATCAATACAGCATTAATAGGTCTGATTATAAGCTATTTTAAAACGGCCTTTCTCACACCCGTTATTTTTCAAAAACAGAAAGATCAATAACAAAATTTGCACAGACAGACACAAATTCGCCGGGCAGCGGATAAATTTATTTGTTCAAATGGATTTTATTGACTAATTTTGCAGCTTGATAAGGAGATTTTGACTGTAAAATCCATTTACAATCATACACTCTTAACCGAATTTGACGGGAATCTCACCAGTTGAATATACATGCGGAAATACCTCTATATATTGGCTTTGTTTGCTGTGTTATGCTCATGCGGCGAATACAACAAAGTATTAAAAAGTCGGGACGTGAACTATCGTTTTGATTATGCCAAACGTGCGTTCAACGAAAAAAAATATGTAAATGCAGCCACAGTTCTCACAGATATTATAACTCCACTCAGAGGAGGGCCCAAGGGGGAAGAGGCTCTCTATCTGTTGGCAATGTCACATTTTGAAAACAAAGACTATCTTCAGGCCGGTCTTTATTTCAAGACCTACTACCAACGTTACCCACGCGGCAAATATGCCGAATTGGCTCGTTTTTACAGTGGATATGGATATTATCTGGATTCTCCTGACCCTCAGCTGGATCAGTCGATGACAATAAAAGCTATTGAAGAGCTTACCGGTTTTCTTGAGGCCTATCCCAGAAGCGACAGAGTCACCGTAGCCCAAAACGCCATATTTGAAATGCAGGACAAACTGACTCTCAAGGAGCTTCAGAATGCTCAATTATATTATAATCTGGGCAATTTTTTAGGCAACAACTATGAATCTGCCATAATCACTGCCAGAAACGCCCTTAAAGAATATCCTTTCTCAAAATATAAAGAAGACTTTGAGCTTCTGATTCTGAAATCAAAATTTCAAGAAGCAAAACAGAGTATTGATGAAAAACGGGCCGAACGATACAGGGACGTGATGGATGAATATTATTCATACATCAACAACTTTCCTGACACAAAAAACAGAAAAGAGGCCGACAATATATTCAAGATTGCTCAGAAGTATGTAAAGGATTAAAGACAACTTCAGAACCAATCACTAACACACAAAACAGATAACTCAGAAATACACTATATCGGTTCTATGGACTACAAGAAGACCAATGCACCATTAAACACAGTCACTCGCGACATGATTGCCATGGCCGAGCAGACAGGAAATGTTTACGAAACCGTATGTATAATCGGCAAACGGGCGAACCAGATTGCGGTCGAGATGAAAAAAGATCTTGAAAAGAAACTTCAGGAATTTGCCTCTACCGACAATCTTGAAGAAGTCTCCGAAAACCGAGAGCAGATCGAGATCTCTCGTTTTTATGAGAAACTCCCGAAACCAACCTTGATCGCCACTCAGGAATATCTGGAGCATAAATTATATTTCAGCAATCCGGCAAAAGAAAAGGAACGTTTGTCCGACTAACTCCGGGCAACCCCAATGACACATCGACGTCGTCCCTTAATTAATATCAGTGGACGGCGTCGCTTCTGTATTCAACATATACGAAAAACCATATTCATCCGAACGATACAGTCCAAATAAATCTTCCATAAACACAAATATCCAATTGATGCACAACCTGTGGATATTCAACCCCGATACAGACATTGCGCGAGGAGAAGGCAGACATATATATACTCCCACCGCCAAAGTGCGTGAGGTGCGTAGGAAGATGGCTCTTTGCCAAGCATCATTTGCGTCCTACGGAGATCTCATTCTTTTACTTGATCATCAGGACCACACCGAGATTCAATCTCTTGAAAACTTCGATCTTGTTCAAAAAAAAGGAATTCATATCATACATCCTGAAAAACTGACACAACTGGACTGGAATATCATCAACCCCAAACCATGGGGATGGGATCATTCCATAAAAGAAATATTGTTACGCCATGGGGCAACAACAGAGGCCCTGCCATCCGAAGAGTACATGGATTGCCTCCGGGAATTATCTCATCGCCGCACCACAATTAATTTCCATCGGCTTATGGCAAAAAGGGATATTTATTCCGGAATTCCCGTTCCAATGGAATTTACAAATATCAAAGATGCCGGGCAATGGATTAAAGCTAATCCCGATGCCATAATAAAAGCACCGTGGAGCAGTTCCGGACGCGGCATAATCTCAACATCGGAAATGACCGAAGACTCAATCATAAAATGGATATCGGGTATTTTAAAAAGACAAGGCAGTGTTCTGGCCGAGGTAAAAATGAAGAAATCAATCGATTTCGCAACTGAATGGGATATCACAAAAGAAAATGGACCCTGTTTCCTCGGCCTATCTCTCTTCCGGACAGATGGAAGATGTAAATACTGTGGGAACATCCGACTTAGCCAAAAGGAAATACGAAAAATAATATCCACATCTACACGTCTCGACATCGATGAAATCATAAGCGCACAACAGTTCTCTCTCTCCGAACTTATTGCCCCGCACTACACCGGTCCGTTGGGAATAGATATGCTCATCAGTCAGACAGGGGAAGTAAACAGTTGCATAGAAATAAACCTACGCTATACGATGGGACATCTGTCACTCTGAACACAGTTTTTATATAAGCATACCTAAGGATCTAATACACAATGTTATGACAACGCAAGAAAACAAAGATTCAAATTAAAATAAAAATCATCTGTTTTTATTTTGCCAATAAAGAAAAAGTCTCTAATTTTGCCACCGATTACGGAATAGAAAAAGTCAAGACAACCTATTATTGACTTTACATCTGTTTCGGACTGCCTGAATTTACAAACTAAAACTCAAGAAAGGTTTCAGAAACATAGACTTCTGTCCTTAAAATCTTATATCACTATGAATCTAACAAATTCACAAGCCGGCACCCTTGAGTCCGGCGACATCATGGTCCGCATCGCCCCAGGCAACGGCAACGGCCTTGAAATCAATCTCGACAGCACAGTGGCATTTCAGTTTGGCCGTCAGATTGAGAATGTAATCCGTGAGACATTGAAAGGACTCGGCATTGATGATGCTGTAGTAGATGCCACAGACAAAGGGGCACTTGACTGCACCGTACGTGCACGCACTACTGCTGCCGCAGTACGTGCGACAGGGAAAGATGTCTGGCAATAAATCAATCCCTGACTATAAATTAACCCGAATATCCGTTTAGAGTCCTTCAGGGCCACAATCAGCCCTTCACGGACAATCCAATATACCTCAATAAATGGAAAGACTCAGAAGAACAATGATGTTCGTGCCTGGAAATAATCCGGGAATGATGGCGGACGCACATATCTACGGTCCTGATTCAATCATGCTTGATCTGGAAGATTCTGTCACAATGGCAGAAAAAGATACGGCCCGTCTACTGGTGTACAACGCACTTAAGAGCATTGATTACGGTGACACGGAAATGGTGGTCCGGATCAATCCTCTCAACACACCTTATGGAAAGAAGGACATTGAGGCTGTAGTGAAAGCCGGCGTTCACGTGATTCGCATGCCCAAAACCGAGACTGCAGAAGAAGTAGTAGAGGTGGAACGCGAAATCGAGCGGGTGGAAAAGGAAATTGGCTGTCTCGGTCGCACAAAAATCATGGCTGCCATCGAATCTACTCTTGGTGTCGTCAACGCCTACGCCATAGCCACGGCATCAAAACGCATGATGGGTATCGCCCTCGGAGCTGAAGACTACAGTGCCAACCTTAAGACCCAACGCACCCCCGGAGGTGACGAACTTCGCCTAGCCCGCGAGACAATCGTTGTAGCCGCCCGTGCAGCCGGCATTGACGCACTTGATACTGTATATTCAAACCTCAACGACATGGAGACATTCCGCAAAGAGGTAGAATTCATCAAAACACTTGGCTTCGACGGAAAGTCAATAATCAATCCTCGCCAGATTGAAGTGGTAAATGAGGTTTTCGCACCGTCTGAAAAAGCGATTGAGAAAGCCCGCACAATTATCGCAGCCATCAAAGAGGCCGAAAAGAAAGGATCCGGCGTTATTGCCGTCAACGGTAAGATGGTAGACCGTCCGGTTGTAATCCGTGCCCAACGTACTATCGATTTAGCTCTTGCATCAGGTATCTTAACAGAGGAGGATTTGAAATGAACACATATAAAGAACGCATCCAGCTCGTAGAGAACGAGGCCAAAGCCCTCGGCAAAAAGATTTACGATGACGCGAAGCATCAGAAAGACCCAAATGCAAATGCTCTCCGTCAGGACAAAAGCCCGAAGCTTGCCACTCTTGAAGAAGCCATCCGCAAAAGCGGACTTAAGGACGGCATGACAATCTCATTTCATCATCACTTCCGTGGCGGTGACAAGGTAGTCAACATGGTTGTCGACAAACTTGCCGAAATGGGATTCAAGAATCTGCATCTTGCAGCTTCAAGTCTTTCCGATGTTCACAAGCCCCTTATCGAACATATTAAAAACGGAGTGATCACACAGATCTCTACTTCCGGTCTCCGTGGCGATCTTGCCAAAGAGATTTCAGAGGGATTGATGGAAAATCCTGTGATTTTCCGCAGTCATGGTGGTCGCGGCAGTGCCATCGCGTCTGGTGATCTCCATATCGATGTCGCATTCCTTGGTGCATCTTCATCAGATCCTCTGGGAAATGCCTGCGGCTATTCCCGCTCTGAAAATGCAAAATCCATCTGCGGGTCTCTGGGGTATGCCCTTCCGGATGCTGAATATGCCGACAAAGTCGTGATTCTGACAGATGATCTTGTAGCCTATCCCAACACTCCCAACTCCATATCCGAACGCAACGTGGACTATGTCGTTGTAGTTGACAGTGTAGGTGACAGTTCAAAAATATCTTCCGGTGCAATTCGCGATACAAAAAATCCACGCGACATCCTACTCGCCCAGCAGGCCGCAAAAGTAATCATCAACAGTGGATATTTCAAGAACGGATTCTCGATCCAGACGGGATCCGGAGGTGCGTCACTTGCAGCGGTGAAATACATCCGCAACAAAATGATTGAGGATGGAATAAAAGCCTCTTTCGCACTTGGCGGAATCACAGCCCACATGGTAAAAATGCATGAGGAGGGTCTAATCGAACGACTGATCGACGTACAGTCTTTCGATAAAGTAGCTGCTGAATCGCTCAAGAACAATCCGATGCACAAAGAGGTGACATCTGTTGAATATGCAGCTGCCGACGACGCAGGCTCCGCTGTCCACTATCTTGACATCGTCATTCTTTCCGCGCTTGAGGTTGATGTAAACTTCAATGTAAATGTACTTGTAGGAAGCGACGGTATAATCCGGGGTGCTATCGGCGGACACCCCGACACTGCTGCAGACTCCGCTCTATCAATCATAGTATGCCCGCTTCTTCGCGGTCGTATCCCTTGTGTAGTAGATGAGGTAACTACCCTCATCACTCCAGGCTCTACAGTTGACGTGATTGTAACCGAATACGGCATTGCTGTCAATCCTCGTCGTCCGGAACTTGCAGAGCGTCTGAAAAAAGCCGGACTGAATATTGTGGATATCAATTCGCTCAAAGAAAAAGCAAACAGTATCATCGGCGATGCAGATCCGCTTCCATTCGGCGACAAAGTCGTAGGAGTGGTTATGAACCGCGACGGCTCAGTACAGGACGTAATCCGCAATATCAAGGCTTAACTGAATTATATATATGACGGAAGTTCTGCCAGGCCACGCCCAAGCCGGACTTCCGTCATACACAAACCATCTGTCATATCCGGGAAACATATCCATAAAACAGACAGACATGGAGACTTCAAGTGAGATAACCTTGACGGAACTTCTTGAATCGCGTGATAAAAGACGCGATTTCCAACTCCGTATGCTGGCCGATAACCCCGGTCAGGCATTGGTCGTAGGAACTGTCATACTTCCCGGCAACATCAAACGCACTGCTGATTCATTGATCATAGCCGATGCCATGACCAAGGCAATCGAAAAATCCGCAGCACTGTTGACGCTCCGCCTTGTCCGTGATCTTCCTACAGGATTTGAAGCCTATTATACTTCCTCTCTCGCGCCCGAGCAAGTAAAGACTCTTATGGCTGTCATAGAAGACAACCATCCTTTGGGACGCCTCATGGATATCGATGTATTCAAATCCGACGGATCACAAGTCTCACGATGCAGTCAGGGTCAAGCCCCACGAAAATGTCTGCTATGCGGCGAGGATGCCCGTGTATGCATGCGTGCCTTCACTCACACGCAAAATGAGCTGTTGTCAGAAATTCATCGACGAGTTACGCAATGGCTTTGCAACGAGTTATCATCAACACCTTAATCAATTATCCCAACAAAACCGCCTGTTGAGATCGAAATGTTCGGAGATTTTGAAATACGAGAAATGCCATTGTCGCTTTCAAGTGTCAGAGAAAAAATCAGTAAATTCCTGATAAGTCAGGGACTACGCATGGAACCTCTTGACCGATATTTCGGAATCTTTGATTCTGAGGACAGGCTTGTCGGAGGAGGAGGAATCGAAGGCAATGTGATGAAATGTATTGCCCTTTCTGAAGCGACACGCAACGAATCGCTCACCAATCCTCTTGTCAGCAGAATCAGAGAATCAGCCCTTGCAGACGGTCATCAGGAAATTTTTATATTTACAAAGCCTGAAAACCGCATAATATTTGAAAGTCTGGCCTTTCACACAGTAGGCATGGCGGAAAAGGCCATCCTTATGGAATCAGATCCAAGAGGGATCGGATCCTATTGCAGAAATCTTTCCGAACTGGCAGAAAAAACAATGACGAACGCCAATGAGAGACGAGGTGTAATCGTCATGAATTGCAATCCACTGACTCTTGGACATCTGTATCTTATAGAGACTGCGGCGAAGAGAGTAGATAGGCTTTTTATAATTCCCGTAAAGGACAGCGATACGGAATATACATACGTCGAGAGAAAGTCCATGATGGAAAAGGCAACGTGTCATCTTAAAAATGTGACTATAGTGCCTGGGAGTCCATACTCCATATCAAGAGCCACTTTTCCGACATATTTCCTCAAAGAGCTGTCAGATGCATCCATCACCCATATCGGACTTGATCTTGATATATTCTCCCGACATATCGCACCGGCCTTGGGAGTATGCGTGAGATTTATAGGCACCGAACCTACAGACGCACTGACACGTGAATACAACACTTTTATGCATCGCATCCTACCACAAAAAGGAATTGAGGTAGAAGAGATTGCACGCTTGGAGAATAATGGTAACCCCGTCAGTGCCTCAAGAGTAAGAAAACTATCCGACAACATGCAGATCGGTGCAGCCATGCGCCTGCTTCCCGAATCTTCCATTCCCTATCTGTTATCACATCTGGCTACCCGTTGCCTCAGAGAAGAACTTGATTTGACCCCTAAACCAGGCTTAGTGGATCAAGATGATTCCGGATCACATATAGATATGGACCACACCTTGATGTCGCATAGCATCGATGCTCTACAGCCATGGTTCAGAGAGACATGCGAAATAGTCCGGACTCATGATCATAAAAACGCTGAGACCGCGCGTCAAGATCTTGTCACATTAATAAAGACAACTGGGTTGGCTGCGGAAAAAGCTATGCTTGAAGCCACAGGCGGTGTCAATACACATCGTGGTGCGCTCTTTTCTTTTGGGCTCACTCTGGCGGCGGCCATGCTTCTGCATAAAAAGCATGTATCCATCGATATGGCTTCCCTATCAGCGCAAATCCAGCAATTAGCTACCGATTTTAAAGGAGGGACCGACACAAATGGAGCCAGAGCCAAACAGAAATACGGGATCAAGGGAGCCGCGGAAATCGCCCGTGAAGGTTATCTGCAATTGTATTCTGATTGGCTTCCTTTCTGGATACGTGTGATGACGGATAAAGACGGGAAACATAAACTGCTCCTACACATAATGTCTACACTTGACGATACCAATATCTATCACCGTGGTGGCACCGAAGGCGCAATTTATGTAAAAGAGACAGCAAAACGTCTTTTGCAGAATCTCAACATTCAGACACTTCTACAAGCCAACTATGATTTCATAGGGCTGAATCTATCTCCTGGAGGAGCTGCCGACATGTTCGCACTCACACTGCTCACATGTTCGCTTCTGACCGGGGCAGAAACATAGAAAAATATACAACACTACAATAACTAACTTAAAAAAAAACAATCACCAATGGTAGAACTCATCAAAGAGGGAGTATATCTCCAAGACGGGAAACCTGTGGCAAAAGGCACTCCCGGTCTTCCCGCACCTGAAGAGGCTCGCGAAAACACTATCGCCTATCAGATTCTCCGCGGTCACGATGTCGACGGAGCAAAAGGAGACAAAATGCGCATCAAGTTTGACGCTATGATGAGCCACGACATCACTTATGTCGGAATCATACAGACAGCCCGGGCCAGCGGACTGGAGAAGTTCCCGCTTCCCTACGCCATGACCAACTGTCACAACTCGCTCTGCGCCGTAGGAGGTACCATCAATGAGGACGACCATGTATTCGGTCTTTCCGCAGCAAAGAAATACGGAGGCATCTATGTCCCGGCCAATCAGGCTGTAATTCACCAGTATGCACGTGAAGCAATGGTGAAATGCGGAAATATGATTCTCGGCTCTGACTCTCATACTCGCTATGGCTCCCTCGGCACAATGGGTGTCGGCGAAGGTGGAGGAGAACTTGTAAAGCAGCTCCTTGAGAACACCTGGGACATCAATGCTCCAGAAGTAGTTCTGGTTTGGCTTGAAGGTAAACCCCGCAAAGGCATCGGTCCTCATGACGTGGCCATCTCACTTGTGAAGGCTGTGTTCGACAATGGATTTGTAAAGAACAAAGTACTTGAGTTCGCAGGTCCCGGCGTTAAGAACCTTCCTATCGATTTCCGTAACGGTATCGACATCATGACCACAGAGACCACATGTCTCAGCTCAATCTGGGTGACTGACGAAGAAGTCAAAAAGCACTACGACACACACCGTCGAGGCGAAGACTACAAGGAGCTCCAGCCGAAAGGAACCGCCTATTATGACGGCATGATCCGCATTGACCTTGACAAACAGGAGGCCATGATAGCCCTGCCCTTCCATCCTTCGAACGCATACACCATTCATGAGTTGCAGGCCGATCCGGAACGCATCATGCGCGAAGTTGAAGAAGACGCAAAAGAACGCTTCGGCGACAAGGTATGCGTGGATCTCGTAGGCAAAATCAAAGATGGCAAGGTAATGGCCGACCAAGGTATAATCGCCGGCTGCTCAGGCGGTACATACGATAACCTCAGTCAGGCAGCCGCCATTCTGCGTGACAAATCCGTAGGCAACGACTACTTCACCATCTCTGCATATCCCCAGTCTGTGCCTGTCTACATGGCCACAACCCGCAACGGCATCGCAGAGGAACTTCTTGAAGCAGGTGTAGTGATCAAACCGGCTTTCTGCGGCCCCTGCTTCGGAGCTGGCGACGTACCGGCCAACAACGGTCTTTCAATCCGCCACACTACCCGTAATTTCCCCAACCGTGAAGGTTCCAAACCAGGCAACGGTCAGCTCTCGCTTGTAGCCCTTATGGACGCACGGTCTATCGCTGCCACTGCGGCCAACGGAGGTGTCATCACAGCCGCAACCGATGTGGACTTCAACGATGACCATAAGCCATACGAATTCGATGCCAAGATCTACGAACGTCGAGTATTCAACGGATTCAAGAAAGAAAACGCTCAGGAAGAATTGCGTTATGGTCCGAACATCAAGGACTGGCCCAAGATGTATCCGATGGAGAAGAACATGCTTCTTGAACTTGCCGCTGTGATCCACGACCCCGTGACCACAACTGACGAACTTATCCCCTCCGGAGAGACCTCTTCCTACCGTTCCAACCCGCTTAAACTTTCCGAATTCGCTCTTTCACGTCGTGTGCCCGAATACGTAGGCCTCAGCAAGCGTATCCAGAAGGAAGACCTCGAACGTCGCGATGGGAAATGCCCTGCCGACGTTAAGAAAGTTCTTGAGAAAGTCGGTGCGAAGTGCGACGACACATCTTTCGGCTCATGCGTGTTCGCCAATCGCCCCGGCGACGGTTCTGCCCGTGAACAGGCTGCTTCATGTCAGAAAGTACTCGGAGGCGACGCCAACATCTGCTACGAATACGCTACCAAGCGTTACCGCAGCAACTGTATCAACTGGGGCATCGTGCCTTTCACCATTGACAAGGATACCAAGTTCGACTATGAGGCCGGCGACTATGTATTTGTTCCCGGCATCCGCGAACTTATCCTCAACGGTCAGGAAGAAGTTATGGCCAAAGTCATCACCAAAGCCGGAGAAGTAAAAGACATCAAACTCCACTTCTCCAACCTTACTCCGACCGAACGCCAGATTCTTGCCGACGGCTGTCTGATGAACTACTATGCCGCACAGCGTGCGAAATAATATCCGTTTTATTCAGGAGGGAATTCCCTCCTGAATAAAAACAAATATTGCCCAAACACCCAAATCCCATATACCTATATCATGGAAAAAATCAAAATGACCACTCCTATCGTGGAAATGGACGGCGACGAAATGACTCGTATACTCTGGAAGATGATCAAGGATGAACTCATTCTTCCTTTCGTCGACCTCAAGACAGAATACTACGACCTCGGTCTGCCTGAACGTGACAAAACCAACGACAAAATCACCCACGACGCTGCTGAAGCAACCAAGAAATATGGTGTGGCTGTAAAATGTGCCACCATCACTCCCAACGCTCAGCGTATGGACGAATACAAGCTCCATGAAATGTGGAAAAGCCCTAACGGCACAATCCGTTCCATTCTCGACGGCACTGTATTCCGCACTCCTATCACAATCCCTTCCATCAAACCCGCAGTGCGCAACTGGCAAGAGCCTATAACCATCGCTCGTCACGCCTACGGTGATGTCTACAAAAGCGTCGAAATCCGCGTAAACGAACCTGGCGTAGCCAAGATGGTATTCGAAGGTGA
This sequence comes from uncultured Porphyromonadaceae bacterium, assembly GCA_947427285.1. GTDB lineage: Bacteria > Bacteroidota > Bacteroidia > Bacteroidales > Muribaculaceae > Lepagella. Next base: position 18,835 of record CANEHE010000037.1, read on the forward strand.
GAACGGCCAGAAAGAGGAAGTTGTGATACATGAGTTCAAAGGCCCCGGTGTTCTTCAAGGCATGCACAACACGGACAAATCAATCCGTTCTTTCGCCAACAGCTGCTTCAAATTTGCAATCGATCAGAAAAAAGACCTCTGGTTCTCTACCAAAGACACCATCTCAAAGAAGTATGACGCACGTTTCCGTGAAATCTTCAATGAGGAATACGAAAAGAACTACAAGGAACAATTCGAGGCTCTTGGCCTGGAATATTTCTACACACTCATCGACGATGCCGTAGCACGTGTGATCCGCAGCAAAGGAGGATTTATCTGGGCATGTAAAAACTATGATGGCGACGTAATGAGCGACATGGTTTCCACTGCCTTCGGTTCACTGGCTATGATGACGAGCGTACTTGTAAGCCCCGACGGAAAATTCGAATATGAGGCCGCCCATGGCACTGTGACACGCCACTACTACAAATTCCTCAAAGGCGAAGAGACATCCACCAACCCGATGGCAACAATCTTCGCATGGACAGGTGCACTCCGCAAACGCGGAGAGATGGATAATCTTGAAAAACTTATCCTCTTTGCCGACGAACTGGAGGCTGCATGTTTCGACACCCTCAATGCCGGAATCGTAACCAAAGACCTCGTGAACCTCATGGAAGGCATCGAGCCTAAGGCTGTTACTTCCGCAGAATTCATGAAAGCCATCCGTTGCCGTCTTGAAGAGCGTCTCGCCGCCAAATAATTGATTTATTAAGTCAAAGCGATTACTCTCACAGGCAATTTGCTTATCAACATCTTCTCCCCTGTCGTGGTTGATACGACAGGGGAGATTTCTATTCTTAATTGTTGGGAACAACCTACCAATATACTCTGTTTTATTTTCAAGAAAATCATCTATGAAAAACATATAATATCCAATCGTCTAATAACGCGAGTTCGGGATAAGATTCTTCAATTTAAACCAAACTAAAGGACATAGTGCATTGGGCGACCTTGACAGGTCGCCTGATTTATTTGCATATGTTTAAGCTAATCCCAGAGGACAAGGTGCCCGTTTGACTCGGGCACCTCAAAGTCGAAGTTCACTCCCGGCTTTGTGGCAAAGAAACAATACGCGCCCATTGCAGCAAGCAGGTTCATGAGGAAGTTGTGTACACTACGATGGCGGGAGTGGACGAGTTGCGACACATTCTT
>CANEHE010000038.1 GCA_947427285.1 uncultured Porphyromonadaceae bacterium
GTCTAAACTGATGAGCTAGATCTTCGTGCCCTTTGTATTTGGCTGAATAGTTACCAGAACTTTGATATTAGTTAATTTGTTATTAACTTTGCAGTGCGAGGGGTGCAACCGTTCCGGCATTTGTCCGGTTTGTGGGCCTCTCGCTCTTTTTTACATGTCTGTCTGGTGTATAATCCGACCGTCCTGCACACAAATAATTTTATTAAATCTTAAGAACTGGCCATCCTTAAGTTTGGCCAGACCTTTATAGCGGCGCAAAGCTGTGCCAAACTTTTCAAGATTAAAACCGCCGTTAGGGAAAACAAGCACGGCTATCTCCGTAGCTTTTTTGTCGGCACAATGCTCAAGTCCCCTTTTAATATTATTTTCGGTAGCAGTCGTACACCCAGCCACTTCAAATTTAAGACCATCCCATGTACCCTCCGTTGATTTAAGTCTGTAGATATTTTGCGGCTCAGCTTCAAAGACAACCGCATGGCCAGACTTGAATGCAGCCTCTTGAGCCATGCGTTCATATTCGCCACCTTGTTCGTCAAAATTATGACCTATATGAGAGGCTTTAACACCTCCCGAAACCGGATCATATTCCACCTCCCGGTAATCGGGATCCTCCGAAAGACGTTTGTATTCGGCGAGATGCTCCTCGCGTTCCTCGCTCAGCTGCTCAATGACTTGTTTAGCGTCGTCCGGTGCTTTGAAGTAGGGATGTTTGGGAGGAAAGAGTTGCAATGATTTTCCGGGGTTGAAGCGGAAGATCTGCTGCTTGGCGGCATCGGTGCAGTTGTTTCCCCGGCGCATGGCGAGATCCGGGTCGGAACGTTCAAACTTGCCCCGGCGTACCTGCACCGCCTGACACCTGCAATTCCAACCGTTGGGCGGAAGATAGAACTTCCAGAACGGATCGGATGGTGGCAGCGTGGTACCGTGCAGAATCGCGTGATCCTCGCGCACGCGGTCATCCTGGGCAGTGCGATACTGTAGATCGTACTTGTCGCCGTAGGCCTCAATCTGTTGCCACCGCGAAGCCATGAGGGAGGCCCCGACAGCGTGGTTATATTCGGCATAGAGATAATTGCCGTTGTAGCAGTTATTTACTCTTTCCACATCCCTGCGGAACTGTTCAAACGGCTTGACGGCACCTTTGTCATCGATGAGTGACAACCCCACCTCCCGGAGCGTATGGTATGACTTGAAGCCTGAGAAAATAAAAGCGTTGTTTTCAAGGGCGTGGCGCACCGTGGCCGGGACATCGTGGGGAACACCCGAGGCGACAGCCTCACCGATCACGCGGGCCGTCTCGTCCATGAGGCGGCCTTCCGGAGCCGTGAGCTGTGAGGCATCGAACCCTCCGGCCTCGTAGACCATGTGGGCCGCGTCGGAAAAGGCCGCGTCGTCGAAATCAATCCCTGTGTCGGGCTTTTTTAATTCCAGCGGAGTAATCCCATACAGATCCACCAGAGCGCGGTTGAACGTGCGATATGAGAGGCGCAGCCCCGTCGTGTCCCGGAACGACCGGGCGGGGCTCAGTCGAAAAAACGGTCCGGCTGTGTCTTGACTTCACGCGGCCCGGCAATCTGGACGCCGTACTTGTCCATGAAATATTCCGGAGGAATCTCGTAATATTCAAGTAGCAAACGTTCTATCTCGCGCTGTTCGGCCGGAGTGTAACTGGCCGCGTTGTTCCATTGGAAACGGCAACCCTTCACCGGGAAGCCATGGCGCACCATTAGCGGAAGCAGCTTGCCGTTGACCACGTTTGCGGCGCGAGCCTCGTCGATTTGGGTCACAAGCTCAAAAACCTCAAGGTGCACTTCCCCCTGAGCCTTTGAGGAGCCGTTCTCAATTGTCATTGTCTGCATAAGAATGCACTTTGACAGTTCCGAATTACAGCGGTCAACGCGGCGGTCGAACACATTGTAAGCATCTCCGCGCGAAGTCTCCACGAACTCGATCTCCGTACCGTCCGGTAGCACCGCCGCCATTGATGCACCGATGTTTTTCAGGGCGTATTCGATCCGGCTCCGTTCCGCTTCGTCCATGGTGTTTGTGCGTGCGATACGCATAGGCTGGCCGAAAATCTCACCGAACATATCCCAGAATGTAAGCATATTCTTTTTGGATATACATGACGGGGCACATTTCAGCAGCAGCCCCAGGTCGGACGGCGCACCCACTTCCACGCACCAGTTGAGGTAGTTCCCCTCCCGGTATGAGATGCCGGAACGCCAGTCATCGCCCGGATTGCTCACCACAACCCCGTATTCCGGGATCACATGCTTACGTGGCACCAACTCCACACCATCAAAGCGCATCAGTCCGGAATCGTCATGCACCACGTCTCCAAGCTGGATAAGGGAATGTCCCCAGTATTCGGCATCGAGGCAGAGCGAAAGGAAATCCGCGAACCAGTCCTGTTGAAAAAGAGTGGTAGCATCGGTATTCTCCTTGCCGTCGGTATTGACAAGCCGGAAATCTTTTTGCAATGTCTTGCCCTTGCGCTGGCCGATGCAACCCGAGAGGTGGGCGTCCAGCATGCAGTCGGCATAAATGTCGTATAGGCGGCAACGGTTTGGATTCTCGCAATCGATAGCCATCTGGTGAGCGTCGCGCCAGTCGCCCACGTCCTTTTTGGTGAGCGTGTCGGTCTGACGCATAAGCTGTGCAGTCACGCGCATGGACTTCTTGCCGACACGCTGGCGCACCAATTCCAGAAGCTCGGTGCGTGTGGGACGGTTGAACCAGTCACGCAGTGATGTTATGATATTTTGAGCCATAAATATCTTGAAGAAAGGGATTAATGTTTCACTTTTTCATTCTCATAATCGGAGCGGACAAAAGGTTGTGCCGGAGCAGCTTTGGAGGCCGGAGCCGAAAGCAGACCGGGAGACGCAGATGCACCGACAGTAGCGGTCGTGACATGTGTGTGGGCATTGAACAGATCGATAAAGGTGTTTACCGTGTCCTTAAGACCATTGAGTTTTTCTGTAAGTTCCGCCACCTTCACCAGACCTCCAAGCGAACCGTCGTTTATGGTAATCCTGTCAGAGTCAATGACCACGGAGGAGTCTCCTATTACGATCTCCGCTCTTTCCAGTTCATCGGTGCAGAGCATCACCGGAGCGGCACCGTCGGCGATAAATCCCACCACGACAAATGCCCCGACCTTTGGAAACAATACCAGACCGAAGTCAGAGCCCTGATTTGCCTGAAGGTTTACGCCAAGCAGCGGCGCGTTTTCATTAAGAGGTGTACAGTCGATGGTACGGGCTGTCTTATCCACCGCATCTACGGTGCAGACCAGAGGGACGGTCTCGCCGTCGGGCTGTGCCAGCTGCCGAATTATATTCCTTAAATCTCCCATTAGTCCGATAAGTCCGATATTCAAGCGACGCGGAGGCCGAGGGTTATCTCCTGACGGAAGCCGCCGTCGCCGTATTTTATCACATTTTTCCTAACCTGATATACTCCCATCCTGACCCCGTCGATCACGAGACCCACCGCATCAAGAGTGTCGACCAGTTTAACCCCGAAGGTGGTGAACGAGCCTGTCAGGCCATCGCGTTTAAGTCGTTTCACTTCCTGTTCGGCCCATGCCTTCAACTCGCTTTCAGACTTGTTATAGGTGTGCAGAGTCCGGTGTTCCCCGTCCGCGTCACCGACTTCAACCTTGATTTTCCTGTTATCCGGCATGAGACTGACCGCCTTCACGCGCAGGCGCATGGTATCGGCTTTCTGCTGGTTGAGGGATTGGTCGGAAATGATGTTGAGACCGGTCTTGAAAACCTGGGATGGCGAGGTCTCCCGCTCAAAGAGGACACCGGCGTAAAGTACAGGTTCTCCGTCCTCATAGCGGAAAAAGGAACGTATGCCCTGCTCCGAGAGCTTGCCGAGCAGGGAGGCCACAGTGTCGGCCGTTACGCGATATGCGCCGAGAGACTGTTCCCCCATTACATTGATCCGACAGGTAAGGCCCTGATCCTTGAGCAGTGTTTCAAGATTCACGGAACGATAAGCCTTTTTGACCGTCGGCATCTGTTTGAGCCGGAACATCTCATCCTCACACTCGATCACCACCGGCGTCTTGAAGCCGACATCCCGGACATATCCCGAAAAAGCGGACTGGAGATCACCATCGTAACCTAAGTATATCGCCACCGAGTCACCTCGTTTCACGGGTATCTCGGCCGCTCCGTCCCATTTCACCTTTTTAGGCATGGTTATCCTGGCCGTAGTGGTGAGTTTTTCCATATCGCGGGTAATCTCCACAGCATGGACGAAAGAGAACGTCCATGAGCGGTCTCCCTTGATTTCGATTCTGGCGGTCAGTCTGAACATTGCGAGGGGTTGTAAGAGAAAGATTATTGAACAGCCATTAAAAATCGTTTTACCAGTCGTAACGGTTGGGCTTCATCGAGGAGAAGCGCATGGGGTTATAGGCATCCGGGGATCCGTCCGGGGCCACCGGAGTCGGGAGGTCGGCAGCAGCCTTTGAGGCCTGCACATCGCGCAACCACTTTACGGCATCATTATACAGGCACTCCCGGCGTTCATGGCCCATATTCTGGGGGAGACGGTGCACCATCAGCCATAGGGATATGTTGACCGCCACCTGTACCAGCATGGGATTGCGTTCAGATCCGGAAGCCGCGAAAGCTCTGGCAATGTCGTAGCGGCCCCGCAGGTAGGAGGCAATCTGTTCAAGTGCGGCGGCTTCGGCAGTACGGCGCGTCTCCTCATTCTCCGTTATCTGCTTGAACTCGTATGTATCACAGACAGAGCGGTAATCGTCAACGGTCAGGAACATGGCACGGAGTTGTTAGGAGGTAAGGCTTCAAATATCGCGATCTCGCGGGCCTTTTCGGCAGTGAGTCCATGGAAGCGTTTTTGCCGGATAAGGTTCTTGACACCCTGCATCGATACGCAGACCGGACGGCCGTGATGGACGAGCACCAGGAACTTTTTACGGTAGAGTGCCGCGGAGCGTTTCGCTTCCGCGATTGCGCGACGTTTGCGCCAGTCAAAAATGAGGGCGCGTAAATAATCGGTTATCACCATGACATTTTATTTATGTTAGTACGCATGATCAGCGTGGGGTTGAAATTCTTACGGCGTGTATCGCGCTGGAGCATCCAGATTGCACCTTCGTCGGCGTCAGGGGCGTCGTCGTGTCCTCGCATCCCCTTTTCAAAGGCCAGCGTCTGGTCTATACCGGCGAGCATATCGGGATCGTCGCGCTGTGTTTCGTCGTAAGTCACGAAGCCGCGCTCCCAAAGGGGGCTTATCGCTTCGATGCGTAGGAACTTGTCCGGTTTCTTGCGCTTGTCGCCTGTAATGGGAAGCTGATAACCGCGAAGTTCCCCCTCGCGGCGGAAGTCATCGAGGATGGTATCTTGCATCATATTGGCCTCCATGTGCCAGCGCACCGCGATACCCTGTTCGCGCGTCCATTCGTAGAGGTCGTAACACCAGCGCACCATCTCTGCGACAGAGCATTGGCGCACAAAAGCGCGGAGGTGCCAAAGTCCTGTACCGGCTTTTCCCCACAGCTTGGCGGCCTTGAAATCGTTTTTGTTTGAGCTTTTGAAACTGGGGTCGATATACAGGATGAACTCCGAGAACTTAGACCAGGCCGGGCGTTTGCCCCAGCGGATCCAGTCGTTTTTGAACACCGCGCCCTCGGTGATCGGGTTATTCATGTATTCTTTCTGAAAGGCGCGATAACCGGCCACATCCTCAATGGCGCGGACTTCGGCCAGAGTCCATTTTGCGGCCCATGACACATTGCCCCGGTTGTCGTAGACATTGACGCGGGTAACATGTACCGACTTTATCTCGCACCATTTCGCCAGCACCGAGTTTCTGGAGATAAGATTGCCGACCATGAAGAAACGGCCGCGTCCGCCGTCAAGGGTACCGAAAAGGGCCGAACGGAGCCAGTCAAAGAGTTTGGATACGCGTGCCGGGTTTTCGCATAGCTCATCGTCATCGAGGTCATCGGCCACAACATAGTCCGGACGGTGGGAACGGTAGCGGAGACCACGGGGCGACTGCCCTCGGCCACGGGCGAAGAATGCCACTTCCGACCGTGTCACAAACTCCCCCTCTTCCCAGGATCCGGCGTTGTACTGTTCCCCGAAATCGTGTATATAACGCTGGTTGTATTGGAGCTCCGCCTGTATGTCACCCAAAAGGGTTTTGGCGTTGTCCTCATTTTTGCTGACAATCACCATGACGTTGATCTCGCGGCGTTCCTGACACATAAGCCACATCGGAATGAATACGTCCATATTGGTGGACTTCGCCGCGCCGCGGTGCCATACAAACCCCGCCTTGAGATTACGGTTGTTCTTTATATTGTCGGCGGCATCGATATGGAAGCGTGCGCAAGGTGTGGCTTTGCCGGTTTCGGGATTGACCGTCCAATGAGGGAAATAATACTCCACAAAAGCGGCGTAATCGCCCCGTAGCCGTTTGATGCGGGCGAGTCGCTGCGCTTCCGTCTCCGATGGTATGAATGAAGTTGTAGACCGGATGGTCTCAACCAGTGCGGCCCACCGTTCCCGGGCGCGGAGTATGTCGGCTTTTTTGGAGTTAGCGGCCATTTGCGGTTATTTAAGCGAATTGGCGACCTGCTCATTGACGAACATGTCGAGATAGTTTGTGATTGTCTTGAACAGTTCCGGGGTAATTGAGGGGTCGAAGCTCATGCGGAACTGGAGCCACTTGCTGAAAGCCATGGCCGTCTCTATCATATCGACCACGGAAGTTTTCTTATCGAGGCGTTCGATGGTGGATGCGAACTTCGCGAGTTTGTCGGCAAGGGCGGCACGCACCGCGGGGTCATCGGATGCGTTCGCTTCCTCAAGCATCCGGTCAATGGCCGTGAGTACCTTGTTTATGAGCTGGGGACGGGATATGTTGGTAGCCGCCCTTTGTTCGGCCCATCCTGAGTTATTCACCCACTTCGTTATCGTCTGGGGCGAGACGCCCGTTTTCTCTGCGATCACCTTCTGGGGCACACCTTGCATAAAGAGCAGCCGCGCGTGTTCGCGTAGACGCTCCATCTCTTTTTTAGTTGCCATTCATGTTCTGAAACTTTAATCGGTTGAATTTTACGGTGCAAAATTGGCTTAAAATCAGCTCTGGTAAAAAAAGAGTTAACAACTTGTTAATTCTTTTTGTGCCGGATGCGGCCAACGGCGAACTTTGCGGTGTGGTTCATGCAAAGCACCGCGCACCGGGCAAGCCCGACATGCGCTTGAACCCCGGCGCGAATCCTTGCGGATTTGCGCCGAGAGTGCCTGAATATCGCGGAGTGGAGCAGTCAGGTAGCTCGCCGGGCTCATTCCCCGGAGTACGTCACAAACGGTTCGAATCCTACCTCCGCCACGACAAAATTACTTCCTTGAATGGCAAAAGAAGCAGTAATATCGACCGAGGCCGTCAACAGTTACGGCAGCCGCGTGATAACCGCCGGTATAGACACGGCGCAGTATGAGCGCAACCCCGTGCTGTTGTGGATGCACCGCCGGAGCTGGGAGGCCGGGGCCATGCCTATAGGCCGCATGGAGAACATGCGTCGTGAGGGAGACCGGCTCATAGGTACCCCGGTTTTTGACCTGAATGATGAGTTTGCCCGACAGATAGCCGACAAGTGGGAGAACGGCTTCCTGAGGATGGTGTCGGCCGGGCTGGAGCCGATGGAGCAGACAGACGATCCCGCGCTGGTTCTTCCGGGACAGACCCGGCAGACGGTCACGAAAAGCCGCCTTATCGAGGTAAGCGTGGTGGACATCGGCGGCAACGACGAGGCCCTGCAGCTCTATCAGGACGGCAAGGCACTTCTGCTTGCCGCCGGTGAGGAATGCGAGAGTCTGAGATTGCTTAAAAAAGAGAATGAACCCGATGCCGGAACTGCGCCTGACAATGAACCGGGCGCGGAACCGGTCGAGGAAAAGAATAAACCACAAACAACCACCCTACAAATGAACAAAGAGATTTTGATTCTGCTTGGGCTGCCTGAGACAGCCACCGAGGAGCAGGCAGTGGCGTCATTGCGCCTGATGAAAGAGCGGGCCGACCGCGCCGATGAAATCCAGCTGTCCGCAATCACTGCAGCCGTCGATAGCGCGGTAGCCGAGAAAAGAATCATGGCCGACCAGCGCGAACACTTCATCGGACTGGGGAAGGCCGCCGGACTGGATAATCTGACAGCCACATTGCGCCTCATGCCCGTAATGCAGAAGCCTACCGATGTGATTAAACTCGGCCGACAAAGTGCACCCGGAGCAGGTGCGGGCACAGATAGAAAAGAATATACCAAATTAAGTGAAGTACCCGGTGCGGAACTAATACGGCTCCGCAAAGAGAATCCCGAAGAATACGCCAGACTCTACAAAGCCGAATACAGCGTGGATTGCCCTCCGTTGGAAGACTGACAACCGATAACCAAACAGATAAAGAGAGAATGAAAGCAACGATTTTCAGAAAAGTTTTAGGTCTGGTGTGCATGATGCTCACCGCCGTGACCTTCAACGCGGCCGCCGGGGCAACACTTGCCATGGCGGTGGGAGCAGATGCCATGACTGGTGCGGTCGGCGGCAACGTGGCCGCGCTTATTATCGGGCGCATGACTCCGGCGGGAGCCATGCGTGCCGGAGTGTTCACAGAAATCTGGACCGGCGAGATGATCAAGGCATTCCGCACCGCGCCCGAAGCTCTGGGGTGGATGCAGCGCATCCGCAGTTACAACCAGTATGTGAACCAGGACGTAATCCACTTTGTCGCAATCGGCGGCGACCCTGCCGTTCTGGTGAATAACACAACCTACCCGCTGGCCATTACCGCGCTGACCGACGCCGACAAGCCTATCAGCCTGGATAAATTCAGCACCGAGGCCACCCCCGTGACCAAAGACGAACTCCACGCCAGCAGCTACGACAAAATGGCGAGTGTTCAGGAGCGCCACCGCGACGCGCTGCGTGAGAAAATAGCCCAGCGCGGCATCCACGCAATCGCGCCCGACCAGAACGCGGCAGATATACCTGTAATCAGGACTACCGGCGCGAGCGACGGCACACGCAAGAAAATGACCTTTGCAGACCTGGTCAACCTCAAACGCCAGTTTGACAAAATGGGTATCCCCACCCATGACCGTGTGCTTGTGCTCTGTTCCGACCATGTGAATGACCTGCTCGAGACCGAACAGAAATTTAAAGAGCACTACAACATCAACCAGACCGACGGCAAGATTTGCCGCATGTACGGTTTCGACATCTACGAGTATGACGGCACACCACACTATAACATGACCACCGGCGAAAAGCTGGCGTGGGGCGCAGTTCCGACGGCCACAGACTCGCGTGCATCCGTTGCGTTCTATGCAGGCCGCATGATGAAAGCCTACGGCAGCACCGAATTTTTCCACAGTGAGGCAAACAAGGACCCGCTCTATCACCGCAACCTGGTGAACTTTGAGCAGTACGGTATCTGTCTGCCCCTGAGCGATACCAAGTGCCGCGCGGCGATAGTGAGTGCCAAGGCCGACGCGTAAATGACCGGAACCGTGAGAAAGATAGACAAAATAATCCTGCACTGTGCTGCGACTCCCGAGGGTAAGGACTTCACCGTAGCGGACATAGACAGATGGCATCGCGCCCGTAAGTTCAACGGCATCGGCTACCACTATGTGATATACCGCGACGGGAGCGTCCATCCCGGGCGCAGCCTGTCGACAGCCGGGGCACACTGTACGGGGCATAATGCCAACTCCATAGGCGTGTGTTATATCGGCGGTTGCGCCGCCGACGGCAAGACCCCCAGAGACACACGTACGCCCGCGCAGCGGACCGCGCTTGCAACGTTGGTCAGGGACCTGCTCAGACAGTACCCCGGCGCGACAGTGCACGGACATAACGAGTTTGCCGCCAAGGCATGTCCGAGTTTCGACGTGCAGCGGTGGCTCAGGGAAACAGGAATAAAAAAGTAACCATGCGTGATGAGCTGGGACATAATAACCATAATAGCTACAGCGGCGGCCACACTGCTTACGGCGGTGCCGATAGGTGTATGGGTCGGGGCACGGCTGGTGCGGACCAAGTATCAGGCGGAGATCGACGACCTGCGGGCCGACGTGAAAAAGAAGATCGCCGACGCGCAGAACCGGGAGCTGGAGAATGTGCGCAAGGCGGCCGACATACTCGTGGCTAACATAGTGCCCCCGCTTGAAGCGCAGATAACGAAACTGAACAATGAGGTCGCAAGGCTTAACGACGTATTGGAAAGCATCTGGGGTTGCCCTCATATTGCTGTGTGCCCTGCCAAACACAAGCTGTTGCAGCCACAAAAAAGCAGTTTCGGAGCAGAGCCGGACCGAGGCGGCGGAATCGCTGACAGCGACGGGACACACCGAAAGCCGGAACGAGGAAAAGCGCGAGACGACCCGTACGGAGCAGACGGAGGGTGTTACGGTGACGGAGATTGAAATCTACGATACCACGCAGCCGACGGATCCCGACACAGGACGGCCTCCGGTCAAGGCCAGGGTCAGGCAGAGACACGACAGCAGCGGCACGAACCGGATCACAGAGCAGAGTACAGCGACGGCCACTGCCAGCGATGACACTGATCTGGAGTATTACGGCGGTGAACTGAACGAGGTGACGGTAACGGCAACCAAAGCACCGGGCTTATGGGAGCGGGCGAAGGTCGCCTCCCAAGTATTGGCGGCAATAATGATCCTGGCAGCAGCCGGGTGGATAGTTTATAAAATCAGAAAACGCAGAAAAATATGAGTGACGAAACAAAAAATAAGACCGCCGCTGAAACAGTGGCAGAAAATATTCAGGCAATAGGTCTGGCCGTCGCCGAGAACGCGTCGACAGCCGAGGAAGTGGCGCAGGCCGCTGCCGTTTTGGGTGCAGCTCCGGCGAAACCGTCCGCTGCCGCCAAGCCCAAGGCGAAAGCCAAGACCGAGGCCGCTTCTGATGCAAGTGCCCTCAAGGCCGTGGGGCTGGAAGCATGCCGCCGCCACAATCTGCCCCGGGTATGGGTGACAAGTGACGGTCAGGCATTTGCACAGGAGAATGATGCCAAGGCACACGCACTGAATCTGGATAATAAGGAAATTCTAAAAGTGGGCGCGAAATGAGCACGAGTCTGAATATACAACGCCAGAACGGCAACGTTTCGAAGAGTCTGGAGGGAGAAGATCATATCACGGGACTGGTCATCTACATGAAGGCGTCCGACATACCGGTGAGCTTCAAGTCGGAAAGGGTGCAGCCCCTGTCAACAATAGAATCAGCCGAGGCGGCCGGTATTGTGGAGTATACCACGGATGCAGACGGAACGCAGACAGCGGCCCCGTGGGCCATCAGGATGCTTCACTACCACCTGAGTGAACTATACCGTATCAATCCGGCTGTCAGCCTCTATGTGGGTATCTTTGAGAAACCGGAAACCACCTCAATGAGTTTCGCGGAGGTGAAGACCGTGCAGAACTATGCCGGTGGCCGCATCCGGCAGACGGGTGTCTGGTGTGGAGACCGGGAGTTGAGCGAAGATGATCTGGTGACGCTTCAGGGTGTCGCCGACAATCTGGCAGCCGGTGGGGCGGAACTTTCGATAATATATTCCCCGAAAGTCTCCGACATAAAGACGCTGCCGGTGGATCTTGCCGGAGCCGGTAAATGCCGGGTCAGTGTGGTAATCGGTCAGGCCGGGAGCGGACGCGGTGCGGAACTATATTCCGATAAAGAGAATGAATCCGGGACTACTGTCGGCGGTCTGGGCGTGGTACTTGGTCTGGTCAGTCTCGCAAAGGTCCATCAGTGCATCGCCTGGGTGAGGGAATTTCCAACCGGCGTCAGCCTTCCCGCTTTCGGAGATGGCACTCTATTGCGCGACATAGACCGTGCTCTTGTCGAACAGCTTGACACGACACGTTATCTGTTTTTCGTGACAAAGACAGGTCAGGCCGGAAGTTATATGAACGACAGCCACAACATGGACTCCCCCATAAGCGACTACTGCAACATCGAGAGTGTGCGCACCATGGACAAAGCCGTAAGAGGGGTCAGGACATATCTGATTCCCGAACTTGGGGGAAATGTCTACATCGACTCCTCGAGCGGCAAGATGACTTCCTACAGCGTGGCACATCTGGAGACTGTCGCCGGAAAGGCACTTGAGGATATGGAATGCCAGGGTGAGCTCAGCGGCTACAAAGTGGAGATTGATCCGGATCAGGATGTGCTCAGCACCGGTACGGTAGAGATTGTGATCCGCAATGTGGCCGTAGCCGTGATGCGGAAGATAAATGTAAAAATAGGCTTTGCAAAAAGCGTGTAACCAGTAATTTCAGATTATGGCAAGTGTAATCAATAACGGAATTCCGTTGGTCAACGGCATGCTGTGTGCATGGGCGGACATCGTGGTGCTTATCGGAGGCGTGCCTGTCACCGGCATCGTGGGCATTGAATACGGCGACGAGCAGGAGGTGGTCAACAAATACGGAGCAGGCCGTCATCCGGTGGGCCGTGCCAAAGGTCGTATCACTCCGACCGCCAAACTGATCCTGTATCAGGAGGAGGTGCAGGCCATACAGGCCCAATCGGTCAACGGCCGCCTTCAGGACATCGCTCCTTTCGATATAATCGTGACATATATGCCCGACAGCGGTATCGTGAAGACTGACAAGATCCGCAACTGTCAGTTCTCCGGCAATGCCCGTAAATGGAAAGAGGGAGACACCGGTCAGGAGGTGGAACTCCCATTGGTGCCGTCACATATCGAGTGGAGCCAGGTCGCATAAAATATCTTTAAACAATGTTTCAACAATCATTAATCAGCTTTTAATATGGATAATTCAGAAAACAAAGGAGGGTCTGCACGTACGTTCGACGGAGGTGTCACGGAGGCACAGATCGCCGGATTCAAGGCAAAATACGGTAAAGTCGTACGCATAGACGTAGTGGACGGCGAGGATATTTCAAACGCCCTGACTTCCCCACAATGCGGGCCGTAACGCATCTGGCGAAAACCGATGAGATCAAGGCTGGAGAGGCCATGTTCGACAACTGCTTCTTAGGTGGAAGTCCGGAACTCCGTAAGGACGCCCTGTTGTTTATGTCCGTACAGAAGCAGCTTGGTACGATGCTTAACAGCTGCATGAGCTCACTAAAAAACTTGTAGAGGCGCACACGTTGGCGGAGGATGACACAGAGGATTCCTTCGCTAAAGGGTGCGCCCTGATACGGGCAAACCTCAATGTCGATGTCGAAAAGATAGAGACGGAGGAAAAGTGGGCGGAAATGTATGCGAAGGCAATCTGGCTGGAGAGGTGGCGCAACCGCAACCGCGCGGAAATGATTGCCGCGATGTTCGGAGGCGACGGCAGGCGTTAATTACGTTTCTTACGGCGCGAGGATACAAAACCGAAAGGTAGAAAGAACATAAAAACTTTCCCCTTTGGCAAGTCCGAATGCAAGGCGGAACAGAACTACGAAGCACCCGATAACGCCAAGTAGCATTAACGCGCCTATAACTTTGCCTAATATGCCGAGTTAGAATCCCATAATTATAACCAGGGCAAAGACCCGTTCTTTCCAGGTTTTGTCACAAGACGCCAGCACACCCAACCGAACCACCCTAAATAGCTGATCAAGGCAGTCCAGCAGATAACTTTGAGTATGATACTTAAAAAGGTCATCAACATTGCTAAAACGGTACTTAAGTAACGTGCTACAAAGATACTAAAAAAACCGACATGGCAAGCGTATTCGACTACATTTTTAATATAGGTGGAAATTTCACGGCTCAGATAAGCGGTATGAGTGCCGCTGCCGGGAATTTCACAGCTCAGGCCGAGGTTGCGGAGAGTCGCAGCCGCAGTCTGGCCGGAACGCTTGCGTCATTATCATATCTGAAAGACATAGCACAGAACATTGCCGACGGTTTTAACTCGCTTACGACTGCCGGAGTGTCTCTGGACAGCCAGATGCACGATCTGAGTGCGGTGGCCGGAGTTACCGGAGATGGGCTCAAACAGATAGAGGGATTTGCGCGACAGAGTGCCAAAGCCTTCGGCACGGATGCGGCGTTGGCCGTGGAGGGCTACAAACTGCTTCTGTCCCAGTTATCGCCGGAACTTGGCAAATATCCCGATGCCCTCAGTGCGATGGGCGACTGCATCCAGACGACCAGCAAGCTGATGGGCGGCGACGGCGTGGCCGCCGCGCAGGTGCTGACCACGGCGATGAACCAGTATGGCGTGAGTCTTGACGACCCTACGGCGGCAAGCGCGAGAATGGCCGAGATGATGAACGTAATGGCGGCGGCCGGTCAGGCCGGCTCCGCCGAGTTACCGGCCATATCCGCGGCGTTGCAGCAGTGCGGTATGGCGGCCAAAGCGGCAGGCGTGAGCTTTGAGGAGACCAACGCCGCGATCCAGGTGCTGGACAAGGCAGGCAAAAAAGCCAGCGAGGGTGGCGTTGCCCTGCGTAACGTTTTAGGACAGCTGAGCAAAGGGCGTTTTGTGGAAAAGGCGGCCGCCGAGGAGCTGCAAAAGGCAGGTATCGACGTGAATGCGTTGGGCGACAATTCAAAGAGCTTCAAAGAGCGGCTCGAAATGTTGAAACCGATGTTGAACGACTCCGCGCTGCTTGCAAAGTTTTTCGGTGTGGAAAACGCCAACGCCGCCCGTGCCCTGATAGCCGGGACAGACTCGCTTCAGGACTTCACGGATGCAGTGACGGGTACCAACAGTGCGACAGAACAGGCCGCGGTAATCATGGATTCATACTCCGAGAGACAGGCAAAGGTCAACCAGAAGATCGAGGACATGAAAATATCATTGTTCCAGCTCACGGGAGATTTCTCGCTCTGGTGTGGTACTTTGCTAAGCGCGCTTGTGCCGGTGTCGCAGCTGTTGCCGCTGCTTACGACGATATGGAAACTTATTGTCGGAATAATACGGCTTAACTGGGTAGGCTGGATAAGGACAGCAGCAGTTAACATCGGGCTGATGAACGGGACCTTATCAGCCTCCAACATGATCTCTCTGGGATTTCTGGGCAACATGGGACGCGCAACGATCGCATTGGTCCGCTTTGCCACCGTAGGCATATTCAACGCATTGAAAGGGATCGGCGCACTGATACTGTCGTTTGTCACAGGTGGTACCGCGTCCGCCACATTCTCCGGCATAGCATCCGCATCCTTCGGGGCATTCGCCACTTCGGCACGTGTGGCGTGCCGTGCCGTGAGCGTGGCGATCATGAATATCCCTATTGTGGGCTGGATAGCCGCCGCCATCGCCGCGCTTGTAGCCGTAGGGGTATATTTCTGGAACACGTCTGTAAAGTTCCGCGCCGTGCTCAAAGGCACATGGGCCGCCTTCAAGGCCGTGTTCACCAACATAGGAGAGATGGCCTCAAAGGTATTCAGTGCGATAGGCGATCTGATCAAATCGGCGTTTTCGCTCAACGGTGCCGGAATAGACGCGGCACTGAAGAGACTTAAATCCGGATTCTCCGATTACGGCAAAGCCGTGGGGCAGGCCTTCAACGAAGCCTATCAGTCCGAGATGGCCGCGGGCGAAAAAGACCCGAAAAAGCCGAAGAACAGTCCAAAAGGCAGTCCGCAGAACAAACCGGTCAATCCCGGTGCCGTACCTCCGGGCTTGACACCTCCCGCAGTTGATCCTACCGGGGGCACGCTGTCAGGCGCGTCCGGAACACAAGCGGGTGCCGACAACGGAACAGGTAAGATCCGCAACGTCACAATCACCATAGATAAACTTATCGAAAGTTTCCATATACATACCACCACAATCACAGAAGGTGCGGAACACGCCAAAGAGATTGTGCTGGAAGCGTTGATGGGAGCCTTGAACGACACTCAGCTGGCAACGGAATGAAATCACCTGTAAGCATCGCCCTGATGGCCGCCGGAGTGGCCCAGCAGGCCAAATACAGCATAGCGCGGTTCCGGCCCTCGCGTACGGGAATAAGCCCGCAATGGGAAGGTCGCGGAGGTAACATGTCGCCCTCGGAGGCACGCACTCCCATCACGGATCCTTCGTATTGGGAGGGACGATGGGCATTGTGCACCCTGACAATAAGAAATCAGGATGGCAGAACCCTGTATTTTCCGGACGCGGTGGCTTCGGTACGCCGGGAGAACCGCATAGTGCAGACGGCAATCGCCGGAATGGACGGCACAGTCAAGGAATATGTGAATGCCGGTGACTGGCAGCTTGAACTGGTGCTTGGGATCCAGAGCAGCGAGGGTGGCCGGATAACGGATGAATACCCCGATTATGAACTGCACAATCTCATGAGACTGCTTGACGACAACAGACCGCTGCGCGTGCATTCCTCTTTTCTGGACATATTCGGCATCGATATGATCGCTGTGAAGAGTGTCGGGGCCTCACAGGCCACGGAAGCCAATTACCAGACGGTGAATGTGAGCGCGGTGAGTGACAAGGATTATACGATATACAGTACTGAATATTGACAGCGGGCATGGCGATGACAGGAATAATGACAGGTGAAGACGGGGAGCTTCTGGTGGAAGGAGGCACCCTTAAGATAGGCGATACGACCGGGCAGACGGTCGAGGCCGTACTGCTCACCATGCGCGGTGAATGGAAAGAGTTTCCGTTGCTTGGAGGCGAGGCTGCGAGACAGTTGGGTGGCAGCCCTGACGTGATGTGGCCCGGCGAGGTACGGGAGATGCTGGTGGCCTGCGGCATACAGGCCAGACGTGTGAAGATAGAGGATAACGTGATAACAGTGGAATAATTTTTAAACAAACCTCTAAGCATGGAGATACAGGCAAAAGACAGGCAGACCATATTCGATCTGGCACTTAAGACCACGGGATGTCCGGAGGGCGCATTTGATATGGCCCTGAGATCGGGACATGCCCTGAGCGACACGCTTGACGACGGAGAAATTCTGCTTTATGACAGCATCGCCGATGCCAGAGTGGCGGAACGGTATCATTCCGCCTGTATCGATCCGGCGACCGCTCCCGACGGAGAGCCGGTATGCATGGGCGGCATCGGGTATATGTGTGTGGAGATTGATTTTTGCATGAGCTGACACAGACAACAGTTAAATGAGATGGCACGTAGTATATCGGAAATAAAGAACGGCATTACATCCGACTGGATGAACAACGGGGATGTGGCGCGGATCTACGGATTTGAACGCGGCACGCAGTTCAGCCGTGTGAGTGTGGAAAATCTGCTTTTCTACATTGTGGCCTGTTCGGTGTGGGTACTTGAGAAACTGATGGATTCCTACCGCACGGAGGTAGAGACGTATATCGACAGCCGGAAGCCCCATACACCGCGGTGGTACCGCGATAAGGCTTTGGCTTTCATGAAAGGACACACATTGTATGGCGACACCGACGGCTATAATACACAGGATATGGAGGAAGCGCAGATTGAAAAGGCTTCGGTCATAAGGTATGCGGCCGCTTCCGAGAGTGCCGACGCCTCGATACTGACCGTAAAGGTCGCCGGAGAGACCGGCGGTGCACGCACACCTCTCGACAGTGAGACGTTCCGGCAATTTTCCGTCTATATGTCCGAGATCAAGGACGCCGGTGTAAGGCTCAATCTTGTGAACCTTCCTCCCGACCGGTTGAGTGTGGAAGTCGATGTGTATTTCAATCCTCTGCTTTCCTCCCGCAATGTAGAGACGGAATGCCGCGCCGCGATAACGCGCTACATCGCCAATCTCCCGTTCAACGGGGAATACACCAACATGGCTCTGATAGACACTCTGCAACAGGTGGAAGGGGTCAGAATCGCCGAACTCCAGACGGCTCTATGCCGTGCGGCGGGAGAGAACGTGCAGACCCGTGTGAACGCGCGTACAAAGCCTGTGTCAGGGTATTTTGAGCCTGAACGGATAACCCTCAACATGAAAGAGTACTGATGGGAATATACGATTTGAAAATCAAACGCATGGCGTTGTCGTTGGTTCCGGTGTTCATGCGGCGTCCTGTCATGACGGCCCTTGTCCAGGCTGCGGTCCATGGTGTGGCGGCGGCCCATGCGGACTTCATGCGTTGGCGCGTGCAGACGGATGAGGAGATACACCATACAGGGCAGGTATGCAGTCTGCGGGGCCTGCTCAATGATATGTTCGACCCCGGTCACAGACAGATAGAAGTAGTGGATTTCACTTCCTCCGGAGATTGCATTCTTATCCTCAGACGGAGAGAGACCGGAAGATGGACACGCATTCCCATGCGGCCGAAGGCGAAAGTGGTGGAATGCCGTGGGTTCGGAGGAACGGCCGGATATGATTTTGAGATCATGGTGCCGGAGCGTCTGCGCGGAACAATAGACATCGCGCGGCTCACGGCGGTGACTGACAGATACAAACTATGCTCCAGACGATGGACGCTGGGCTTTTATATGACTAAAGAGAATGGATAAGATAACGGGCAATTTTCTGACTCAGCCAAACAGGGATTTCCCTCTGGACTGCGAAACTCTCGATATGCTTCAGACAGGGATGAGGATGGTGTCACTGCTTGGGAATCTGGCGGGAGACCGCGTGATTCTCCGGGGATGCGGATTGAGCTCCGACGGCAGCATGCGTGAGCCGGGTTATGTGTTTATCAGAACGGCGGCATGTCCGGAAGGGGAGGTGCTTTCATTTCCCGGAGGAGCGGCTGACGATGGTGTATACGTGCATGAGGAAAACATCGCGGTGACAGCTGACGGCTACGAATACGCGAAGGCCTACACAAAACGGTTGCTTGCTCCGGGTCAAAGTCCGGAACATACAGGATGGGACAGTTTCAACGAGATACTGGATTTCAAGGAGATGAACAGCAGATTCGAGGAATTGAAAACCAATCTGACCAAAGAACTGAACCGGTTGAGACAGGACCCTCTCGGGGTAGTGAAGATGTGGGCCGGTGGAAACATACCTCCGGACGGATTCATGCTGTGCGACGGCCGCCAATTGCCGATTTCAGGCTATCCTGACCTTTACAAGGCCATAGGCACGCAGTTCAACACAAGTGCCGGTTCCAACGGTACGACCTACGCGACCGACGAAGGCCATTTCCGTCTGCCGGACCTGAGCTCACGGTTCGTGGTCGGTTACAATGAGCATGATGAGGATTATAACGCCAAAGGTAAGAGCGGCGGCACCAAGCAGCACACTCTGACTGTCGATGAGTTGCCATCTCATTCTCATGAGATGAAGGATTATTACTATGCTGAATCTTTTGACATCGGTAAATACGATACTATCGAGACAAACGGAAAGATCGGAGGCAAATCCACTGATTATGACAATAACCATCTCTTTTATCATGAACATGATACCAAAACGACCGGTGTCAATAAGCCGCATGAGAATCGTCCGCCGTATTATGTACTGGCCTATATCATGAGGGTGAAATGACTCGCCTCCGACATATACTTGATAAATCAGCAACAGACATTTATTCAGATTAGATATGGCTATAAGAGACAGGGAGACACTAAAGAAATGGTTCCGGCGCGGTGCATACCCGACTGAAAGTCAGTTTTCCGATTGGATTGACAGTTTTCTGCATTGCAATGATACAATTTCCATCAATCTCATACAGGTGGAAAACCCAGACTCGGATGACCCCCTGAGCCAGGTCGGTTTGACCCCTACGGC
>CANEHE010000039.1 GCA_947427285.1 uncultured Porphyromonadaceae bacterium
GCAAAATCGCTGCAATGACGTTCATGCAATATGTCAATTTCGTTAATCATCGTCCCATTGGGCAGATAAAATATTCTCTAATTTAATTCAACCAACAGGTAAGAGTATATGAATCAAGCGAGATTACAGTCTGCTGCAATTTGCCACGTGTAGAAACCATAATCGTTTTCTGTCTGACAACATAGTACGGCCAACCGCACGGCATATAGTCGATTTTAATATAATCCTCGAATGTGCCGTCAACATTTACCTGTTCATCGAAATTCTTATTAAAGCTCTCGGCCACGCTGCCGTCTGACAGAGATTCCACTATACCGCTAACCATCGCTTTTAACATGTTTTGTGGTATTATGCTTGTAACATCGTAAATTATGTGATAGGCATCATCATCGTCATCTCGGAAAACCGAGCTATATGTGGTGTTCTCAAACTGCGTGTCCGTGACATCTTCATGTTCGGTATTCTCGCCAATCTGCATGGAAAGTCCATGATTTATAAAAAGCATTTTGAGTTCGGCGAGATAGCCGTCAACAAGTTTGTCAGTATCGACATTTTTTGCATAATCTTTTATGTCAAAGCCCATTTCCTTTAATCCTTGAATTTCGGGGAGTTTTGAGAAATCGTTTATCGCCTGTTTGAAAAGTGATTTGGCCTGTTTCTTGATTTGCCCCAAATTGTTGAACTTGGTAATCTTGCCGTATTCGTCGGTTTCAAAATGAACAGTCGTGCCAACGATTTTCTGTCCGAGTTTTGCAATTATCTTGTTCTGGAAATCGGTGAGAGACGTTGTTGCGGTGGTGTCTGTCGTAAATTCCAGAAAAGTATAATCCATCTTATAACCGGTTGCCGTGGAATCGACAACATTTATGCGGACTTTTGTAGACACAAGTCCTGTCCGCACAGTGTCGGTACCGTTAATCCGCCACGAAGTTTCGTGAATCCAATATGTGAGAGTGTCGTATTTGTTGAACCACCCGATAACATCTATTGTGGAATCCTGCGGCTTGGCATTTTCCTGCATAGGATTAGATTCGCCGTAAACAGTCAAGCCGCTAGAGATAGCCAGTAATGACAGAATCCAAATCAATATTTTCATTTTCTATACGGAGATTTGAGGATGATAAAATATTGGAGTGTAGATTACCTCCAAGTATTGCAAAGATAGTGATTTTTCCTTAAGATTTAGCCACGACAAACCCAAATCTTTCAGAAAATCCATCGAACAAAACGCAATTAAAAAACAAACATCGCTTAAAATGCAAAAATACTAAGATTGAATTACCTTACACTTCCCACAAAGTACCCATTTAGTACGCCCTGTAATTCATAATACATTGATAATAACAAATATTATAAGTCTGATATATAAGAAATATTTTACAAAATTTTATATTCTAATTATATTCTCCTATCGGTGATTTAATTGAATTCAAAAAAGAATTCAAAATAAAACTTGAATTATATAATTTGGAGATGATTAACAACGTTCTGAATATATCAACAGAACATCACCATGGAAATAAATCATTCCAGACTTCTCCAGAGTCTGCATATCAATGTCTGCGCTGTAAACAAAAGTTTGAAAACTGTGTACACCAACCATTGTGGTGAAATTGGAGAAGATATAGTGGAACCTCAGCTCAAAAGGGCCATCGAGCTTTCATTCCGAGAAAAAAACTCCTTTGAAAACGTTGAAATCTCATCCCATAGAGATGCTGCCGGATCCGCTCTTATTCCAATGCATGGTCTGGCAAACGGACGATATGTGGAAATTGACGGTGAGCCATTGGTGACTGTATCTATAATTGATATTTCGGAGCTCTATCTTCAACTGTCTGATCTCAGACGCGCTTTGGAAAAATCCCGCAAAGATGCTTCCCGGAAATCGACAGCCCTCCAGGATATAAGCCATGAACTGAAATCTCCATTGAACGCAGTGTCTGGATTCGCACGTTTACTTATGGAGACCGATGACAAAGACAAGCAGCAAAAATATGTCAAGGTAATTGAAACAAACGCAGAACTTATCATGAGTCTGGCAAATGACGTACTTGACATGGCGCGTGCAGATTCCGGCAATCTAAGCTATGACTACCGCACTATTGACCTGAATGCATTCATGAAGTCGATAACCGATATGGCTGAGATGCATGTTTCCTCCGATACAATTGTCAATTGTGTGCTGGGAAGCCGATCTATATATCTTCACACTGCTCCGGAACGTCTGGGACAAGTGATGCAGAATCTTCTGAACAATGCCATAAAATATACCGCCAAGGGGAACATCACGGCCGGATATGAAGTCAGGGATGATGAAATCTATTTTTTCGTAAAAGATTCAGGCATAGGAATTCCAGCCTCAAAAATCAAACACGTGTTCGAACGGTACTGGCGTGACAGGAAAGATGAGATGGGAACCGGTCTCGGACTACCTATATGCAAAGAGATCATTGAACATCTGGGAGGTGAGATCGGTGTGGAGTCTGCAGGTGAAAACAAGGGATGTAATTTCTGGTTTACTCTTCCCTTAAAGATAGAATCGACGGATACCCAGGATGATAATCCAAGACAAAAAGATTTACCGGAATGTAAGGAGATGCCGGATGACAATCTTCCGGTAATTCTGATCGCCGAGGACAATGAGGGGAATTATATGCTGTATGAGGCTTTGTTTGAGGACATTTTCAAACCCATTCATGCCTGGAATGGCATAGAAGCGGTGGAATTGGCTAAGAAATTTAACCCGGCATTGATATTGATGGACATAAGCATGCCTTTGAAAGATGGCTATGAGGCAACACGGGAAATAAGAGAAGCGGGCATGGATATGCCAATAATAGCTGTGACAGCCTACGCTTTTTCCTCTGACAAGGAAAAAATCATGCAACATGGATTTGATGCTTATATCTCAAAGCCAATCAACGCCGACGAACTTATCGCGGCCATGGAAAAATGCATGAACGGAGAACCTTGCAAATAGCCAATCAATAAACCGTAATGCGTTTCGATTTCATCTCCCCTGCAAGGCTTCTGGAAGAGATGCCAGCCACTCTCCACATGCTTCAGGAGCTTGACCGAAGTCTTATGCATAACGGTTTTGAAATAAGAATCGCCGATCCGGACACACATGAGCATGAAATAGAGATCTATGTCGATCCCCCAGACAAAGAAATAGAAAACAGTATAAAATATATTCTCACCGGTCATTGTTGCCGATGCGGAAGCAACGACGATGTGAAGACAGTATGGTTTGACAAAGCATCGAGTTATAAGGCATGCAATACATTCTGTCAAAGATGCCGCAGGCTACTTGAAACTTCCAAAGAACTGAACTTCGATACCACAAAATATCTCCAACATATTCTTTCGTTTAAAAAACATCACAAAGATCTTCCTGTCGTCTTCTCCCGGCTGAGAATAGATGACGGAAAAAATATCCGTGATGTAGACACAGAAGAAATAACAGTCAGCAGCAAGAATGAATTTGCCATAGAGATAAAATCAGGAATCCTGAATTTCAAAAGATTACATACGATTGACATAATCGGCATAGAAACAGAACTTACCGATTATGACAGCAGAGTCCCTATATTTACAGGCGACTATGTAAACATAATCACATACGATGGAAAAGAAATCAAAGGTATCGTTGAGGCGTCATTCGTATTTCCGGGTCTACCCAACACCATCATTATAACTTTAACAGAACACGGCAAGCTTCCTGGTCTGGAGACAGGCCGCATAGCCTCTTCTTGTTGCTTTATCCAAGACAGCACCACCAAACGTCGGTTTCCTCTCGTTCTCGCACAAAAGTTATCAATTCTAAAAAGGGAGAATTGCAGGCTCAGTTGAGTATGGCCGGATCTGTCTTGGCTTTCTCTTCCAGATAATATTTTCTGAATGTCGCCTTTACCTCAAAAAAAGAAGCCAATACGGCCTTGAGATATTCCGAATTATCAGACCGTGAAATGTCGACAAGCATTTCACGCCGACTACACAATCCACATATACCTTTGTCATCAGGTGCAGTGATGACTATGACAGGTCCGAAATGAAAGTTGGCATGATTGACCGCTTTTACCACTATGGCGAAATCCTCAGAGTCATTCTTTACCGCATACCACATCGGATCCCATATCATCACAAATCTTGCCCCGCAATCCACAGTAAAATTTTCTCCCTGCCATCGGGTATGTATCGAGAGATCTCCTGTTTTTTCATGCGGACATCCGATCTCTTCCAATGTCTTTATAAATGCACTCCGTGTCTCCTCCGATACCTTATCCATATCACTATGCGAATCATCCTCTTGAGTATGAACGCTTGAATCCACGATATGAGTCGAACCTCGACCATCAACATCCTTTCCCTTTTCATCCTTAAGTACGGAAGCCACTCTCCTACCATGTGATCCTGATACTAATATCACCAGAATTACCGTATCGGCCAACACAGCGATAAGCAATAGAATTATCCACCAACTGTCCATAACAAATCATCAAGAATCAGACAGAGGTCCCGTCTGCCAATATCTCCGGCACCGACGGGACCTCATACATATATTATGATAAGGAATTATATTAACTCCAGGCAATCATTTTATACCGTCACGCTCAAGCAGAGCATCTACCGAAGGTTCCTGCCCACGGAACTCTATATATAGTTCCATCGGATCCACAGTACCTCCTGACTTAAGCATCTTCCGGAACTTCGAAGATGTTGCCTTGTCGAAGATTCCAGCTTTCCGGAAAGCAGCAAACGCATCGGCATCAAGCATTTCGGCCCATTTATAGCCATAATATCCGGCCGCATATCCTCCAGAGAAGATATGACCGAACGAAGGAGATATAAGACTTCCTTCAACTGCATCGAACACACGGACAGGATTCTGGGCGTTCTTTTCAAAAATCTCAATATCGGCAGAAGCACGCAATGGCTCATCAATGGTATGATATGCCATATCCAGAAAACCGAAACCGAGTTGGCGCATACATGCATATCCAGCTCCGAACTGGGAGGCCTTTACAAACTTGTCAATCAATGCCTGAGGCATTGGCTTTCCTGTTTTGTAATGCTTTGCAAAGCCGTCAAGAAATTTTTTCTGCGTAAGATAATTTTCATTAAACTGTGAGAAAAGCTCTACAAAGTCATGATAGACACTTGTTCCGCTGAGAGCGGCATACTCTGTATCGGCAGACAGTCCATGCAAGGCATGACCAAATTCATGTAGAAATGTCTCGACCTCCGAAGGGGTGAGAAGAACAGGCTCTTTACCTACCGGCTTTGAAAAATTACATACAATTGAAATCAATGGAATGGTGCGTTTCCCTTCATCATCTTTGGATTCAGGACGGAACTCAGTCATCCATGCTCCGGGAGCCTTACCGGGACGATAATAGAAATCAGCATAAAGAATTCCAAGAATATTCTTGCCATCATAAACCTCATAAGCCTTGACATCCGGATTATATACAGGAATATTCTTGTTTTCCTTGAACTTATACCCATAGAGCTTCTCCGCCAGTCCGAACACACCCTTGATCGTATTGTTGAGTTCGAAATAAGGTTTCATGTCTTCGTCATTGAAGGCATAACGGTCGTTTTTGAGTTTATCAGCCCAGAATGAATAATCCCAAGGCATAAGTTTAAACTCGACACCCTCCGATTTGCGGGCAAAATCCTCAATTTCTTTTACCTCAGTTCTCATAGCCGGAGTGTAGGCCTCATTGAGCTGTCCGAGGAATTTCATGACAGCCTCTGGGGTCTTCACCATGGTACGCTGCAACTGGTACTGTGCGAAATTGTCAAATCCAAGCAGACGGGCCATCTCAAGACGTACATTTGCAATATCCTTGAGTATCTGAATATTGTCAAATTCTCCACCAATGTTGCGGGAATTGTACATGCGATACATCTTCTCGCGCAAAGACCGATCGGTGATATACTTCATGAAAGGACCATAGGAAGGCGCGAAGACAGTGAACACATACATCGAGCCATCATCAGTCTTACCTTCTGCCTCAAGTATCTCCTTTGCCTCATGTCTGGCAGCTGCGACGTTCGACTCCGGCAGACCGTCAAGCTGCGATGCTGTCAGCCACAGACGTCGGGAAGGGTCCTTCATACCGTTTGTGATATTCTGGGCAAAACGCAACTGTAAATCGGAAAGTTCCTTTACCAGAGCTTTGTAGCGGTCACGATCCTTCCCTGAAAGAGAAGCACCCGATTCCACAAAATTAAGATATGTCTCCGAAATGAGTCTCTGCTGTTCCGGAGTAAGATCATCACGTTCGGACCGGCGGTCATAAACCTCTTTTATTCTTTTCCACAAGGCTTCATTAAGCATCATGTCGGCAGAATGTTCGGAAAGCAGAGGTGTGACTCTCGCCATGATATTCATGAGAACCGTATCGCCAACAGCGTGCTCTACATTTGAAAGAGCGAGCGTAGCTCTGGAAAGTAGTTCACCGGAACGGTCAAGAGCAACTATCGTGTTTTCGAAAGTCGGTGTCGAACGCTGCCTGACAATAGCGTTTATCTCTTGATTCTGGATACGTATTCCCTCGTTTATCGCCTCCTCATAATCCGAAGGAGAGACAAGATTGAAAGGAACTGTCTGGAAAGGAGTTCCAGACACATCGGCCAACGGATTCGTGCGTGCCGCATCAGCCGGTTGGGTAAACATTGATAGCGTCATTACGGTGAATGTGCTGATGATAAGTTTTTTCATTCGATGTCGGTTGTGAATGGAAATTTGATATGCAAAGATAATATTTTTACTTCGTCCCCGCAACCCTGTGTGTTTTTTTGGCCACAGCCTTTCGCACCAGGTTCTGTATTTGTGAGGAGGAAGACAACAGTTCATGTTTCAGAAATCTGGCGGTCGGCGTGTCCCTCTCAGCCACCTCTTCCGGTGTGCCTTCAGCCACAATACACCCGCCTTCACGTCCACCTTCCGGACCAAGATCAATGATATGATCGGCACACTTGATTACATCAAGATTATGCTCGATCACGACCATCGTATTTCCCTTGTCGGTAATTTTATCAATTACACCAAGTAAAACCCTTATATCTTCGAAATGGAGACCAGTGGTAGGCTCGTCGAGAATAAAAAGTGTATTGCCAGTGTCTTTTTTTGCCAGTTCCGTAGCGAGTTTCACCCGTTGGTTTTCTCCACCGCTAAGAGTACTTGAGGGCTGCCCGAGTTTGATGTATCCAAGTCCTATTTCCTGCAACACCTTTATTTTTTTCAATATCGCAGGAACATTGGAGAAAAATTCCACTGCCTGATTTACTGTCATCTCCAATACATCGGCTATCGATTTTCCTTTGAAGCGCACCTCAAGAGTCTCACGGTTATAACGTTTCCCATGACATTCCTCACAAGGAACAAGCACATCAGGCAGAAAATTCATCTCTATGGTCCGATAGCCGTTGCCTTTACATGTCTCACAACGGCCGCCTGCCACATTAAATGAAAAACGACCAGGTTTATAACCACGCAATCTGGCATCAGGAAGAGATACGAAAAGTTTCCGGATGTCGGCAAAGACTCCGGTATACGTCGCGGGATTGGATCGTGGAGATTTACCAAGAGGAGACTGGTCGACCGTTACCACTTTGTCAATATATTCAAGCCCTTTCACTTCACGATAAGGAAGTGGCTCAGTCAATGATCGATAAAGATGTCTGCTCAGGATTGGATGTAACGTACCATTGATAAGACTTGACTTTCCCGAGCCACTGACACCCGTGACACATATAAACTTACCGAGAGGCAACCGTAGATCGACATTCTTGAGATTATGGCCTGAAGCACCATATATCTCCAGCAGCTTTCCAGAACCTTTACGGTGTTTCTGAGGAACGGGTATGACACGTCTACCTGTAAGATAATCCGCTGTCAGAGTGTCTACATCAGCTAAACCCGCCGGTGAACCCTGATACATCACCTCTCCTCCTTTTCTTCCGGCACCGGGCCCGATATCCACAATGTAATCCGCCTGATTCATTATATCCTTGTCATGCTCCACGACAATTATACTGTTGCCGATATCACGGAGTTTTTTCAGGGAATCGATAAGTCTTACATTGTCCCGTTGATGAAGGCCTATTGAAGGCTCGTCAAGAATATACAGCACATTGACAAGCTGGGAACCTATCTGTGTGGCAAGTCTGATGCGTTGGCTTTCTCCTCCGCTGAGAGTCGCTGAGGCGCGATTGAGAGACAGATAATGAAGACCTACATCAAGCAGAAATCCAAGTCGGCTACGAATTTCCTTCAATATCTCTTCCGCTACACGACGTCGCTGCGGCTCAACCCTTTCTTCAAGCCCCTCAGTCCACTCATGTAGTTCGGAAAGATCCATTTCAGCCACATCCGCTATGTTCTTACCATCAATGAAATAATGAAGAGCAATTTTATTCAGACGTCGTCCACCACATTCAGGGCACACGGTACGGGAAAAAAACTGTCCGCTCCATTTGTTCGCCTCAGTGCCGGCATCAAGACTCTGCTGCATCTCTATATACTTCACCAGACCCTCATATCCGACATCATAACGGCTGGTAGACATCGTCTCGTTGCGAAGATCCAACCGAACATCTGTGCCTCCGAGAATATCAGAGACAGCCTCATCCGGCAATTCAGAGAAGGGCTTGCGTATGTCTGTGCCGTAAAGACGGCATATAGCCTCTATCTGCCAGAACACAAGTGAGTTTCTATACTTTCCAAGAGGCACTACAGCTCCGTCATATATAGATTTGGTAGGATCTGGAATAATTTTTTCGCGATCAACTATATCGACATATCCGAGTCCCTTACATTTCCGGCATGCACCCTGGGGAGAATTGAATGAGAAATCATGAGGTGCCGGTTCAGGATATGACAATCCGCTTTCCGGATCCATAAGAAGCTGGCTGTAGTGGCGTGGTTCACCCGTTTCCATGTCAATCACCATCAATTGTCGGTCGCCCTGACGTAGAGCGTCCTCCACTGTCTGACGTAAACGGGAAATGTCCTCTTGATTGACCCGCAATCTGTCTACCACAAGTTCCACCGAATGATTTCTGTATCTGTCCAGTTTAAGCCCGTATGAAAGCTCTTTCAACTCACCGTCCACACGTACGGTAAGATACCCCTTCTTACGAAGATTCTCAAAAAGTTCCTTATAATGTCCCTTGCGGTTTTTCACCAACGGGGCAAGAACATAAATCTTGCGTCCTTCATATTTCTCTGCAATTAGTCCGACAATCTTATCTTTGGTATATTTCACCATCGGTCTGCCAGTAAGATAACTTCTGGCCTCTCCGAGACGGGCATACAGCAGACGGAAAAAATCATATATTTCTGTTGTCGTTCCAATGGTGGAGCGAGGATTTTTATTTACGGTCTTCTGCTCTATGCTTATCACTGGCGACAACCCTATGATTTTATCCACATCGGGACGTTCAAGAGCTCCGAGCATATTTCTGGCATACGCCGAAAATGTCTCTATATACCGTCGCTGCCCTTCGGCAAAAATAGTGTCGAAAGCAAGCGACGATTTTCCACAACCGCTCAGACCTGTTATCACAGCAAGAGTGCCATGCGGTATGGACACATCGATATTCTTGAGATTATGCACTCTGGCTCCAAATACATCGACGGAGCCTGAGGGCTGTATGATTTCATCTTTCACTTTCTTTTCCTGTAGATTCCATTACCTCTCATTCGGAGGAAGAGCCTGTTCCCTGACGGCCTTTGAAGCGGACAATATTGATATCACCTCCTCGCTTATATTCTTTTCCATCGGAACCTTTGGCTTTGATCACATAATAATAAACACCTGGACTGACAAGTTTCCCTTTATATCGTCCGTCCCATCCGCCTGCCGGATCGGAAAAATGATACATCTGGGTACCATAACGGTCAAAGATCCAACACTCAAATTCTATCAGAGAGCGATATGATACTTTCCATTCGTCATTCACACCTTCGGAAGCTCCTGGTGAAAACGCATTCGGACATTTCAGTTCGGAAGCACCGATATCAATGGTGAAAGTCTCACCGTAGGTTTCACAACTTCCGTCTGAATTGCTTCCGACAAACCGGACGTAAGTAGTGCCTTCATCACGAAATGTGAATGTGAGATCCTGCCCGTTAAGTCTATAACTTATGTTATCAAAACCGGAGTCAGAACTCATCTGCCACTCGGTATGAATCACGGCATCAGTCACAAAAGCTTCAAAGGTGATCTCACATGGAGCAGATCCACCCAGACCGTCTGTACCCCCCTTGATCTGATTTGAATTTTCACCCTCTGTACTTGTCTGTGTTGCCGTAGTTCGGCAGTCAACAGCTACAGGATGATATGTACCGGACACAACTGTCTGCTCCATATTCCATTCCCTCAGGAATAAATCACCGCTGACAGTAAATATGGTTGGGCAATAAGCTGGAGGAGACACCAGAACAGGATGGGAAACGCTCTGAACATTTTTCACAATATCAACCTGTTCGAAATTTGAACGTTCATCATTCCACTCCAGATTCTTATAATCTATCTCGATCTGACGGTCAAGCGTGAACCGCTGACCGTTGATACCGAAATAATGTATTTCATCTCCCTGACCGGTTATATTGAGAACAGTGCGGTCGCAATCCGACTCATCCGACAATACAACTCTTTCAAGATGCAGAGGATGCTTCAGATAGCCGACAATCCAGAAATAATATCTGGAATCTCCATCTTCTATTATATAACCCATGTCGGTCTCAGCCGCTTCAAGTATAGAACTGTTTCCGGTAGTGACTACTCCCGAAACCTCTTCGGCATACCCTCCGCCAAGAGAGGAATAACGATACCACTTCGGCGTCACTCCGGCATTGACCGAAGTATATGTCACACTGACTGTACCATCCGCATAAGACACAAACATGTCGTTCAGTCCTGAATTACGCTCCGGAACCACTTTTATCGCATGAAAGCCCGCACTGGGAGATATTTCCACAGAAGGCACCGCATAAATACCGGTAAAGAAGAAACCGGACAAAGTAGCCACAAATATTCGTTTCAAAAGTGCATTCATCTTCCTAAGAGGGTTACATATTGTAACGGAATCCAGGCATCTGTTATTGTCCGTTCCTCCAATTGGCGGACATTCTGCCTCTGTTTATATCTTTTTACAATGATCTTATTGGAAATTTTCACGTATCGGTTGTTATATATAGAAAACATACTCCTCTGCGACATAAACCTGACTGCGAACCAATATCAGTTTCCGTCCAGGAATCAGACACACACGACATGAGCTATCTTAAATTTGACAAAAGTCTTATGATAAACCTGGAGCAAAGCCTTCCAAAGGAGATGCTCCGCACTAATAAATCCGGGGCTTATCACTGCACGACCATTGTAGGATGTAACACACGTAAACAGCATGGCCTCCTTGTAATCCCGATTCCCGAGCTTGGCAATAAGGCACACGTGCTGCTCTCGTCACTTGACGAAACGGTAATCCAGCACGGTGCTCCTTTCAATCTGGGAATCCATCAATATGGAGATAACATCTTCAGTCCCAACGGACATAAATATATACGGGAATTTTCATGTGAATCGGTTCCCATCATGACATATCGTGTAGGAGGAGTTATTCTGACCAAAGAGAAGGTATTCATATCCCACGAAAACCGAATACTGATCAAATACACTCTTGTCGAAGCCCATAGCGATACCACTCTTCAGTTCCGTCCGTTTCTCGCTTTCAGGAATGCTAACGACCTGTGTATGGAAAATGACGCCGCCGACACATCCGTGCGTCCAGCGGCAAACGGTATCTCTTCCTGCCTGTATCCCGGTTATCCCGATCTCTTCATGCAGTTCTCAAAACCCGCGACATGGGTTTCCAATGGGCATTGGTATAAGGGAATAGAATATTATAAAGACAGGAATCGTGGCATTCCATATAAAGAAGACCTCTGGGTGCCCGGATATTTCGAAATTCCAATCAAAAAAGGGGAATCGATAATATTCTCGGCAGCAACCTTTGAGTGTGATCCGGCAGAATTTGCCAAGACATACGAAAAAGAACTTACGACAAGGACATGCCGCACCAGTTTCTACAACTGCTTGAAAAACTCAGCAAAACAGTTCTATCTCAAAGACAGCTCAGGAATGTATATCATGGCCGGATATCCCTGGCTTAACGTCCGGGCCCGAGATGAACTTATCGCATTGCCCGGATGCACACTCGCCATCAATCACAAAGAGGATTTCGAGTCAATCCTCGACACATTTCTGAAGGCTTTATATAGATATATCGAAACCGGAGAAGTCAGTTCTGTCATAGACGGAATCGACCTGCCGGATATATCTTTATGGGTGATATGGGCTATCCATCAGTTCAGTCGCACGTATGGCACAGACAAATGTCGTGAAAAATACGGAGATGATGTACGTCGACTTATAGAAGCCATAAGAACCGGACAAATAACTAATCTTACTCTTGAATCAAATGGTCTCGTGCGTTCCGACGGCAGAGAAAAACCAATCACCTGGCTGTCGGCCTCTATTGATGGACGACCCATAATACCTCGTTCCGGTTATATATTGGAATTCAATGCCCTGTGGTATGATTCACTCCGATTTATTCTGTCTCTTTATGAAAACATAGAGAGAGACCAGGAATATTGCGAAACCATCAATGCTTTATCAGTAAAGACATCAGCCTCATTTCTGAACACCTTCCTCAATGAATTCGGTTATCTGTATGATTACGTGGACGGAAGCTACCGCGATCCAGAAGTTCGTCCGAATATGGCCATTGCTGCTGGCCTTGAATATTCACCTCTTGACCGACACCGGAAAAAGAAAATACTCGATCTTGTGACAAGGGAACTTCTCACACCGAAGGGTCTACGCTCCCTGTCTCCCAAAAGCTATGCATATACACCCATGTATATCGGCAATCCCACGGAACGTGAATACGCAGTTCATCAAGGTCCGGCGCGACCATGGTTGTTCGGATTCTATGCCGACGCTTATCTGAATGTATTCGGTCTTTCCGGAATAACATTCATCGAAAGAATGCTCATCGGATATGAAGATGAGATGACCGAAGGTTGCATCGGCTCCCTGTCTGAACTCTACGATGGAAATCCCCCTTTCAAAGGTCGTGGAGCCGTCTCTACAGCGAAAAATGTAGGAGAGATTCTTCGCACGATTCGCAACATAAAAAATTTGACAAAACTTCAAAACTCTGATTCTGACAGCAAATGAAGGCATTAATGTTCGGATGGGAATTTCCCCCGCATATATTAGGAGGACTCGGCACGGCAAGCTACGGACTCACAAAGGGCATGCATGCCAACGGCGACATGGATATCACTTTCGTCATCCCCCGTCCCTGGGGAGATGAGGAACGGGACTTCGCCCAGATCATAGGTGCCTGCAACACCCCTGTCGCATGGCGTGACGTAAGCTGGGACTATGTTGAATCGAGAATTGGAAAATTCATGTCTCCGCAGACTTATTTCAATCTGCGCGATCACATATATGACGATTTCAACTACATGAAACTTAACGACCTGGGATGTATTGAGTTCTCAGGCCGTTATCCGGATAATATACTTGAAGAGATAAATAACTATTCCATCGTGGCCGGAGTTATTGCCCGCACCATAGACTGCGACATAATCCATTCTCATGACTGGCTCACTTATCCGGCTGGCATCCACGCTAAGAATGTAACCGGAAAACCACTAGTGATACATGTGCACGCCACCGACTTTGATCGTTCGCGCGGAAATGTAAATCCCACTGTCTTTGCAATCGAAAGGGACGGCATGGAACACGCGGACCATATCATCACTGTATCGGATCTCTCCAGACGTACTGTGATTGAAAAATATGGTATCGATCCGTCAAAAGTCACTACAGTGCATAACGCCGTTATTCCTCTTGACGAAGAGACCCTTAACCTGCCCCGACATGACAAAAAGGATAAAGTGGTCACATTTCTCGGACGCATCACAATGCAGAAAGGACCAGAATACTTTGTGGAGGCAGCTGCAAAAGTACTGAAAAAAGACCGTAACATACGGTTTGTGATGGCAGGGTCAGGCGATATGATGGAAGACATGATACGTCTGGCAGCCCGACGTGGTATAGCGGATCGTTTTCATTTCACCGGATTTCTCAAAGGGAAGGAAGTCTATGAAATGCTTGCGGCCTCTGATGTATATATCATGCCTTCCGTCTCCGAACCATTCGGGATATCTCCTCTTGAAGCCATGGAAATGGGGGTGCCGTCAATAATATCCCGCCAAAGCGGATGTGCGGAAATTCTGAACAATGTGATCAAAACCGATTACTGGGACATCGACGCAATGGCCGACGCCATTCATGCCATCACCAATTATCCAGCCCTATATCATCAGCTTCGCAACGACGGCATAGAGGAAATAAAAGGTATTACCTGGGAAAAAGCCGGAAAGAAAGTGATTGATATCTACGAAAAAGTTATCGCATCAAGACAATAATGATTCAATATCCGGATCAGATTGAACCAAGTCAAAACTAAAATTCATCTCTAAAATGAAAAATATCTGTTTCTACTTCAAAATACATCAACCTTTCCGCCTGAAACGATATCGTTTCTTTGATATAGGCAACGATCATTACTATTATGATGACTTTGCCAACGATGAAATTATATCAAGACTGGCGGAACAGAGTTATTTCCCGATGGTACGCACCCTGCTTGCCATGATTCAGGAATACGGATCTGATTTCAAATTCGCGTTGTCTATCACAGGCACCGCGATCGAACAGATTCAACTTTATGTGCCCGAACTTATAGATGAGTTAAAGAAACTGTCTGATACAGGATGCGTCGAATTTCTTTCAGAGACCTACTCCCACTCGCTATCCTCTCTTGAAGATCCGGAGGAATTCATCCGCGAAGTGAAAGCCCACGACGACCTTATTTGGCAATTGTTCAGGAAACGCCCCGAAGTCTTCACCAATACAGAACTCATCTACGATGATGATGTAGCCCTGCTCCTCAACTCAATGGGATTCCACACCGCTGTAACTGAGGGGGCTAAACATATCTTAGGTTGGAAATCGCCTAATTATCTGTACAAAGCCGCCTCTTGTCCCTCTCTAAGTCTACTTCTCACCAATGATAAGCTCTCGGAAGACATATCAAGGAGATTTGCCAAGACAGATTGGGATGAATATCCGCTTACCGCAGACAAATATATGGGATGGATTGCTGCCATACCCGAAGATGAACAGGTGATAAATCTCTATTTCAGCATAGACACCTTCGGATCATTCCTACCGGCCGAAAGCGGTATTTTCGACTTCATGCGTGCCATCCCAAGATTCGCCAAGGAACATGAAATTTCATTAGTCACACCATCCGAAGCGGTAAAAAAACTAAAGCCTGTGGGCGAACTCGCCATCCCCTATCCTATTTCCGGAACCGACGAAGCCCGTGATGTATCCGCATGGAAAGGAAACGGACTTCAACGGGAAGCACTGGAAAAACTATATTCTGTGGCCGAACGTGTTTCTCTATGTTCGGACAAAAGATTGAAACAGGACTGGGAATATCTGCAAAGTTCAGATCATTTCTATTACATGAGCACAAAAAATCTTGATGACGGAGCGGCACACTCCTCATTCAGCCCATACGACTCCCCTTTCTCTGCGTTTACCAACTACATGAATGTTCTCGCCGACTTCATAGTACGGGTACAGGAACAATTCCCTACCGAAATTGAAAATGAGGAGCTCAATTCTCTGCTTCTCACCATTCGCAACCAAGCTGCTGAAATCGACCAGTTGAACAAGGAAGTCAACACCTTGCGCACAAATGCGATCAATAGCGATGAAAATGATTTTCTACCGGAAGTAAATGTTGAGAAAACGGATAAATCGAAAATGCCCTCTGGCACACGAAAATCCAACAGACAATCCCGAAAATAAATAGTACACAACAATCTTAAATTTTATACGGAAATGAAATTTTTAAGCAATGACAAACTTGTCATATCCGGCGCAGCTGGAATGATCGGTTCCAACATGGCACAGACAGCCATGATGATGCGTCTCACACCGGAAATATGCCTGTACGATCCCTATCGTAAGGGACTTGAGGGTGTTTTCGAAGAACTGATGCATTGTGCATTCGAAGGTTTCAATCTTACATTCACAGACTATGTCGAGGAAGCCTTTACAGGAGCAAAATATATCGTATCTTCCGGTGGAGCCCCCCGAAAAGCCGGGATGACACGTGAAGACCTTCTGAAAGGCAATGCAAAGATTGCCGAAGACTTCGGAGTAAACGTCCGCAAATATTGTCCGGACGTGAAGCATCTGGTCGTGGTCTTCAATCCAGCCGATATCACGGGATTGATCGCACTTCTATATTCCGGACTCAAACCCTCACAGGTATCGACATTGGCAGCACTCGACAGCACCCGTCTCAGAAGCGAGCTTGCGAAGTATTTTCACATAAGCCCGGATGAAATAGTAAATACCCGTACATTCGGTGGTCACGGCGAGCAAATGGCGGTATTCGCTTCAACAGCTACCGTCAAAGGAGAAAAACTTCCGGACATTATCGGCACCGAACGTCTACCGGAAAAAGACTGGGAAGATATCAGGGCAAAAGTAATTCAAGGTGGCAAGAACATCATCGATCTCAGAGGACGCTCTTCATTCCAGAGTCCAGCCTATCTATCGATATGTATGGTTGCCGCTGCAATGGGCGGTGAGCCTTTCCGCTGGCCCGTCGGCACATACGTCAACAATGACCGTTTTTCCCATATCATGATGGCCATGGAGACAGAAGTGACAAAGGAGGGAACCAGAATAATTCCATTGGATGGAACTCCGGAAGAGGAAAAAGAACTTGAAAACAGTTATCATCATCTCTGCGGACTTCGCGATGAAGTGATATCTCTTGGAATAATGCCACCTATATCCGACTGGGGCAGTCTCAATCCATACATGACACAACACACCTGCTGATCCGTCAACGTGATAGAAGACACAGACAGCGCGGCCGATTGACCGCGCTGTCTCTTATTTTCAAGAGTCTCCTTCATCTTTTAGACAAAGGGATCTTCTTATTATTACTGATTCTGCAGACGGAATGTCACAGGAAGGTTGAAGTATGAACGCACAGGGACACCGTTGTTTTTACCGGGTTGCCATCTGGGCATCTTCTTAACCACTCGTATGGCTTCACGGTCAAGATCCTTGTCGACACCCTTGGCAATCTTGACCTGAGCGATCGAACCATCTTTCTCAACCACAAAGTTCACAACTACTTTACCCTGAATATCGTTCTGCTGTGCAGCCTCCGGATACCGGATATTGTTATTGAGCCATTTCATCATGGCAGCCGTACCACCGGGGAACTCCGCAGGCTGTTCTACAGCCACGAAGATTTTCTCCTCTTTTGGTTTCTCCTCCACAGGTTCCGGCTCCTTGACCACAACCTGCTCCTGAACTGCCTTGAACTTGTCCGCGTCGTCCGAACCCTCCTGGTTGACAACGCCACGTGCGGTGTTATCCTCCTTCTGGGTCTCCATATCCATCACTTCGTTCTTCACCTTGTCGGCGTCAACGATAGCAATCTGTGTCACCTGAACAGTAGCAAGCACCTCTTCCGGCACCACCACTTCAGGCTGTTCGAATTTCTGCTCCTCTATCTCCTCTTCCTCGGGAGTCTCCTCCACTTGTTCAAGGATAGCCTGGCTCATCTTCTCTGCCTTTTCCTTTGCCTCCAGAGCTGCTTTCTCAGCCTGATAGTCGGAATATTTTGAATATCCGAAAATAAGGAATACAACCACTACAAGGCCAATCAAGGTGTAAACCACAGCCATGTTATGACGGCGATCACTCTTTGAGCGAAGCTCGTATGCTCCGAATTCCTTATTTTTATTGGCGAAAACTATATCGCGCCATTCCTTCGATGTCAGATCTACATTTCTTTTAGCCATGATTTCTGTTTCGTGCTTTAAGGGTTAATAAATCTGCATCACTTGTGATGACGGTTCTGGTAGTCGATAAGCATCAGGGAGTCAATCTTCTCCATATTATCAATCTGATACTTGGAGATAGAATTGATCTGCATCTCGTCAAGAAGTTCCACCAGAGCTCCATAAGATGCCTCTGGGGTAGACTTGATGATAATCACAGGCTTCTTCAAGTTTTCATCACGACGCACCTGCTTTGCAAGCTCGTCATACTTGGCCTGATCGATTTTACCATCACGAAATTGCTTTTTATACTCCTCGATTTTCTTCAGAACCTCTTTGTTTCGATCCTGAATAATCTTTCGGATGCCACGGGCCTGAGGAATACCTGCCGAATTGACCTCATCTGCAAGGAACTCCGCTTTCTGAAGATTATTGAAATTCTGCAGCGACGCGGGGTTGGACGGGTCTTCTCCGTTGAGGGGCTTCCCATCAAAATAGTAGACTTCATTGACAACCTTTCCGTTGACGGTATCGGGTATCATTGTGCCGGGTTTACGCTTCGCATCAAGAATGATTGTGATGGCGTCATCGGCTGAAGCCTGGCTCATATTCTCCACATTGTCCACCTTCTCATTGGACGGAAGAGCGATGTTGAGGGTCTGAGACTTGATCATGGTCGTACAAAGCATGAAGAATGTGATAAGCAACATGTTCATGTCGACCATAGGCGTGAAATCCACGCGAATCGTCATTTTTTTCTGATGGTTCTTGCCTTTGCCGCCACCATCGTTCTGTTGAACTTCTGCCATTTTTATTCTCCTGCTTTAAGTGCTGTCAAAAGAGTGAACTTATTCATGTGGATTGTCTGGAGATTGTCCATCACCCGGTGCATTGTACCGTAATTGGTGTTCTGGTCAGCTTTTATGCATACTCCGGTACCGTCTTTGATGGCGGCTGCGAGAGTCTCATTGTCGGTCTGGCGCAGAGCTTTCATCCACATCTGGAATTCATTTGGACGAGTTTCGTCCTTATTGTCATCGATAGGAATTCCTGTGATCTGCTTAGGATTGTCACTCTCCCCCTGAAGCCATTTATCGGCCTGGGTTGAAGTAGTGGTATTTCCTGCAAGATCGAGGAATTCACCCATCTGGGCAAGAGGTACTCCGAAAGCACCCAGTTTGCTGAAGGTGAGCTTCTGCTGCGGTGTGAACGTCACCTTGTTCTTATGTGACTCGTTATAGATTTCGCTTACTTTGTCAAGAAGAGCCATACGCATCTTCTCATTACTCCAGTTAGAACTGGTGTCATTGTTCATCGTAAGCCATACCTTACCTTCCGGACTCACAAGCACCTGAACATAGTTGGTCTCCTGTACTTTCTCTTCCGATACGGAAGGGGGAGTGACAACTGTCGATGGCTCTTTGGCAAGGAAGGTCGAGGTCAACATGAAGAAGGTAAGCAAAAGCACGGTCACATCACTCATCGCCGTCATGTCGATGAATGTGGATTTTCTTGCAATTTTTACTCTTCCCATATT
>CANEHE010000040.1 GCA_947427285.1 uncultured Porphyromonadaceae bacterium
CCTAACACTGACAGTTATCAGCATTAGGCGTTCTTGTAAGAGTTAAGTTTTATCGTTCAGTAACAGTCAATTACTGCCAATACAAAGCATTGATAATCAACTAATTACTTGCCGATGCAAAAGCGTGAGAAGATGGTGGTGAGGATATCTGGGGTGGTGATGGAGCCGGTGACGGTGCCGAGGTGGTGGAGAATTTCCCGAAGGTCGGCACTTATCATGTCTGAATTAAGTCCGTTGTCGAGACCGTTCAATACGCGTTCAATTGATTCCTGTGCGTGGATAAGTGCTTCGTAGTGTCGGGCGTTGGCTATAATGGTTTCCTGACGTGGATTGTAGGCATTAAGAAATTTGCCAGTAATGATCCGTATGATTTCATCTATACCTTGCCCGGTGAGGGCACTTATCCGTAATATAGGTGTGTCTTGTGGTAGAATTTTATTAAGGTTTGATGGAACGGTGATGCCCAGATCGGATTTGGTAAGTAGTATTAGGTGTGGTGTAGCGCGAATGGTTGAGAGATGGTTGCGGAGCAGATCAAGTTGAGGGTCGGTCGGTAGACTTGGATCAATGAGCCATAGAATGAAGTCGGCACGGGTCAGTTGGGTTAAGGCGCGTCCGATGCCGAGATTCTCTATGCTGTCGTTGGTGTGCCGTAAGCCTGCAGTGTCAATGAATCTGAAGTCTAGTCCGTTGATGGAGGCTGTGGCTTCGATGGTGTCGCGGGTGGTGCCGGGAATGTCGGATACGATTGCTTTGTCATCGCCCGCAAGATGGTTCAGAAGTGTTGATTTACCTGTATTGGGGGCTCCTGCGATAGCGACTGATATTCCTTTCTTTATGACGTTGCCGGAGGCGTATGAGTCGGTCAGACGTTGTATGCGGTTTCTTATATGAGTTGCCAGATTTACCAGTGCTTTTCGATCGGCAAACTGTACATCTTCTTCGCTGAAATCAAGTTCCAGTTCAAGCAGACTTGTGAGTTGTAGAAGTTGCTCGCGGAGATTTCTGAGTTCGTCGGAGAATTGACCCTTTGTCTGTGTGAGAGCTATGTCGTGTGCTGCCTGTGATGAGGCTGCTATCAGATCGGCAATGGCTTCTGCCTGTGTAAGATCTATTTTGCCGTTGAGGAATGCGCGGCGTGTGAATTCTCCTGGTTGTGCTGTGCGTGCGCCTGCGGAAACGAGGGTATGTAGAATCTGGCGTTGGATGAATTGCGATCCGTGGCAAGATATTTCTATAGTATCTTCTCCAGTGAATGAGGCGGGAGCTTTAAAATATATGGCCACTGTCTGGTCGACAGGTATGTCTTTGGGGTCATTTATTGTGCCGAGGTGTGCTGTTCTTGGAATAAAGGTCAAGGGAGAGGTGCCTGTCCAAACTTTGTCAAGAATTGACAGGGCATCGGGTCCGGAAAGACGTATGACGGCGATTCCTCCGGTGCCGGGTGGTGTGGCTATGGCTGTGATTGTGTCGTGCTTCATTTCCAGTCTTTGGGATTGAATGTGGCTTCAACGGAATTCTCGATATCGTCTGGCAGAGCGTGAAAGAAATCGTATCCGGTTATTTCTTCAAGTTGGTCCACTGTCATGAAGTAGTCAGTCATGTTTCCGTGTGCGGGCATATTGGGGTATACTGCGGCTACGGCTGAGGGTCTGTGATCTCGGTGTGACAGCATCACTTTGAAGAATGCCGAGGGCACCC
The DNA here is from genome assembly GCA_947427285.1 of uncultured Porphyromonadaceae bacterium. Taxonomy (GTDB): domain Bacteria; phylum Bacteroidota; class Bacteroidia; order Bacteroidales; family Muribaculaceae; genus Lepagella. Next base: position 1,702 of record CANEHE010000040.1, read on the forward strand.
GTACCTGTGTCTGTCCAATGGTCCGTGTGTCATTATCGGTGTATATTGGTCCGGCAATGATTATAAGACCGTTGTTTTCTTGCGCCCATCTGCGTTCCCTTTTTTCAAGTGTGGCCCATGCTCCGGCATTGAGGTTGTGGTCCTGCGGACATATATTCGCCATCACAAAGCAATCTGTCATGGCCTGAGGATCCCACTTCTGATCGGCGGCCGGACAGATATGGCCGCGGTCGAAACCGGAACGCACATAGTCGGCTGTGGATGGACATCCTTCTATATCGGGGTCTTGCCAGAATTTGCCAGAACGGCTGGATATTCCCTCAGTTTCCTCCGGAAGCAGTTCCCATGCCACGTAGTTTGGTGTATGGTTTGTTTTGTTGAAGGATAATACAAAGCCACGGTATTCTTTGATCTGAGAAGGCAATGCGGAGGGAATAATGACATCAAGCAGACGGACCGGAGATGTCTCCGGACAGTCAGATTTGTGGGTGGAGGAGGTGAGTTCCGCTTTTGCCGATGTCGCCTCGTTTCCCTGTCGATGACAGTTCCATACGGCAGCGGCGGCTACCAATGATACGAGTATGATTGTTTTGATTTTTTTCATTTTATGGCTACGTTTGCTTCAGCGAATGCAAGGTCGGAGATGTCATCTATTTCATACCATTGTAGGCCATGCATATTCAATACATGCATTGGAAGAGAGGATTTTGCAGTGCGTAATATCTGAAATTCATAACCGAGGCGTGGCTCGATATCCATGGTGTGAGAGTAGGCATTCGTCATGAAATTGTAGAAGTCAGTCGATATTTTGTGGATGCCTACAAGTTCGCCGGAGGGGCGGATTTTCGATTTATCGGTGGAGCACCAGGCAAGATTCCCATTGTCATCTGATTCTACATAATATTGGTCCTGAAATTTAGTTACTGGCGTTATGAGCATTATGTCGGAATGTGGATTTTCAATTAGAATCTTAAGCGCGGATATATCGTATACTATATCAGATTCAAGCAACAGAAAGGGACGATTTCCTATCGCATGCCTGCATTGGTATAAGGTTTCCATGCTGTTTGTTTCAGCGAAGCGAGGGGAGAATACGGTCTTTACTTCGGGGAAACGTTCTGAGAGATGTTCGTAATATTCACGATGATATCCGGTGCCTATGATTATTTCTTTTATTCCGGCATCAATGAGATTCTCAATTGACCGGATTACCATTGGTTTACCTTTAAACGGAATAAATCCTTTGGGCATTTCAGCCGTCAAAGCTCCGAAGCGGGTTCCTTTCCCGGCTGCCATTATTACCGCCAGCTCAATTTTCATTTGTCTTGATTCCGAAATAGAGGAAAGCCTCTTTCAGTGTGTTGAAGAATGCCTTGATGTCGGGCGTGTCAATTGCTCCGAGGGCGCATAGACGGAATGTGTCTGCTCCGTCGATTTTCCCGGGATAGATGGTGAAACCGCGTTCGTAGAGATAGTCATGTACCTTTGTGAAATCCCATTCCGGACAATCGGGATAGCATACAGACACTACGAGTCCTGACCGGAATTCCGGCCTTACCGCTTCTTTCAGTCCGAGATTGGCTACGCCTTCCGAAATCGCTTCAAATACGCGGCGGTGGCGGTCGAATTTAGCTTCTTCCCCTTCGGAAAAATATTCATCGATGGCCTGACGCAGGGCATAGGCGGTCTGAACAGGGGGAGTGAAATGCATTTCTCCTGTTCTTTCGAAATAATCGTATTGCAGCCAGAGATTGCAGTAATATGAGCGGGTCGGATAGTCTTTTGAGGCTTCAATGATCTCTTTTCGCCCGATGATGAATGAAAGTCCGGTCATTGCCATAAGACCTTTCTGTGCGGAAGCCATGCAGAAGTCGACGTTGTCCGTGCGAAGGTCAAGAGGGATCATTCCCAGCGAGGAGGTGGTGTCCGTAATCATAATCGCGCCGTATTCGTGGGCTATGCGACCTATATCACGAATAGGATTGAGAATGCCGGTTCCGGTTTCGTGATGTGTTACGTAGACTATTGCAATGTCGGGATTTTTATCGATGATGCTTCGGTAGAGCTCCATATCCACAGGTTCGTATACCGACATTTTAAGATCGATGTGCGGCAGATGGTAGTACCTGCATATTTCTGCGGCACGTGAGGAATAAGCCCCATTGTTGAGAATCAAGACCTGTTTTCCATCCGGAAGCAAAGAGTTCAGACATATGTCAATATTGATAGTTCCGGAGCCGCAGAAGAGTACAGAGGTGTATATGTCGGGGTCGGCGTGCACTACTTTCAGAAGGTCGCGCCTGATTCCAGCCATAAGATCTGCAAATTCACGCTCACGCGGACAGATGTCGGGAACCACCTGTGCCATTTTAACTGTATCAGTGGTGGTGGCAGGACCTGGGTTGAGAAGTATGTTGCGTTTTGTCATATAATCAATAGGGAGTGGAAAGTAGAGAGTGTATATTAGATGGTTTAGTGTTTCTCCTGAAGGAAATGGATAAAGGCATCCCGATTTTCCAATGGAGTGGTTGTTGGCCTTCCAAGGTCATGTCTGGCACCTTTCCGTACTCTGATCTCTATCAGGTGAGGCCCTGAAGATTTTTCTGCGGCCTTGATTGAATCGTTGATCTCATTCAGAGAATCTATGCGGCATGCGGTCTTGTATCCGCATGCAAGTGCGATTGCCGGGATGTCGATTTCCAATGCCACGGTATCTTGTCCGCCCACAGAGTCATGAGCCCCATTGTTGATTACAAAGTGTATGAGATTTTCCGGTCTACGATTTCCTATGATTGCTGTGCCTCCGAGGTGCATGAGAAACGCTCCGTCGCCATCGAGGCAGGCTACTCTGCGCCTTTTGTTGTCAAGAGCGATTCCGAGGGCAATCTGGGAGGCGTGGCCCATGGATCCCACTGTGAGAAAATCAGATCCGTGACCTTCGTCGCGGGTTTCCCGCAATTCGAACAATTCGCGTGAAATCATTCCTGTAGTAGACACGATGGCGGTCGATGGATCTATGGCTTCGACAATCTTTTTTATCGCGTCTTCGCGGCATGGGTAGGGTAGTGCATGATCGTCAGAGGCTTTGAAAGGGGAGAAGGTGTTCTTACGTACTATAACGGCCATCTGGCGTCCGGTTTCCCTTATATAGGTGATTGCGGCATCGAGTTGTTCCGAGGCAATGGATTCTACATCGGAAAGGATTATGTATGGAATCTCCATGGCGTCAAGGAGAGCCTGTGTGACACGTCCCTGTTTCACATGCTGGGGTTCATCGTGGAAACCGGGCATTCCGCGCCAACCTATTACCAAGAGTACCGGTATATTATAGACATCGGCGTCGAGTAGTGACAGCAGAGGGTTGACCGAGTTGCCGATTCCTGAGTTCTGCATATATACACATGCCGGGTCTCTTGTAGCCAGAAAATGCCCGGTGGCCAGAGCCATGGCTCCTCCTTCGTTGGCGGCGATCACATTGTTTTCAGGAGGTACGTTTGCTTTCAGCCATGCGCATAACGGTTTCAGAAGAGAGTCCGGGACGCCCGTAAAGAATCGTATGCCGTGGCTGGCGAGTTTATCGGTGAAAAAGGAGGGAGAAATCATTTTGTGCCGGGGATAAGTTCAAGTATTTCCTTTATGGGCATGCAGAGTGGATCCGCTTCAAGCGATCGACCGTTTTTCAGAATGGTTTCAGCGGCGGCTTTCATGGCTGGATATGCGGCGCGGAGAAGATGATTGGCATATATTATTATGTTCACACCCCATTCGCATAGTTCTGTCTCGTGGATATGGTTGTATGTTGTAGGCACGGCGACAATTGGCACTTTTGGATGTTTTTTGCGGAAACGCTGGCAGAACTGCCGGATATCCTCTCCGGATTTCTCTTTGGAGTGAATCATTATCCCGTCGGCACCGGATTCCACGTATGCGTCGGCCCTTATCAGAGCATCGTCGACATCTTTCCCTGCTATCAGACTTTCGATTCTGGCGATAATCATGAAGTCTGATGTGATCTGAGCTTCTTTTCCGGCGCGGATTTTCTGGCAGAAATGTTCTATGGAGTCTTGTGTCTGGACGGCGTCTGTGCCGAAAAGAGAATTTTTCTTAAGGCCGGTCTTGTCTTCGATTATTACAGCCGATACTCCATGTCGTTCCAGTGTTCGTACAGCAAATACGAAGTGCTCGATTTTGCCCCCTGTGTCGCCATCGAATATTATCGGCTTTGTGGTGCATTCCAGAATATTGTTCATGTCCTGGAGTCGTGTGGTCAGATCGACAGCTTCGATATCCGGTTTCCCTTTGGATGTGGAGTCGGTCAGAGAGCTGCACCACATTCCATCGAAGGCTTCAATATGTCCGTTGGTTTCCACTTCAAGGTTTTCTATCAGGAGACCGCACAATCCGTCGTGTGCTTCCATGATTTTCACCACAGGCTTTGCATCAAGAAGTCTGCGTAACATTTTCATCCGGATTTCCGGTGTGGTGCCTATGGATTTGAGTTCGTTGAAAAGTCCGGATGAGTTGATGCCATGGGTATATGGTACTTCCACTACCTCCCCTCCGATCTCTTTCATTGTCTCAAATACCTGATGTCGAAGTTCGGCGTCTACACCAGATTTCCAGTCATCTCCGTGAATGATAATGTCGGGGCGTAGTTTATGTAGATTTGGGACATAACTCCAGTCATCCTGAGGGACAACTCTTGCCACTCCCTTTATATTTTCCACTACTTCTTTTCTCTGATCGTAATTCAGAAACGGCAGTCGTTTGTGCGATGCGACAGCTTTGTCTGTGAATAGTCCTATGGTCAGCTCGCCAAGTCTGGCACCTTCGGAGATGATACGTGTAAGACCAGGATGCATTATGTCGGCAATCATGCCGAGATATACTGTTTTTTTCTGTTTTTCTTTCATAAAGTAAGATAGAGAGGTGATGCAAAATTAGTAAAAAAAAACGAGGCAGGCAATTATGTACGTTCCCGGTGTATGCGCAAGTGGCATTTGTCAAGTTTGTGCTATATTTTTTGTCGGAATATTTGGCAGAAAGTTGACAAATTGTTAATTTTGCGCCGTAGGCGGAATGAATCTGTATGATAGTCCGTCATATCTGAAACTTCACCATTTTATACCCTTACACCCCGGATTACGGATATGGAAACGACTTCCCGGCCACGGATTTTGATGATTTATACAGGCGGCACCATCGGAATGATTGAAAACCCGGACACACGCGCGCTTGAACCTTTTGATTTTGATCATTTGATAGACAATGTACCAAAGATCAGGATGCTTGATTTTGAGATAGATAATGTGCAATTCTCAAATCCGGTGGATTCCAGTGCGATGAATACATCCCATTGGATCGATATTGCAAAAGTTGTAGAAGACAACTATGATCTTTATGACGGTTTTGTAGTGCTGCATGGAACAGATACGATGGCTTATACTGCTTCAGCACTGTCGTATATGCTTGGGAATATAGATAAACCTGTCATTATCACTGGATCGCAGCTCCCTATCGGAGAGGTGCGTACTGATGGCGAAGAGAACCTCATCACAGCTTTGCAGGTGGCTGCGGCTAAAGATAGCGATGGCTGTCAGATGGTAAGAGAGGTAGCGATTCTTTTTGAAAATTATCTATGGCGTGGCAACCGCAGCACCAAGCATAGTTCGGATAATTTCAATGCCTTCAAGTCAAACAATTATCCTCCACTTGCACGTATCGGACTTGGCATAACGTTTCATCGGGAGGCCCTATGGAGAAAAAAGAGTACCGGTAAACTTGAGGTAAGATACCGGATGGATCCGAATATAGTATGTATAGATCTGTTTCCTGGAATTCCTGAATCCACAATCCGGCATCTGCTCAATACCCCTGGGCTGAAAGGGGTCGTCTTGAAAACGTTTGGCGCAGGCAACGGGCCGAGTGATCCGTGGTTTCTCGCCGCCCTCAAGGAAGCTATCGATCGTGGAGTGGTAATTGTCAATGTGACTCAATGTTCAAATGGGTGTGTGCATCAACAGCGTTATCTTACAGGATGGGGACTGGCACAGATCGGAGTCGTATCAGGTCATGACATTACATCCGAAGCGGCTGTCACCAAACTTATGCATCTTTTTGGAGAGGGATATGGTCCCGAGGAGGTGAAACGAAAAATGGAGACAAGTCTTTGTGGTGAGATGACTGTATGTTGAACATACTTTGAAAATTTCTGACAGCTCCGGATATTATCCCATAATGAAGATACTTCATACGAGCGACTGGCATCTGGGAGCGACATTACATGGACTTGGACGGGAGCATGACCATATCCAGACGCTTGAATCCATTGCAGACATAGTCTCCAGTGAGAAGCCCGATGCTGTGCTTCTCACTGGAGATGTATTTAATGTCCCTCAGCCTTCTGCGAGTTCACAGAGACTGTTCGGCGATACGCTTGATATGTTGTTGCGCAGAGTCCCGGAGACAAGGATAATAGTGACTGCCGGAAACCATGACAGTGGCGCACGTCTTGAGGCATACCGCCGGTTTATGTCGCGGCATGGGGTCACTCTTGTCGGAAAGTTTGATCGCGAGAATATAGAGAATCATATAGTAGAGATTCCTGGAAAGGGTTTTGTGGTAGCGGTACCATACGTGTATGAGCGCAATATCCCTTCTGGATGGTTTGCCGGAGTGCTTGCTTCTGTAGCCGGTAAAAACACGCGGGATCTTCCGATAGTGATGACGGCACATACTACGGTGGCAGGTGTATCGCTTGAGAATCCTGGATATGCCACTGACCGTGTGATAGGAGGAATTGACGCATTGCCTTATGAAGTATTTGGTTCAGGATTTGATTATCTTGCTTTGGGGCATATACATAAGCCGCAGTTTGTAGCGGGCTCCGGCCGACGTGCACGATATTGCGGAACACCGTTGGCAATAAGTTTTGATGAAGTATATCCGCATGGGGTGGATATTATTGAGATTGGGAAAAGAGGTGATGTGCCTGCTGTGAGAAGAGTGGAGATAAAACCCTCTATGCCGCTTGTCACCTTGCCTGCTCGTGGATCAGCTGTCTGGGAGGAGGTTCTCGGTATGCTGGAGAGATTTCCTGACGATTTGAAGGCGTATGTAAGGTTGAATGTGGAGGTAGATGATTTCTTACCTTCTGAAGCTATGGCAACTGCAATGAGAGTTGCGGAAAATAAGCAGTGTGTGGTATGCCATATAAATGCTGTGCGTTGTGAGAGAAATCATGATGAATACGGAGGACTCACTGTAGGAGAGTTCAAAACTATGGCCCCGATGGATATCGCTCGTTTTTATGCGGAATCGATAGGAGTGGATTTTTCCGATGATATGGAAAATATGTTTTCCGCGGCAATTCAGGAATTGATGGAAGAGGAGGGGGATGTATGAAACTTGAACGTCTTGAAATTCATAATCTGGCGTCTATCCGCGATGCGGTGGTTGATTTCAGTTCGTCACCACTGTCTGATAGCGGCGTGTTTCTGATCTCCGGTCCGACGGGTGCTGGAAAGACTACTTTGCTTGATGCCGTATGTCTGGCTCTTTATGGGATCACACCCCGTCTGAAGAGCACTCTTATCGAGGGTGCTCTTGTCGATGAAGGTAAAAAAAGAGGGAATTCAAAGGAGAAGACAGTGAAAGTGGCCGATCCGGCCCAACTGCTTACCCGCGGAACTGGTGAGGGATATGTCCGGTTGAGGTTTACAGGAAATGATGGAGATGGATATGAGGCTGAATGGAGGGTCCGCAGGGGCAATGGCAATCCGGAACGGGCACTGATGCCGTCGAAACGGACATTGACCAATCTTAGAACCGGAGAATGTACCGATAAGAAACGGGATATATCCGAGATCATATCCGGAGTTGCTGTAGGACTTGATTTCGAACAATTCCAGCGAACCACACTGCTTGCTCAGGGAGAGTTCTCAAAGTTTCTCAACAGCCGGGACGATGACAAGGCGACAATCCTCCAGAAAATAACCGGCACGGAAATCTATACACGTATAGGACGAAAGATTGCGGAAATATTCAGTCGCAAGGAGAGAAGATTAGCCGAAGCCCAACAGCGTCTGCAAGGGGTGGAGGTGCTGTCGGATGAGGCACGGGCTGCGCTTATGTCGGAAGAGGGGGAGCTTAGAATGACTTTGGTGGAATTGGAGAGGGAAAGGCGCGAGAATGGAGTAAAAATAGCGTGGCTTGAAGAGTATGCGAAAGCAGGCACACATCTTTTGGAATCAGATAAACGTCTGGTAGAAGCGGAAAATTATCTTTATTCTGATATGGCTCCTACCGCTTTGCTGGTGGAGGACTGGAAAAAGGCGGAGCAAGGCAGATTGGCTTTGAAGCGACTTGAAGAGATTGCTGAGGATGAAAGGCGTCTGGTTTGTGAGGAAGAGAGTATCGAATGCCGTGCTAATCGACTTTATGGATATCTGGATTCTATTTCACGACGTATTTCCGTGCGTGAGAAGGAATTGGAGAATGTGAACAGTCATATACGGGAAGAAGACTCTCGATTGCCGCTTTATTCCGAACGCTCTGATGTGTCGGCTTTTCTTGTGAGACTTTCCGATGCCTTGATCGGACTACGGAAATATAATGCGGAACTTGAAGCGATAGAGAAACGTATTTCCTCAGCCCGCAATGTATTTTCGTCGGTTGAGGAGAAGTGTCGGAAAGCGGCTATGGAACTTGGGGATTTCGATGTCCGTCTGCAGAAAGGGGAAGCAGCTTTTGACAGTGATAAGATCCGGGATCTGCGTATGAGGCAGGAGAAAAGTACGCTACGTCTCGGGCACTTCCGGCTTGCTGTGGATAGAATGAAGGTTTACGGAGATGAGATACTACGGACTCGCAGGAGGAAGGAGGAATACGAAGCTCATACAGTAAGCCTCCGGGAGATAAGGACAGAAATAGAACGTGAGGTCCCTCGTCTGGAGATAGCACGTGTGGAGTTTGAATCTACAAGGAAAACTCTTGAGGTTCAGCGTGAGAGTGTGGATGTGTGGGCAAGAAGTCTCAGAACTAAACTGACTTCAGGATGCAGTTGCCCGTTATGTGGAGGGAGTGTCGGAGAGGTTCCGTGTGACGATGAATTCCGACAACTGTTTGAGGCTGCCGAGAAACTGGCATCGGATAAGAAAAAGTATTATGAGACAATCTTTGCAAGGGTTTCGGATCTGCAGGTTCGAGAGAAGAGTTTGCATTCCATAAAGGAAAGGCTTGAAAAAGAGTTGACTGATACATCTGCCGAGATTTTAGCCAGGAAGCATCTGACAGAGGCTTTGAAGGATTGTGATGTCGTTTGGGATGGAAATCTGGACATTACAACCTTGAACCGGTTGGAATGTGAGGAGAAGAAAATGTATGATCGGCTGAATGCAGATATATTACGCTTTGAGAGGGATGAGGAAGAATTGAGACGGTTACGTGCCGAGAGATCAGGATTTGAAAAAAGGGTGGAAAAGGCGAGACGTGACACAGAGGCAATCAAGTCTGATATCATCGTTATGGAAAACAGCCGGAAATTTTCTCAGGAGATGATACGGCAGAAAGGGGAGGAAATCCAACAGGCTGAAACCTATCTGCAGTCTGTTGTGGATAAGGAGATATGGGGCGACACATGGAGAAGTGATCCTTTGGGATTTGACAGGAATCTCAAGGTATCTGCTGAGGCATTTGAGGTTATTGTGGAGAAAAAGAGGAGTCTGGAAAAAGACCTTGAATGGTTACGACGCATGTATGCTTCCTTGAGCCGGATGCTTTCCGGCGTAAAAAGGGGGAATAGCATGGATTGTGTTCTTCAAGGAGATTATATTGGTGAGGATTTACCTTCCGAAGAAGATATGATGACCGAGGTCATGGATCTTCAGGCAGATTTAAGGTCGGTGGCTGACAGAAGAAATACACTTCGGGAAGAGAGGCATGCGGTACGGATGGTTTTGCGTGGCTATCTTGCGGGTGGTAATATTCCCCGCGGCAGCCGGTTGAGGGAATTGCATGCGTATGAATTGGAGTATATAAGGTGTGCGGAAGATAAATTGTCGAAGGCAAACGATGAGATTCTTTCCGCGAAGGCTCTGTTGGCGGAAAACCGGCATCGTATCGCTGAGATTGAAGAACGACGTCCAGAATTTGCCGAGGAAGAAACCGTTGAGACTCTGACTGCTGTCGCGATTGATCTGACGGAGAGACTGCGGTTGACGGGAGAACGGAAAGGGGCGGTGGAAATGCTTTTAGATCAGAATGAAAAACAGATGGAGCGTCTGGGAGAGTTGATCGGGGAGGAACATGCCGCCTGTGCCGAACGCGACAGATGGAATCGTCTGAAAGAACTTTTTGGCGATATGGAGGGCAAGCGTTTCCGTCAGATAGCCCAGAGTTATGTATTGGCATCGTTGGTGCATTCTGCCAATTATTACATGAGATCTTTGAGCGACCGTTACACACTTGTGGCTAATCCAGGCACATTTGTCATTTCTATAGAAGATGCCTATCAGGGATACGTGAGACGACCTGCCACAACGATCTCCGGTGGCGAGACATTTCTGGTGTCTCTTTCTCTTGCTCTGGCACTTAGTGATATAGGGTCCGGCTTGACAGTAGATACGCTTTTTATCGATGAAGGTTTCGGCACTCTCGGCGGAGAATCTCTCTCCCGGGCGGTTGAAACTCTCAGGACGCTTCACCGCAAGTCTGGACGTCGTGTAGGCATAATCAGCCATGTGGAAGCGTTGCGTGAATGTATTCCGGTCCAGTTGCGGGTGGAACAGGAGCCGGGACGGGGGATCAGTTATCTGCGTGTTTATGACCGCAGGGTCTGAATAATTAAAAAACATGCATCTCATCGAACCAATCCACGACGGGGAATGTTATAAAGACAGAAAATCGTTTCATGATGTTAGGTTAGTTCGAAAAAGTATTATGGAAAACACGCGGAGCGGCTGTTGTGACAACAGTCGCTCCGTATCTTATTGTTCAGTGGTTTATGCACCGCCGGAAAGTCAGTATTATGACTGGCTGCAGAATGCATGGTTTGCTTATTCCGGATTTTTAATGTAACTTCGCAGAGCTTTTTGCGTTATTTTATCAGTGGACGGTTGTTTCATATAACGGTCTTTTGAACCAGACGCGTTACGGCTCGATGAATTATAAAGTACCCACAGACGATAAGCAGTTAGTGAAAGATCTCCAGTCTCCCGAGACAGCCCATCAGGCGTTTCAGGTTTTGATGCGTACATACGGGGAACAGATGTATTGGCAGATACGTAAACTGGTGGCTTCCCACGACGATGCTAATGATCTGCTTCAGAACGCCTTTATCAAGGTCTGGACAAATATTGTTCATTTCAGAGGCGACGCGAAACTTTCCACTTGGCTTTTCAAGATTGCCATCAACGAGAGCCTTAATTTTCTTAATCGGGAACGTAAGAAAAATAATGTGACCGACGGTACCGATGATTCGTTTATTCTTGACAATATCGAGGCGGATCCTTATTTTGATGGAAACGAACTGCAGCGGGAACTGCAGAAAGCCATCGCCCGTCTGCCGGAGAAGCAACGTATAGTGTTCAATATGCGTTATTTCGACGAGATGAAATACGAGGAGATCTCCGATATTCTCGGAACCAGTGTTGGGGCACTCAAGGCGTCATATCATCATGCTGTGAAAAAAATAGAGTCGGCCATAGGTTCGCTGTTGTAAAAATTACAGCGGCATTTCCGGTTCAAACCTTTCAGCCACAGGAGATGTTTTGTCTGTATAAGAAACAAAACATCTATACTGCTATGAAAATACTTTTATACGGTTTACGCAAAGTGGCGTTGGTGTCTCTTCTTGTTGCTCCCGCCGGTGCTTCGGCTCAGTTTTATGAAATTGCCAATCAGCTTCCCGGACTGATACAACCTGCACTTTCGGGTTCTCTTAATTATAAAGGATTTGTAGAGTCGGGATTTGCTGGAGGTTTTGGCGATTATCGGGCCAATGTGTTCAGCGTTTCCACATCACAGGGCTTCCGCTACAGTGACTGGTTCTTCATGGGTGCCGGTATCGGACTTGACGTTATGTTTGCCGGGAAATCACCCGACTATGATATAGATATCCCTTATGAGGGATGGACGGATACGCATTATTCCCATTCCAACTCCGGTACGGCATATTTCCTTCCTGTTTTCACGGATTTCCGTTTTAATATCGGAAGTCGGCAGCGGACGAGTATCTCCTTTTTCATAGATGTGAAGGTGGGAGCTACGTTTATGCTCAACAACAGTTATTTCCGTGTTGGTACCGGATATATCACCAATAGGGAGAGTTTCTATCTTAAACCATCATTGGGTATCAGTATTCCTGTCAGCAAGTCGCATCCGGCCCGGGCAATGAATATCGGACTCACTTATCAGCTTGTGACGACAAACTGGTGGAATGTGGGCGACCGTAACATATCGCTCAATTCCATAGGTGGAAGTGTCTCTTTCGAATGGTAAGCCGGTCGGGGAGACGTAGGTGTAAAATACAAATCACCGGTCATTCTCACGAATGTCCGGTGATATAAACGGCTATGGCAGCCGTTAAGTCTTGAACTTAATGAACAAAAATCTATCTTCTTTCTTTTCATGAATAAAACATAAACGAGACATGAAAAGTTTTAAAGAAAAGACCTTTTAACTAAAGTTAACTGTGCTATTTAATCTGAAGTTGGGTATATTGTTGATACGTAGTATTTTATCTTTTTAATGTCGGATCGTTGTCAATAAGCCAGAGAGCTATCTGCACTGCATTGAGTGCGGCACCTTTTTTGATCTGATCGCCAACCACCCACATCGTCAGACCACGTTCGGATGATATATCCTTGCGAAGCCGACCTACATATACAGCATCGGAGCCGGCCACATCCAGTGGCATCGGATATTTCCCTTCCGCCGGATCGTCGGTCATCACTATTCCTGGAGCCGATTCCAAAGCTGCTCGTGCCTGCTCCACGCTTACCGGTTTTTCGGTCTCTATCCACAGAGCTTCGCTGTGTGCACGCATTACAGGCACGCGGACACACATAGCGGATACACGTATGTCGGAATGCATGATTTTCCGGGTTTCATGATACATCTTCATCTCCTCTTTGGTATAGTCATTGTCTGTGAAGATATCTACCTGAGGGATAAGATTGAATGCGAGTTGGGCCTGAAATTTGTTCACTGTCGGAGTTTCTCCCGAGATTATTTCACGGGTCTGGAGGGCGAGTTCCTCCATTCCGGAAGCACCGGCTCCCGAAGCAGCCTGATAGGTGGCCACCCGGACTTCGCGGATTTTACTTATGTTGTCGATGGGCTTGAGAGCCACTACCATCTGGATAGTGGTGCAATTCGGATTGCCTATTATCCTTCGTGGACGGATAAGTGCATCCGCACCGTTCACTTCAGGCACAACAAGCGGTACATCCGCATCCAGGCGGAATGCACTGCTGTTGTCGATCATGATTGTGCCGTGGCGTGTGATGGTCGGAGCATATTCCTTGGAGACGGACGCTCCGGCCGATGTGAAGGCAATGTCAATGCCGGAGAAGTCGGATTCGTGTGTAAGCTCCTCCACGGTGTATTCTTTCCCACGGAAGAGGTAGTTCTGTCCTGAGCTTCTCTTTGAGCCGAAAAGACGTAGATTGTCGACAGGGAAATTCTGTTGCTCAAGCACTCTGAGAAATTCCTGTCCGACGGCACCGCTGGCTCCAACTATAGCGATATTCATGAGATCAGTTGCTGTTTTATTCCGTTACTGACGGCCGGAAGTCGCCACTTTGCGGTCTATCTTTTTCACTAATCCCTGAAGCACATTGCCGGGGCCCAATTCAATGAATTCGTCGGCCCCGTCGGCTATCATGGCCTGTACGTCGTAGGTCCAGCGCACAGGAGCGGTAAGCTGTTTGATAAGATTGGCCTTGATCTCTTCGGGATCTGTATGGGGCTTGCCGTCCACATTCTGATAGATCGGGCATACGGGAGTCTTGAAATCAGCTGATTCGATTGCTTCGGCCAGTTCTTCATGAGCAGGCTGCATCAGCGGGCTGTGGAACGCTCCTCCGACTTTCAGTTTCATGGCACGTTTGGCTCCCGCTTCCAACAGTTTCCCGCATGCGGCGTCTATCCCCTCCATGGTGCCGGAAATCACCACCTGACCGGGACAGTTATAGTTGGCCGGAGCCACAATGTCGTCGACAGTAGCACAGATCTCCTCTACTTTCTCATCGGGAAGGGCAAGGACGGCGGCCATGGTCGACGGGCGCACCTCACATGCTTTCTGCATGGCATGAGCTCTCTTTGACACAAGTCTCAGGCCCTCTTCGAAAGAGAGAGCACCGGCTGCCACAAGCGCGGAAAACTCTCCAAGACTGTGTCCGGCCACCATATCCGGAGTGAACTCATCCCCGAGACTCTTGGCCAGAATCACGCTGTGGAGAAATATTGCGGGCTGGGTGACTTTGGTCTGTTTCAGGTCATCCTCTGTACCTTCAAACATCAGGTCTGTGATGCGGAATCCGAGCACTTCGTTTGCTTTCTCAAACATTTCGCGTGCTTCCGCATTATTGTCGTAGAGGTCTTTCCCCATTCCAACAAACTGGGCACCTTGTCCCGGAAAAACGTATGCTTTCATATCAATGTGTAAATTTCTTTATGAAGTGAAGTGTTTTCTTTTTAGATTCGGTTTTTGTTAAGGCTGCAAAGATAATACATAATCCGCAAATTACCAATTTGTGTATTTCCAAACAGTTCCTATCGGTATGGTTATGTGCGAAGTGGGCGCAATGAAATATATCCATTGTGCCCACAGGTTTTGTCCGTTGGCATCTCTGCGGCCGGACAAGCAAGAATGAAGAGAATTTATCCTATTTGTTATATAACGGTCTGATTGCCGTTTTTATGATATTTTCCGTTTACAATCCATGGGAAAGTGTAGCTGTTACCGGCTACGCTGAGTGAGGATTCCTGATCTGTGACGGTAAAGAAATCACTTCCAAGTGGTTTGAATATCTCTTCCGTAGATGTGCCGTTGAAGTCTAACTCAATTATGTTCCTGTTGGCCTTCACATCCGACAGAGCAAGAAGCATGTCACCCGGTTGATTGTGTTCTCCGAATGGAACCACTGCAATTGAGTATCCATTGGGATCGGTATTGTACACAGCAGTTCCGTTGAGTGTCACATCGACGATACCGCAAAACATTCCCAGAGATAGGTCGGAATTTAGACCTGTCGCGATGATGACGACAGATAGATACCTGAAGATCTACACAATGAAGATTTCAACTGCAAAATTAATAAAAGCAAAGCGAATTACCGTAACTATTCAGCGAATGGTTGATCTAGGCACCAAATCTTGCGGATATTGAATTACCCCCCTATCCATTAAATATAGTTAATTTGCAGTTAAAAATATTTAATAGAGTGTACTGTGACTAAAAATATTTAATAAAAGTTGTAGAATCATAAACTATTTATAATTTTGCAATGCAGACCTACCAGAAGCCCGGTTTGGGCAGAGCGGGCGGGAAGCGGACATTTTGGAAATGCGTTTATCGACGCTCTTTCTTGACACCTTGAAACTTCGCAAACTTCATGAATTCGTCAGGAATGTGGCAACGGTGGATGCTTATGTGGATATGTATCAATCCGTCTGGTGTCGCGCGGGAGTGTGACATTGGGTATTGATATATAACTGCGTGAGGCTTCTGCACGTTTGCTCGTCCTACGAATTCGGGCAATGCGAAGGCCTCAAGGTGTGGGACGGGCGACAGGTACGACTCTCACGCACTTTTTTATCTGTCTGTTCAATTAGACATTGAAAAAGGAATAGAACAACGACACTTCCAGGAGAGGTGGAAGAACTTCCGGAAGCATCGTAACCATCAGTCCCGAAGCGGATGCGGTCCGGAAGCCAAAACCGAACCATCTGCTCCGGGACTCAACTATTATCATGAAACAGGCTCTAAAACTTTTCAGCCTCCTTCTTGTCACACTTTCCCTCACCCTTGTCTCCTGTAAAGACGACAAAGACGAACCGTCAAATGAAATCGATGACTGGTATTCCGAATGCACCTCGGTAAATGGTGGAGGACTGTCTTCTCAACAGTGTAGTCAGCTTCAGAACTCAATCAATACTGATGAGGATCTTGAAATGGGTCCTCAATATGTCTGGAGAAACATAGACAGAAGTCAGGCGATATATTACTTTGACAGGCAGACAAAGAATTTTTGTCAGGCGTTTAGTGCAAGAATGTCAGGTATCAGCGGAACCCTCACTAATAACGCGAGTTCGGGATAAGATTCTTCAATTTAAACCAAACTAAAGGACATAGTGCATTGGGCGACCTTGACAGGTCGCCTGATTTATTTGCATATGTTTAAGCTAATCCCAGAGGACAAGGTGCCCGTTTGACTCGGGCACCTCAAAGTCGAAGTTCACTCCCGGCTTTGTGGCAAAGAAACAATACGCGCCCATTGCAGCAAGCAGGTTCATGAGGAAGTTGTGTACACTACGATGGCGGGAGTGGACGAGTTGCGCCACATTCTTCAGCATATCATTTATGGACTCGATGATGCTCCTTTTACGCAGCATCATCTTGTCATAGAACGGCATGAGACGCTGTTTCATATTCGAGCGCAGACCTGTCACAATATGTATTCCGTCATCCCAGAGATGTCCGAAAAGAGACTGCGATATATATCCCTTGTCGGCGTAAAGTTTGCCGAACACCTTGTCAGTCAGCGTATCAATCACATCCTCGTTGCGGTCGTCCACATTGGCGCGTGTCAATACGAAGTTGATCAGTTCCCCTTTTTCGTTACATAGCAGATGCAGCTTGAAGCCTACATACCATCCCATCGTACTCTTACCCTTGGCCGCGATATCCTTGAAGACTTTCATGTTGAACTGGCGCTTGTTGTGAATGACCGGAATGCAGGTGCTGTCCACAAAACTTATTCCCGTGCACTCTCCGAAACATGCGAGCCGCAGGAACATGGTCAAAGCCACAAATGACCGGGGCATGACCTCAACGAAGCGGTTGTAGGAGAATGTCTGT
>CANEHE010000041.1 GCA_947427285.1 uncultured Porphyromonadaceae bacterium
ATCCATCACAAATCTTCCGGCTCTGCGTTAACAAGCATTTTTAAACAACCTCTTATAGAGTTCATAATAAAAGAACCGGCGGCCGCGTGATTGCGCTGGCTGCCGGCCTTGTAAAGTCCACATCAAAGGATGCGATGAAACTCCGAATGACAGGATTTGAGTGCCTCTTCATCTTTGTAATCCGCCGTGTCCCGGGATAGGGACAGCAACCCTTTCGGGAAGTGCGGCCCGCCATTGACAAAGCAAGCTTGTCTCGGTATTTCAATAAGATTTGATGAGTTTCCCAATCAACTTTGATGTGGTATGTCTTTTAGCTCTCTCGCTTTAATTTTACAACACAAAGATACAACAAAAAGTTTGTGTGACCAAATCCCTCTTCCGTTTTTTAGGATAAATTTGATAAATTTATCCACAGGATTAGATAAGAAACAGAATAATAGGATATAAAAAAACAATGATTGTCGGATGTTAAAGTCCTGACAATCATCGTTTACGCTTTTTGAGCCGCGAGTGGGACTCGAACCCACGACCTTTTCGTTACGAATGAAATGCTCTACCAACTGAGCTATTGCGGCTTATTTCTATGCAAAGTTACGAAAAAATTCCTGTGCGCCAAAATTTCATGAGACTTTTGAGACCAAAAAAGTCTGCGGCCCTGTGACCGCAGACTTCTGTCGATTGTTTCTATGAATTTTATTCAAGTACTCTTGCGAGCTTCTTTTCTATAAGGATGCTTACTTCTGGGTGAAGATTACGATACGGTTCCAGTCGTTGGTGCTGTAGGGCTGTACATCCGATCCGTCGTACTTGATGGTGAGGCGGCTCTTGTCGATGCCGTATTTCTCTACGAGTGCGTTGGCTACTGCGTCGGCACGTTTCTTAGAGAGTTCCATGTTGTATTCGGAAGTACCGGTGTCCTTGTCGGCGTAACCTACGATGGTGACGTTCTCTTTAGGATTGGCCTTCATCCATTCAGCCATGTTGTAGATGTTCACTTCTTCTGTCTCCATGATCTGATCGGAGTCGATAAGGAAGCGTACGGTTGTCATGAGAGGAGCGTTGACGCAATCTTTCTGTACCTTAGGCTCCGGGCATGGAAGCTGGCTCTGAAGGGCTGCCACTTCCTGGCCGCATGCGAGAAGCTGGGCGCGGAGATCGTTGACCTGTCCGTTGAGTGAGGCGATCTTGGTCATGTAGTCGCACTGGTTGAAGGTGTCCCATCCGCGGCCGCCGATGTTGAAGTTGAAGCCTCCGACAGCTGCCACATTGGCGTCGACAGGACGTCCGAATGAACAGAGGTTCCAGTTGTCGCCGTAGAATGATGCACGCATTTCAGCGAAGAAGTCCACATACTTGCAGAGGCGGAAACGGAGCTGGATGCCGGCGGTTACGGGGAGAGTCCAGTTGTTTGTCTTCTTTTCGCCGTTCTCGCGATAGATGTTGGTGCCTTCCGCGGGACGTCCCTTTCCGTCGCGTACGTTCCAGAGATAGTCACCTCCAAGACCGATGAAAGGAATCACGCTCACCACACGGTTGGGGTTGACTCCGGCAATGGAGTTGCACATGTCCCACATCAGTTCAAGATTGAGCTGTGCGTGGTTTGCTTTGGTCCAGCCGTTGTAGTGGTTGCCTGCCACAGGATTGTTCCAGTGGAGCGATCCGCCGAGGGCGTTGAAGCGGAAACCTAAGTAAGGGGAGAACCAGCGGCCGAATCCGAAATTGTAGACTACGGTCATGTTGTGGCGGTTGACCACGGGACCGGACACTTTTGTGCCATCGCCACGTTCTACGAAAGGTTGGTTGATTCCGGCACCGATCTGGATAAACCAGTTGTTGCGCCAATTGGAATAATAGTGGTTCGTGTTGTCGCAGCTGAATTCGGTGACTGTGACCGCTTCGTCTACGAATGCCTCTTGAGCACTGGCAGTGGGAGCCAAAGCTGCGGAACCTGCGCAAAGGGCTGCCAAGCAGTAAAGATTTTTAGCTTTCATAATCTAACCTTTTTTAGAAATAATTTTGATTTGTAATTTTACTTTCATAACACTGCCCGAAACGTTTGGTTCATTTTGCCGGTTGCGATAAAATGCGTAATTTCGCATTGACAATATTATCTTTTTTCGATAAGAGTATTGTGTAAAAAAGGGTAACGGTCTGTAATGCAGATATGAAAAACTTCTAACACCCGGCTTATCAGTCAGATGAAAAAAAGTAAGCACAGGTATTCCATCACACTTTCCGACGACTCGCGGCTGCGTCGCGTGGCGAGGATCGGGCTTCCTCTGTGGCAGTGGCTTCTCTGTGTGGCTGTTTTCTGCAGTCTGTGTGTTCTTGTCGCGACTCTTTTATTGTCGTTTACTCCGCTCCGGTCGGCCATGCCGGGATATATAAAGGAGGAGACCCGCCATCTCACTGTGGAAAATATGATGCGTCTGGACTCGCTGCAGATGGCTTACGACAAGGACCGTGCTTATATCGACAACATTATAACTATCTTCAATACAGACCGGCAGCCTACGGATTCCTCATCTCTTGCAGTGAATCCGAGACCGCTTACCGCTGACTCGGTCATGGCGCGCACACCGGAAGAGGAGAGATTCATACGTATGATGGAGCAGAGAGAGAAATACAATCTTTCTATTCTTGCTCCTCTGGCGGCCGAGGGGATGATTTTCAATCCGCTGACCGACGAAGGTGGTATAACAGCGTCGTCACGCAAGAAAACAATGGCGGAGTTGACAGTGGCTTCCGACAGTCCCTTGGGGGCGATCGCCGACGGAGTGGTGGTCGAGGCCTATTCATCTCCGGCCGACGGCGGAGGGGTGGTCATAGTCCAGCATGGCAAAGGGTTTGTCAGTCGTGTGGGGCGGCTTGGCAGTCTATTGGTGAGCCGTGGCGACTATGTACAGGCCGGACAGATAATCGCTTTCCCCCAGACGGGGAAAGGCCGCGACGGTGCCCGTGTGACTCTGGAGATATGGCGCAATGGAGACGCTTTGGTGCCATACGAGGTTATCGGCCATAATTGAATTTAAATTTCTTTTGAAAAATTCCGGCAATAAATTTGGCGGGTTCGGAGATTGATGCTAATTTTGCAGCGCAAATGGGAAGCATCAGTCTGGTAAATGGACTGATGACTATTCTGTAGGAAGATTACATCACCTGATTCTTCGGAATCTGGCAATTCGGCCAAAGAGAGCTGAAAGTGATGGGACGGCTCTTCTTCCTGAATCACAAAACCGACATATCTGCGTCCCGTCTTGCAGAATCATAGTTCACTTTCATAGGTCTCCGCTTATGGAAGCGTGGCCATGATTTGCACCGACGAGACTTATTTTATTCTCATTCCGGAGACGGCATGGCTCTATCGCTATGTAGCCTCCGGCTTGTCATTATCCCTTTGCGGGAAATAGCAAACCGATAAAAGAAACATATAGCCAACCGACTCTGCGGAGTCATAAAACCAGAACAGCGCAAAGCGCACACAAACCAGACAAAAACCTGACCAGAATGAAAACAACAAAATTTCAACAATTATTGCGGCTACTCACGTTTTTTATGGCCGCCATTTTCATCGTCTTGCCCGCCTCCGCAGTAGAGGCTCCGGACACAGTTTTGATTGACGGAGTGTATTATCTTCCGTCATCTACAGGTAATACAGCTTGTGTGTTCGGCAACACTGTTGAAGATGTGGTGATCAAGCCACAGATAGAAATAGATGGGAAATCTTATACGGTAGACGTGATAGGAACGAATCAATTCGGATTCGAAGGATTCGATTCAACAACAAGAACCATCTCTATCCCCTCTTCCATTAATTCAATAAGGGCAAACAGTTTTGAAAAGTGTCCTAACCTTGTTTCCATCTCTTCGGAAAGTCCGGAGTTTGTGGTGAGGGACAAAGCCCTTTACAATAAGGACTACACTCAGATTTTCGTGGTATGTAAAGACATTGAATCCTTCGTCATACCTGAAACAGTAACGCGTATAAACTACGGGCTGTACGACTGTGCGAAACTGACAGAAATCAGATTGCCCAATTCGCTATCATTGCAGTATGGTTCTTATCCTGTCGTAGATGGTACGGATATTGCCTATGCCTATGCCTATTTCAATGATTTCGTCGGCTGCTCAAGTTTGAAAGAAATCATAGTAGATGAGGACAATCCCAAGTACTCAGTGAAAGATGGTGTGTTGTTCAACAAAGACTTTACTCATCTGATTGCGGTGCCCGCTGATCGTGAAAATGTTGACATTCCATCCTCGGTTTCTATCATTAGTTTTCAGGCTTTCATGACTTGTTCTAAAATCACAAGAGTTGAAATACCAGAAGGCACATATGCTATTTTGGCCAGAGCCTTTGCGAAATCAGGATTGACGGAAATCAATGTCCCGAATACAGTGCAGATATGGTACGGAGAAATATGCTCCGATTGCACGGAACTTGAAAAGGCAGTCTTTTCAGCCAACGTCAAAACTATAGAAGCTAACTCTTTTATACGCTGTAGCAAACTGAGAACTGTATATCTTGGGGAGAATGTAACTCGCATAAGTTACAGTGCATTTGCTTTAGATAATCAAATTACCGCAATATATTCTGCCAATCCTGTTCCTCCCGAGGTGAGTGTTGGTGGTTTTAATTATGTTCCACGGACGGCGACAGTCTATGTGCCGATGGAATCGGTAGAGGCTTACAAGAATGCAAGTGTATGGAAAGAGTTCAATATCGTAGGCTACGATTTCGACAAAATCGAGGCAACAGGCATCGAACTCGACAAGACATCACTGATGCTTGTAGAGGGCTCCTCGGAAAAACTAACGGCAATTATAACGCCCGACGACACCACCGACAAGGGTGTGGTATGGACCAGTAGCGACGCGAATGTGGCCACAGTCGATCAGGAAGGCAACGTCACGGCTGTCTCGGAGGGAGAAGCCATAATCACTGCCACCACCACCGACGGCTCCGACCTTTCGGCCACATGCAACGTGACTGTGACCATCCAGACAGGAATCGACGGCGTGGAAACTGACGGTGACACAACAGCCGAGATCTATACCTCCGACGGAGTGAAGGTATTCTCCGGACGCATATCCGAATGGACCGGCAGTCCCAAAGGGATCTACATAGTGCGCATGGCCGGAAAAACAGCAAAGACTGTGGTGCGTTAACAACGCCCTTACACATCAGTCATCACAACTGCGAATAGCAACAATATACATATAATGTCCCCGGGTGGCGTCTCTGTGAAAAAGCAGAGGTGCCGCTATCTTTTGTTGTGACATCTGCTCTCCCTGCTTTTGAGCCGGCAATGAAACGGCGTTCTCCGCCGACCACTTCCCGTCAGGATTTGTGAATATCGGGAAATTTGACTAAATTCGCGTCTTAAAATCGGCCGGACATGGCTCATACAGTCACATTCCGGCAAAAATCAAATGCGATTGGATTCCAACGTCAGACATATAGCTATCCTTGGGAGCACGGGCAGTATCGGCACCCAGACTCTGGATATAGTCGAAGAGTATCCCCATCTTTTTCGCGTATCGCTCCTGACCGCACACCGCAACTGGCGTCTGCTGGCGGATCAGGCCCGTAGGTTTCTTCCGCTTAGAGTAGTGATAGCCGACGAAGCCTCTTATCCGTATCTGTGCGAGGCAATTGCCGATCTACCGATAGAAGTGGCGTATGGTGCCGAGGCTATCGCACAGGCTGTCACAGATCCGGAAATAGATATTGTAGTGACAGCGATGGTGGGTTACAGTGGCCTTTCGCCGACCATCGAGGCCATCAAAGCCAGTAAGACAATCGCACTGGCCAATAAGGAGACACTTGTTGTGGCCGGAGAGTTGATCACCGGTCTTGTGTTGCGGCATGGGGCGGCGATTGTTCCTGTCGACAGTGAGCACTCTGCCATTTTCCAATGTCTCCAAGGCGAAAATATTTCGGAGGCGGGGAAGATAATACTGACAGCCAGCGGAGGGCCGTTCCGCACATGGCAACGCGGGGATGTGGAAAAAGCCACTGCAGCCGATGCGCTGAAACATCCGAATTGGTCGATGGGAGCAAAGGTGACGATTGACTCGGCTTCGATGATGAACAAAGGATTTGAGATGATCGAGGCCCGATGGCTCTTTGACTGTCCTCCGGAGAAGATAGAGATTGTGGTCCATCCGCAGTCGATAGTCCATTCTATGGTTCAGTTTGCCGACGGTTCTGTGAAAGCCCAACTCGGGGTGCCCGATATGCATCTGCCCATACGATATGCGCTTGGTTATCCGAACCGTCTTGTCACACGCCAGCCGTCTCTTGAACTTGCCCAATATGCCGTTCTGACCTTTGAGGCTCCCGACATGGAGAAATTTCCGATGCTCGGGTTTGCATTCGATGCCATTGCCTCAGGTGGCAATATGCCCTGTGTGCTCAATGCTGCCAATGAGATAGCCGTGGCTGCATTTTTGCGCGGAGACATATTGTTCGGTGAAATACCGCGACTCGTGGAGCGCACACTGGCAACAGTCGGTTTCCAGAGCAGTCTGGCTTACGATGACCTTGTGGCCACCAATGCCGAGGCGCGTGCGAAAGCGGAAGAGATATTGAATAAACTTAAGTGACCACTTACTTACCTCATTAACACCATAATTTTTTTCAGACAATCGGATGGATACATTCCTCATAAAAGCAGCCCAGCTGATACTCGCGTTTGCAATTCTTGTCATAATACATGAATTCGGACATTTCCTTTTTGCAAGAATGTTCGGGGTGAAAGTAGAGAAATTTTATATCTTTTTCAATCCGTGGACTCAGCTTTTCAAATGGAAACCGAAGAAATATTACGGATTTTTCAATAAGAAGAAGCATTTCAAAGGTGTGAACCCTGAGGATGACGAAAAGAGATCGGAAGGGAAAGGAAAATTCTGGAGTGATACGGAATACGGCATCGGCTGGCTTCCTCTCGGAGGTTACTGCAAGATAGCCGGGATGATTGACGAGTCGATGGACAAGGAGCAGATGAAGCTCCCTCCGAAAGAATGGGAATTCCGTACGAAACCGGCATGGCAACGCCTTCTGATCATGATTGCAGGCGTACTTTTCAATTTCCTTCTCGCCATACTGATCTATGCCGGGATAGTTTATGCCACGGGAGAGAAGTATGTTCCTTTTTCGGAGGCAAAGATGGGAATGGTCTATTCTGATGTGGCCAGAAAAGCCGGATTTCGTGATGGAGACATACCACTTTCCGCTGATGGCAAGCCTCTTGATTTCCCTGCGGATGCCCGCATGGAGATGATTCAGGCGAAAGAGGTGAAAGTGCTCCGCGACGGACATGACACGGTGTCGGTGGCCATTCCGGAGAATCTTATCTTTCTTCTTGACGAAGAGGCAAAAAGCGGAAAATCGCCTGTAAACTTCATGGCTTACCGCATACCGGTGAAGGTGACGCAAGTGTCCTCCGGTGATGGCGCCGACAAGGCAGGAATCAAGACAGGCGACAGAATAATTGCGATAGACTCTGTGGCTACTCCGAGTCTTGACATGTTTCTATCCACACTTGAAAATCATTCCGGCAAGACTGTTCAGGTCAAAGTAGTCCGTGGAATGGATAAAACGGTGCATCCCGATACTCTTTCTCTCCCTGTGAAGCTTTCCGAAAACTCCAAGATGGGTATTGGTCTTGAAGTGGACCCATCCGCTTTCTATAAATATGAGGAAAAGAAGTACGGTCTGTTCGCCTCCATACCGCGTGGGATAGAGATGGGAACGGAAAAACTTACTTCCTACGCCAAATCCATGAAACTTGTCTTCACTAAAGAGGGTGCGAAGAGTGTGGGAGGGTTCGGCACAATAGGCAGCATTTTCCCCGACAGCTGGGACTGGATCGCGTTCTGGAACATTGCTGCATTCCTTTCCGTGGCATTGGCGTTCATGAACATATTGCCTATACCTGCGCTTGACGGAGGCCATGTGATGTTCCTTCTTTATGAAGTGATATTCCGGCGTAAACCCAGTGAGAAATTTATGGAATGGGCTCAGATGATAGGTATGGGGCTTTTGATTCTGTTGCTACTTTATGCCAACGGCATGGATATCGTCCGCCTGTTCAAGTAACATGCCACTAATTTTTATGATGGAAAACAAGATAATACGACTTAAGAAAGGGAAAGAGGAGTCGTTGCTCAGAAGACATCCGTGGGTGTTTTCCGGTGCGATCGCTTCTTTGCCGGATGGACTTGAAGAGGGGGAGACGGTGGCCGTTCTCAGTTCTTCGGGAGAGGTGCTTGGTACCGGACATTTCCAGATAGGAAGCATCACAGTCAGGATTCTGGAATTTGGGGTTACGGAGCTTCCGGAGGATTTCTTTTCTCGACGCCTGCAGAATGCTTTCGCTCTCAGACAGTCGCTTGGATTGATCAGACCAGATAACAACTGTTTCCGTCTTGTGCATGGCGAAGGGGATTTTCTGCCTGGTCTTGTGGTGGATATATATGGTGACACTGCGGTGGTACAGGCGCATTCACCAGGTATGCATTTCGAACGGCACAGAATTGCCGCGGCTCTGACAGAGCTTCCCGGGGCAAGCATACGTAACGTCTATTATAAAAGCGAGACCACACTTCCATACAAGGCTCATCTTGACCCGGAAAACGAATATCTTATCGGAAGTTACGACGGAAATATCGCCATTGAGAACGGTCTGCAGTTCAACATCGACTGGATGCGCGGACAGAAGACCGGCTTCTTTGTGGACCAGCGCGAGAACCGGCTGCTTCTCCAGAACTATGCCAAAGATCGGAATGTGCTCAATATGTTCTGTTACACGGGTGGCTTTTCTGTATATGCCATGCGTGGAGGAGCCGAGAAAGTGGATTCAGTCGATTCGTCGGCTAAGGCTGTGGCACTTACCGATGCCAATATCGAACTGAATTTTCCCGGTGATGAGCGTCACAAAACGTTTGCCACCGATGCTTTCCGTTTTCTGGCGGATATGGAAAAGGACGCTTACGACCTTATAATTCTTGATCCTCCGGCTTTCGCCAAGCATCGCAGTGCATTGAAAAACGGTCTGATAGGCTACCGTAAACTCAATGCAAAGGCTTTTGAGAAGATCCGGTCGGGAGGAGTATTGTTCACATTTTCCTGTTCGCAGGTAGTGACGAAAGAGATGTTCCGTCTGGCTGTGTTCAGCGCGGCCGCGCAGTCGGGCCGTAAGGTGCGTATACTGCATCAGCTGACGCAACCTGCCGACCATCCGATCGACATAAGCCATCCCGAAGGTGAATACCTTAAGGGACTGGTACTTTACGTGGAGTAATCAAATAAACCTAATAAATCAAAAAACGAATGAAAAAAGTAATTCCGACCTTGGTTCTCGGCGCAATGGTAGGTCTGCAGGCCCAGGCTGTCGAAAACAAGGATTTCAATTATCATGTCGACCGTTTCGCCGACATTGAGGTACTTCGTTATGAAGTCCCTGGTTTCAAGGATCTCTCACTCCAGCAGAAAAAGATGCTCTACTATCTGTCGCAGGCCGCACAGATGGGACGAGACATCATCTGGGATCAGAACGGTCGTTACAATCTTAAGATCCGCAAGACTCTGGAGAATATCTACTCCAATTATAAGGGCGATCGCAACAGCAAGGATTTCAAGGCATTTGAGAAATACCTGAAGCAGGTGTGGTTTGGCAACGGCATCCATCATCATTACTCCAACGACAAATTCATACCGGAATTTTCCCGCGAGTTCTTTGAGGAGCAGGTGCGTGCCCTTCCGTCCGATATGCTTCCCGTATGCAAAGGCAAGGATGCACAGCATCTTATCGATGTGCTCGGGCCGGTGATCTTCGATCCGACGGTAATGGCGAAGAAGGTGAATCAGGATGGCTCACAGGACATAGTGGCTACTTCCGCAGGCAACTTCTATGGCCCTGGTGTCACTCAGGCAGAGGTGGAGGAGTATTTCGCTAAAATAAAAGATCCCAACGATCCGACTCCCATAAGTTACGGACTCAATTCCAAGATGGTGAAGGACAAGGACGGCAATCTGAAAGAACTCCACTATCATCTTGACGGTCTCTATGGTCCGGCTATCGCCAAAATCATCTATTGGCTCGACATGGCCAAGAATGTGGCTGAGAATGATGCACAGAAGGCCTATATCACTAAGCTTATAGACTATTACATCACTGGGGATCTCCGTCTCTTTGACGAATATTCCATCCTTTGGGCCGAAGATACCAAGAGCGATGTGGATTTTGTCAATGGCTTTATTGAAAGTTACAGCGATCCTCTCGGAATGACCGGGTCATGGGAGTCTTACGTGAACTTCAAGAACAAGAAATCATCGGCACGCACCGAGGCCATCTCAAGCAACGCACAGTGGTTTGAGAGCAATTCGCCTGTTGATCCCCGTTTCCGCAAGGAGAACGTTAAAGGCGTATCGGCTAAGGCCATTACTGCAGCCATGCTTGGCGGTGATGCTTTCCCCTCGACTGCCATAGGTATCAACCTCCCGAATGCCAACTGGATCCGTGCGGCCCACGGTTCAAAATCGGTCACAATTGAGAATATCACCGAGGCTTACGAAATGGCTTCGCATGGCAACGGTTTCAATGAGGAATTCGTGATTGACGCTCCTACCCGCAAGCTCCTTGAGGATTACCTCTACATTACCGATATGCTCCATACTGACCTTCACGAGTGTCTTGGACATGCGTCAGGCAAACTTCTCCCCGGAGTTGACCCCGACGCGCTGAAAGAGAATGGTTCCGCTCTTGAAGAGGCACGTGCCGACCTTTTCGCGCTTTATTATCTTGCCGACCCGAAACTTCAGGAAATAGGTGTGCTTGACAATCCCGAGGCATACAAGGCTGAATATTATAAATATATGCTCAATGGTCTGATGACCCAGCTTAACCGTATCGAACTTGGCAAGGATGTTGAGGAAGCCCACATGCGCAACCGTCAGCTCATAGCCAAATGGATTCTTGAGCATGGAAAGAAAGGCAAAGTAGTGGAACTTGTCAAGAAAGGTGGAAAGACCTACGTGAAAATCAACGACTATAAGAAGATGCGCGACCTTATCGGTCAGCTCCTCGGAGAGATCCAGCGTATCAAGAGTGAAGGCGACTATGCCGCAGGCAAAAAGCTCATTGATACTTATGCTGTCAAGATTGACCCGAAACTTCACAAGGAAGTGCTTGGCCGCTTCTCAAAACTCGATATACCCCCTTACCGTGGATTTGTCAATCCGGTCTACAAGCCTGTATATGGCAAAAACGGCGAGATAATCGACATCAATATCGACTATACCGAGACATATCCCGAACAGATGCTCCGTCTTTCACGCGACTATTCCACTCTCGGAACTTCCTCACACTGATAAAGCATGCTTTATCAATAGAGTCGAGAGTACGAAATACGAAGTAGAAAGTACGAAGTACAGAGTAGAAAGTTTAGGGTCGCAATTACGGTTGCGGCCCTGTTATCTGAGACAGATGTTAAAATGACTATTCAGGAAATAAAAAAAGAATTCTTTACTTTCCGTAACGGTTTCCTTGCCGACACGCTCCGCAAAGCCGGAATGCCTTACGCTGTGATATTCGGTCTAAATGTCCCTCAACTGGGTGATATTGCCCGGCGTGTTTTGGGCGATAGTACGGATGAAAACCGTAATGCGTTGGCCCGGGAACTTTGGAGTGATACAAAAGTACGTGAGTCCCGTCTACTTGCCTGTTGGCTTTTCAATCCAGAAACTTTAGGGATCGACGAAGCGAAAGATATGATGGATTCGGTCAGGACACGGGAGGAAGCCGATATACTCGCTTTTCGTCTGCTGCGCCGTCTGCCGTTTGCCAAAGAACTTTCTGCGCAAGCCCCAGGCTCATACGTCTGTGAAGCCCTCCTCCGTAATCTTGCTGCAATTTAGAGGCTGTTTAATAATGCGTGTTAGTCGAGGACTGAGGAACGGTACAGACTCTCACGCTTTTCTTTATTTCCACCACCCTTAATCAGGAGAGTTTATAGGGGATCAAATTTCTTAGTGATGAAGAAATCAGCTTTCTTTCTCCCTGTCACGGCATGCATCTTGTCTTGGGTATTCTCGGGATGCGCGGCATCTCATCTTTATCTGGAGACCACAACTCCTGAAGAACACGGGATTTCTCCTGTAAAGATCACTGATGAATCCCAAAACAGCGTAGTGGCCAATCTCTCTAATCTCTCTGTTTACTCACTCAACAGCACGGGTTACGGCGGTTATCGGGAAAAGGGATTCTTCTGGAACACTGGCAAGCGTATTGCAGTATCTCCAGATGGTACGGAATTGGCATACATCAGCAACGTGAACGATTCCCGCAATGTAATGGTCAAGAAGTCTTCTGCTGGAGGACCATCAACCCAACGTACTTTTCGTCGTGCACAGAATGTATTCTGGGGTGATGACAATCGTTTATATTTCAACGATAACACTTCTAATACAAGTACTCTTGGAAGTGTGGATTCAAAGCAAGGAAGTTTGGTCAAACAACTCACATCCAATAACAATGACTGGAGTCCTAATCTCTCTAAAGACGGGAAAATCCTATATTTCACACGGTTCGACTCTTCCGGCCCATATATATGGTCGCTCAACACCGAAACAGGAGAACTTACAAGTTGCACAAGAGGTTTTGGACCGGTAGTAGATGGTGCTGAATCAGGTAAAATATACTGTGTCAGGAACTCTACAAAGGGAAACTCAGAAATATGGCATATAGATCTTGTGAAAGGGGACGAGATGCTCGTACTTTCTGATACAAAACGGGGTTTCTCGGATCCTGCAGTTTCACCTGACGGAAAATGTCTATTGGTAGTGGGCAATTCGTTGTCTTCCATTTCAAAAAAGCAGAATACCGACATATTTATTGTCAGGACAGACGGAAGTCAACTCACTCAGATTACCTACCATCCAGAAACAGACTGTAGTCCTATATGGTCTCGCGATGGCAGATATATCTATTTTCTATCCTCGCGCGGCAACAAGAATCGCAAATTTAATATCTGGAGAATCGATACCCCGTTGCTTAATCGCTGACAAGAGAAAAGGTGCACAAGCAAAGCGTATGGAGGTTCGGGCTTGCGTTGGCCTTTCTTGCATCTGGCCTCTCCATTTATTATGTATGGAGACCTGAATGCATTCTTGATGGCATACTCTGGCAATCACGCTCCGCAGCCCATTTGCCTGTGGGAGAAATCTGGGAGTGGTTTGTCTTTTCTCTTCCAGACGGACTATGGTACGCAGCATTGCTTTGTCTTCAACCGACATCGAATAAATCGGGAAGAATGAGTGTTACGTTGTCAGTGATAAAAGCAGCTTCCGTCATTCTACCGTTTATACACGAATCGGCGCAAGCGTTGGAATTCGTGTCAGGTACATTCTGTCCAATAGACATGACTCTATATACATTGATTCTAATAATCTATATCACGATATGCAAAATATCCTCTCATCGAAAAAGAAGATCGCAATTCAATTGTCAGTGCTTGTCAGCTTCATAATCATGATTCTGGCGTCTACCACATCAAAAGAGACAATTGTCAACAATCAAGAAGCTGACGACCATGCGTTGAATACTTTGACGGATTCAATCAAGAGTTCTGAAATCAACTATAGTGAGTTAGCTTCACGTTAATACTCATAACAAGACAAACAGGTCTAAATTCAGAAAAAGCACCCCAATGGTTATTCAGAAAATTTTGGGGTGCAGGTCATTGTTGAGGGTGCTTTCATTTATGCACTCCTCTTTGACTCCTCTTTGATCGAAAGTCATGGCTTTTTCTCCGCAAACCGGTGGGTTTTGTGGAGATTTTTTTTTACTTTTGCATTTCAGTAACAAACGATATGACGGATGAGATTTTCCGATATAACGGGGCATAGACAGACAATAGACGCTTTACGTCGTATGGCCGATACGGGGCAGATACCTCATGCACTGCTTTTAGCCGGACAGCCGGGTATAGGCAAGATGCTTCTGGCCCGGGCTTTCGCCCAATATGTGCATTGCACGGCACGGACCGGCGGCGATTCGTGTGGACGTTGTCCCTCATGTCGTCAGCATGCCGGACTCAATCATCCTGACATGCATTTCATTTATCCGGTTTTCAAGAAGGATTCATCCAAGCCGACTTTGTCGTCCGATTTTTCTGATAAATGGAAGATTTTTATGGAAGAGCATCCATATATGGAGACTGAGGCATGGCCCGAGGCTCTGGGGGCTGAAAACAAGCAGCCGATCATCTACAAGGATGATAGTGCGGAGATTCTGCGGGTGGCGAGCATGTCGGCTTTCTCTTCCGACACAAAGATCTTTCTGATATGGCAGCCTGAGAAAATGAATGCGGAGGCTGCAAACAAGTTGCTTAAGATTCTGGAAGAACCATTTCCGGATACTATATTCATACTTGTCAGCAATGCGCCGGGATTGATTCTGCCTACGATATTTTCCCGTACGTCGCGGGTGAATGTCCCGAGGCCTACCGATGAGGAGATCACTGAGTTGCTGATATCGGGAGGTATGTCTACGGAGGAGGCCCGTCAGACAGCATGGCTGGCGGAGGGAAATGTGGCACGGGCCATAGCCCAGAGTCATTCTTCCGGTGAACGTGCGGAGTTCGGAGAGATTTTCCGGACGCTCATGCGCAAGGCATATATGCGTGATGCGGCTGGACTGAAGGGCCTTACTGAGGAGATCGCTGCCATGAAGCGGGAAAAGACGCGTCGCTTCTTAAGTTATGCATGCGGGATGGTGCGTGAGAATTTTATATATAATTTCCACATTTCGCAACTCAACCGTATGACTCCGGAAGAGACTCAGTTCAGTTCCAGATTTGCCCCTTTCATACATATAGGCAATGTTGAGAAGATGGAACGTGAGATCTCACGTGCGGAGACGGACATCGCCCGTAATGCCAATGCAAAAATCGTATTGTTTGATATGTCTGTCAAACTTATGTCGGCTCTCCGGATTCCTTCCGGATGAACGGAGGGTTTTCTATTTTCATGAACAAATGTGATATTGACGGAGGAATATCTGTCACAAAACATATAAAAACCACAAAAACAATCACCAAATAAATATGAAACCTACCCTTTTCATTCTTGCTGCCGGAATGGGCAGTCGCTATGGCGGTCTCAAACAACTTGATGGCGTCGGGCCGTCCGGCGAAACTATAATGGACTATTCGGTATTTGATGCTCTGCGTGCCGGATTCGGTAAGATTGTCTTTGTAATCCGTCACGATTTTGAGAAAGAATTCAGGGAAAAGGTCATATCCCGCTACGAAGGGCTTGTTCCTGTCGAAGTTGTTTTCCAAGGCGTTGACACTCTTCCGGCAGGCTTCCGTCCTGATCCGGAGCGTACAAAGCCGTGGGGTACCAATCATGCGGTTCTGATGGGCAAGGAAGCAATTCATGAGCCCTTTGCGGTTATCAACGCCGATGATTACTATGGCCCTGAAAGTTTCAGTATTCTTGCTGAATTTCTCAGGGATGCAGCGGGAGAGAAGAACCGGTATTGCATGGTAGGTTTCAAGATAGAGAATACGCTCAGCGAGAATGGAGGTGTCAGCCGCGGACTCTGTCAGGTATCACCGGAAGGAAACCTCACAGGTGTGACAGAGTGTCATGGCATACAGCGTAAGAACGGCCATATTGTACAGACACTTGAGGATGGATCGGAAGCACCTTTCCCGGAAGGAGCAAACGTATCGATGAATATGTGGGGATTCACGCCGGATTATTTCGATTATTCTGAAAAAGCCTTTGTAAGATTTCTTGAACATCACGGCAATGAGCTCAAATCGGAGTTTTATATCCCTTCTGTGGTGAACGATCTTATATCCGACGGTATCGTCACTCTTCAGGTAAAGGAGACTCCTTCGAAATGGTTTGGGGTAACGTATGCTGCCGACCGCCCTGCGACAGTGGCCCAGTTCAGAAAACTGGTGGATGAGGGTATATATCCTGAAAAACTGTTCTGACTATGGCACAGAAGATATTAGTGACCGGTGGCACCGGATATATCGGCAGTCACACAGTAGTCGAACTCCAACAGGCCGGATATGAGACTGTCATCATCGATAATCTCTCCAATTCGAATGTCGGGGTTCTTGACGGGATAGAGAAGATAACCGGGAAGCGTCCGGTGTTTGTGGAAGGAGATTGTACGGATATAGACATACTCCGTCGTCTTTTTTCAGAATATCCGGGTATAGACGGAATAATCAATTTTGCGGCTTCAAAGGCTGTAGGGGAATCGGTGAAGGAACCTCTGCTGTATTACCGAAATAATCTGTGCACGCTTCTGAATCTCCTTGAACTGATGCCGGAGTTCGGTGTCAGGGGGATTGTGTTTTCTTCGTCGTGTACTGTTTATGGTGAGCCTGACAGAAATCCCATAGACGAGTCCGCTCCGATCAAAAATGCCACATCGCCTTACGGTAACACGAAACAGATTTCCGAAGAGATAATCACCGATTTTATCAACTCGGGGGCACCGGTAAAAAGTGTGATACTCCGTTATTTCAATCCTATAGGCGCGCATCCTTCCGCTCTTATAGGAGAGTTGCCAAACGGGATCCCGAATAATCTTGTGCCTTATCTGACCCAGACTGCGGCTGGAATCCGTAAGGAACTGACCGTGTTCGGAGATGATTATGACACTCCCGATGGGTCCTGTATACGTGATTACATAGATGTGGTGGATCTGGCAAAGGCTCATGTCATGGCAATGCGGCGGATGCTGTCTTCGTCGGAAGATACCGATCGAATTGAAATCTTCAATCTCGGCACCGGGCACGGACTTTCCGTGCTGGAGCTTATCAGTGCGTTTGAAAGCGCGACTGGAGTACGTGTACCGTATCGCATAGGTGCGCGAAGGGAGGGTGATATCGAGAAGATCTGGGCAGACCCGGCTAAAGCCAACAATATCCTCGGATGGACAGCATCGGTTCCGGTCACTGAAACCATGCGCAATGCGTGGGCATGGCAGCTAAGAACAGACTCTAAAAGCAATTCATAAACGTCATTAAATTCATAAATTTACTATATGGACTCTACAAAGAAATGCCCGTACTGTGGTGAGGAGATAAAGGCCGAGGCAAAGAAGTGCCGGTATTGCGGTGAATGGCTTGACACTCCGCTCCCTCCGCCATTAAAAGCCGAACCAGTTAATTCTGTAATACATGAACCGGTTTCTGAAATTCAGCCGTCGTTGCCGGAACCCCCTGCTGTCAGGTACGATGCAGCGGTTCCCTCGATGTCTTACATTGACAATGAAGTGGCTCCCATGTCGTTTTTCGATAAATACTTCGTACAGCCCTATATAAGGCAGTATGCCGATTTCTGCGGTGTAACCTCACGTGGTGACTTCTGGCATACTTATTTGGCGACTCTGGTGGTGTTCTTCGGACTTTATTCTCTGGGTTGGATCATCGGTGGTTTGGCCGGAGGATGGGGAGGAGCCTTGATAGGATATTACATTGTGGCTGGAATAGTCTCTTTGGCATTCCTGATACCGTCGTTAGCACTTCCGGTGCGGCGTCTTCGCGATGCCGGGCACGGTTGGGGATGTATGTTTCTGCCGTTAATACCATTTGTGGGTGCCATCATCTATCTCGTGTTTCTAATTCAAGGTTCGCAGCGCGGCAATTCCTATACTCCACCGGCTCGGTTCAAAGGCACGGACTGGATCATCACGCTGGTAGGAATCGCCTTGTTTGTCGGGGCTCTGATTATGGTCGGCAATCTTTTCTCGGACAGTTTCCATTCTGAGTCGAGTAAAACAGTCATAGAGGAGATGTATCCGGAGATCCCTACAGTTTCTGAAGATGAATCTGAAGAGAAAGCGGCAGAGAAAACACCGGAAAACCGGAGTTATACCTACAGTTCGGATGCTCTTCCCATATCCGGACATGCAGCCAACAAGTATCCCGACTATAATCTGGGTTATGACTGGGAATATGAGGAGAAATTCGAGGATATGCTGGCACGTCCCTCTACCAGAAGGTTTGTTGGTGAAGGATATATAAGCAAAAGCAACGTAAGTGTGGAGGGGATTCTTCTTTCCAATGGGCAGCTGATAGGACGTTATCACAACGAGAACGGCATAAATCTTGACCTCAACGGATATGTCGATTCATATACAGGAGAACTGAAAATAAAACTCGGACATAAAAGCGAGACATCTTATTGGACTCTCGCTCCGATGGTGAAGCGTGGTTCCGACTACCATTTTACGGGCACATGGGGTAAGGCTTCCAAACCGTCCGACCTTACCATCTCGCTGATATGAGATAGAGATATTATCATGAAAGCGTCCGAGGCAAAAAATTAGCTGCGGACGCTTTTATATTCATCATACGGAGTCCGGTAGGTTCGTGTCGTCGAATCCGGAAGCATTCCGTGGAGTTTCCCTTCCGCCGGGATCTGTATTGGCGGGAGGATCTGGTTGTTCAGTTGGGCGGTTTCCCGGAATACGGGGTACGAATATATTCTTCAACGCGAGTTCGGGATAAGGAATGCTATAAAAAAGTTGAACCGACAGCTTGAAAA
>CANEHE010000042.1 GCA_947427285.1 uncultured Porphyromonadaceae bacterium
TCGATATATTAACTTAAGTTTCAACTACTTCGGTAATTTTTACCGAATCATTGTAATTATACGAATGAAGCAATTCAAGTATTTAGCCATGGCAGCGGCAGGCATGCTGCTCGCCACCTCGTGTGCCAACGAGGAGATGCCGACCCCTCAGGGCGACGGCGTCACTTTCACTCTCCGGCTCCCGGCCGGCATGACCACGCGTGCCTCCTCGGCTTTCGGCGACGGAAAGGACGCAGTCAATCTCACCTACGCCGTCTACAAGAGCTCCGATCACACTCTGATCATGAGCGAGACCAGAAACAATTTCTTCGACGGCACCACGCTTGAGAACACCCTGTCGCTCGACCTGCTCAACGGCGAGACCTACGACATCGTCTTCTGGGCGCAGTCGTCGACCGATGCATACTCGTTCGATTCCGGGACGGGAATCATCAGTGTCGACTATTCGAAAGTGACCTCCAATTCGGAAGAGTTCGACGCTTTCTGGACAGCGGACAAGAATTTCACCGTGAGCGGCCCGGTCTCGAAGACCGTCACCCTGACCCGTCCGTTCGCACAGATCAACTTCGGCACCACCGATCTTGCCCTTCCGGCCGTGACCAAGGAGTTCGGCACTGACTGGGCATCGCTGCAGACTACGCTTTCGCTGAGCGGCGTTCCTGATCAGCTCAACCTTCTGAGCGGCGAGACAAGCGGCTCTGCCGACTACACGAAGAGCTGCGGCATCCCGACCGGTCAGGCCTTCCCGGATATAAAGGATTACACCGGCCCGGCGTTGAGCTACCTGTCGATGAACTATGTCCTGACTGGCAGCACGAAGGATGTAAAGGATCTTGCCTTCACCGTAGAGAACAGTGCGACCGGCAAACTCTTCAACACCATTCAGGTGGCTGCCGCCCCTCTTCAGGCCAACTACCGCACGAACGTGTTCGGCAAGCTGCTGACCACCACCACCGAATTCAAGGTAGTGATCGACCCGATATTCAACACACCTGACTATGATATCCCGGTCTGGGACGGCACTGCCGATAAGCCTGAGATTGTAGATAATGTGATGACGATCTCCACTCCGGAGGAACTTGCCGGATTGGCTCAGATGATCCGCGAGGGCAACCGTCTTTCCGGCGTGACCGTCAATCTTGCCGCAGACATCGATCTCGGCAATCTTCCCTGGACTCCGATGGGCAATGTGCTCGCATATCCCACCAGCGCGTTTGCCGGTACTTTCGACGGTCAGGGCCACACTGTTTTCAATCTCAATACCTCCGACACAGGCGAATATGCTTGCGCAGGTCTCTTCGGTTCGCTTGACGGAATAGTGAAGAATCTGACCGTACAGAACTTTATAGTGGTCAGCAACCACTATGCCGGTGCCATCTGCGGTTATGACTCCAACGGTGTCGGAGGCATCGAGAACTGCCATGCTGTGAACGGAACCATCACCTCTATTCCTAACCAAGTATCTGGGGGGGAATATGATAACGGTAATAAGGCCGGTGGTATTATCGGTTACGCTTACGCCGGATTCGTGAAGGATTGCACCGTTGACGGTGTCACCATTACCGGCTACCGCGACCTTGGCGGTATCGCAGGAGCCACCTACAACATGCTTACCAACTGCACCGTCACCAATACTACTATTGTAGTTTCCAACAAGAATGATTACGGCAAACCGGAAGCTCAGCGTTACGCCGGTGAGATTTTCGGTCAGAAGCTCGGCAGCGGCGGTGAGACCGGCTGCACCTATTCCAATGTAAATATCATCCGCAATGGAGAGACTATCTCCACCCCTGCGCAGCTTGTTGCAATCGCAGCTGATGTCAACAACGGCAACAGCTATGCAGGAAAGACCATCGTTCTCACAGCCGATATCAATCTTGCGGGTGTACAGTGGACTTCCATAGGAACCAGTGCCAATCCATTCAAAGGCACTTTAGATGGTAACGGACATACCATATCGAACCTTACTATCAGCACTACCGGGACAAACAATGAAGGTGTCGGTTTTATAGGTACTCTCAGTGGTGGCACTGTAAAGAATCTTAATTTCAAAGGTGCCAATATCACTGTTGCTGATGCAGGTACAGACTCTCCGGGAGCTGGGGTAGTGGCCGGTAAGATTTTTCCTAATGGTCTTGTAGAAGGTTGCACAGTAGAGAATTCAACTATCGACTGCTGCAAAAATGCAGGAGCCATGGCAGGATATGCTTACGGAAATTTTGTCAACAATACGGTCATCAATTGCACCTTCAAAGCTACTCTTGGAAATGCTTTGAATAACGACAAAGTCGGAGGAATCATTGGCTATCAGGGAGAAGGTAATTATCGTACGGTAGGCAACACTGTTAAAGGGTCTACTTTCTTTGGCATACGTAATATCGGAGGTATTGCAGGATGTATTCAGGCAGGTGTGACCGTTGATGACAATACTGTTGAGAGTTCATTTGTATATTTCAAATCCGGGACAGCTGCTGGAGATAGCGGATCCTATTCCAATGGAGCAATAGTTGGTCGTCCGATTAGTTTGAAATCGTTCAACAACAACGTTGCGACCAATGTGGTCTGCGAAAAGAGGTCAAGCCTGTGATTAGGCGATTAGGTGTTAGG
Source organism: uncultured Porphyromonadaceae bacterium (assembly GCA_947427285.1). GTDB lineage: Bacteria > Bacteroidota > Bacteroidia > Bacteroidales > Muribaculaceae > Lepagella. The sequence goes on from CANEHE010000042.1 coordinate 2,608, forward strand.
TATCAGATTTTAGGCATTTCTGAAACCCAATACCTACAACCTGAAACCTACTGATATGGATGCACCCCAAAAGTTCGAAATAACTTTTGGGGTGCAGATTATTTTACAGGAAATCTTTTATTTGGAAGTCCCGTTTACAGTTATATTCTGGGATGCGGCCTCCAACTCACCGTTGATCTTCGTGGTATTGTCATAATTAAACGTCACACCCAAACCAGTACCCTGATTGGCGTAGATATAAACAGCCGGAAGGGATGCCTCGACATCTCCGGTGTTCCTGGCTACTTCTGGAATATTGACAGTGCAACCTTTCATCTCCACTACTGTGGGATATTGATATGAGTTGCTGTGATTTCCCATAGTTATCCCCGCCAAAGGCACGGCATCGCCGTTTCCCCAGCCACTGCGTCTCAGGTTGCGGAAAGTGGTTTTGATATCATTTTTTTGTAGTGGTACAGTTGCCATCTTTGTCGAAAGCAAGAGTCTGCGTAAATGTGCAGTTGTCAAACAGATAGTTTCCACCACGCAATACAGCTGCCTGATTGCAGCCTTCAAATTCGCAATCTTTCGCTACCAGATGGCATGGTATATTGATAAGAACCGGTGTAGCAAGAATAACCGACGGTTTGATACTTACTTTTTCCAGATTTATGTTTACGTTTTGATCGGCTACTGATGCATTTGTTGAAATTGCATACATCGAGCCATGTGCGGGATCAAGATTACAGTCTTTCAGTGTTATTGTGCTTCCTGTTCCCTCGACAAAAACAAGACTCCCGGCATTGTTGGCGGGGACATTGCCGGTGTACTTGATATCGAGGCCTGTCAATTCAAGATCGCCACCATTGATTGCCTCAAAACCAGCAACATAATTAGTATTCAGATCTACCTTTGAATGAGTGCCGTCTGATTTGCTGCCGACAATCACAAGTTTCTCTCCGGCCTTGACTGTGTGCCTGCAGGTAGAACCCAATGTATTGCCATTCAATGTAATCGTAGCAGGAACACCAGCTGCTAAAACCAAAGGTCTTGTCAACGTAATGTCCTTGTTAAGAACAATATTTCCGCCTTTCTTGACTGCATCTGCCAGTTCTTCCTCGGTAGATACCATGAAATCAGGTTTTTCGAAGTTGGGTTCGATCTCGACATTGAACGGCTGTTGGGTTGTCAGAAGCGATCCGTAGACGTTGGTGCGGTAGTTCATCCGTACGGGTGTGGCCGCGAGATTGAGCGTGCGGATCTCTTTCTCTCCGTTCTTCAGCACGTATGTGGCATCTATCATGTCCTGTTCAGCCGGTACAAGAAGGTATACCGACAGAAGATTGCTGTAGCCTGTCACCGGGAAGTCGGTGTTGACAGCAGGTGCGCCTACCGGTGTGAAGGTGACGTCATCGAGCGTGCCTTCGACCGAAGTGGTGCCGGCGATCAGGTCCATGCTGTTCTTCAGTCCCTGGCTGACGGTCAGTGTCGAGGTGATGTTGGCCAGGATATTCTGTACAGCCGCCTCGCCGAGGTCGTCGGTGCCGATGTTGAGCTGGGCGAACGGACGTGTCAGTGTGACGGTCTTAGCCGTGCCGTCGGCCGTGAAGGGGTATGCCACATAGAAGGCGTCGTCAATCTCCGAGTTGATGTTGGCTTTTGTGTAGTCGACAGTCAGTTTGCCGTCAGTGTATGTGGAGAACTGGGAGCCGTTGTTGTGGGCGTAGAACACGATCTTGTATTCCTGGTTTGCCACAAGCTGAAGCGTGACGTTGTCGGTCAGAACACCCTGTCCGAAAGCTGTCTTTGTCTCTGTCGGAAGGATGATGTTATTCCCCTCGGCGTCGTAGACGGTGTAGAGCAGTTCGTTGCAGTTGATGGTTCCGGCATCGCCGAAGGCGCGGGTGCCCATTTCGGGAAGTGCCACTGTGAATGTCACCGAACCGTCGTTCTGTCTGTTGCCCAACGGTTCGTCGGAGGCGCAGGAGGCAAGGGCATCACAGCACCCAATGCGAGAGAAGAATAAAGGGTTCTCTTCATTGTCTTACGTTGTGATTTTAAAATACTTATGTGAATTTTGGTGTAAATCTCAACAAAGTCCCCGCACAAAGACAAATCTGTGCGGGGAGTCTTTAAAAAGTTATCTATATTATCGTTTTCTCTGAAATCGAGAGACGTTTTTTAGATTATTTGAAGCGACGGTTGCCCTCAGGCTTTGCAACTTCTGCCACTTCTGCAGTTTTCTTCTTGGAGCGGGCAATGATGGAGTAGGCCACCGGAGCTGCACAATAGAGTGAACAGAACGTTCCGACAACTACACCGAAGATCATGGCGAATGTGAAGGAGCGGATCGTATCGCCGCCGAGGAAGAAGATACAGAGAAGTACAAGCAAGGTCGAGAATGAGGTGTTGACCGTACGTGTCAGTGTTGTGTTCAGAGCTTTGTTGAACGTCAGGAAGCGGTCCTCTTTCGGGTATATCTTCATCATCTCACGTACACGGTCGAACACAACCACCGTATCATTGATCTGATAACCGATGATGGTCAGAATAGCTGCGATAAACGATTGGTCAACCTCCATGGAGAAGGGGAAGAAGCCCCAGCAGATGGAGTAGAAGCCAATGATAAGGAACGCTGTCAGGGCAACCGCACATACTGCACCTATTGAGAATGCGATATTACGGAAGCGGAGCAGAATGTAGAGGAACATGCAGATCACTGCAATGCCTACCGCCCAATATGCGTCGCGTTTCATATCGTCGGCCACGGAAGGTCCGACTTTCTGAATCGAGATGATACCACGGCTTTCGTCGGCAACCGCAAAAGCAGTCTTATCCATCACTTTGCCGTCCTTACCGGTGAGTTCTTTCTGAAGACCCTGATAGAGCAGATCTGTGATCTCATTGTCGATGCCGGGATTTTCGGTATCGATCTTGTAGTTTGTAGAGATACGGACTTTGGTGTCGTTGTCGATTGTGATGACACCTACGCTGACAGTCTTGTCGTTGGCAGTCGTCTGTAAGAGTTCTGCAAGATTCTGCTGGATTTCCTGTGGATTGACATTCTTGTCAAATTGCACCACATAGTTGCGACCGCCGGAGAAGTCGATGCCCTGATTCATGCCGCGGACAGCAAGCGATACAATCGAGATGACGATAAGGAATACCCATACGGCAGCGGAAATCTTCGACTGACCGATGAAGTTGATTTTCGTATTCATCAGCAGACGGCGGCTCAGACCTGTGTCGAATGTAAGTCCGGCATTGCGGCCGTTCTTGGTCATCAGGTCAAACGCAATACGGGTCAGGAATACCGCAGTGAAGAAGGAGCAGACCAGACCTATGATGAGCGTGGTGGCAAAACCCTTGATGGGGCCGGAACCGAATATGAGCAGAATCACACCGGTGATGACCGAAGTGAGGTTGGAGTCGAAAATGGCTGAGAAGGCGTTGCTGTAACCGTCCTTGATAGCCTGACGGAGCTTCTTGCCGTTGCGCAGCTCTTCTTTTGTGCGTTCAAAGATAAGCACGTTGGCGTCGACGGCCATACCCATCGACAGCACGATACCGGCAATACCGGAAAGTGTAAGCACTGCCTGGAAAGAGGCGAGAATACCGAGTGTGAAGTAGAGGTTGAGCATGATGCCCACATTGGCCACAAGACCCGGAATAAGGCCATAGATGGCGATCATGTAGATCATCAGAAGCACCAGAGCCACGATGAACGAGATGAATCCCTGTTGTACAGCCTCTGCACCGAGTGACGGACCGATGACGTTGTTGCTCACCACATCCACGCGGGCCGACATTTTACCTGATTTGAGCACATTGGCAAGGTCATTGGCCTCCTCAGGAGTGAAGTTGCCGGTAATCTGCGAGGAGCCACCGGTGATTTCGTTGTTGACATTCGGGAATGAATATACAGCGTTGTCAAGCACGATGGCTATGGGACGACCGATATTGTTGCGTGTGATGGTGGCCCAGGCCTGTGCCCCGGAATCGTTCATACGCATGTTGACCATGTTGCCCTGCATATTGTCGAATTCGGAAGAAGCGGATACCACGGCATCACCCTCCAGAGCAGCCTCACCCTTCAGAGCAATGAGCTGCCAGTAGGGAGTGGTCTTGAATGTGCCGTCGCTCTTCTTGACGGGCTGACCGTTCTTGTCGGTAATGGGTACTTCTGTTGCTTTCACTTCCCATACGGCGGTGAAGTCGCTGGGCAGTTTCTGTTTTGCAAGAGGGGAGTTGAGGATGCTGTCGACAAGCATACGGTTGGCCGGTGAGACCATACCGATAACAGGGCTTGCATCATACTGCGAACCGCCGAGAAGCTGTATAAGGTTGAGATGATTCACCGTGTCCTGTGCGGCAAACGCTGTGGCGAAACTGTTGAGGTCATTCTTGATCTCAGCATATTTGTAGACCTCGTAGAATTCAAGATTGGCCGACGACTTCAGAAGTTCGGTGACACGCTCCGGCTCCTTGACACCGGGGAGCTCCAGAAGAATCTGTCCGTTCTTGTCCTGAAGTTTCTGGATATTTGGAGCCACAACACCAAACTGGTCGATACGTGTGCGGAAAATATTGAAGGCTGCATCAACCTGACTGTTGACCTGTTCCTGAAGAGCGGATGTCACTTCAGCATTTGATGCATTGCTCTTGATTTTGCCAAGATGCTCACCTTCTCTTGTGAAAAGGCCTGCCATGGCTCCCGGCTGGATAAATGATGCCACACGGGCGATGAAATCCTTGTCTGAAGATTTCACTCCTTCGCTCTCGGCTTTTGCTATCGCCGCGTTGATCTGATTAAGCTGGGCAGGGCCGGAAGCATACTGGCGGAGAATGTCGGGGACCGAAATCTCAAGAACGACGTTCATACCGCCCTTGAGGTCGAGGCCCATGCCGATTTCCATCTGACGCACCTGATTGTAGGTATAGTTCAGATAGACTTTCTCTTTGTCGATGGAGTCGTTGAATTGCTTCAGACTTTGCTTGTAGACGTCGTTGGTGACATCATGCGTCTTCGAGACCCTGGCGGCATATTCCTCAGCTTTCTTCTCGTAGTGAGAGGTGACGAAAGAAAATGAAATATAAAAACCGCAGATCAGGATCAGAAGCACCGCAATGGTGCTGATAAAGCCTTTGTTCTGCATTTTTGTTATATTACTGTTGTTTTGTTTTCTGTTTGAGAATCGGACACGCGTGATGTGCCGGTATGGGCCGACTGCAGTGTTTCAGACTGCAAATTTAATGTAAAATTCCGAACCCATACCAATTTTAATGTGTTATTTTCTCTTTTTTGACATTTTTAACCCCAGTCTTCTATTTATTTCGGTAAAAATATCTACTTTTGACCTCCAAAACACTCCGAGACTGAATCATTAAATTCATTATGAACCTCAGACCACGCTCCATACGGCTTGCTACTGCAGCTTTGCTTACAGTATTGCTCTATTCATGCGCATCTATAGGAAATCCTTCCGGAGGTCCACGAGATGAGGATCCCCCCGTAATGGTGAGGTCGAATCCCGCACCATACGCTGTGAATTTCAACGGTCGCAGAGTGACTATCGATTTCAACGAACTTGTCAATGTGAAGGATGCCTTTACAAAGGTGACAGTCTCGCCGTCTTCAAAGGAAACTCCGAGAGTATCATCATCGGGGAAGCGTGTTACAGTACAGTTTGCCGACTCGCTGATCCCGAACACTACCTACAACATTGACTTCGGTAATTCCATAGAGGACAACAATGAGGCCAACAAGCTCAATGGATTCAGCCTGACTTTCTCCACCGGACCGGAAATCGACTCGCTCAGGATATCCGGAGTAGTACTTAACGCGAGAGATCTTGAGCCACGGCAGGAGATGCTCGTCGGCATACATTCCAATCCGGAAGACTCTGCTTTCAGTAAACTTCCTCTGGAAAGGATCACGAAGACAGATGACCACGGCCGGTTCACTATCCGGGGACTTAAGCCCGGAAAATACAGGATTTTCGCCCTTGGTGATCTCAACAACGACTATCGGTGGGATAATCCGGCCGAAGACATCGCATTCTATGACTTCTTTGTCTCCCCGACTTCCGAACAGGCCGAGACCATCGACTCAATATTTGATCCTCTGACACACAGGCTCGACACGGTCGTAAGCCGTACATACACCCGTTTTCTTCCCAACGACATTCTTCTCAATGCCTTCAATACCGAATACAAACCTCAGTATCTCACAGACAACAATCGGGTGGATTCGACCCGCATATCCCTTATATTCAACACCAGAGCCGCCGCACCCCCGGAATTGTCGGTTGTCGGGGCTCCGGCGATGAAAGACTGGTATATACTTGAAAAATCTCGTTATAACGATACTCTTACATATTGGCTGAAACCTCAAAGCCTTATCCTCACTGACACACTCCGCGTGGCTGCGAAATATCTGCGCACAGATTCCGCACAGACCCTTTCGCTTGTCAACGACACCCTGCGGCTTATCACAAAACGTCTGAAACCTCAGGCCATCAAGAAAAAGAAAAAAGAGGAAGATGCTGACATTACCCCGGAAATTAAGTTTCTTGATTTCAATGTCTCAGGTTCCTCCTCTCACGAGGTTTACGCCCCTATCCGGTTTGAATTCGGCACTCCTGTCGACACAATTGTCCGACAGAAATTCCATCTTGAACAGAAGCAGGACACTTTATGGAAGGATGTGCCTGTTCCATGGGAAATAGAACGTGCCGATACCCTTAGCCCGAGGAAGTATCTGATAAAATATCCATGGGAATACGGCCAGACATACCGTCTGACCGCCGACTCTATCGCAGTCACGGGTATCTATGGACTTTTCACGCGTCCGCAGCAACATGAATTCACAGTCAAGAAAGAGGAGGACTATTCCAATCTTCGTTTTGTGGTGAGCGGTCTGCCTCCGGAAACACCCGCTTTCGTGGAACTGCTCAATCGTTCGGACGCTCCCTTGCGCACGGCTCCTGTAAAAGGTGGATATGCTCTTTTCACCAATGTCGCTCCGGGACAATATTATGCCCGACTGGTAGAGGACTATAACGGCAACGGTGAATATGACACAGGTGACTTCAATGCTCTGCGGCAGCCCGAGGTGGTGTGGTATTTCCCGAAGAAAATCACATTGAAGAAAAACTGGGATTCAGAACAGATCTGGGACATCACGGCTATCGCTCTCGACCTTCAGAAACCTGCCGAAATACGGAAAGCCAAGTACGAGGAGGAAAAACGTCGCAAAAACACAGATACCAATCCGGAAGAGGAATTGGAGGAAGAGGACGGATATTTCGATCCTACGGCCAATCCGTTCGACCCCAATCAGAAGAAACGACGCAGAAACAATCCTACCGGTTATTCCTACTGATGCCGCGTATAATGGGGATGATGGGTGAGGAGTTCCTCGCGCAGACGGCTCCGGTCAAGATGCACATATATCTCTGTGGTGGCGATGGATTCATGGCCCAGCATCTCCTGTATGGCCCGGAGATTTGCTCCTCCTTCAAGAAGATGGGTGGCGAATGAGTGACGGATGGTGTGCGGACTTACTTTCTTCATTATCCCTGCGAAGACAGCCAGATTCCTGACCACATAGAATACCATTACTCTTGTAAGCCGACCTCCACGACGATTAAGAAAAAGAATATCCTCATTCCCTTTCTTGACTGTCATGCCGGCCCTGTCAGTGGCCATATATTCCTGTATCAGTCCGACACTTGAGTCCGAAAGAGGTACAAGCCGCTGCCGGCTTCCTTTTCCTTCCACAAGGAGATACCTTTCGTCAAAATTTATATGGCTTATCTGCAATCCTATAAGTTCGCTGACACGCAGACCGCTTCCATATAGAGTCTCGATTATGGCATGATTCCGCAGAGCTTCCGCCTTTGTGTAATCTATGGCATTGACCATGGCATCAATCTCCTCCACCGTAAGCACATCCGGCAGTCGGTCTGGCAGACGGGGCATTTCAACCAGTTCGGTCGGATCTGTTTCCAACATCCCTTCCATGCGCAGATACCGGAAAAACGAGCGCAATCCAGCCAGAACTCTGGCCTGTGATCTGGGCTGTATACCTAACTCATGGAGTGTGGCCAGAAATTCATGTATATCCGAATCGGAGACCTCCTCCAGCGGGGTTGAGACATTTGAGAGGAACTGAAAAAAATGATCTACGTCGCGGCAATAGGCCTCGATGCTGTTTTCGGCCAGACCACGTTCCAGACGAAGATGCGCTGCAAAGTCGTCACGTAGCTTTTTCCGGCTTATCTTTCCGGGATTCATATTCTTACAGTATAACTGACAGGACGCATCCCTTGCCGACGTACGAAAATCGCCATACGTGGACCGGTCAGGAGCAGTGATGTGCCAGCCTTACGCGCTGTCGCACATGCTTCAATCTCGGAAAGACCTTCAACCATGGCCAACGGACATCCTGAGGAAAGGATTCCTTCCAGTGCGGGGAGAGGAATATCCTTCATCCGGAAATACCCGACATCAAATTTCTGATTTTCGGATACGTTGTCAATCATTTTCAGCCGTGACGATGCAAGCGTAGCTGCCAGACCGATGGCGGCCGGAGCTGACGGAGACACGTAGACTCTACCCTCAGTAAAAGCAGAACACAGTCTATGAAATCTCAAGGCCGTGGCACGAAGCCGCGATCCGCTTTCCGACAATGCCGCCTCCGAAATCTCTCCATCGGCATAAAACCCGACATCACGCCGCATGCGGAGCAGTCGGACGAGATTGTATGCATACGGTGAATGCACGCCAAACCCGTAGGTGTGGCGTGCCCGTTTGTATTCCTCAGCAAAATGCAGAAACCATCCGGCCATTATTCCGCATGCTCTTTTTTTCTGCGTCTGACAAGCCGGATAGCGAAAACAGCCAACGCACCGGCGCATAGAACATAGATGATGACAATCGACACCGTAGACACTCTTTCAGTAACGCGGATCGATTTTGGATCAAATTCGAACTGGATGTTATGCTCACCTGCCGGAACTCTCAAGGCACGAAGCACATAGTTCACCTGACCGATAGGCACCTCTTTGCCATCGATAGTAGCTGTCCAGCCCCAGGGGAAATAGATCTCGCTGAAGACTGCCACACCGCCGTTGGCACTGCGCATACGATAATTCAACCGGTTGGGCGCATATTTTGTCTCATAGATAGTGTCGCCAGGTTGTTTCGGAGAGGCTTCTCCAAGCATTGTGGCGAATTTGCGGTCGGCCACAGCTGCATGACGTGTATCGAGCGAATCCAGAGCTGACATCTCGGCATCTGCATTTCCTACATAATCGATACGGTCCACAAACCAGGCGTTGCCCAGAGCTTCCGGATTCTGTTGATATTCCGAGTCGCCGAGGATGAAATACTTGGTGTTGAGCATATTCAGTACACCCATGTTGTTCTTCATGATCTGATGTTCTATCAGGTCGTTGTAACGGGTGAGTTTAGCCGCATGATATCCTCCTACCGCATGATGGAAATATGAAGGCTCTGCCGAGCTGAAACGTTTCACATCGATCACCCGGAAGTTTGACTTGTCTTTGAGTATTTCCTGATCGGCAACCGCTGGAGTGAAGACTGCCGAGCGTGCCTCCGGTTCCACAAAATTATCAGTGTTCACATATCGTTTGTTGACAGAGAACAGATCTATAAGGACCAACGCCGCGAGAGCACAGGAGAATACAGCCGGGCTTCTGAAAGCCTTGCGTAGATACAGCCATGTGATGAGCGATCCGGCGAGAATAAAGAAGAAACTGCGCAGACAGTCTGCCGACACCAGCGACAGCCTTGAGTCGCGTATGGCAGCCAGTACATTGGCATACTGAGGATTTGAGAATGCTCCCGCTTCGGAAAGCTGTTGGGTTTCCTGGGCACTGAAAGGCTGCCCGAATACCGATGGGGCGATCCAGCCGATAAGACAGATAGCCATCCCCAATCCGCACACAGCATAGAATGTCCACTTGTTCTTGTTCAGATAATCCGGATCATCCGCCATCCGCTTCACACACATCACAGCCAGAAGCGGCAATGTGAACTCCACGACGACCAGAAAACTCGACACCGCTCTGAATTTATTGTACATCGGGAAATTGTCGATGAAGAAATTCGTGAGCGGAGCAAAATTATGTCCCCACGAAAGGGCCACAGCCAGAACACTTACACCAAACAGGCACCATTTCATGGGTCCCGACACTGTCAGCAGGGCGAGAATCGCGAGTATCAATACGAATGCTCCGACGTATACCGGGCCGTTTGTCATAGGCTGGTCGCCGAAATACTGGGGCCATTGCTGGAGAAACTGTTGCTCTCCCGGTTCAAGATAAAAATCCGAAGCCTTGTCGGTGTCGGCCACAGAAAGGATTCTGTTCTCGGCCCCTTCGGGTTTTATTGTGGCTCCTCCTTTGACATTGGGGATAAGCAGTGTCCATGTCTCGTCGATACCGTAGCTCCATGCGGTGATGGCGTCACGGTCCATACCCCGGGCGGCAGCCGTATCGTCGGTTTTGAGTTCTGTGGCACGGCCGCGCACAGTCTCTTTCGAATACTCGTAGGTGTTATACAGATTGCCGGAGTTTGCAGCCACACCCAGTAATCCGGCCACCACCACACACAGGGTGGCGACACACCATCGTCCCATCTTTCTCTCCTTTGCCGCGACAATAAGCCATGCGACCGCCATGAAGAGAGCGACGAAGACGAAATAGTAACTCATCTGTATATGGTTGCTCCATATCTGCAAGGCTGCGAAAAGAGCAGCAATCGCAGTACCGGCAATATATTTCCCCCGATAACACAGGGCCATGCCTCCCAATGTAGGCGGTATGTAGCTCAACGCCATAAACTTCCAGATATGTCCGGCACCGATGATGATGATGAAATAAGTGGATAGTCCCCATGCCACCGCGCCAAACAGGGAATCACTCCATCTGAATCCCATGCACAGACATAAGATGAAAAATCCGAGCATCATGCTGAAAAGCAGATTTGCCGGTGACGGAAGCCACAGTCCGTAGAGCTTTCCGATCCATCCGAGCATGGAGTTGGCCGCATATCTCGGAGAGATCTGAAATGTCGGCATGCCTCCGAAAAGCGAATCCGTCCAATAGGAATGTTCACCTGTCGATTCCCTGTAGGCTGTCACTTCCTGACCATTGGCTGTTCCGGAGATCATGTCATGCTGCTGGAGCACATTCCCCTGAACATCATCAGGGTAAAAGAAAAAAATAGCCACAACCGCCAGAAGCAGCGCAGCCAATACGGTATATATAACGTTACGTTTCATCTTTGATGGTTATAGGGGGAATTTTCCGGTAAATTATTCCGTTTTCCTGATAATTGATCTTTTATTGGTCGAACCCTTCTTGCGCCCTGGGCGTTTCTTCTCTTTGCTTTTTGAAGCCAACGTCTTTTTTGCAGCTGCAAGTGCCTCCTTATGGGCAGCCTCATTCTCATCCATAGCGACAGAGATATGACGGCAGAGACTTCTCTCAAGACAGATAAGCGTCTCGGTGGCTATGACACCCTCAATATTCTGAATACAGCTGTTGAGGAGAGTCATCAGATGGTTGTTGTCTTTGGCATACACCTTGATAAACATGGAGTATGGCCCTGTGGTATAATGGCACTCCACCACTTCGGGTATCTTCTCCAGCTCTTTCACCACTTCATGGTAAAGCGACCCCTTCCTCAACGATACCCCGATAAAAGTAGTAGTATGATAGCCGAGCTTGGAGGGGTCCACCTGATAACTGGATCCGGTTATCACCCCCGTATCAATAAGTTTGGCCATCCTCTGATGAATGGCCGCACGTGACACCCCGCAGGCATCAGCCACATCCTTCGAAGGGATGCGCGCGTTGTTCATCAGAAGATTAAGGATTACCCTGTCGAGATTATCGATTCTATCCATATACTGTCGTTATATTCAAAAATAAAAACTGGACTTGCCAGTTTTGTAGAGGCAAAATTAAGTAGAATATGACTAACCTCCAAAGTTTCCTTCAAAAAAATATGTCGCAGCCACAGACTATCACAAAACAGAAATGTCAAATTGTAAAATTTAGTTAAATTCATAAAAATTATCTGTCAAAATTTGGATGCTTGGATAAAAAGTGAGTAACTTTGCACCGCTTAAATCAAGCACCCCCGCTAAGGGTTAAGCCTAAAGTGATGGTATCCATGAAAAAAGCAGATACCGGTTGGTCTTGATTAAGCCGCTTTCGGGGTGTAGCTCAGCCCGGTTAGAGTACGCGTCTGGGGGGCGTGTGGTCGCAAGTTCGAATCTTGTCACCCCGACTAAAAGCAAACACGTTGATTATCATAGTGACAATCAACGTGTTTGCTTTTATCCCGATGATGTCATAACCTGATTCCTATAGAAGATTGAATATACCGGAAGCATATCCTCGACGGTGATGCGCTTCAAATTTCGTGTGTAAGGATGCACCAATATGAGGTGGTTAAGAAATTTCTCAGATAACGTAACTTGTTGATTCTTCTCAATTTTATAGGCGTAAAACCAAATTTTTGTTGATAGTGTGGGTTAATGAACCAGAATGTTTCCTGTGATATTTTCAGAACGCTTGATTTAATCAGGGTTCGAAATTCTTCTACACTCAGGCCCGTTTCCTTTATCGCCAGTAATTCGGTTACACACTCTTTGCTCTCTCCGAACAATATCAGCATACGGCGATAAATTGACGCAGGCAACAGATGTATGAATGGCAAATGTGAAAGTATTCGACTCCGACAGATCTGCTGATGGCCTCCGAATGGCATTTGCCAAAGAGGAAACGCGCAAAATATGATACCATTAGTCGTAAGAAGATGATGTAACAGTGTGATGAGTTTGTGTTTATTTTCAATATGTTCAATGACATCGTGGCATATAATTAAATCGAATTTCCGGTTATGAAAATCATATTTGAATATATCCGAGCATATAAATTCGGCGGATACATTATTTTGCCTATAAATTGATTTCGCCTGATTTATACGATTTTCAGATATATCTATACCGCATACCTTACATCCTATTTTTGCGAATGGGAATAGATTCCCCCCCCCTCTCCACATCCGACTTCAAGGATGTTGGTTGTTGATTTAATTGAAATTATTTGATTAATATACGGCATGAAATATCTCTCTGTGGTTTTTGAGAGTTCTGAGAAATATATTGATCTGTCTTTGTGCCTTATCTGCATAGATACTTTTGCTTTCCAAGTTCACTTGATAGATACGGTAAAGCATTAAATACTGCATGAACAGTATGCTTTGTATTGAAATTTTATCGAAGGAACTTGTGTAAAAGTACCCGTATATGAAGGGTTTTTACTAATTTTGCATTTCAGACATAAACAGCCATGCAAAAGAATTTCAAACGTACCCTTATCACTACGGCCCTCCCATACGCCAACGGGCCGGTGCATATCGGCCATCTGGCCGGAGTATACGTTCCTGCCGACATATATGCCCGCTATCTCCGCCTGAAAGGCGAGGAGGTGCTCTTCATAGGTGGCAGTGACGAACACGGTGTGCCCATCACGATAAAGGCCAAAGCCGAAGGAGTGACGCCACAAGACATCGTGGACCGCTACCATAATATCATAAAGGACAGTTTCAAGGAGCTTGGCATATCTTTCGACGTCTATGGGCGTACCACCTCTGACACTCACCGACGCATGGCCTCCGACTTTTTCCGGCGTCTTTACGAAAAAGGGGAATTCATAGAGAAAACTTCCGAACAGCTCTACGACGAGGAAGCGAGACAGTTTCTTGCTGACCGTTATGTGACTGGAACGTGCCCCCACTGCGGCAACGAACGCGCGTATGGCGACCAGTGCGAGGCATGCGGCACAAGTCTCAATGCCACCGACCTCATCAATCCCCGTTCGGCGATCACCGGAAATGTGCCGGTGATGCGGGAAACCTCCCACTGGTATCTTCCTCTTGACAAATGGGAACCGAAACTCCGCCAATGGATTCTTGAAGAACATAAGGAGTGGAAAACCAATGTCTATGGCCAATGTAAATCATGGCTCGACCTCGGTCTTCAGCCCCGTGCCGTGAGTCGCGATCTCGACTGGGGTATTCCGGTCCCCGTAGATGGGGCTGAGGGAAAGGTCCTCTATGTGTGGTTTGATGCCCCGATAGGATACATCTCAAACACGGTGGATTGTGTGGGAGATGACTGGACCCGTTGGTGGAAAGATCCGGAGACACGAATGCTCCACTTCATAGGAAAGGACAATATTGTGTTCCACTGCATCGTATTCCCGGCAATGCTCATGGCTGACGGCTCATACAATCTGCCAGACAATGTGCCTGCAAATGAATTTCTCAATCTGGAAGACGACAAGATATCCACATCCCGCAACTGGGCTGTCTGGCTGCATGAATATCTCCAGGAACTTCCCGGCAAGCAGGACACCCTCCGCTACGTGCTTACGGCCAATGCTCCTGAGACAAAAGATAATAATTTCACCTGGAAAGACTTCCAGACACGCAATAATTCGGAACTGGTGGCCATCCTCGGCAACTTCATCAACCGCGCCGTGGTGCTTGTGGGCAAATATTACGGAGGCGAAGTCCCCGAAGCCGGTAAACCGGAACAGTTCGACCTTGACACACTGGCCGAGATAGAGCGGGCAGTAAAGGCCGTGGGCGAAAACCTTGACAATTTCCGTTTTCGCGAGGCACTCCGCGAAGCAATGAACATTGCCCGTGCCGGCAACAAATATCTTGCCGACTCGGAACCCTGGAAACTCATCAAGACCGATCCCGAACGGGTGAAAACAATACTCAACACCGCGATCAGAATATGCGGTATACTTGCTGTAGTGTTTGAGCCGTTCCTCCCTTTCATGTCGGAGAAATTGAGCCGTATGCTTCGCCTCGGTAAACTCAGTTGGGGTATGACCGCTCAACCGGATCTCGTTCCCGCCGGTACCAGACTCGGCGAAACGGAACTCCTCTTCGAAAAGATTGAGGATTCCACTGTTGAATTTCAGATCGGCAAACTGTTGGAGGCGAAAAAGAAAAACCAGCTGGCGGCATGGAAGCCGGAGCCGGTGAAAGAGACTGTCGGCTTCGGTACATTTGAGAAACTTGACATCAGGGTCGGACGTGTTCTGGAGTGTGAGAAAGTTCCCAAAGCCGACAAGCTCCTGCGCTTCCTGATCGACGATGGCATGAACCGCCGCACAATAGTCAGCGGCATAGCAAAATACTACCAACCTGAAGATCTGATCGACAAAGAGGTCTGCTTCATCGCTAACTTTGAGCCCCGCAAGTTGAAAGGAGTCGTATCGGAAGGAATGATACTCTCGGCGCAGAACTCCGACGGACGGCTCATTGTCATCGGTCCTCACGGCGAAGTGACACCAGGCTCATCTGTAGGCTGATCCGCCCACTGAGCTTAATTATTCTGGCCGCGCGATACCATTCACTGTGTGTCGCGCGGCCAAAACTATATTCTACGGACAATCATTTATCACCGTTTTAATCTGATTACTTACTTGCATAAACCCTCTAAAATTCAAAACATTATTTCTAAGTACATGACAAAAATTTGAAAATATCAAATTTCGGCTTGTAGAGAGGTCTG
>CANEHE010000043.1 GCA_947427285.1 uncultured Porphyromonadaceae bacterium
AGAGCGTCTGCCTTACAAGCAGAGGGTCTGCGGTTCGAATCCGTAATCGCCCACGTTTTTTCAAAATTAATGGTTTTAAGTTTTTTGGTCGTATTCCCAACGACTTTTTGTCCGGGCGATTAGCTCAGCTGGTTTAGAGCGTCTGCCTTACAAGCAGAGGGTCTGCGGTTCGAATCCGTAATCGCCCACGAACAAGGACAAATAACTCACCAAGCGGTCAGTTCGAGAGAATAGACCGCTTATTTTCTTTAATACCAAAGGATTAAATAAAGTATAAAGTACTGAGTACTGAGTACTAAGTATAATACTTATAAACTCTCTACTTTGTACTTAATACTTTGTACTTAATACTCAATACTTCGCCCCGTGTTTCCTCCATCAAAAAGCATATCCGCACGCGCACTGACAGCAAACGCACTTGCCCCCACGGCCGCCGCTCTGACAAACCTGTCGGACTGCGATGACACCCGCCATCTGGACAGAGCCTTCTCCATCCTCTCGACATCCCGACACGACTATGCCAAACCGTTACATATATATATCGGCGACGGAGCCGCATCGATGCGGTTTTTCCTTGCAGCAGCAGCTTCCATCCCCGGAACAGACGTGACAGTGGAAGGATCACGCCAGCTCATGAGCCGTCCGTCGCTGCCGCTTGTCGACGCACTGCGGTCGCTTGGAGCCGACATATCCCTCTCGGACAACGCTTTCCATGTCAGAGGCAAACGGTTGACCGGAGGGGCCACAGAGGTCGACACCACGATCAGCTCGCAATTCGTCTCCGCGCTCATGCTTGCCGCCCCGCAGTGGGAGAGAGGACTGGAAATAAGATTCCGCACGCGCCCCGTATCATATCCATACATCACCATGACAGCACGCGTCATGGAGCATTTCGGCGTTCGGGTCCAGCTGTCGGAAAACCGGGTGGAGGTTTCACCCGGAGGCTACGCCGCACCCGAAAGATATGCCGTGGAATCCGACTGGAGCGCAGCATCATACCTCTACGAACTCCTATCGTTTTCTCCCGGACACGAAGTCCGAACAACCGACCTGTGCGCCCCCGGAAAATCCGTCCAGGGCGACGCCGCCTGTGCCGCACTCTTCTCCTGCCTCGGCGTGACCACCGAATTTCACGACGATGGGTCAGCCCTGATACGTTCCGGAGGTCCGCGAAAAGACTACATCTCGGTTGACATGACCGACACACCCGACCTTGTACCCGCCTTCGCCACCGCCTGCTGCGGGACAGGCACACGGTTTGAGATACGGGGAATAGGCCATCTGCGCCATAAGGAATGCGACCGCCTGACGGCACTTGCCTCCGAACTCGGGAAATGCGGATTCGCACTCACAACGCACACAGACGCCCTCTTATGGGACGGAAAAATAGTTCCGTTGAGCGAGGGGAAAATAACGATAGACAGTCACGGCGACCACCGCATCGCCATGAGTCTCGCTCCCCTCGGACTCGTCATCCCCTGCGGACTGGAGACAGACCATCCCGAAGTAGTGAACAAATCCTATCCCGCCTACTGGGACCTGCTCCACGCCTTCACCAGATAACCCGAAATTTCAGAAACGTCATCAGGTTTGGAAATTGGATAGAGTTCTAACAACCATATTCCGTTAGTATTTAACGGAATCAAAAAACTATTAAGCCATAATATTTGTTAATATAAGAACTAATTTATAATTTTGCCGTTGAAATCAAACGTTATCAGCCATGCTACTACGATTCGCAGCCGAAAACATAATGTCTTTCAAGGATGCTGTTGAGTTCAACACGTTCCCTTCGAGCAAAAGCCACAGTCACGACTGGCACAAGGTGGTATGCAACCACGCTACCGTGTTGCGTATGACCGCCATTTACGGAGCGAACGGAGCGGGCAAGAGCAATATGCTCAAATGTATCTCTTTGCTAAGGGCAATGGTAATGTCGGAGAAACTCGGAGATCTCCAGATATCCGATGACCTATATTTCAAACTCGACAGGGAGGGGCATTCGCGCCCGTCCGAGTTGGCGGTGGAATTCTTTACGGGATGCCAGGTGTTCTATTATCATGTCGTATTCAACGGCATGAAGATACAGGAGGAAGACCTGTCCATAAGTGGCAAATCAAAGGACACTTCAATATTCACACGCAAAGACAAGAATATTGAGGTCTCTCCTGAATTCTTCACATCCGGTGGTAGTGAGAAATCCGCCGATGTTTTTCTGGATGCCATAAGCCGTGTAATCCGGCCCGATATGCTTGCATTGTCTTTCTTCGGACGTTACTATCCCGAGGAATTGCCGATCGTAAGGACGGCATTTGACTGGTTTCCCCGACTCCAGGTGATAGCACCGACAATGGCGGTGGAAGCATTGCCTTATCTTCTTGAAAAGGATACTGAATTCGCTTCCTTGGTAAATGAGATTGTCCCCGAGCTTAATACAGGTATTTCCTCCCTTCAGGTTCAGACATTGGTCCTCAATGAGGAAGATGTAAAGGATAAGCCATCTCTAAGAACAGTATACAATGCAGCCAAGTCGAATCCCGGCAAGCCTCAGACAATTGACCTGTTCACGATAATAATGGAGAACGGCGTTGTGATGCTGAAATCCCTGATGGCCGTTCATAAGAATTCCGACGGGAAGGAGATTGGATTGAACATTCGCGAGGAATCCGACGGCACACGGCGACTTATCGAGTATATGCCTCTACTGTATTCGATTCTTCGCAAAGGCGGCGTGTTTGTAATAGACGAGATCGAGCGGAGCATACATCCGATAATGATCAAGAGCATAATGCGCAAGATTTCGGAGAGCCGGGATGCGCAGGGTCAAATTATATTCACGACTCACGAGAGCTGTCTGCTTGACCAGAATATCTTCCGTCCCGACGAGATATGGTTTGCACAGAAAGATGTGAACCAGTCAACCCAGCTTTATCCGCTGAGCGACTATAACATCCACAAGACTGCCAATATTGAGAACGGCTATCTCAACGGACGTTATGGCGGCATTCCTTTCCTTTCAAATCTTTCAGACTTAAAATGGTGATATGATAACGAGACGGAAAGACTATACCAAACGCGAGCCATCGAAGGATGCCAGCAAAATCTATATCGTGTGCGAAGGCGCGGAGACGGAGAAGAACTATTTCAGTTTCTTTGAAGGTTTGTCCTCCAACCTGCAATTGATTGTTATTCCGCCAGAAGAAGGCACAGATCCTTTGAAACTTATGGATTTGGCCCAGCTGACCCTGTTGTCGGAAACCGGGAGATATTCACTTGATTTCAAGCAAAAGGATCAGGTATGGTTTGCCATTGACACGGATTCATGGGAAAAGGAGGGTAAGATTCAGCCTCTTCGGGATTTCTGTGTAGATTAGAACGACAATATTGTCCGTAAATACAGTGAGGTGAAACCATATCGGGCATGGAATGTCGCACAGAGCAACCCATGCTTTGAGATATGACTTTATTACCATCACTACAATACATTACCGGATGAGAATACCGTTAAAGAATGTCCGTCGGTGAAGGCTTTTGTAAACGGTCTTATTGCCGGAGGATTCGATTTTCAGAAAGATCCGGCATGCATAGATAATGCAATAATAAACACTGAATCCAACTTTTCCAGACAAGACAATGGAAACCCTACGTTGTTTTCCACGGAACAATTTTTATTGGAAAGGAAATATTCAGTTTTGTAGGATCCGAAATTCGCAAACTCAAAAATAAATTAGGTTAATAGGTTGTTTAAGAATGATTCTTAAACAACCTATTACACAAAACCTCATTTTGTTTATGACTCAAATGAGTCGCGACGGGCGGCAATGGCTTCGGTCTCTTTCTCGTAGCCGGGTTTGCCAAGTAGCGCGAACATGTTTTTCTTGTAGGCCTCTACGCCCGGCTGGTCGAACGGATTGACTCCCAAGAGGTAGCCGCTGATGCCGCAGGCACGCTCAAAGAAGTAGATGAGCTGGCCGAGTGTGTATTCGTCGAGTGAATGGACTTCTATTCTGATGACTGGCACACCGCCGTCCACGTGTGCGATACATGTGCCGAGTTCGGCCATCTTGTTCACCTCGTCAACCCGCTTTCCGGCAAGATAGTTTATGCCGTCGAGATTCTGCGCGTCGGACGGTATGCGTTCCTCCACTGCCGGTTGCTTCACACTGATGACGGTCTCGAAGATGGTGCGTTCTCCCTGCTGGATCCACTGGCCCATGGAATGCAGGTCGGTGGTGAAGTCCACCGATGCAGGGAATATTCCCTTGTGGTCTTTCCCCTCGCTTTCGCCGTAGAGCTGTTTCCACCATTCGGAAAAATAGTGCAGCTTTGGATTGAAATTGACAAGAAGCTCTATCTTCTTGCCGCTTTCATACAGAGCGTTGCGCATGCATGCATACGTCTGCGCCGGATTGTCGGCAGAGGGGCGGAGTGTGTCGCTCTCCATCCCGACGGCACCGGCGATCAGTTTTGTGATATCATGGCCTGCCACGGCGATAGGAAGAAGTCCGACAGGAGTCAGCACAGAGAAACGTCCGCCGACGTTGTCGGGGATGACAAAGGTCTTGTAACCCTCCTGATCGGCAAGAGTGCGCAACGCACCTCTTTTTTCATCGGTGATGGCCACTATCAGTTTACGGGTCTTGTCGGCACCGCATTGGGCCACGAGCATATCTTTCAGCATACGGAAAGCTATGGCCGGTTCGGTGGTGGTGCCCGATTTTGAGATGACAATTATGCCGAATGTGTGTCCGGAAAGGAGATTTTTCAGATCGTGGATATATTCCTCACCGATGTTCTGTCCGGCAAACAATACTTTCGGATTTCCCTGCACGGGAGCATGATAGTCGGCGAAGCTGTCGGAAAGTGCCGAAATCACGGCCTTTGCACCGAGATACGACCCTCCGATGCCGACACACACCACATATTCACACTCCTTGCGGAGAATATCGGCGGTAGCCTTTATATCTGTCAACAGACAGTCGGGAGTCGCGGAAGGAAGTTTCACCCAACCGAGAAAATCCGAACCCGCGCCTGTGCCTTCATCCAATGTGGAGATCGCTCCTACGGCTTTCTCCTCCATTGCCTCATATCTATTCTCACCGGCGAAATAAAGAGCATGCCGGATGTCTATGCCTAATGTTTTCATTGTATCTTAAGAGTTTTTACCTATAAAATATAGGGTTTTACCTGTAAATTATAAAATGTCCGCGCGAAGTGGAAAGTTCATTCAAGCACGGAGGTGATGTTGCGGATGGCGCGGCGGGGAGTCACACCCTGATAGAGGATGGAATACATGCATTCCATGATGGGCATGCTCACATTCACCTTTTTATTGATCTGATGCATGCACCGGGTGCCATAGTAGCCCTCGGCCACCATCTCCATCTCCATCATGGCCGCCTTCACGCCGTAGCCCTTGCCTATCATGGAGCCGAAATTATGATTGCGCGAGAAGCGGCTATAGGCCGTCACAAGCAGGTCGCCCAGATAGGCCGACAGACACACGTCGCGGTTTTCCATCGGCGATACGGTATCGATGAAACGGCGCATCTCCCGCGCGGCGTTACACGCGAGCATGGCCATGAAATTGTCTCCCATCTTCATGCCGCTAACCACTCCTCCGGCTATGGCATATACATTTTTAAGCACAGCGGCATACTCTATACCCTCTACATCGGAAGAAAGGATGGTCTTCAGCTTCTTTCCGGCTATACAGGAGGCAAAAGCACGTCCTTTCTCCTCATCGCGCGCGCCAATGGTGAGATAACTCAGACGGTCGAGAGCAACCTCCTCGGCATGGCACGGACCACCTATCACCATAAGATTGGCCACGTCGCAGCCGAAACGCTCCACAAACCAGTCAGTGACTATCATGTTGTCGTCGGGTACTATACCTTTGACAGCCGACACTATGTTCTTGACCGATATGTCGGTAGTGATCTTCTCGGCCTCCCCCTTCACGAACGGGGAAGGAACGCATATCACTATCGTATCGGCCTTCAGGCAGGCCTCGTCGATGTCGGATGTGAAGTCAATACGGGCCGTGTCGAACACCACGTCCGACAGATAACTCATGTTGCGCTTATATTTTATAAAATCGTCGATACGCTCCGCACTACGGAAGTACCATATAAGACGGTCATTGTTGTCGAGCAGCAGCTTGGCCAGAGCAGTAGCCCAGCTTCCCGACCCTATCATAGCTATTCGGCCTAAATTCACCTTTACTAAGTATTAAGTATTGAGTACTAAGTATGAAGTATTTTTTACTTTATACTTAATACTTCATACTTTAGACCTGAATCATGAATCTAAAAGATTCATGATTCAGGTCTCATCTGCGGGAAGAGCAATACTTCCTGAATGGTGGTCTGGCCGGTCATCAGCATCGCCAGACGATCCATACCTATGCCCATGCCGGATGTCGGCGGCATGCCGTATTCCAGAGCGCGGATAAAATCGTGGTCTATCACCATTGCCTCATCATCTCCCTTGTCGGCCAGACGCATCTGATCCACGAAACGCTCATACTGGTCGATAGGATCGTTAAGCTCCGAATAGGCGTTGGCCAGTTCCTTACCGTTGACCATCAGCTCAAAACGTTCGGTAAGCTCCGGATTGTCACGATGACGTTTGGTGAGCGGCGACATCTCTATTGGATAGTCGATGATGAATGTCGGTTGGATGAAACATCCCTCGCATTTCTCGCCGAAAATCTCGTCGATCAGTTTTCCTTTCCCCATCGAAGGCTCCACCTCTATCCCGGATTCCTTGCAGAACGCACGCAACTCCTCCTCGGTCTTGCCGGTGATGTCGAAACCTGTCTTGCATTTTATGGCCTCGGCCATGGTGACACGCGGATAAGGAGCCTTGAATGATATGACGTTGTCGCCCACCTTCACCTCCGTGGTGCCGTTGACATCCATGCATATCTTTTCCAGCATCTTCTCGGTGAAGTCCATCATCCAGTTGTAGTCCTTATAGGCCACATATATCTCCATGCATGTGAACTCAGGATTGTGCGAACGGTCCATCCCTTCGTTGCGGAAGTTCTTGGAAAACTCATATACACCGTCGAAACCGCCTACTATCAGACGTTTCAGATACAGTTCGTCGGCTATGCGGAGATAAAGAGGTATGTCGAGGGTGTTGTGATGCGTGATAAACGGACGTGCGGCCGCACCTCCGGGGATAGACTGCAGAATAGGAGTCTCCACCTCTACATATCCGTGTGAGTTGAAATACTCGCGCATGGAGTTGAACATCCGTGTACGCTTCAGAAAGATATCTTTCACCCCTTTGTTTACCACCAGATCAACGTAGCGACGGCGGTAACGCTGCTCCGGATCGGTAAAGGCATCGTAGGCCTGACCCTCCTTCATCTTCACTATAGGAAGGGGACGCAGACTCTTGGAGAGCACAGTGAGTTCACGCGCATGAACGGAGATCTCGCCCGTCTTCGTGCGGAAAACCTCACCGCGTATGCCGATGAAGTCGCCTATGTCGAGGAGTTTCTTGAAGACTGTGTTGTAAAGCTCCTTGTCGTCGCCCGGACAGAGATCGTCGCGGCTTATATACACCTGTATGCGTCCGCAGGCATCCTGCAGCTCCACAAAAGAGGCTTTGCCCATGATGCGTCGGCTCATGATACGGCCCGCAATGGCTACCTGACGTTTAGGCTCAAGTTCGTCTGAAAAATTCTCCTTTATCTCGTCGCTGTGGCCTGTAACAGTGAATTCCGCGGCGGGATAGGGATCGATGCCGCGCTCACGAAGCGTTGCCAGACTCTGGCGTCTTACCATCTCCTGCTCGCTAAGTTCCTGGATTGCCATATATAATCTAATTCCTTAATAAAATGCAAAATTAACGATTTTTTTCCACATACGCAACTCCCGTTCACCTCTCGGCACGCATGCGGGTATAGAAGTGGAAAAGAGCTATTCCGGTGCTGACGGCCACATTAAGGGAATGCTTGGTGCCGCTCTGAGGTATCTCAAGCACCACATCGGCCATGTCCGCTATCCGCTGGTCAACACCTTCCACCTCGTTTCCGGCCACTATCAGCCATCTTTCGTCCAGAGAGGGGATGAAACTGTCAAGTTCTATGCTGTCGTGGGTCTGCTCCAGCACGGCTATCCTCCAGCCCTCTTCCCGCATCCTCCGCGCCTCGGCAAGAGCATCGTCCACGTGTCGCCAGCTCACCGACTCATCGGCCCCGAGTGCAGTCTTTGAAATCTCGGGATGAGGAGGACAGCCGGTTATCCCCGCCAGAACCATCTCCTCCACCATAAAGGCGTCGCAGGTGCGGAGCATCGACCCCACATTGTGCATCGACCGCACATTGTCGGCCATCAGAGCCATCGGCAGCTTCGGCGCACACCGATATTCCTCCAGTGAGACGCGCGTCAGCTCCAGTATGTTTTTCTTCTCTCTCATCGCGAAAGCTCAAGCATCCTCTCTATCGGGCGCACAGCCTTCGCGGCCACTTCCGGATCTACCTTGATCTCAGGCTTCCCGTCGCGCAGACAGTCGCGCAGTTTGCTCAGAGTGTTGAGCTTCATGTATTCACACTCGTTGCATTGGCAGCCGGCATCCTCCGCCGGAGCAGCCAGGAAAATCTTTTCCGGGCACTTCTTCCGCATCTCTATAAGAATGCCGCTTTCCGTCACCACTATATATTCGGGAGAATTGTCCGTACGGGCAAAGTCGAGAAGAGCGGCTGTGGAACCCACCTTGTCGGCAATGAGCTGGAGCGGCCGCCGGCATTCCGGATGCACCAGCACCTTCGCCTGCGGATGCTCCCTCTTCATCTCCATTATTTTCTCCAGAGAGAAACGGTCGTGCACATGGCAGGCACCGTCCCACAGCAACATCTGCCGTCCGCTGACGGAATTTATGTAGTCACCCAGATTCCGGTCGGGTCCGAAGATGATCTTCTCATCCTCCGGAAGTGATTCTATTATTTTGCGGGCATTGCCGGAAGTCACCACTATGTCGGTATGGGCCTTCACCGCCGCCGATGTGTTGACATAGCTCACCACCGTATGATCAGGCCGGGCGGCCACAAAGCGGGCGAACTCCTCCGGATCGCAGCTGTCGGCAAGCGAGCATCCGGCATCGGCGTCGGGTATGAGCACCTTCTTGTCCGGACAAAGTATTTTGGCGGTCTCACCCATGAAATGCACTCCGCACATCACTATCACCGGAGCATCCGTAGCCGCCGCCTGCTGCGCCAGGGCAAGCGAATCACCTATGAAGTCGGCTATCTCCTGTATCTCCGCACGCTGATAATAATGGGCCATGATGAGGGCACCTTTCTCTTTCTTAAGTTTCAGTATCTCCTCCCTGAGAAGTTCGGGTGACGTTTCCATCATTGTTTATATTTTAAGTAAATGTTATTAGGAATAAAGAATAAATAAGACACAACATCAACAAATCATGTTCAAAACTACTATAACTTTTATCTCCGGAATTTGGAAATAAGAGTTATTGAATTTCAGCCCTGTCTTATCTACAAAGCGTGAACATGCCGCTGTTCTGACTCTCAGGCGTGTGTCAGTTTTGTCTACATCATGTCGACAGATGCAAAGTTAATAACTTTCCCTCTAAGAAGAGGCCGGAAAGGGTAGAAAACTTGGCGACAGACGGGGGTGTCGGTGTAGAAAACTGTAGAGAAAAACCTGCGGTAAAAGAAAAGGGAGAGACACGGATGTCTTTCCCTTCACTTTATACAGTGGCTTATGAACAGTTTTCAGAGGGTTTTCTACATGTTGTCTACATACCCTGCGATATCATTTGCGGAGGTTTCGCACTACCATCGCCGCCAGATATAAGGCCGCCAGAAGAAGCACTATCGCCGCCGAGGCAGGCACGGAAATGAACCATGCGATGGCAAGTCCGCCAAGTCCCCCTGCCAGAGATATCGCCATCGACAGAAACATGAGCGGCGTGTAGCGGCGTGTGAAAAGTTCGGCTGTCATCTGCGGCAGCGAAAGCATCGACATAAGAAGCATTATCCCGATCATGCGGATTACGAGCACTATCGCCACTGCTGTGAATACGGTCATGGCAATATTGATGAAGCGCACCGGAAGTCCGCGTGTGCGTGCGAAATCCTCGTCGAAGCTCACAGCCACAATTCTACTGTAAAAGAAGAGATAGAAACATGCGATGGCAACGACGAAGCATACGGAAAGGATGATGTCGTCAGTGGAGATGGTGAGCACATTCCCGAAAAGAAATGAGTTGAGTTCAGGCACATACCCCGAGCTGAGGAAGATGAATAGTATTCCCAACGCCATGCCGACGGCCCAGATCACGGCGATGGATGAGTCGCTTCTCACGCGTCGGTGTGTGAGCCATTCCGCACCGAGGGAGCTGCCTACGGCGAAGACAGCCGCCGTGGCCTCGGGAGAGATGCCGAGCCAGTATCCCATACCGAGGCCGCCGAAGCAGGCATGGGTGACACCGCCGCTGAGAAAGATAAGCCGGCGTGTGAAAATATATGTGCCCACGATGGCCGCCACTACTGACAGGACGGCGATCCCTGTCAGGGCATTCGTCATGAATGAAGGTAGTTCCATTTATAAGAAAGAAGGTAAGGGAAGAATGTCAGAAAGGAGCCGGGAGGCGCGATACGGCACGGTATACGTAGGTAGTGGTTCCGTAGCCGTAGGAATACCATTGCATCCAGAGATAGTTGCCTCCGGATGAAAACCAATAGTTCATAGTGGTGGGCGAGCTTGAGCTGTACCGGATATTGATCTGGTAGTCGGAAACATAGTTGTCGGAATATTCGCACCAGTATGTCATCTTCTCCTCGTAGGGAGCACCGTTGCGGAGATAATAGTACCATCCGCGGCCGTTGCCGATAAACTCAAGATAGTTTGTCTCCGACGGACTCACAAGATGCGAGTTGATCTGCCATAGCTCCCAGTAACAGCCTGTCAAGGCCGAGTCATAGAAACCGTTGCCCGGTCCGGGAGGAGGTCCCGGGGCCCATGCGTCGCCGCACGAAGTTAGAGACAGGGAAAATATCGCCGCCGCGATCCAGATGGCAATGGAGTAGATCTTTTTCATAACGATGTTTTTTTATTTGGAACCGTCTATATTTATGAACCGTCTGTATACATAAAGGTTTATCCGGCCCCGAATGTTTTCATTTTTTTATTAGGCGGTGGAGCTTTCTTGCCACTGTCCGCATCCATCGGGAGGAGGTCATGGCCATCACCAGACGGGTTTTTGCCGAGGGTTTCAACGGAAAAGCCTTATGGATGGTAGACTTCATGAAGCGATGGGAATCGGCGTCACCGGCTATGACCGACTGCATGGAAGCATACTGGAGATTGAAACGACAGAATTTTTCCACCTCTTTCATCTGGAAACCGAGATTGCGGGCCACAGCGAGTGTCAGCAGTGTCACCCGGCAGGCGAATCGGCTGTTTTTGGCGGCGTCTTCAGTAGAGGAGACAGAGGTATTCCCTACCCGATAGTATAGAAGAATGTCGGGAATCCAGGCTATTTTGCCCTGGGAAGCCAGCATGCAGATGAGCTGGAAATCCTCGCAGGGCCATCCGCCGTCGAACAGTTCAGGATAGATTGTCATGAGTTCCATCACTGTGTCGCGGCGGTACATGGCCGTGCACAGATGCACAAACCAATCACCGTTGCGGTGGTTGATGAGGGCCGGAAGAAGTTCCTTTCCGTCGCGGACAGTTTTACCGGCAGGCATTGCATGTCGATCCGACTGCCACACATTTCCATTGTCGTCGAACATCACCCATGCTCCGTGACAGAGAGTTATCTCCGGATCGGAATCCATTGTCCCAGCCTGAACGGCGAGTTTTCGGGAGTCGGGCCAGATATCATCTCCTGCAAGATCGGCTACATAAAGTCCCCGGGCCATGCATATCGCATCGAAATAGTTGAGGGTGACACCTTTATTCCGGGCATTATGTATGAATCGTATCTTATCGGGATGGCGACGGGCGTAGCGGGCGCAGATGTCGGGGGTGGAGTCAGTCGAACAGTCGTCGGCCACTATTATCTCAAATTCGAAATCTGTCTGCTGGGCCAGTATGGAGTCGAGAGCCACGGCAATGGTATCTTCCTGATTGTAGGTGCACACCACCACCGACACCTTAGGTTGCCGACAGAGATCAGTATTGGCGGTTGTAGAATCTTCCATCGATTGCAAAACTACTAAATAATAATGATATTGTCTGTGCCGGTCAATAAAATTCGTCGGAAATTTGTACAAAAGAAATAAAATATGTACTTTTGCAGTTAGTAATATTTGCAAAGTGAATTAGTAAGTAGGCCCCTGTAGTTCAACGGATAGAATAGAAGTTTCCTAAACTTTAGATAGGAGTTCGATTCTCCTCGGGGGTACAGTTGTCCCGTGTCTGTGACAGATGCGGGACAATTGCTTTTAAGAATCTCTGAACAACCTCTTGTGTTCGTTTTGAACCATCAGGAGAATGCACGCGTTAGATGATACAGGCAAAATCTTAAAAAGTCATACTATGAAGAGAAATTAGAGGTTGTTTAAAAATCATTGTTAAACGCAGAGTGGTGGATTTTTTTGTTAAGCCGCACTTTACGAGGAGGGAGCATATCGGGATATGTGACCGAGGAGTAAATGCGGATTAACGGAAAAGACACCATTCAGATGAAAACATTAAATTCTTTTAAAGAGGCTTTACAGGAATGCCTGCCGTTATTCCGGAATCTTTGCGCGTCTTTATCCCTTTGGCTCAGTCTCATAGCCCGCTATGTTCCTTCGCCGCAGGAATAAATCCATCACAAAGATTCCGGCTCTGCGTTAACAAGCATTTTTAAACGACCTCTTATTTTTTATACAGGACAGGGTTTGTGGCCGGGTCGTTGTACATCTTCATCTGGCGGTAGACTTTCATATATTTTCTTCCGGCGGCGATGTCGTCGAGAAGTGTGTCGATGGCCTGTGTGAGGTCTTTTTCCTGTTCCAGAAGCACATTGAGTTTCGCCTGACAGCGGTCTATGTGGGGCTGGTCGGCATCTCTGCGGAGAGTCTGCTCACGCATGTGCCATATCTTGAGCGCGAGAATCGACAGGCGGTCGAGGGCCCAGGCGGGCGACTCGGTGTTGATGGTGGCGTCAGGCAACGGCGTCACATCGCTGTATCTGTCGCGGAGAAACGTGTCGATCTCCTCCACCATATCCGTACGGTCCTGGTTTGAGCGGTCGATACGACGTTTGAGCGCGAGAGCCTCGACCGGATCGATGGCCGGGTCACGGATTATATCCTCGAGATGCCACTGCACGGCATCGATCCAGCATTTGGCATAGAAGATGGCTTCCGGCGAACCGGCGGGGAAAGGCGCGGGGGCTGGAAAGTCGATATCGTCGTGTGTATGGTAGTCGGCCACGGCGCGGTGGAATATATCGCGGGCTGTCTGGGCTGATTTCATGATGGAGGTATTAAGAGATTGTTGTTAAGGTGCAAAGTTAAAAAAATATATATGAACTGACGAATTTTACTAAAAAAAAAAACGTACTGTAGACTGGCGATTTTTATGTCTACTATGGATCAGTGGCGGAGGAAGGCGGCTCCGGCCGGGCCCACGATGGCTTCAAGGGCCTCCCGGGCGTCGGTGATCCCTCCCGATGCGGCTTTCTCATACCATGAGGCGGCGTTGACATCGGCATGCTGTCCACGGTCGAGCGGACTGTCGAGTATGTCGGTCAGTGCGTCGGGAAATATGTCAAGCAGTTCAGCCAGAATGTATTGGGCCGGAGCGTAACCCGCCGAGGCGGCACGGTAGAAAGCCTCCAAGGATGCGCGGTTGTCATAACCTACACCTCGTCCGAGTGCGTATGCCTCTCCGAGAAGGGCCCAGGCACGTGGCGATCCTTCCGCGGCGGCCTGCCGGAAAAGAGTTATCGCAGAAACCGGTGCTTTGCCGGAGGTGAAGAGTCTCACACCGAGACTGACAGCCGAATCAGGCGGAAGCAAACTCCACTTTTTTTCCATAAGCCCCAGAAGATGACGGTCGGCCTGACGGAATCCCCCTTCCGCGGCGCGGGCAAAAAGCGATGCGGCACGCAGTGTGTCCGGCTCCACAGGAGGAAGCCCGCGGGCATAGATGGAGCCTAACTGGTCCATCGCCACCGGAAGACCCGCATCGGAAGCCTTCTCAAGCCAGTAGACGGCCTTCTCGGGATCGGGTACCACCTCTTCACCGGCAGCCAGAAGCCATCCGAGATTGGCGGCTCCTTTCGGATCACCTTTCATGGCGGCATTCTCTATGAGGGAATATCCCTTGTCGCGGTCGCGAGCCACGCCGTCGCCGTTGAAAAGCCTGAAACCGTAGTAGTTCATGGCCGGAGGATAGCCCGACTCCGCCGCGAGGGCATAGAGTTGCAAAGCTCTGGCAGAATCGGTACGAACGGGTCCGTAGCCACGTTCAAGAAGGTTCGCCAGATCGAAGCGTGCTTTCGCGTCGCCACTGTCGGCACGGGCCTCAAGCCGGTGCAGCGAGGCATACAGGGCCGAATCCTTTTTCTCGACGGTCGTCGCTTCCGCGCTTGCGGTCAGAGCCAACGCAGCGACAAATATAAATATAAACGAAGTCCTCCTCATCCCGAATATCTGCTTTTACTCCGTACTCTGTACTTTATACTTTCTACTTTATTTTGGCGAAAGCGTCACAAGCGGCACCAGCATCTCCTGAAGCGAGATCCCCCCGTGCTGGAAAGTGCCGGTGTAGTACTGCACGTAATAATTGTAATTGTTCGGATAGGAGAAGAAATCCTCGTTGCACGCGTAGATATACGTCGATGAGACGTTCGGACACGGCAGTCCGAACTTTTTCGGATTGTGCATCTCGTAGACCTGGCGCGGATTATAGTTGAGGTTCTTCCCTACCTTGTAACGGAGATTCGTGTTGGTGTTGCGGTCGCCCACCACCTTGATCGGGTTGTCCACACGTATGGTGCCGTGGTCGGTGGTCACGATCACCTTGTAGCCCATCTCGGCGATGCGCCGGAAGATGTCGAGGGTGGAGGAATGCCTGAACCATGACTCGGTCAGCGACCGGTAGGCGGCATCCGAGCTGGCAAGCTCACGGATCATCTTCGACTCTGTGCGCGCGTGCGACAGCATGTCGATGAAGTTGAGCACCACCACATTCAGTTCGTTGTCCTTAAGCGAATTGATCGTGCGCAGAAACTTCTCGCCGGCTCCCGAGTCGTTGAGCTTGGAATAGGAGAACCGGTCCTTGCGGCGGAAGCGGTCGAGTTGTGTCTGTATCAGTTCGGCCTCATGGATGTTGAGCCCCTCGTCCTCGTCCTCGTCCACCCACAGGTCGGGAAACATCTGCTGTATCTGGAGCGGCATGAGTCCGGCGAAGATGGCGTTGCGGGCATACTGTGTGGAGGTGGGCAGGATAGTGGTGTAGAGCTCCTCCTGCACGTTAAACCATTCCGACAGCAGCGGCTGCACCACCCGCCACTGGTCGAGGCGGAAATTGTCTATCAGCACCACAAACACCTTCTCTCCGGCGTCCAGCATCGGAAACACCCGGCGTTTGAATATCTCATGGCTCATCAGCGGATGGTCGTCGGTCGTCACCCATCTCTCGTAATTGCGCTTCACAAACTTGCAGAAGCTGGAATTGGCGTCGCGCTTCTGCATGAGCAGCATCTCGTCCATCGAGCTGTCGGTGCCGGCCAGTTTCAGCTCCCAGAACACAAGCTGACGGTACACCTCCATCCAGTCGTCGACCGAGGCGGCGTCGTTGATAAGCATCGAGATGCGCCGGAACTCCTGCTGGTAGTCGCTGTTGGTCTGTTCGGCCACTATGCGCCCGGAATTGAGGTTCTTGTTGATGGAGAACCATATCTGGTTGGGGTTGACGGGCTTTATCAGATAGTCGGCTATCTGGTTGCCTATCGCCTGGGTCATGATGTTCTCCTCCTCCGACTTGGTGATCATGATCACCGGGATGTCGGGATGCGACTGGTGGATCCGTCCGAGAGTCTCCAGCCCGGTGAGGCCCGGCATGTTCTCGTCGAGGAGTATCAGCGAATATGGTTCCCGGTCGAGCATGTCGAGCGCGTCGGGACCGTTGTTGACCGTCTCCACCTCAAAACCCTTTGTCCTGAGGAAAAGTATATGTGGCTTCAGGAGGTCGATCTCGTCGTCGACCCAGAGAATCTTTGTCATGTTTGAATTGGTTTTTGCAAAGATACGAATCCGGCACGGAACATGCAAATTTCGCGCCGGACTTTTCTTGACTGGACTCCTGTTTTATTCGGCCAGAGCCTCGAAATAACAGTCGGCTACCGTCAGCCATTCCTCAAGGGTGCCCTGGCGGGTGAAACCTTTGCGTGACTCCGGATCGCCCAGATGTTCAGCGGCTTTGGCCGGTGTCAGAGTGACTACGGTCGGCTTCACTTCGGTCGACGGATCGTAGAATTCATCCACGCTCACCCCGGAGCGGTCTTCCTCTATCAGATAGAGTTCCCCCTCGTAGGCATACAGACCTGTGATGCGGGCCACGCGGGTCTTGTCCTTGTCGGGCGAATGATGCACGATTTCAGGGATGTAGTGGAACCCGGCGGTCTGTACATTCCAGACGAGGGCACCTATATTCCGGTCGGCCATGTCGGCCATCAGTTCCTTTTTTGCCTCGGCGAGCAGTCGCGTCACCGATGAGCGGTATGTGTCAGTGTCTTTCATAGTTTTCTTTTATTTGTCTGTATCTATCTATACATTCCGGGAGATTGGAAAGTTCATCGCGTCTTGTCGAGACACTTCTCCCACCATGCACGGAGGCGCGTCCATTCCGATACCGCCGACACGGCATCGGGCATCGCGGCCACAGGATGGCCGTTGAGCAGCGTCATCACATAGACACGGCCCGACGGCGCGGTGGCGAATATCATCTGCAGATTCGCTCCCAGCGGACTCACATACGAGTCGTTCCAGTATTGCGACATGGTAGCCGCGGTGGCATCCCCGGGCACTGTGCATCCGGGCAGCTCCATCAGCGAGAAAAGCGGCATCACCGTCTCGGCGTGGCCGAAGCGGAATATCCCTTTCACCATATATATGGAGGAGGAGTAGGATACGGCCACGTCGGCCGAGGCGATCATATCCCGCAGAAGAGCCGCGGCCCCTTTGCCCGGCTCATCGCTCCAGGGAGTGTCGGCCCGCATCAGGGCATGACGCAGATTCTCCACCAGATAACAGGCATGATACTCCACCGGCGACATGAAACGCGATATGTCGGTCTGCATCCCGGCCGCCGGAAGCGACTGGAGCACAGCATACATCTCCATCGTGATTTCCCGCAGTTCTTCGGGCGCGAGGGGTTCGAAACCGGCCGACAGCCTTATGGCAGGGGCCACAGGCACTGTGGCGGCATAATACTCTTCGTAGACCCTTTTCCAGTCGCCATGTTTCAGATAGGCGGCATACCGGGTGTCTGTGTCGAAGAAACGCAGAAGAGGATTGTAGTCCGGACCCGAGGAGGCCGTCATCTGCAGATCCGGATTGCGTCGGCCCAGTTCGTGACAGAAAGCATACATCGACGCCACGCAGCGCGGCACGAAAGTGCTCATAGACTCGACCGTCCCCTTTCCGAAGAAACCGGGAAGCATGGCGTCGAGAGTTGCCGCTATCCGGGTCTGCTCAGCCTCGCCCAGAGAGTCGAGAGCTCCCCAGCGGCCTGCGGTGCGCCTCGCCACAGACTCGATAAGCGAGCTGAAAGCCTCCCCTGCCGGAGTGAGCGACGACGTCTCGTCGAGCGTGCGCCGAAGATGCGCGATCTTCTTCGATGAAGACATGAACCGTGCGCCGTGCCGCCCCACGTGGCTCACGAAGAAAGGCCGCAACGAGTCCGGCAACGAAGGTGTCTCAGCCGGAAAACGCAGCGGCATCATCGTTCCGTTGTCGGAAGGTGGATAATCAGCCCCCGCCGAACGGAAGCCGCACAGCCCGGCCCATATCAATAAAAATGTCAGCAAAAAACCTCTCATACAATCACACTCTCTACTTAATACTTAATACTTTGTACTTAATACTTAGTAAT
>CANEHE010000044.1 GCA_947427285.1 uncultured Porphyromonadaceae bacterium
CTTGTTAACGCAGAGCCGGAAGATTTGTGATGGATTTATTCCTGCGGCGAAGGAGCATAGCGGGCTATGCGACTGAGACAAAGGAATAAAGACGCGCAAAGATTTCGGAAAGGCATCTGGCATTGTTACAAGACCTCTTTAAGATAATTTAATGATTGAACCTAAGTGGCGTCTTTTCCGTTAATCCGCATTTACTCCTCGGTCACATATCCCGATATGCTCCCTCCTCGTAAAGTGCGACTTAACAAAAAATCCACCACTCTGCCTCTAACAATGATTTTTAAACAACCTCTAAAACCCAGAAATAACAATGAAAGACGTTAAAACATCCTTGCTTGAGCGCACAAGCGTACGCAGATATGAGCGCGAACCCATCCCTCAGGAGACGATGGATTTAATCTATTGTGCGGTGGAGAATACCCCCACGAGTTACAACGGCCAGCAGTTCTCTGTAATCGATATTGCCGATCAGGAACTCAAAGAGAAACTCTATGAACTTACCAATCAGAAGCAACTGAAGACGTGCAACCGTCTCCTTATCTTCTGTTCGGACTATAACAAGATCTCGCGTCTGGCAGAAAAGAAAGGCTTTGACGTGCCTCCCTTCACCGACACGATGGACGGTGTCACCATCGGTATCATCGATGCGTCTCTGGCCATGATGAGTGCAGTGGTCGCTGCTCAGGCAGCCGGACTCGGAAGCAACTGCGTGGGTTATCTCCGCACTGTGGATCCGGCGAAAGTGGCTGAACTACTGAAACTACCCAAAGGTGTGTTCGTGGTCTGCGGTCTGGCTCTCGGTGTACCACGCGAACATCCGGATCTTAAGCCAAAACAACCCGCATCGCTCGTATTCCACCACAACTGCTACCGTCAGAATACAGACAAGATGGTGGAGGAATTGGAGGCATACGACGAGACTGTGAAGCATTACAATCAGACACGTGCCGGCGGTACATCAGACAACGACTGGTGTGACCATATTCTGGACTATTACCGTCACGCCATGGAATACCGCATCCTTGACTATCTCAAGGCACAGGGATACGATGTGAAACGCTGACACGTCAGAGCATACCTAAACCGAAAGAGGCCGCAACGTATAGGTAATCCCAATTCCTTTGGTTGCGGCCTTTTTCGGTTTGATTATAAGATCTTATCTGTCTGAGACGCGATGAAGTTCAAGC
The DNA here is from genome assembly GCA_947427285.1 of uncultured Porphyromonadaceae bacterium. Classification (GTDB taxonomy): domain Bacteria; phylum Bacteroidota; class Bacteroidia; order Bacteroidales; family Muribaculaceae; genus Lepagella. The sequence continues at coordinate 1,188 of CANEHE010000044.1, forward strand.
ACAACTTTACCTGCCTCGTCGAGAAGAAGCACTTTGACGGGACTTATCGGCCTCGCATAAGCTGCGTCTTCAAGCGCAACAACAAATTCTGTCTCATGGCTGTCATCAGGACATGCCATGCGCGTTGTGGCTATCTTCTGGAAAGAGATTTTGTTGGCAGTTTCCATATCGGTTGTAAACCCTCCGTTCAACAGATTACATCCGGTGTTGCCGTGCAGTTTTCCCTCATCCACATCTATGACAATCTTCATATCGGGCACATTGACCGGATTCTCGTTGATGGCCGTCACGCCCCATGTCCCGTTAAGAAACTGGAAATTCTGATGCATAAGAGTCATCACCAGTCTGTGTGACGCATCATATAAATAAAGATAATACTGAGAGTCTTTCTGTTCCCATGAATAGAAGCGAGTGGCGTCAAGAGCCTGATTGATCTCAATATCCGTGATGCCGGATTTGCCGCACGCACGCATTGTAGTGATCACCTGCGAGAACCTTATAGTGCTGTCGGCAGGGTTGTATGTATATTCCGCATTGAGCACATTGCATCCGTTGTTTCCATATACACGCTTTTCATCGGGCACAAATTTCAGAAACGGACTCTCTTCTCCGACAGCATCCTTGCGTCCTACTTTCTCAATGGCCCAGTCACCCCGTACCACACCTTTGGCCAGTTCCTCCGGGGTATAGGTCTTTGCGGCCTTGTCTTTCTGGATCTGTTCACGGTCCGTAGGAAGCACAGCCTCTTTCTTCTCTGTTTTCTGCAAAAGTCCACAACCGGCAAGCAAGACAAGCGATGTACCGGCTATGAAAAGGGTTATAAATCGTATCTTCATAATAATATTTTTATTTTGTCAGTCAGAATGCCCATACGGGGACAACTATCTGCGAAATTAAAACTAATTTTCCAATTCTCCAAACTCAATCACCCCAATGCCTGCGTTCCGGGAATCGTGCCGGACGCAAAAGCAGCCTCAGAGATGTACTATAAGTCAGATAATTCCATATCCAGTTCAACAGCACATTGATGCGATTGCGCATGCCGAGGATCGACACCAGATGGATCGCCATCCATATCATCCAGGCTATCCATCCATCGAAATACGTATGCCCCAGATCCACTACCGCACGATTCTTGCCGACAGTGGCCATCGAACCTTTGTCATTATATTCGAATTCGCGCTTCCAATCTCCACCGTTTAGGTTACGGCCGAGATTGCGGGCCTGCTGGATGGCCGGCTGTGCCACCTGCGGATGTCCGTGAGGGTATTTTTCAGTAGTCATCAAAGCTATGTCTCCCAGAGCGAAAACACTATCCTCATGACCCACGACCCTATTGAATCTGTCTACAATTATCCGCCCTCCGCGTCCTACACATTCCTGAGGCAACCCCGGAATGAGCTCTCCTCTGACACCTGCGTTCCAGATGACAGTCTCCCAATATTCACGGGTCCCATCGGCAAAAGTCACATACTTGTCCTCATAGCTTTTCAGCATCGTGTCCGTCCGGACATTAACCATAAGCGATCGCAGATACTTCTCCGCCTTAGCCGAGCATTTCTCACTCATCGCCCCAAGTATGCGGCTGCTCCCCTCCACAAGCGTAATATTCATATCAGCCTGATCGAGTTCCGGATATTCACGGGGAAGTATGTCTTTTTTCATTTCCCCTATGGCTCCCGCAATCTCCACTCCAGACGGTCCTCCTCCGACAACGAGAAAACTCAGCAACCTACGACGGCGTTCCGGATTCTTCTCCATGGCCGCTCTCTCAAGGCGGTCCAGAATCTCGTCACGCGTATGCGACGCCTCGGCCACTGTTTTCATACAGAAAACCTTCTTTTCCATATCGGGCATGCCGAAGAAATTGTTTGTGGTGCCGGTCGCTATCACAAGATAGTCATACCGGATAGTCTCATAGCTGGTATGCACCACCTTACCTTTCAGGTCAACCTCCTTGACGTGTCCCATGTGATAGCTGACATTTCCCAGTCTTTTGAATTCACGCCGAAAAGGAAAACTGATATCGGATGCATCCAGTCCCGAAGAAGCCACCTGATAGAACAAAGGTGGAAAACAATGGAAATTGTGACGGTCAAGCACCATCACATCATACATTCTCTTGTCAAGGCACTTCGCCAGATTTAGTCCGGCAAAGCCGCCTCCTATGATTAGTATCTTTTTCATGATCTGCCAAAATCATATATTGTCAGGCTCCAGATGCAAGCCCGAAAGAGAGATATCATGCAAAATTAAAACCGACTGCCAAGCGACATGGTTCACAAAATTTCCCTTTCCAACAAATGTATTGTGAAACATTTTGCGTATTTTTGTGTCATATAACCGCAGACATATAATTTCTGCAACAAATCGCGTACCAAAACATCCAAAACCAGTGAGACAATCCTGTTTTTTCAAGTTTTTCCCATCCGCTATCATCCGGATCGTCATCTTCTCCATATCAATATGCTCCGCAACCGGCATAAACGCCCAGGTAGATGCCGAACAAGTGATGCGCATCGGACGCAACATCCTGTCGATGGAAGACTATATGCTGGCTATCCAATATTTCAACCAGGCGATAAAGGCAAAACCATATCTCTCGGACCCGTATTTCTTCCGTGCTCTCGCAAAAGTGAATCTTGAAGACTACAAAGGAGCGGAAGAAGACTGCACCCTCGCGCTTGAACAGAACAAATTCAAAGCCGAGGCATACAAACTACGAGGGTTCGCCCGACAGAACATGGGACGTGACTCGCTTGCCATCACCGACTACGATGCCGGATTGGCCTACTATCCTCTTGATAAATATTTCCTATATTACAAAGCTGTCGCCCAGACAGAGACCGGACGTTTCAATGGTGCCGATTCCACTTTCTCGACTCTACTGAGAGCCTACCCAGGATTTGAAGAGGGATATGAGGCCCGCGGACGTCTGAATGCAGCAAGAGGTGACACCGTTGCTGCACTTGCCGACATAGGCCGCGCTCTTGAGATATCGAAAAATCTACTTAACGCGCGGTTGATGCGTGCCGATATCGAAGCCAGACGCCGACGTTGGGATGAGGCATTGGCCGACATGGACGAGGCAATAAAACTCCGACCACAGGAGACATCACTATATGTGAACCGGGCCTTCCTCAGATATAACAACGATGACTATTTCGGAGCCATGAGCGATTACAATTACGCCCTACAGCTGGAACCAGACAATTCGGCTGCACTTTTCAATCGCGCACTTCTCCGGTATGAAGTCCGCGACCTCGACAAAGCCGCCGCCGACTTTTCCGAAGTACTGAAAACCGATCCGTCGAATTTCCATGCACGCTTCAACCGGGGACTCATCAATCTCGACCGCAAACGTTATCGTGATGCTGAAGCCGACTTTCAGGTCATAGCGCGGCACTATCCGAAATTTTATCCGTCTTTCTACGCCATAGCCGAAGCCAGACAGGGACTTGGAGACCACAGGGGTGCCATGGAAAATGTGTATCACGCCGAGGGATTAATTCGAAAATATGTCAGCAACCCGGATAAAAACCCTCTTGACAGACCTACCATCGCGGCCGCCGAATCGAACGATCGTGGCACACTTCAGGACGAGAACGAATCGGAAATAGACGTGATGAACCGTTTCAACAAACTTGTCACCGTCAGTTCCTCATCCGAATCCCGACTCTCATACGGAGACAAGATCAAAGGGCAGGTACAGAATCGTGACGTGCGTGTGGAACCGGAACCGATATATCTGATATCTTTCTATGATTCAGCCGACGCTCTGCGAAACCAGTCGAACTATTTCCGTGAACTTGAGGAGCTCAACCGCAACCGATGGATTCCACGCCAGATGTTCCTCTCCAATTCCTCCGATACACCTTCCGCCGAAAGCGAAATAAACCGGATGTTCACACTTATAGATGATTTCACCGCATCGATGGTTAAAACCAGCCCAAGACCCGTGGATTGGCTGGGACGCGCCATCGCCTATCTGTCCTTGAAAAATTACGACGCGGCTCTTGCCGACCTTGACAAAGCCCTTGAGGCGGATCCGCAGTTCACAGTAGCTTTGATGGCACGTGGTGCAGCAAAAATTGCCGGCGCCATAGCTGAGGAAACATCGGCATCCGCGTCAGACACACCGGGATCGGACATGGCTCTTCTGGCAGCCCGTAAGGCCCAGGCAGCCGCCTCAGCTGCAATCGCCGATTTCGATGCCGCGCTTGCACTCAACCCACGACTTATATATGCATGGTTCAACAAAGGAAATATCTATTACTCGCTCGACGACTTCACATCGGCTTTGCAATGCTTTTCCGAAGCCATCTCCATAAATCCTGAATTCGGACAGGCATATTTCAACCGGGGCCTCACCTATCTTCGTATCGGCAACAAGCATCAGGCATTCGCAGATCTGAGCAAAGCCGGAGAATTGGGGGTACTCCCGTCCTACAATCTTCTTAAACGGATGAAATAACACTCCATTAAGCCTGTTACGGCCGACAAAAATAAACCGGAAATCAGCTATGATGACTGATTTCCGGTTTGTTTATATCTCTATATACCGACCTAAAAGGACGGTACAGGGGAGAAATCATCTTCAGGCTTTCTTCACCTGATCGACTATGGCCTTGAAAGCCTCGGGATTGTTCATGGCGAGATCGGCAAGCACCTTGCGGTTGATCTCAATGCCAGCCTTATGTATGAGGCCCATAAGCTTGCTGTATGATAGATCCTCCAGACGGGCGGCCGCATTGATACGCTGGATCCAGAGAGCGCGGAAATTGCGTTTTTTCTGTTTGCGGTCACGGTAAGCGTATGTAAGACCCTTTTCCCAAGTGTTCTTGGCTACTGTCCACACATTGCGGCGGCTGCCGTAATATCCACGGGTCAGTTTAAGTATTTTCTTTCTTTTCTCACGTGATGCGACGTGGTTTACTGATCTTGGCATCGTTTTTCGTTTTTTGGATGTGAGCGGCCTTCATTAGCTCTTAGGTGCTCGGCATCCGGTTGATAAAAATTGATTTGTTGAAAAGTAGGGAAAGAACTGCGTTTCCTGTCAAGATGAAGCAGACAGGGTTCAGCGCAGTGAGAGAAGGTCACGTATCGACTTGCGATTGGCTGCGTCCACCAATGCAGTGTGGTCGAGGTTTCTCTTACGCTTTGTCGACTTCTTTGTCAGAATGTGACTATGGTAAGCGTGCTTTCTTTTGATTTTCCCCGTACCGGTAAGAGCGAAACGCTTCTTGGCGGCACAGTTGGTCTTTACCTTTGGCATGAGTTTTGAAATTTTAGTTGTTCTAATTCACCTCAGCACTGTGTGCTTACGGTCTCATATATCATTTTAATCTATTCCGTAATCATCGCGTCGGACTTATTCCGTCGTCGGCTTCGGAGCACTCTCCGGTGTCGAGGCATCTTTGCCATCCGACTCCTTGGAGTCTTTCTTAGGCACTGTCTTGAGCGGAGTGAGCATGATGGTCATGCGCTTTCCCTCAAGCACCGGCATCATCTCCACTTTCCCATATTCCTCCAGATCATTGGCGAAACGGAGGAGCAACACTTCTCCCTGCTCCTTGAAGAGGATGGAACGACCACGGAAAAACACGTATGCCTTTACTTTCGACCCCTCCTTAAGGAATCCGACAGCATGCTTGAGTTTGAAATTGTAGTCATGATCATCCGTCTGAGGTCCGAACCGGATCTCCTTGACTACAACCTTCGTGGCCTTTGCCTTCTGCTCTTTCAGACGTTTCTTCTGCTGATAGAGGAATTTCTGGTAATCGAGCACACGGCATACCGGGGGCTCGGCATTCGGGGAAATCTCAATCAGGTCGAGTTCCATGTCGCGTGCTATGCGCATGGCTTTCTCAATCGGATAAATCCCCTGCTCTACGTTGTCGCCGACCAGCCGTACCTCTTTGGCACGTATCTGATCGTTGATGGCGTGAGGATTCTGCTTGCCCTGACCCGGACGCGGACGTTGCCCCGGGCGCGGACGCGGACCTCCGGGACGGCGCGGGCCGTTGAATTGTGGTTTTTTCTCCATTCAGTGTCTTTTAGACGATGTCCTGTTTTTACAAATTATATTATAATATTCTGATATTCTATACCTTGACAACCTTCAACCTATCATTTCGGCTACCTCGGCATTGATTTCGTCTGCAAAGTTAGCGATTTTCATCGTACCTTTATCACCTTCGCCCTGTTTTCTTACAGAAACTTCACCGTTTTGTGCCTCCTTCTCACCTACGACAAGAAGATACGGTATTTTCTTAAGCTCGTTGTCACGGATCTTCTTGCCGATTTTCTCGTTTCGGTCATCAACCATGGCACGCACCCCCGACTTGTCGAGTTCGCGCACCACTTCCCGGGCATATCCGTTGAACTTCTCGCTTATCGGAAGCACCACGGCCTGCTCCGGAATCAGCCAGAGGGGGAGTTTTCCGGCCGTATGCTCAAGAAGCACAGCCACAAACCGCTCCATTGATCCGAACGGCGCACGGTGTATCATCACCGGACGATGTTTCTGGTTGTCGGCACCCGTATACTCCAGACCGAAACGTTCGGGCAAGTTGTAATCCACCTGAATGGTGCCGAGTTGCCAACGACGACCGATAGCGTCCTTCACCATGAAGTCCAGCTTAGGACCATAGAAAGCCGCCTCACCTTCCACCTGACGCGCTTTGAGTCCTTTTTCCGCACACGTCTCTATGATGGCGGTCTCAGCCAGATGCCAGTTTTCATCGCTACCGATATATTTCTCCTTGTTTTTCGGATCGCGAAGTGATATCTGCGCCTCAAAGTTGTCAAATTTCAACGCCTTGAATATATAAAGGATAATATCCATCACCTTCAGGAATTCATCCTTGATATGTTCGGGAGCACAGAAGATATGGGCGTCATCCTGCGTGAATCCACGCACGCGTGTCAGTCCATGAAGTTCTCCGCTCTGCTCATAACGATATACTGTGCCGAACTCGGCCAGACGCAAGGGCAGATCGCGGTAACTGCGGGGGCTTGTCTTATATATCTCACAGTGGTGAGGACAGTTCATCGGCTTGAGCATGTATTCCTCACCCTCTTCCGGGGTATGAATAGGCTGGAAAGAGTCTTTGCCGTATTTCGCCCAATGGCCGGAAGTCACATAAAGTGCCTTGTTGCCGATATGGGGAGTGATAACCTGAAGATAACCGTATTCCTTCTGAATCTTACGAAGGAACTGTTCCAGACGATCACGCAGGGCAGCTCCTTTTGGAAGCCAGAGAGGCAATCCCTGTCCTACAGTGTGGGAAAAGGCAAACAGCTCCATCTCCTTGCCAAGTTTGCGATGGTCTCGTTTTTTTGCCTCTTCAAGCAGAGCAAGATGTTCATCAAGCATCTTCTTCTTAGGGAACGTGATGCCATATACACGTACAAGCTGCTGACGCTTCTCGTCGCCACGCCAGTATGCCCCTGCCAGAGAAAGCACCTTCACTGCCTTGATAGGAGCTGTTGTCGGAAGATGAGGGCCGCGGCAAAGGTCAGTAAAAGTTCCCTGCGTATATGTGGTGATATGACCGTCCTCCAGTTCACTTATAAGTTCACACTTGTAGACCTCACCACGGTCGCCAAACATTTTGAGAGCATCATCCTTTGAGATGTCAGCCCGACGGATCTCTTCCTTTCTGGCCACAAGCTCCATCATCTTCTTCTCGATTTTCGGGAAATCCTCGGAAGTGATCTTGTGTTCGCCCGGACCTATGTCATAATAGAAACCGTTTTCAATAGCCGGGCCTATTCCGAACTTCACACCGGGGTAAAGCTCTTGAAGTGCCTCTGCCAGAAGATGGGCCGAAGAATGCCAGAAAGCATGTTTTCCTTCAGGATCATCCCACTTGAACAGTTCTATCCGTCCGTCACTGTTTATCGGACGGGAGATATCCCATTCTTCGCCGTTCACCTTTGCGGCAAGCACATCGGCTGCAAAACGCGGACTTATGCTTTCAGCTATCTGCAACGGAGTGGTACCCGCATCATACTGACGACTGTTACCATCTGGAAAAATTATATTTATCATAGTTATTTTCAATCTATTAACCACAAATCACGTTTTCGAGACACCCAACCGGCACCCGAAACAACGTGATAATTCGTGCAAAGATAGCAAAATTTATATTCCCGCACATCATATTTCGCTCTTTTTAACGAACTTTCCTTTCCCATTCCAAAATTTTTGACCTTTTCCTGTAGTTTTATTCACATCCGGATGTCTAATCTTTCCAGAATGAAAACAAATCAACATCAGAAACTGCAGCATGAAGTGGCAGATCTTATCGACCGCCATAAAGCACGCATAATAATGATATGCCGTGCATACACCAGATCACGCGAAGATCTCGACGACTGTTTTCAGGATGTCGCAACCAGAATCTGGGAAGGATATGCCAACTTCAGGGGAGAAGCTGCGGAAGCCACGTGGGTATACCGTGTCATACTCAACTGCGCCATCAATTTCTCACGCCGTTCGGCCAGACAACCATCGACTGTCTCCTTGCTTGACCATGACATAATCGAGGAGAACCCCGAATCCACCCGCGCCACCCAGAAACTCTATACTCTCATAGACCGTCTGAATCCTCTTGAAAAAGCATTGGTGCTTCTGTGGCTTGAAAATCTGCCATACTCCGAGATCGCCCTGATAATGGGAATATCCGTAAAAAACGTATCGGTAAAACTGACACGAATAAAAGAGAAACTGAAAACATACGCCAACACAACAAAATTATGAAAACAGAACCACATTCCGATTTTTTTGACTCTCTCGCCGACATCTGGGTTGACTCACGCCGACGCATTGAGACGTCAGATATCATCAACCGCAAACTTCTACTCCAAACTCTGGCTGATAAATCTTTCTGGCTCGCGCCGAAACCAAGGGCATTCTATATCCTCTTCGCCATAATATTCATTTTCGGTCTGTCATATTGCATCACATTCCGACCGGGATATTGGCCCGTTCCGGCATTATGCATTTTCGGAGCTGCCGACACGGCGTGGCAAACTGAGATCCGCGACCGCATCCGTCGTATTGACGGCGGCCTGATCGGCATGCAGCGAAACCTGAATCTCTACCGACGTCTGTATATCTGGCTCAGTATAGTAATGTGGCTCATAATGATCCCCTTCCTATGGTGGTTCGGGAACTTTTTCGAACTATATTCCGATCCGGCCACAGCCATAGCCTGCATGTCGCTTCTGGCAGCAGCCTGTATTGTAGTGTTTATCATCCGCACTTACAAGACCTTCCGCGCTCTCGGCGACCTCGATGCGTTCGCTGCCGAACTAAAAGAACTACAATAGAACTACAACAAAATACACAACAAAGAGGGGCGCTTCCACGACGCCCCTCTCACGATTCCACTATAAACTATATCTAACTAAACTTAAACCGCATCCTGAACTTTCTCACGAAACCTCGGATACTCTTTCCTTATTGCTTTTGTATCTTCAAAACGATTAAAGACGTCCCGTTGTTGTACGATTTATACCAGTTTATATATATTCAACATGCTTTAACACCAGAGAATTACACCACACCGGTTTCCCGATATTCATTTTCTGAAAACAGCGTCGACTGCGTCCGAACAGCTTTTAGCGTAACTATCGAAAAAATCAGCGATTTTCAAATAGAATTTATCTATCGAAGTATATGATTTACGATTGTCAGTGTATTCAGCCATACAAACCACCAGTTCCGGCATCCAATAGAAGCCTGAAGACATCTCCTCAACTACACTTTGGCGTATCTCGTCCTCTGGCAGTCCATTGTCAATCATGTAACGTATCACAGCAGCCCTGACTATCGACTCGTTTACAAGCTCATCCCAACTCCCGTAGGCCTGCCTTCTCATAGTTTGTGCGGAGAATGTCATCATCCCTTTCCCCGCTTTTTGTATCCGCTCTGCAAACCTTTCATCCTTAGTAAGATGATTCACAAATGAATGATTGAATTCATGCACCAGAGTATTGAGACATGACACCGGATCGGATACAAAATAGGGCACTCCATCTTTCCCGATGTAGAAACCCATGATGGCATAGACATCGCGTAGTTCTCCGGGCAACTGACTTGAAGAACCATAATTCGCGCCACCATTGACAAATCCGATCACCACCTCAAAATTCTCCGTAGGAGGCACCCCATAGAACTGTTCATACCAATCCTGATTGAACCGACTGGTGACATTGGAATTGAACATATCGCACATCTCCTGATAAAACGGCTCATGCGATTTGAAAAATTCCTTGAAACCTGATTCATTATAGAAATCTGATATTTTCTGAGTCACTATCCTTAAATCCACGCCTTCCCAGCGTTTTTCCGAGACGATAGTATCATACGAGAGGCCATAACCTTCTCCTGTCTTTTTCAGGTTGACGGCAAATGTCATGGGAGCATCAAAAGCGATACCGTTGGCTTGCCGCAAACTATCCATCATCACTACTGCCTGATGATTTTTCATTTCAGAGAAAAAAGAATCTATATCCGCAATATATTTTCCTCCGGCATTCATGTTGTATTCGCCAAACCCGGCCAGACGACACAGTATGCTCATCAGTTCAATCCGCTCGTCATACGCCGCTTTGATTTTCCCGTCAGGTTTCTTACAATTTGCCGACAAAACAGATAGTAATGTCAGCAACATAATGATCGTTCTGTTCATTTGTGAGTAATATTTTAAATGAAACTAATTTCTCACAAATGTACTACATTTTCATTCCCCACAAAAATTTTTCTACAGTATTTTTCACGAAGCCATCGCGAATCCCCGGTGCATCCATCGCTTCGACTGCCAGCGACGGAGAAACACTATTCCCCGGATATTTTCGTCAAGAGTGAACATCCACCACATCCCAAATATCCCGAATCCGGCCGTCACTCCGCACAGATAAGCTCCGACAACAGCCACCGACCACATGAAGATCAGTCCGACATAAAAAGGATAGTTGACATCACCGGCTGACTGAAGAGTGTTGACAAACAGAATATTCACCGGACGTCCCACCTCCAGAGCCACGTCTATCCACAGAATGGCGGTCGCAAGAGCGATTATCTGGGGATTGGCGGTCAGCGACTCCATGATCCAGCTACCTCCCACAGCGATCGTGACAGAAAACGCAAGAGTCCATCCTACCGCCACACGAAGAAGGTATTTCCCGAGAATGTAAGCACCATTCCATTTTCCAGCTCCTACAAGATGGCCTATCGAGATGGCTCCGGCATGGGAAATCGCTATGCAGAAAAGATAGCCATACATTATTATATTGACACAATAAGTACGCGCAGCCAAAGCCTCAAGACCCAGTCCGGTGATGAAGTAGGCAATCACAAGCTGGGAACAACTGTAGCTAAGAGCCTCTCCTGCAGACGGCAGACCGATTTTCATCAGATTCCCGAATTCCTCCGAAGGGAAGCGTCGGAAGATATGGAGCGGAAAACGTCTTACTGTGGTACGGAACACTATGACGAACAATACCGTCATGGCGATGAACCGGGAAGCCACAGTAGAGACCGCAGCACCGTTGACACCCAGTTGGGGTGCACCCAACTCTCCGAAGATAAAGGCATAATTACCTATTATGTTGAGTATGTTCACGACAAGAATGACAAGCATCGGGTACACAGCCTTGTTATTGCTCCGCAAGACAGCACCGAGTGTCATGGCAAGAGCCTGAAGGAAAGCTCCCGCACCGACTATCCGCATATATCCGGCCCCTTCATTGAGAGCCGGTCCCTCCAGACCCATTGATGAGAGAACAGGAACTGAAAAAAACATCAACGTCAGACTTATCATCAGGCCGAAAACCAGATTGGCCACAAGCGACACTCCCACCACTGTCTCCATCCTGTCGCGCAGACGTGCACCGAGATATTGACTGCAGAGCACTGACGTTCCAAGATTTATAACCTCAAAAACCAGAAAACAGAACGACAATACCTGATTGGCGAGACCGACGGCTGCCACGCTCATATCGCTGTGCCGCGAAAGCATGAATGTATCGACCGCACCGAGTGTCATCACCAGCAAAGTCTCTACAAGAATGGGGATAGTGAGCTGGAGCAGCTCACGCCGCAACGGAGATGTCCCACGCCGTCTTCGCAACCTTGCGGTGAGTGAATCAATTGATATGGCAGATGTATTGATATTCATTCTTTCTGATCAGAAACTGTTTTCGTTTTTTCGGACTGCAAAATTACAACAAAATACATTCCCCCGGCATGCACATGCATCTTTCCGGGATTAATTTAAGAAATTTTATATTCTCGATTCCATATCGGAAGAAAGAGATATCATCGGCTGAAATATTTTTATTACCTTTGTGGCGTACAAGCATCTCCCCTCAGGAAAAGATGCGCATCATACACCTTTCTTGACATGACCCTACAAGAAACCAAAAGCGATCTCTGGGAGGCTGTGGCAATCGCCACACGCTTCTGCTACGCGCTTGAGCATACCGACGAAATAGGAAAGGAACATTTTGTGACTGAAATGCTATCCTGTCTGCCCAGACTTTTTATTATCTTCACTGAAACTGTAATCTCCGGCGACGAACCCGAAGAATATTCCTTTCTGGCTTCATACGTGGACGAAAACATGTATGAAGCCATACGACAGAGAGTAGCGGCTCTTATTGGTTCCGACGACACATATCTTGAAACATTTGAGGAGGATATGAAGTATTCCGACACTCCTATCGCAGCCTCTGTATCGGAAGGTCTCGCCGATATTTTTCAGGATCTCTATAATTTCGCCACCAATGTCCGTGAGTCGGAAGGCGAGACAATCGAGACCGCGTTCGCACAGTGCCAGGAGAACTTCAAAATGTATTGGAGCCAGACGCTCTGCAATGTGATGCGTCCGCTCAACCAGATAAGCCACTGTCAGGAGTAGAGAGTAGAAAATATTGATATATCCCTAAGAAATAAAAATCATAAATTATATGGACATAAACCGCCTGCTGAAATGGCTCGACAGCTCGACCTGCAATTTCCTTGCAGTCGACACAATCCTCAAAGAACTCGACAACGCCGGGTTCATCCGTCTGCACCCTGAAGATTCTTGGAATCTCAAAAAGGGAGACCGGCGATACATCACAAAAAACGACAGCGCGATATTCGCTTTCATAGTAGGTGAAAAGTCGCCTGCCGAAGCTGGCTTCCGCATCGTTTCCGCCCACAGCGATTCCCCTTGCTTCAAGATAAAGCCCAATGCTGAGATCTACGGTGATGGCGGCGTGGTGAGCCTGAATGTGGAGAAATATGGAGGTGGCATTCTTTATACATGGTTTGACAGACCGCTTTCCATCTCCGGACGCGTGATGACAGCCGGTGACGATGCGTTGCACCCCGTCACGCGCCTCGTTGACCTCAAGCGTCCTGTGGCATTCATCCCACATCTGGCCATTCACTTCAACCGTGGCGTCAACGAGGGAAATCCCTTGTCGGTGCAGAAAGACATGAAGCCTGTAGTAGGATTCTACGACGAAGATACAATCAAGGACCAGAAGGCGCATGGAGGCATAGTAAAGATGCTCTTAGCCGATCATCTCGGCATACGCCCGGAGGAGATACTGGAATACGAACTTTGCCTCTACCCCCTTGAACATGCCGCAACTGCCGGGGCAAGCAACGAATATTTCCAATCGGCACGTATCGATGACCTCTCGATGGCTTATGCCGGACTGGAAGCATTGCTAAATACTGTCGATACTTCCACCAACTGCACACGCATCGTGGCTGTATTCGACAACGAAGAGACCGGTTCAGGCACCAAGCAGGGAGCGGCATCGCCTGTACTCGCAGAGATGATGCAGCGCATCACCTCCTCCTTTGAAGGAGAAACCCAGGAATCATATTTCCGTGCCATAGCCAAAAGTTTCATGATTTCCGCTGATGACGCCCACGCATGGCATCCCAACTACAACGAGAAATACGACCCGACCAACCATCCCGTAATCGGCGGCGGCCCCGTAATCAAAATCAACGCCAACTGCAAGTACATGACCGACGCTCAGGGTGCCGCAGTATTCCGTCAGCTATGCAATGACGCAGGCGTCAAGTGTCAGTATTTCGTCAACCACAGCGATGTGGCCGGAGGCTCCACACTTGGCAACATCCTGACATCGCAGATTCCACTCAACGGAGTCGACATGGGTTGCGCGATATGGGCAATGCATTCGGCACGCGAAACTGCCGGAGTGGCCGACCATTTCGCCACAGTCCGCGTATTCTCCACATTCTTCGGAGCATAAACCCTCTATCATAAAATAAAAAGAGGAGGAATCATGACCACGGCACGATTCCTCCTTCTTCCTATTAAAACTTGTCTGTCTCAGTTGCACCACTTTATAGCGATACGATAATACCGCGGTCTTTGGAAGATTGATGATTTTTTCTTAATTTTGCAACCGCTTATTCCTCGGCTTCGGCACACATCGAACCCGAAGCACACATATAGCGTTAACAGACAAGACAATAATTCAATTATCCCAAATATAATGGACGTAAAATTTGACAGACTCAACGACGTGAACGGCCGCATCACCGTCACGCTCGAAGAAGCCGACTACGCCGACAAGGTAAAGAAACAGCTCAAGGATATTGCCCGCAACCACGCGGAACCCGGATTCCGTCCCGGAAAGACACCCGCCGGACTTATCCAGAAAAAATACGGAACAGCCGTGAAATATGACGTGGTCAACAAAGCCGTCAGCGACGCTCTTTATGACTACGTAAAGGAAAACAAACTCCCGGTGCTCGGCAATCCGGTACCCGAACGCAATGAAAATTTCGACATAAACGACACAGCCTTCACTTTCGTCTTCAACGTTGGTCTTGCCCCTGAATTTGACACACACGTCAACAAAGACCTCAAAGTGCCTTACTATACCATTGAGGTTACAGACGAAATGATCGACAACCAGAGCAACGGCCTGCGTCGCCGCATGGGCGAACAGGTAAAGGGTGATACCGTAGAGCCCGATGCTCTTGTAAAAGGCGCGATCGTAGAACTTGACGCGGAAGGGAAACCGCTTGAAGGGGGCGTTGCCCAGGAAAACGGCATCCTCGCGCCCAAATACTTCAAGAGCGAGGAACAGACCAAGCTCTTTGAGGGCAAACACGTGGGCGACACAGTGGTCTTCAATCCCTGGAACACCTGCGAGGGCAACCCGACCGAGCTTTCATCGATGCTCAACATCGACAAGAACGACGTTGAATCACACAAAGGCGACTTCTCCATGGAGATAAAGGAAATCATCGTGCTCCGTCCCGCAGAACTGAGTCAGGAATATTTCGACCAGGTATTCGGCAAGAACAAAGTGCACAATGAAGAAGAATACCGCGCAGCCCTCAAGGAGATGATCGCCAACCAGCTCCGCGCCGATTCAAACTATCGTTTCACCATCGACGCCAAAGACGCAATAATGAAGGCCGTAGGCGACATCGATCTCCCTGACGATATTCTGAAAGACTATCTCAAGATGCAGAACGAAGCCCTCACCGATGAAACTTTGGAGAAAGAATACGAAGAGGCACGTCCGCAGCTTGTATGGCAGATTATCCGAGACCGTGTGGCCGAACAACTTCAGATCAAACTTGAGGAAGCTGACATACGCAACGTGGCACGACTGATGGCACGCAACCAGTTCGCACAATACGGCATGACATCCGCCCCCGAAGAATCTATCAATCATCTGGCAGATGAGATTCTCAAAGACCAGAAGAGCCGCGACCGTCTGGTGGATCAGGCATTTGACATGAAGCTCTACGAAGGCATCCACGGAGCAGTCAGCCTTGATGACAAGACTGTAAGCGTAGACGAATTCAACGCTCTGTTTGCCGAGCCAGAAAAATAATCTGGGTATCTCATATTTTTCGGAGACCCTTCCCCGAAAAGAAATAAATATCTTCCCGTCACAGCGGCCAACATGCTGTGGCGGGAATTCTTTTTTACATCCAATGCGATCTGCAGATGGGTAAAAGGTGCGTAAAAGATAGTTATGGGATTTGGTCAGTTCGAAAAAAGTGATTAATTTTGCAGTCGCTATCAAAAACGACCAAGGAGAGATGCCGGAGTGGTCGATCGGGGCGGTCTCGAAAACCGTTGTACCTTTCAGGTACCCAGGGTTCGAATCCCTGTCTCTCCGCAACAAACGCTGAAAATCAGCAGATTGCAAAACAAACACCCAGTTTT
>CANEHE010000045.1 GCA_947427285.1 uncultured Porphyromonadaceae bacterium
ATTGTGCAACTCTTTCATTTGTAGATATTTAAAACTTTAATTCAACCAACGAGTATTAATACGCTTACAGGAATGTATGGCACAGTGGCTTTTGTTGAATCTGAAGGAAGGATGAGGGTATGAAGTCTCGACATTATTTAAACTTGTTACTGTGAGTTTAATGTTAAAATAAACTCATCTTCGTTGAAAAGGAATGTCATAGACTTTGTCTCTGATTTTGCAATCAAAGTAATAAAGAAAACTATGATAAGAAAAACCTTAAATCTTCTGAAATAAATACTTTTCATAATGAGACGAGATTTGGTTATTTACAATATGAATTTACGATGATTTCTTGGCAAGAATCGACAGATGTTTGTTCATTTGCAAAGATACGAAAATTATTTTAATTCATCATTTTTTTATCCTTCAAAAAGCGAAAAAGCAAAAAAACTTTCCCGGAAAACGGGGTTAATGTTGTAAATCATCGCCAATGTATATGCAATATACCCCACTCGTTAATTTGTCGTATCAAATTTAAAAGAAAGAGCCATGTCCCAATGAATCATGGCTCTTTCTTTCTCAAGACACAATTATTTTATTGCGTCATTTTTAAACGGCCTTTTATTCCTGGTGTTTTATTCCTCGGTGTTGTCATACCATTTGGAGTACATCAGATAATTGTGTGCGATTTTCTGATTCATCTCCTTGGCTTTCTCCGGTTCAACCATTTTTACGAATTTGGCAGGTGCTCCGGCCCATAGTTCGTGAGCACCGATTTTAGTGCGGCTGAGTACTACTGAGCCAGCTGCCACCAGTGCACCTTCTCCGACTTCCGCGTCATCCATCACAATGGCTCCCATGCCGATGAGGGCATAGTCGTGTATTTTCGCGCCATGGATCACTACGTTGTGGCCGATTGACACGTCATCTCCGATTTCAATCGTCGATTTCTGATATAAGGTGTGGAGTACGCTGCCATCCTGAATGTTCACGCGGTTACCGATACGGATGGAGTTCACATCTCCGCGTAACACTGTCCCGAACCAGACGCTGCATTCGTCGCCCATGATGACGTCGCCGATCACACATGCGTTGTCAGCTAAGAAACAGTCTTTTCCGATCACAGGGGTAAAACCTCTCACTGATTTTATGATTGCCATATTTCTTTTGGATTATTTGCTGATAGGTTCTGTTTTGGCTTTCAGCCATTCGGCTTCTTCGGGAGAAAGGAGCGGTGTCAGACGTCTGCGCACTTCGGCATGATAATTGTTGATCCATGCGATCTCGCTGTCGGTCATTATGGATGTGTCCATCAAAGTCCGGTCAAACGGGAAGAGGGTCATGGTGTCGAATTTCAGAAATTGCCCGAACTCTGTCTGCATGGCCGGTACGGTGACAATCAGATTCTCCAGACGGATGCCGTAACGTCCTTCCAGATAAAGTCCCGGCTCATTGCTTGTCACCATTCCCGGCTGCAGAGGAGTGGGATTCGCGTTCAGACGGATGTTCTGTGGACCTTCATGGCAGTTGATGAAGAAGCCCACGCCATGACCTGTGCCGTGGTAATAGGCTTTGCCCTCTTTCCAGAGGAACTGGCGTGCCAGCGCATCAAGCTGATGTCCGGTGGTGCCTTCCGGGAAGATTGCGGTGCCGAGTGCGATGTGCCCTTTGAGTACAAGGGTGAAATCATGCTTCTGTTCCTGAGTAGGTGTTCCCAGAGCAATGGTGCGTGTGATGTCGGTGGTGCCGTAGGTGTACTGGCCACCGCTGTCCACAAGCAGAAGACCATCACCCTCTATGACGGCGTCGGTCTCTTCGGTGGCTTCATAGTGGACTATGGCACCGTGCCCGTTCCAGCCTACGATGGCTGCGAAACTTTCATCCACACAAGTGCTGTCTGAGAGACGCAGGGCGCGGAGACGTTTGCCGAGTTCCACCTCGGTGAGTTTCCCGGTGGGATATTCCTTCTCCACCATCATGAAGAACCGGGTCAGGGCCACACCGTCTTTCTCCATGGCTGTGGCCAGATTGTCGAGCATGGTCGGGTTCTTTATGCTCTTCAGTTTTGCGAGCCGGGAGCCGCCGAAAACAGGTGTGCAGCCGATTTTGTCGTAGATACCTCTGGCGGTTTTCTCAGGATCGAGAAGCAGCCGTGTCTCTTTCGGGAGAGTGGCTACGAAAGACAGCACGTCATCATATCCTCTAGTCTCGATATTGTATTTTTTCAGATGGGCCTTCACATCGTCAGTCAGTTTGTCGGCATCCACAAACAATATCCGTCTTGAGTCCTCGATAAAGAGAAAGCCAACAAAAATAGGGGAATAATTGATGTCGCCCGCTGTGCGGAGGTTTGTGGCCCATGCGATGTCATCGAGTGCGGATATGAGCACTGCGTTTGCCAGTTCGGCTTTCACTTCGGTGAGAATCCGGCCCGTCTTGCTGTCGACGGTTTCTCCTACAATCTCTTCATCGTGGATGAAAAGTTTGTTCTGTGGTCTCGGTGGTCGATCTGGATATATGAAATCAAACTGAGGGAAATTGTCATTGAGAATAATGCCGTTGTCGCGGAATTCCTGCTCCATGCGCTGTGCGAGTGATATGGAGAAGGTCATGCCGTCGATGCCGACTGTCTGCCCTGCGGACAGATGTTCTGTCAGCCAGTCGATGAGATCCACGGCCTCCGGACCGTCCTCTTTCATCATTTCAAAACCGGTATCCTTGAGCTGTTCCTCGGCCTGTATGAAGTAGCGGGAATCAGTCCAGCAATATGCTTTTTCCGCAAGCACGACAGCTGTGCCGTTGGTGCCGTTGCCCGATTCAAAACCTGTTAGCCATTCGCGTCCACGCCAATGGTGGGGAGGAAGTTCGCTCTGATGAGGGTCCGTGCCGCTGATGATACATGCGTCGATCCCGTTTTCTTTCATCACCTCGCGCAGACGGGTGAGATATTCGAAGTTTTTTTTCATAGTTGTCGTTTCTGAATATGAGAAGTGGAAAGGCATTGCAAGCCTTTTCGGTTTCTCGCCCCAAAGTTACAAAAAAAATCTGTCCTGTCCAATTTCTGAGGCGTTCCGCAGTCTTGACCGAAAGTCTCCTTTTGCCACGGGTTTTGACAATAGGAAAATAATGAGTAATTTTGTACCCGGATAACATTTTACGTAAAGGTCCGTCTAAGGGCCTGTGCATAAACTCGGAAAACAATTTTATAGATATATCATGAAAACCCGCATCATCGAATGTGTCCCCAATTTCTCGGAAGGACGCGACAAAGCTAAAATCAAGGAAATCACCGACGCCATTCAGGCTGTTGAAGGTGTGAAACTTCTTGACGTGGATCCTGGTGAGGCCACCAATCGTACTGTCGTTACACTTGTCGGTGAGCCGGAGGCTGTGGTGGAGGCCGCTTTCCAGGGAATCCGCCGTGCTGCCGAACTCATTGACATGCGTTCGCACCACGGTGCGCATCCACGCATGGGTGCCACCGATGTATGTCCTCTCATTCCGGTGGCTGGCGTGTCGCTTCAGGAGTGTGCCGAGATGGCCCGTAAACTGGCCGAGAGAATCGCAACCGAGCTAAACATCCCGACATATTGTTATGAAGAGGCTGCTTTCACACCCGAACGTCGCAACCTTGCTGTATGTCGTGCCGGTGAATATGAGGCTCTTCCACAGAAGATGGGCGACGAGAAAAAGGGTCCGGACTTCGGCAACCGTCCTTTCGATGAGGAGGTGGCACGAACCGGTGCCACTACTGTCGGCGCGCGTGATTTTCTCATTGCTGTCAATTATAATCTTAATACAACATCCACACGTCGGGCCAATGCCATTGCCTTTGACGTGAGAGAGAAAGGTCGCCCCATGCGTGAGGGCGGGAAAGTGACCGGCAAACCGATGAAAGACGAGAACGGGAACCCCATAATGATTCCCGGGACTCTCAAGGGAACTAAAGCCATAGGCTGGTTCATAGATGAATATGGCATAGCTCAGGTGTCGATGAATATCACTGATATTGCCACAACACCTCTTCATGTAGCTTTTGATGAGGTTTGCAAGAAAGCCAACGAGCGTGGTGTGCGCGTTACCGGTACCGAAATCGTCGGTCTCGTGCCAAAACGCACACTTATCGACGCAGGAAAATATTTCCTCCGCAAACAGCATCGTTCTGTAGGAATCCCTGATGAGGAGATTATCCGCATCGCCGTCAAATCAATGGGCCTGGATGAACTTAAGCCTTTCGATCCGCGTGAGAAAGTCATCGAATATATGATTGAGGATTCCGATTCGAAAAAACTTATTGACCTTACCGCACGCGGTCTGGCTGAGGAGACTGCCTCCGAATCTCCCGCTCCTGGCGGCGGCTCCATATCAGCTTATATGGGTGCTCTCGGTGCCGCTCTTGGCACTATGGTCGCGAATCTTACTGCCCATAAGGCCGCTTATGATGACCGTTGGGAGGAATTTTCCGATGCTGCTGAAAAAGGACAGGAGTTGATGGAACGTCTTCTTCATCTTGTCGATGAAGACACGGCCGCTTTCAACCGTATAATGGATGTGTTTGCAATGCCGAAGAAGACTGATGCCGAAAAAGCCGCTCGTGCCGAGGCAATGGAAAGTGCTACCCTTTATGCTACCGAAGTGCCTTTGCATACGATGGAGACTGCCTTTGAGGTATTTGATTTACTGCGTGATATGGCTTCAAACGGCAATCCCGCGTCAGTGACCGACGCAGGCGTGGGCACACTTGCCGCACGTGCTGCAGTGCGCGGGGCATTCCTCAACGTAAAGATCAACGCTTCTGGACTCAAAGACCGTGTAAAAGCTGACTCACTGATTGCACGCGGAGCAGAAATCGAAGAGAAAGCCGCCAAAGCCGAGGCAGAAATCCTCAATGTGGTAAACTCAAAGATCTGAACAATCTCTAAATAGATTATAAATATGCGGCACGGCCGAAACAGAGCTGTGCCGCATATTATTAATTTTGACTTTTAGATTTTTTTGATTATTTTTGCAGCCTGTGTTTAGATAATTTCTGAATTTTCGTGTAATTCTTAACAGCTTCTAAAGTGAACGAAAATCAATCTTCTTGTGACAGGATTGATGTGGTGCTTTTTGATTCGGAGAAACGCCACGCCGATCTGTTGCCTCTCTCCTTTACGCGGCCCATTGCCGAATTCCGTATAGGCATTCTCTCTATTAAGGAAAAGTGGCAATGGATTTCAGGATGTAATTGTCATACTCTTCCTGTTGAGTATCTTCGGCTGAAGTTTCCTCTTTCTCCTGTACAGGAGGCTCTTTTTGTAGCAGGCTGGATTATTCCGGATGCAGGTTTTGTAGATGAGGTTATAGATCTCTCCCCGGCGCAGGCTTTGTCTATTGGAGATGAACTTGTGGCCTATAGAGGTACATTGGAAGATTTCTTGGCCCTGTTGGCCGGTGGGAATGTTACTGATAATTGCCGTCCCGTATCGACAGTTCCAGATGTATTGACATTTGCGTTTGATATTTTCAGACTCAATCATAAGGGAATTGTGGCCGATTATCCTCTTCTTGTTGAGGGACGGGAGACTCTTCCGCTTTCTCCTTCAAATACTCTTATAGGAGAGTATCGGCTTCCGGACGGTTTGCCTTCAGTGTTTATCGAAGAGGGTGCCTGTGTGGAGGGCGCGATCATAAATGTGAAGGATGGTCCTGTTTTTATTGCGCGGGATGCTGAGGTGATGGAAGGCGCATGTCTTCGCGGACCGATTTCTCTCGGCTCACATTCGAAGATAAATATGGGTGCCAAAATATATGGAGCCACAACAATAGGACCCTGGTGCAAGGTGGGTGGTGAGATCAACAATGTGGTGATGTTCGGCTATTCCAACAAGGCCCACGATGGATTTCTCGGAAACGCCGTGATAGGGGAATGGTGCAATATAGGAGCTGGTACAAATGCTTCCAATCTTAAAAATGATTATTCGAAAATACGGTTGTGGAACTACCCGCGACATACGTTTATGCGTACTGATCTGCAGTTCTGCGGGCTTATGATGGGAGACCATTCCAAAATTGGTGTCAATTGTATGCTCAACACAGCCACTGTGATCGGGGTAGGGGTCAATCTGCACGGTTCAGGCTTTCCGCGTCCTTTCATTCCCAGTTTCAGCGAGGGTACTCCCGCAGCCGGATTCTCCGATGTGCCTCTGAAAAAATTTTATGAGATAGCCGAGCGTGTGATGTCACGTCGGGGAGTGGCACTTACGACAGCGGACCGCACTATCTTTGAGCGTGTCTATGAGGTCGCCTCTCATTTCAAATAGACTTTTAGCGTAACTATTCACTATATTTTCAAATGAAAAAATTTTATCTGATGCTTGGCGGCTTTGCAGTGGCTTTTGCAGGGTTCGCACAGGTGCCGCTTTCCGGCGACGGATCGCAGGCAAGCCCGTATCTCATCCGTACAGCTTCCGACTGGACTGCCCTGGCCTCATACGTAAAGGACAACAAGGATACGTTTGAGGACAAATTCATCCGTATGGAGAATGATATCGATCTTTCTTCAGAGACATTCCAGTCGTTGTGGGCGGATAATGTGACCTATTTTCTGGGTACTTTTGATGGTCAGGGACATCGGGTTTCCGGTATTGATGCGACTTTGACGGGAACCTATGGCGGTGTATTCGGTACGATCGGTGCTTCCGGCTCCATCACCGATCTGACTCTGGCAGGGAAAATCAACAGTCAGTCTGTGACATCCGGTGTCTTTGCGGGTCGCTCTTATGGCACAATGACCCGGTGTATCAATGAAGTTACTGTTGTCTCCAACCGTTCGGCAATCGGTGGAATCGCAGGCAGAGCTTTTTCCGGAGCTAAGTTTGTCGAATGCGTAAATAAGGCTCCTGTAAGCGGAATGACAAACGTAGGAGGTATTGTCGGAAATACGGAGAAAGATATAATCTTCGAACGTTGCGGCAACGAGGCTCCCGTTTCCGGGACAGGGAATAATATAGGTGGTATCGTGGGACAGGCGTTTCCCTCCACCTTTACTGATTGCTACAACAGGGCGGATTTTAATATTTCGGGCAGTGTGACATACGTGGCCGGGATTGCCGGTCAACTGACCTGGGCCGCGAATGCGGAAGGGGGATTCAAATTTATCCGTTGCCGGAATGAAGGGAATCTTACGGCTTCACGCTATGTCGCCGGACTGGTAGCCACAATAGCCACTCTTGCAGGGACAGTCACTGTGGATTTCACTGATTGTCATAACATCGGTGACATCACTTCGACTTATGTCTCCACCAGCAATTACGGTGCTTCCGGTATATCGTGTGCTTATGTGCCCCTTTCTACTTTCACTGATTGTTCAAATTCCGGAGCGATCACGTCGGCTGCTGTGGGATTCAACGCTGGAATCGCCGGAGGGGCTCTCGGGACGTTCAATGCGACTAAGACAGCTTCGTTTGTCAGATGTTCCAATACAGGGACAGTCACTTCGCCAGCTACATGCAGTGCGGGAGTTGTCGGAGTTGTGAATGGATACACGACCTTTACGGACTGTTTCAATACCGCGGCCATATCCGGCTCATCGCTTCTTGGTGGAATAGTGGGAAATTTTGATGGATTGAACAATTCCATGACCGGATGCTGGAATATAGGAAATGTTACCGGTTCCCTTAATAGAATCGGTGGCCTTTTCGGTTCGAATACCAAAAACGGAAATACGATACGAAATTGCTGGAATGCCGGCGACGTGGCATCCGCTTCCACTGCTACCGGTATGGCTGAGTCGACAGGAGCTTTTGCTATTGGCGGACTCGGAGGAATTGCCGCAGCAAAATTCTACGGATGTTTCAATCTCGGTCGAGTCAAAGGTGTGACGCAGATAGGAGGTCTGGTAGGACGTCCGACTCTACACATGACCGGATTCTTCCAGTGTTATAATACAGGCGTTGTGGATGCTCCGGATGATCAGGCTGGTGATCTGGTGGGAGTCGATACTTCCGATACCCAGAAATGGAGCTCGACCAATAAGGCGGAAAACTGTTATTATGTCACCGACTTCGATGACAACCCGCTTGATAAGATCGGTACACCTGTCTCGGTGGCTGGTTTGTGTGAGGTAAATCTCGGTGATGGTTTCATGACACCACGCAGTTGTATGCTGCCGTTGCCGGCATCATTTGCGGGAAATGATGCCGCGCTTCTGTGGACAGCGATGGTTATTCCTGCTGCCGGAGAGACGCTTGACCGGATTACTACTCCTTTCAGTGTCGGCAATCCGGAGGGAATCGAATGGAAGTCAAGTCTTCCCGAGATTGAGATTAGCGGAGGCAAGGCAGTATTTAAGGAGAACGTCTTTGGGGATGCTGTTCTGACTGCGTCTTTGGGTGGATATTCCAAACAGGTAGGTATAACGCTTGATGTTACTACCGGCGTGGACTTCATAAATTCTGATAAAGATGTCCTATCGGAGAAGTGGTATGATCTTGAGGGTCGTGAACTTCGGGAAGGATTGGAGCATGCAGCTGGCATATACGTAGTAGTGCGTCGGTATGCCGGCGATGAAGTGCGTGCATTTCGCGTAATGCGTCGTTGAGACATATTGTCACCAAATATATATTATGGTGAAAAACCGGAGGGTCGGAGCCTTCCGGTTTTTCATATTTTCTAATACAAGGAATTGTTGGTAGCGGTTCGTTCGGAAAGACTTTGAGGAATCGGAATGTAATGCCGGATGTTAAAAAATCACAATCCTTGTAAAGTTTTCTTTTGAAATGCTTGTTTAATCACTTGATTATTTGTAACTTTGCAACGCTTTTGGGGACGAATGCCCGATTTGCGCAGCTAATCTTTTGAGTTTAAAAGGATTAGTGGCGTATGTTGCGTATGGAGATCGGTTGATTTCCAATTGTTTCTTCCCAAAGGAAAAGGCACCTTCCGGGTGTCGTGAAAACGGTTTTAATTAAAATTAGTAATAACAACAAGCTAAGATGCCTACTATTCAGCAATTAGTAAGAAAAGGACGCGTGGCTCTCAAAGACAAGAGCAAATCGCCCGCTCTGGACTCATGTCCGCAGCGTCGCGGTGTCTGTGTCAGAGTCTACACCACCACCCCTAAGAAGCCTAACTCGGCTATGCGTAAAGTGGCCCGTGTGCGCCTCACAAACGGCAAGGAGGTAAACTCCTATATCCCGGGTGAAGGTCACAATCTTCAGGAGCACTCTATCGTCATGGTTCGCGGTGGTCGTGTGAAGGACCTTCCCGGTGTGCGTTATCACATCGTGCGTGGTACTCTCGATACCGCCGGCGTACAAGGCCGCACGCAGCGTCGCTCCAAATATGGAGCCAAGCGTCCCAAGGCAGCTAAGAAATAAGCCGCCCTTACCCTGAATCACTAACCAAGTTCTTAATCTCGTTTTTGATTTATTTTGGACGGCTACAGGATTTCCGGATTGGTTCCGGAATCCACGGTTGAGTAAATTCGCTGTCGCAATGCCCCTTCTCAGGCAGACATGCGGATTGAAGATCGCAGAAGCAGCCAAATACAAAAACATTACGTTTTTCCTAAAACAATGAGAAAAGCAAAGCCTAAAAAAAGGGTCATCCTTCCCGATCCTGTGTTTCACGACGTGCGTGTCACCAAGTTCGTGAACCATCTGATGTACGACGGTAAGAAAAACACCGCATACACCATTTTCTATTCGGCTCTTGAGATTGTCAAGGGCAAACTTCCCAACGAGGAGAAATCTCCTCTTGAGATCTGGAAGAAAGCTCTCGAAAACGTAACTCCTCAGGTTGAGGTGAAATCACGCCGTATCGGCGGTGCCACTTTCCAGGTGCCTACTGAGATCCGTCCCGACCGCAAGGAGTCTGTCTCCATGAAGAACCTCATCATCTATGCCCGTAAGCGTGGCGGCAAGACAATGGCCGACAAACTTGCAGCTGAGATTGTGGATGCCTTCAATGATCAGGGTGGAGCCTTCAAACGTAAGGAAGATATGCACCGTATGGCCGAAGCCAACCGTGCTTTCGCCCACTTCCGTTTCTGATACGGTTTTTCATCAAGACTACGGTTTTTTACCATATAATTGAAAAATGGCTAAACACGACGAGCTTAAATATACACGCAACATCGGCATTATGGCTCACATCGATGCCGGTAAGACGACTACTTCCGAACGTATTCTTTTCTACACCGGTCTGACACACAAGATCGGTGAGGTGCATGACGGTGCCGCCACCATGGACTGGATGGAGCAGGAGCAGGAACGTGGTATCACAATTACTTCCGCCGCCACCACTACGTTCTGGAACTATAACAATGACAAATTCAAAATCAATCTGATTGACACTCCGGGACACGTAGACTTTACCGTAGAGGTGGAGCGTTCGCTCCGTGTGCTTGACGGAGCTGTGGCTGCTTTCTGCGCTGTTGGTGGCGTGGAGCCGCAGAGCGAGACTGTCTGGCGTCAGGCTGACAAGTACAATGTGCCCCGTATCGGATATGTCAACAAGATGGACCGCTCAGGTGCCAACTTCTTTGAAGTAGTGCGTCAGGTACGCGAGGTACTTGGTGCCACTCCTCTTCCTATTCAGATTCCTATCGGTGCTGAAGAAACTTTCAAAGGCGTTGTGGATCTTGTGACCATGAAGGCCATATTCTGGCATGACGAGACAATGGGTGCCGAATATTCCGTTGAGGAGATTCCCGCTAATCTTCTTGGTGAGGCTGAGGAATGGCGCGACAAGATGCTTGAGACTCTTGCGGAGACCGACGAGGCTCTCATGGAGAAGTATTTCGATGATCCCTCTCAGATCACTGTCGACGAAATCAAAGCGGCCATCCGTAAGGCAACAATCAGCATGCAGGTCAATCCTATGATCTGCGGCTCATCTTTCAAGAACAAAGGCGTGCAGACGCTTCTTGATGCTGTATGCGCTTATCTTCCCTCTCCTAAGGACGCAGGTGCTGTCGAAGGGCATGCTGTCGGCGATCCTGATGAGATATTGACCCGCGAACCGAGTGCGGACGCTCCTATGGCCGCTCTTGCGTTCAAGATTGCGACAGACCCATACGTGGGCCGTCTGTGCTTCTTCCGTGTCTATTCCGGTGAAATTCCCGCAGGTTCTTATGTGCTTAATAGCCGTTCTGGCAAGAAAGAGCGTATTTCGCGCCTGTTCCAGATGCACTCCAACAAGCAGAATCCCAAGGAGGTGATCGGTTGTGGCGATATCGGTGCCGGAGTCGGCTTTAAGGATATCCGTACTGGCGACACACTTTGCGACGAGAACGCTCCTATAGTTCTTGAGGCTATGGAGTTCCCCGATCCTGTGATTGGTATCGCGGTTGAGCCCAAGACTCAGAAAGACCTTGACAAACTTGGCGTCGGACTTCAGAAACTCGCCGAGGAGGACCCGACTTTCCGCGTTGAGACCAATGAGGAGACCGGTCAGACCGTTATCTCCGGTATGGGTGAGCTTCATCTGGACATCATTATCGACCGTCTTCGTCGTGAGTTCAAGGTGGAATGCAACCAGGGACGTCCTCAGGTTACATATAAAGAGGCAATCACCAAGCCTGTCGAGCTGCGCGAGGTATTCAAGAAACAGACCGGTGGACGTGGTAAGTTTGCCGACATCATTGTCCGCATCGAACCGGCAGATCCTGATTTCGAGGGTTCGCTCCAGTTTGTAGACGAGGTCAAAGGCGGTAATGTGCCTAAGGAATATATACCTTCTGTACAGAAAGGTTTCCAGACTGCCATGAAGAATGGTGTTCTGGCCGGATATCCGGTAGAACGTCTTAAGGTCACACTTATTGACGGTAGTTTCCACCCGGTTGACTCCGACCAGCTCTCGTTTGAGCTTTGCGCCATCCAGGCCTTCAAGAAAGGATCTGAGAAGGCAGGTCCCGTTCTCATGGAGCCTATCATGAAGATCGAAGTCGTTACTCCGGAGGAGTCCATGGGTGACGTCATCGGCGACCTCAACAAGCGTCGTGGACAGGTAGAAGGCATGGAGACAAGTCGTTCCGGTGCCCGCATAGTAAAGGCCAAGGCTCCTCTTGCCGAGATGTTCGGCTATGTGACAGCTCTTCGTACCATCACATCCGGACGCGCCACAAGCACAATGACGTTCTCGCACTATTCAGAGGTAAGCAGCTCTATTGCAAAAGCTGTGCTTACCGAGTGTCAGGGACGTGTAGATCTCATCAAGTGAGGCATCTCGCAATTCTTCTTGAAAAAAAGACAATAAACAAATATGAGCCAAAAAATCAGAATCAAACTGAAATCTTACGACCATAACCTCGTCGACAAATCCGCCGAGAAGATCGTAAAGACAGTGAAGTCCACCGGCGCAGTGGTCAGCGGTCCGATTCCCCTGCCCACCCACAAGCGCATCTTCACTGTGAACCGTTCGACTTTTGTCAACAAAAAATCTCGTGAGCAGTTCCAGCTCTGCTCTTTCCAGCGTCTTATCGACATCTACAGTTCCACCTCAAAGACTGTGGACGCTCTGATGAAACTTGAGCTCCCCAGTGGAGTTGACGTTTCGATCAAGGTCTGAACGCTGTTGTCTCTTTCGGGGACGTGTGACAATCATCTCTCCGGACAGGTCTGCGTCTTTTGGTTCATGCCTGTCATCCCGGTCCTGTCCGGAGTGAAAAATATCTTCCCGAAGTAGTAGACATCCTCTTCTCCCCTCGATTCATTTACGACATAACAAGACAACATACCAACTAATTTCAAAGTAAAGAAATGCCAGGATTATTAGGAAAGAAAATCGGAATGACATCCGTTTTCAGTGCCGACGGAAAAAATATTCCGTGCACTGTTATCGAAGTGGGTCCTTGCGTGGTTACTCAGATCAAGACTGTCGAGACCGACGGCTATGAGGCGGTTCAGGTTGGCTTCCAGGAGAAAAAGGAAAAGCACACCACAAAGCCTATGGCAGGTCACTTCAAGAAGGCCGGAGTAGCACCCCAGAGACACTTGGCCGAGTTCAAATCTTTTGAGACCATGCCTGCGCTTGGCGACACACTCACTGTGGAGCTTTTCACAGAAGGCGGCTTCGTCGACGTTGTCGGCACAAGCAAGGGTAAAGGTTTTCAGGGCGTTGTGAAGCGTCATGGCTTCGGCGGTGTCGGCCAGAGCACACACGGCCAGCACAACCGTCTCCGCGCCCCAGGTTCGATTGGCGCATGCTCCTATCCCGCGAAAGTGTTCAAGGGTCTCCGTATGGCCGGACACATGGGCAACGAGCGCGTCACTGTCCAAAACCTTCAGGTGATCAAGGTGCTTCCCGAGCACAATTTGTTAATGATTAAGGGTTCCGTCCCCGGTGCCAAAGGTTCAATCGTTTTAGTTGAGAAATAATGGAAGTCGCAGTTTACAACATCAAAGGTGAAGATACAGGACGCAAAGTCGTCCTCAACGACAAGGTGTTTGGTCTCGACCTGAATGAAGGCAATTCAAACCACACCGTTTATCTCGACGTGAAGCAGTATCTCGGCAACCAGCGTCAGGGAACACACAAGAGTAAGGAGCGTTCTGAAGTAAGCGGTTCGACCCGTAAACTCGGACGTCAGAAAGGCGGAGGCGGCGCACGCCGCGGTGACATCAACTCACCTCTGCTCCGTGGAGGCGGCACCGTGTTCGGTCCCCGTCCCCGTGACTATCGCACCAAGCTCAACAAGAAGATGAAAGCTCTCGCACGCCGCATCGCTCTTACTTCAAGGCATAACGACGGCAAGATCATCGTCATCGAGAATTTCTCGTTTGATGCTCCTAAGACAAAGAGCTACATGGAGATAGCCAAGGCATTCAAGCTTGATGACAAGAAAGTGCTTCTCGTCATGAACGGAATTGACAACAACGTGCTCCTTTCGGTGCGCAATGTGCCCAATGCCCTCATGATGCAGGCTATTGATCTTAATACCTACGCTCTGCTCAACAACGACGCGATCCTTGTCAGCGAGGACAGCGTGGCAGTCATTAACGAATTCTAAATCGAGGACCGATATGGATATCCAGATCAAACCAATCATCACTGAGAAGGCGAATGCCTACAGCGAGAAGCTGAACTGCTACACGTTTGCCGTGTCGCCCGACGCCAACAAGTTTCAGATCAAAGACATTGTCGAGAAGCTCTACAACGTGCGTGTCGACCGTGTCAACATCGCGAACTATGCCGGCAAGCGTAAGCAGCGTTACACGAAAGGAGGCCTGATCCGCGGACGTAAGCCCGCTTTCAAGAAAGCCTACGTCATCGTGGCCAAAGGACAGAAAATCGACTACTATAGCAATATTTAAGGATAATGGCAGTAAAGAAATTCAAGCCCACCACCCCGGGCCAAAGACACAAGATTATTGGTGTATTCAAACGCGAGGAGGCTGTTGTCAAAGACGGCAAGACCATCGTTCGCAAATCCACTGCTAACGCACCAGAAAAATCTCTTATCGTCGGAAAGCGTTCCACCGGCGGCCGCAACAGCTCCGGTCATCTTTCCACCCGCTACCGCGGTGGCGGCCACAAGAGAAAATTGCGTCTCATTGACTTCAAGAGAAACCACGACGGAATCCCGGCTACGGTGAAGACCATCGAGTATGATCCCAACCGTTCGGCCCGCATCGCCCTCCTTTTCTATAAGGATGGTTCCAAAGCCTACATGATTGCCCCCAACGGTCTTGAGGTAGGTCAGACTGTGATCAGCGGAGAGGATGTGGCACCTGAGGTAGGAAACACCCTTCCTCTTGCCAAGATCCCTGTGGGTACTCTGATTCATTGTATTGAGCTCCGTCCCGGACAGGGTGCCTGCATGGCACGCTCTGCCGGTACGTTCGCACAGCTCACCTCGCGCGAAGGCGACTACGCGATTATCAAATTGCCTTCCGGTGAAACACGCAAGGTGCTTCTTGCCTGCCGTGCCACTGTCGGCGTTGTCGGCAATTCCGACCACGCTCTTGAACAGAGCGGCAAGGCTGGCCGCAGCCGTTGGCTCGGCCGTCGTCCACACAACCGTGGCGTTGTGATGAACCCTGTCGACCACCCGATGGGTGGTGGTGAGGGCCGTCAGTCCGGCGGACATCCCCGTTCACGCACAGGTCTGTATGCCAAGGGCCTGAAGACACGGTCGCCCAAGAAGCACTCGAACAAGTACATCATTGAGAGAAGGAAAAAGTAAATTTGATTAATCTAAGAACACAGATATGAGTCGTTCACTCAAAAAAGGACCGTTTATCAGCGTGAAGCTTGAGAAGAAAGTGGCCGCCATGGACGAATCCGGCAAAAAGTCGGTCATCAAGACATGGAGCCGCGCTTCAATGATCTCGCCCGACTTCGTCGGCCATACTTTCGCTGTACATAACGGCAATAAGTTCATCCCTGTTTATGTGACCGAAAACATGGTAGGACATAAACTCGGAGAGTTCGCCCCCACGCGCACATTCCGCGGACACGCCGGCAACAAGAAGAAATAATGATTTCCTGTTACGGACTCCGCATTCAAAAATGAACAAAAAAAGGAACACAATACAATGGGTTTAAGAAAAAGACAATCAGCTGACGCTATAAAGGAAGCCCGCAAGAGCGAATATTTCGCCAAGCTGCGCAATGTCCCCTCCTCGCCTCGCAAGATGCGCCTGGTGGTCGACATGGTGCGCGGACAGGAGGCGTTCAAGGCTCTCGGCATCCTCAAGTTCTCCAATAAGGAAGCTGCCAGGAAGGTGGAGAAACTTCTCCGTTCCGCTATCGCCAACTGGGAGCAGAAAAACGACCGCAAGGCAGAGGCAGGCGAGCTTTACGTGAAGACAGTCTTTGTGGACTGCGCTCCTATGTTAAAGCGCCTCCGTCCGGCTCCCCAGGGTCGTGGATATCGTATCCGCAAACGCTCCAACCATGTGACTTTGTTTGTAGACACCATCAATAAAGAAAACGCTTAATCCAACCAAGATGGGACAGAAAGTAAATCCGATTAGCAACCGCCTCGGTGTGATCCGTGGCTGGGATTCCAACTGGTATGGCGGAAAGAAATATGGCGAGACTCTTCTCGAGGACTCAAAGATCCGCAAATACCTTCGCACTCGTCTTGCCAAGGCAAGTGTTTCCAGAATCATAATCGAGCGTACGCTCAAGATGGTGACTGTTACAATCTGCACCTCTCGCCCCGGTATGATTATCGGCAAGGGCGGTCAGGAGGTCGACGCTCTGAAAGAGGAGCTGAAGAAACTCACCGACAAGGATGTGCAGATCAATATCTATGAGATCAAGCGTCCTGAGCTTGACGCGGAGATCGTGGCCTCCAATCTTGCACGTCAGATCGAAGGCAAGATGGCATACCGCCGTGCTGTGAAGATGGCAATCGCATCGACCATGCGCATGGGTGCCGAGGGCATCAAGGTTCAGGTGTCCGGACGTCTCAACGGTGCCGAGATCGCCCGTTCGGAGATGTTCAAGGAGGGACGTACACCGCTTCACACACTTCGTGCCGATATCGACTATGCTCTTGTCGAGGCTCTCACCAAGGTGGGTATTCTCGGCATCAAGGTATGGATCTGTCGCGGAGAGGTCTATGGCAAGAAGGAGCTCACTCCCTCGTATGCCATCGGCAACAAGGAACCGGGCGGACGTCGCGACCGCGGCGAGCGTAAAGGTGGTTTCCGCGGCAAGCGTGGCGGCGGCAACCGTTGATCGGCGCACTCAGAGATAACTACAGACAAATTCAGCAACAAATCGACATTAAGATAAAATGTTACAACCGAAAAGAACGAAATTCCGCCGCTCTCAGAAGGGCCGCATGAAAGGTGAGGCCCAGAGAGGCAATCAGCTTGCTTTCGGCTCCTTTGGAATCAAGACGCTGGAATCGAAGTGGATCACCGGTCGTCAGATTGAGGCTGCCCGTATCGCCGTGACGCGCTACATGCAGCGTCAGGGTCAGATCTGGATCCGCATTTTCCCCGACAAGCCTATCACCAAGAAGCCGGCTGAGGTGCGAATGGGTAAAGGTAAGGGTAATCCTGAAGGATTCGTGGCACCTGTGACTCCGGGACGTATCATCATAGAAGTGGAAGGTGTGCCTTATGACGTGGCCAAGGAGGCTCTTCGTCTGGCTGCCCAGAAACTTCCGGTGATCACCAAGTTTGTCGTTCGTCGCGACTACGACCCTTCCCAGAATGTATAAGGGTTGACACGCTCAACAAGCATACTTTTCAGTCAGCATAAGGACGGGTGTCGCCGTCGTCAGGCAGCGGCACTCGTTCCAGGCTGGCAGAATAAATATCAGATAAAAAATTAAAATGAAAAAGGAAGAGATCAAGGAATTAAGCGTTCAGGATCTGCGCGACCAGATTGAGGTCGCCGAGAAGGCTTATCGTGAATTGAAAGTAACGCACGCGATATCTCCCATCGACAAT
>CANEHE010000046.1 GCA_947427285.1 uncultured Porphyromonadaceae bacterium
TTCAGGGGGCAAATCGACCTTGGCCCAAGGGGTCATCCGACCCTGGGTTTTCCAAATAATTACTTAAATTTGCAATTACTATGGGAACTTCTATTACACTTCATAACGAATCTGAATATAACGAGATACTGCGACAGGCTGTCGCAGTTATTGAAGCGGCGAGGAATAAGGTTGCCCGTTCTATTGTCGGCACATCTAATGAAATGCACTGGGAAGTCGGTAAAATTCTATATGAACGGAAACTTGACAGCAAACATGGTGACAGCGTGGTAAAACGCTTGTCTGTCGACCTAAAATCGGCCTATCCTAAGTTAGGAATGTCCGTTCGTAACCTCTTTAACATGAAACGTTTTTATATGCGATTCTACGATGCAAGTCCAAAAGTGCAACAGGCTGTTGCACTTTTGCCGTGGGGGCATATAAGCTATCTCATGTCTCAGTTTGAAAACAATGATAAAGCTATAGAATACTATGCCAATCAATACCTTAAAAAAGGATGGAGTCGAGATTTGCTAATAAACGCGGTTTCAATGGAGATGCATAAGCGTCTGCCGGAAACCAACATTTCAAACAATTTCGCTGTTGCTCTTCCTGAGGCACAGGCTGTTTATGCCAATGAAGTATTCAAGGATTCTTATTGCATGGGGTTTCTCGGCGTGACCGAACCACTCCTTGAACTAGAGCTTGAAAGACGGTTAGTTGAGAAAATCAAACAATTCCTTTTGGAACTTGGTCAGGGATTCACGTACATAAGCAATCAACACGTGCTCTCCTATAATGGTAAAGATTATAAGGTCGATATGCTGTTCTTCCACCGTGGACTACGGTCTCTCGTAGCAATCGATTTGAAAATTTCTGAATTTCAGCCGGAGTACGTTGGCAAGATGAATGTCTATTTATCCTTGTTGGACAGGCTTGAAAGAGGCAAAGACGAGAATCCTTCAATTGGGATAATCTTATGTGCCGAGAAAGACAACGTTGACGTGGAACTCGCACTTGACGGGTATACAAAACCTATAGGTGTTGCTGACTATCAGCTGATTATCCCACAAAAAGAACTTAAACAACTCATCTCAGCTGAGATAGACACATTCCATAGAGAGAAAAAATCCCATAATAATAGATTTGTTCAAGTAAAGTGTGACACATATTGATATGAGAGCAAACCAGGATTATTCCTATTCCATGGATAGGGGCTCAAATCTGATCAATGTTATAGATGCAGTAAAAGGGAATGAGTACTATTGTCTTTGTTGTGGTGAAATTATGATCCCACGACAAGGAAGTAAAAGACGGTGGCATTTTGCTCATAAGGGTAATCCCGGCGGATGTTCATATGAAACATATCTACATAAAGTTGCAAAGAAACGCATATGTGAATGTTTTAATAAATCACCAAAATTCACCATATTGGTTCACTCCAAATCCACATGTGCAGTTATAGAATGTCCTTTAGGTGCAAGCCAACCTTGTACTTGGAATTCTATAAAGGAATTTGATCTCAAAAAATATTATAACCATTGTGAAGAAGAAGTGGCGGTTGATAAATACCGGGCTGATTTAGTTATTTCTAATCAAGCGAATAATGTACATCCCATTCTTATAGAAATATACGTTACACATAAATCAACCGATGAAAAACTGAATTCAAACTATCGGATCATTGAGATTCATATTGAATCTGAAGAAGATATAAATCAGATTGTATCCACTGCTTCTATTAAGGAAAGTGACAGAGATGTCAACTATTGTAGGGAAATTCAAAATGAAAAAATTAAGTTTTATAATTTTAAAGCTGATTCGTACGAAGTGCCTGATAATAAACATCAAGCATATAAATCCCTATTTTGGATAGATTCAAAAGGATATTTTCATTTTGATAGTTATAATGAATCCATGAAATGTTTAAGTCCCACTCTTTCCGAGGTTAAAAATTCAATATTTCGTATCGAGTCAAAGTCTCCGATAAATTGGGATTTTGCCTTTTGTAAATTGGCTGAATCGGGATTAGGCATTAAGTATTGTACGATGTGTAGATTCTACAAAATGAACGATTACTATATGAGGTCAATGTGTATATTATATAAATCAAAGGGCACAAGACAATATCCAAATTTATCTAGTGCAATGAGTTGTACATACTTTAAACAAATAAATTATTCTAATACTGATTACAATCAAGAATATAAGATTAAGAATAGATAAATTCGCAGCATATTTTCATGCAAGGATAATATCTTAGTATATATAGTTAATGTAGATAAATTTAGGTATTATGTCATTAGCAATGCTTCGGTAATTTTTACCGAATCATTGCATTGATAGTGAAGCGGTCAAAACCGCAATAATGCAGATTAGGAATTTTGAGATTCTCATGCTCTATTCTGTCGCCTCCATCCTCGATTTGACTTTTAGGTTAACGAAAAAAGCGTAGGATGATATCTTGTTTATCTTCAAGGAGGCATCGCCAAACGCCTATCAGAGAAATAAACAGTCCACTCCCACGCCTTATCGAATATCGAAACCCCTTGTCGGGGAGTGGATATGCGACAAGCATGAGCGTTCGATGACTGCTCCGATCCTTCTCTGATTGAAAATTGGCGATTTCCTTGAAAGGATAAAGCACGAAACGCTTTTATAATGTCTGCGTACTTCGGTACGCGTTGCAAAGTTAACGGAAGTTTCTGAAATGGCCAAATCAAGGAACGCAATGGCAAGACACTGAGGCCGAATTGTGCCGCTTGCATGATGGGAACACACAGAGTATGGATAAAAAGATTAAAGGAGTCTGGCATTCAATACCGTACTCCTTTAGTTGTGTTGTCTTACCAGGATTCGAACCTGGACAAGCAGAACCAAAAACTGCTGTGCTACCATTACACCATAAGACAATCCCTTGTGGCTTTCGACCGGATAGGGCTCAAGAGCGTAGCCGACCGGAAAGCGGTGCAAAGTTAACGCTTTTATTTTAATTTACCAAATCGGACGGTGTTTCGGATTTAGCCAATCCGTCGGTTGTGAGAGTGATTTTAACTACTTCGGTCGGGTCAAGTCCCATCCGTGAGCATTGGTTTCCGAATAGTGCAATAGCGGAAGTCATAAGTTCCACACTTTCGTTGGCATGCAGGGTTTCCATCACCGGGCCGAGAGATGTATCGCGAAACATGGAGCCGACCTGAATCACTTCCGGCATCGGTATATTGACGGTCTTGCCGGAAATAGGAGTCACAGTCATGAGGGCTTTGACTGCATCACCGGCTTTGAGAAGGGCTCCCTGTCCGGGTTTGGTGACTTTGCCGTAGATGCCATCCCCCATCTTTTTCATGCCGGCTTTTGCTGCTGCTTTGGCAACCGCCTCGTCGCCGGTTTTTTTGTCTTCCCGGTCTTTTTTCTCTCCGATGGCCTGTAGAATCTGTTGAAGTGCCTGTTGGTTTGACGCGCCGTCGACAGCGGAGTCGTTCCGCAGCCCGTATGCGAGCGCGTCGAGAATCCGGTTTTTATCGAGTTTCACGCCAAGATCCTTTTCAAGATCCTGTATGCCAAGTACGAACTGTATGCCGGTCATAACGCCTTCAAGGTACTGTCGGTCTTCTCCCAGCGATATCCCTTTTCCGACGCCGTCCAGATATTGCTTGCGGGCTTCCGATGAGGTGGCGGAGGAATCGTTGGTGTATGTGCGCCAATAGTTGTCGGCATACATGGCTCCGAAATAATAAGAGAGGGAATCGGCCTGTGTGCGTGGATTGGTTTCCTCAAGAGTCTTTCCTTCGCCAGGACCGGAGGAACAGGCTGTCAGAGCCATAACGGCTGTGGCGGCTAATATAAGTCTGATAGGTTTCATAGTTTATTTGTATTATTGTCAGACGCGGTGGCGGTGTCTGCCTCGACCGTGGGCATTGTCGGGGCTTCAATTGCCCGTGGTGTTTCGTCAACCGTTACCTCGATGGTCTCTCCTGTCGGTTCTACATTATCGACAGTGCGGCCCTTGCATGAGGTAAGAAAAGTCACGGCCGTCAGAGCGGCGGCCGTGGACAATATGATTCTTGGGTACCGGATCATTTGTTGACGCTGAGAAGTTCCACTTCGAATATAAGATCTGCGTCGGGAGGTATGGCTCCCCGTGCTCCATTGGTTCCGTAGGCGAGTGCCGAAGGTATGTAGAACACAGTCTTTCCGCCTGTCTTCATCAGCTGGAGGCCTTCGGTCCAACCGGGAATCACCTGTCCGAGAGGGAAAGTGGCCGGTTCGCCGCGAACAACCGAACTGTCGAATACGGTGCCGTCTGTCAGCATGCCGGTGTAGTGGACGGTGACAGCGTCGGCTGCCGTGGGCGATTCTCCGTCACCTTCTTTGACAACCACATATTTCAGACCGCTTTCTGTTTGCATCCATGTCGAGTCGGAAGGTGTGTCGGATTTTTTATTCTCATTCTTGAAAAAAGCAGCGTCGTAACCGGCGGGAGCCTGATCGGCGATTGCTGTCTCTTCTACGGGGACAACGGTGTCGGAATCGGCTTCGGCTTTTTTTGAACCGGAGCATGATGCGAAGAGGGCGGCGCAGCAGAGTGCGCTTCCGGTCAAGGCTAATGAAATCTTTTTCATCTGTATGTTATTTCTTGATTACTTTGATGAGTTCCACGTCGAAAATAAGGGTGGAATGGGGAGGAATGGCGTTAGGAATGCCCTGAGGACCGTATGCGAGATCCGAAGGAATGAAGAAGCGGTATTTTGCTCCCTCTTTCATGAGTTGGACACCTTCGGTCCATCCTGGGATAACACGGTTGAGAGGGAATGTGGCCGGTTCGCCACGGTTGACAGAACTGTCGAATACTGTTCCGTCGAGGAGCCGACCGGTATAGTGTACTGTCACCTCGTCTGTGGCGGCCGGGGTAATGCCGTTGCCCTCTTTCTCCACGATATACTGCAGACCGCTGGCAGTCTCCTTCACACCCTCTTTGGCGCGGTTCTCATCGAAGAACTTCTTTGACTGTTCGCGTACGGCAGCTGTCATCTTCTCCTGCAACTGCTGGAGATATTCGTTGATGAGTTTCTGGGCCTCCTCAGGTTCCATTTCAGGTGCTCCCTCTCCGTAGACGGCTTTAAGCGCGGCGACATAAGAGTCGAATTCAAGTTTGTCCACGCCCATTCCTTTGAGCTGCTGGCCCATGGCCATGCCCCAGGCATAACTTAATTTATCCATTTGTCTAAAATTTGTTTTCGGGTAATATCATTCAATTATAACGTCTGGTGTCTCGATTTGTTGTGATTTGCTTTATTAATCCGAAAAAACTTCAGTGCTTTCAAAGGACGTTTTTGGTTTTCCGTGAGAAAAGGATTATCTTTGCAACGTCATGGCACGGGACCTTATCAGCCGTTATGTTTGGATTGTCGATACGCTTACCCGCTACGGGAGGCTGTCGCGGACGCAGCTCAACGAATTATGGCTGCGTTCTCCTCTGTCGGAAGGGAAACCCCTTCCGGAGCGCACATTCCACTATTACAGGCGCGCCATAGAACGTAATTTCCACATAGATATCGGTTGTAACGCTTTGGGTGAGTATTTCATCGAAGGAAGAAGTTCCAAGCGCGACAGAGCTTTTTCCAACTGGCTTCTGGACAACTATGCTGTCGGCACAGCACTTCAGGGTTCCTTTGAGATGGAAGACAGGGTATGTGTTGAGGAAGTCCCTTCGGCCCGTCAGTTTCTTCCCGATGTGCTGGAGGCAATACGCAACAATGAGAAAATCAGGTTCACCTACGCTGGTTTCTCCCGTTCAAGACCGGAACCCGGTATAATGTTCCATCCGTATTATCTGAAACTGTATAAGCAGCGATGGTATATGGTAGGCCTCAGGGAGCAGTCGGATGATATCCGCACCTATGCCCTTGACCGTGTAAGGGAGATGAACCTTACCCGGGAAAATTTCGATATTCCTGCCGAGAATCCTGCAGCCGACATTTTTGAAAACATAATAGGCATCAGTTCGTCGAAAGCTGGAGTGAAAACCGTCAGGCTTAGGGCCGACCGCACGCAGTCTAAATATTTCCGTGCGCTGCCTCTGCATCATTCCCAGCGGGAGGAAGTTCATGACCAATATTCGATATTCTCCCTGCGGGTGAAACTGAACTATGAGCTTGTGCATGAGATTCTGTCGTGCGGACGTTCCGTGGAGGTGCTGGCTCCCCCTGAACTCAAGGCGATGGTGATGACAGAGCTTGAACAGACACTTGCGCTATATCGGCCCGATGTGACACCAGACAATGAGACAAAGAAATGAGAACCGAGATACAGAAAAGCGACGCCGTTGAAATGGCGTCACACACCATAGCGGCGCATGCATCCGTGGGGGAGGCGTTGCGCAGAATCAACA
This sequence comes from uncultured Porphyromonadaceae bacterium, assembly GCA_947427285.1. Lineage (GTDB taxonomy): Bacteria > Bacteroidota > Bacteroidia > Bacteroidales > Muribaculaceae > Lepagella. Next base: position 6,371 of record CANEHE010000046.1, read on the forward strand.
GCCTGCACAATGTGCCTCTGACATTGTTTGTAGAAGACGATGGGAAGTGTGTCGTGGGATCCATGACCGACGGCGATCTTCGCCGCGCCCTTCTGTCGGGCCTCGGGATGGATGCCGAGGTAGGGTTGGCGATGCGACGGGATTTCATTGCCTTACGTCCGGGATGTGATCAGATGGGTATCTTTGATTGCGCACGCAGAAGGAATGTGAGACTTCTCCCGCGTCTTGACGGTATGGGACGATTGATCGGGATGATAGATCTTTCCGTCACAAAAAGTCTTTTGCCTGTCGATGCGGTCCTGATGGCGGGAGGCCGTGGCGAGCGTCTCCGCCCTCTCACACTCTCGACTCCCAAGCCGTTGCTGAAAGTAGGCGGTAAAGCCATAATCGACTATAATGTGGAGGAGTTGGAGTCAAATGGTGTGGAGCGTATATTTATCACTGTCAATTATCTGAAAGAGCAGATCGAGGCGCATTTCTCAAAGCCGCGCCGTGCCGAAATCACGTGTGTGTCTGAGCCGAAACGTCTGGGGACTATGGGGAGTCTTGCTTTGGTCAAAGGACTGCAGGCCGATAATGTCCTGGTGATGAATTCCGATCTGCTCACCACCATAAGTTTTGAGGATATGCTCCGTCATCACCGTTCTGTTGGGGCTGATCTGACGATGGCGACTGTCGGATATAATGTCACAGTCCCGTTTGCCGTCATTGAGATAGACGGAGACCGGGTGACGGGTTTGCGCGAGAAACCCTCCTACAACTATTCGGCCAATGCCGGCGTTTACATCATGAAACGCCAGTTGCTGGAGCGTATCGTGCCGGGAGAATATCTTGACGCTCCCGATTTCATAGAGGGGCTTATAGCCGACGGCTTGAAAGTGTCGCATTTCCCGGTGAAAGGATTGTGGGTGGATATAGGCAGTCCAGCCGATTTCAAGTATGCCGATGAACTGATGAGCCGCCCGGTGGATAGGCGATAGGCAACTTCTACTCTCTACTTTCTACTTTTTATAAGAACATGGCAGATACCAACTTTATAGACTATGTGAAAATCCTTTGCCGCAGTGGCAAGGGTGGAGCCGGAAGCCGGCATTTTCATCGTGCGAAATATGTTCCGAAGGGTGGACCGGACGGTGGCGACGGTGGTCGCGGAGGACATATCATCCTTCGGGGCAACCGCAATCTCTGGACTTTGCTGCATCTGCGTTATCAACGACATGTATTCGCAACCGACGGAGAGTCGGGCGGAGCCGGACGGTCGTTTGGTAAAGATGGCGAAGACAGAATCATAGAGGTGCCTGTAGGTACTGCTGTTTTTGATGCCGAGACGGGTGAGTTTCTGGCCGATGTCACCGAAGACGGTCAGGAGGTAAAACTTCTGCGCGGAGGGAAAGGAGGTCTCGGCAACTGTCATTTCGCAACTTCCACCAACCGCGCTCCGCGGTATGCCCAACCTGGCCAGCCTGCCATCGAGAAGGCTGTAGTGCTTGAATTGAAGCTGCTTGGTGATGTAGGCCTTGTAGGTTTCCCGAATGCGGGCAAGTCGACGTTGCTTTCAGCTGTCTCAGCCGCCAAGCCGAAGGTGGCCGATTATCCTTTCACCACAATGGAACCCTCTCTGGGAATTGTGGCCTATCGTGGCGACCGGTCGTTTGTCATGGCCGACATTCCCGGTATAATTGAAGGTGCTTCGGAGGGTAAAGGGTTAGGTTTACGATTCCTCCGTCACATAGAACGCAATGCTGTATTGCTGTTTATGGTGCCGGCGGATTCATCCGATATCCGACACGATTATGAGGTATTGCGGCGCGAACTGCATGAGTTTAATCCTGATCTTTCCGATAAGAGCCGGGTACTGGCCGTCACCAAAAGTGACATGCTTGATGACGAACTGCGGGAGGCGATTGCCGCCGAACTGCCGGATGATCTGCCGACAGTATTCATCTCCTCTGTCACAGGTCAGGGATTGCCTGAACTAAAGGATTTGCTGTGGCGTGAAATAAATTCGGATGAAAACAGGAGTGCGTTTGATATGATACATCGACCGCTCGACACTCACCATCGTGTGAAAGAAGAGGATGATTTCATTTTTGAGGCGGAACCACTCCCCGAAGAGCCGGAACTGTTGACTGACGAGGATTGGAACGACGAATTCTGGGATGAAGAGACAACCGTCAATCCCGACTGAACAACTTTATCATATATATAGAAACACCGGTTGGCTCTTGAGGTCAACCGGTGTTTCTATTCTATATGGTCTGGGTATGTTATGTTCAGAGCTTCGGGCCTGCGGCTACCAGCTTCTTGCCGGCCTCGTTGTTCTCAAACTTTTTGAAGTTGGTGATGAACATTTCGGCAAGTTTCTTTGCCTTCTCTTCCCATTCTTTCGGGTCGGCGTAGGTGTCGCGCGGATCAAGAATCTTCGGGTCTACTCCGGGGAGTTCCGTCGGAATCACGAAGTTGAAGATCGGCAGGGTCTTGGTCGGGGCTTTGTCGATGTCGCCGTTGAGGATGTCATCGATGATGCCGCGTGTGTCGCGGATGGATATGCGTTTGCCTGTGCCGTTCCAGCCGGTGTTGACAAGGTATGCCTTGGCTCCGCTGAGTTTCATCTTTTTGACAAGTTCCTCGGCGTATTTGGTGGGATGGAGCGAAAGGAATGCCTGTCCGAAGCATGCCGAGAATGTCGGTGTGGGTTCGGTGATGCCGCGTTCGGTGCCTGCAAGTTTGGCTGTGAAGCCTGAGAGGAAGTAGTACTTGGCCTGCTCATGATCAAGAATAGATACAGGGGGAAGTACTCCGAATGCATCGGCGGAAAGGAAAATCACTTTTTCGGCGGCCGGCCCTTTGGAGACGGGTTTTACGATATTCTTGATGTGATAGATGGGGTAGGAGACACGGGTGTTTTCAGTCACGCTCTTGTCGGCGAAGTCGGGTTTGCCGTCTGCCTCTACCGTAACGTTCTCAAGCAGTGCGTCGCGGGTGATGGCATTGTAGATGTCCGGTTCGCTGTCCTTGTCGAGGTTGATGACTTTGGCGTAACAGCCGCCTTCGTAGTTGAATACACCGTCGTCGTCCCATCCGTGTTCGTCGTCGCCGATCAACAGGCGTTTCGGGTCGGTGGAAAGAGTGGTCTTGCCGGTACCGGAGAGGCCGAAGAAGATGGCAGTGTTCTTGCCCTCCATGTCGGTGTTGGCCGAGCAGTGCATCGAAGCGATACCACGGAGCGGGTTGAAGTAGTTCATCATTGAGAAGAGCCCTTTTTTCATCTCGCCGCCGTACCAGGTGTTGATGATCACCTGTTCACGCTCTTTGATGTTGAAGGCCACGACGGTCTCCGAGTGGAGACCGAGTTCCTTGTAGTCCTCGCATTTTGCCTTGGAAGCGTTGAAGACCACGAAATCGGGTGTGAAGTCCTCAAGCTCTTCCTTTGTGGGACGGATAAACATATTGGTAACGAAATGAGCCTGCCATGCCACTTCCATGATGAAGCGGACGTTCAGACGAGTGGCCTTGTTGGCACCGCAGTAGCAGTCCACTACGTAGAGGGTCTTGTCGGAAAGTTCCTTTACGGCTTTTTCCTTCAGGTGATCCCATACTTCGGTCGTGATAGGCTTGTTGTCGTTCTTATATTCGTCGGAAGTCCACCATACGGTGTTTTCTGTCACTTCATCTTTTACAAGATATTTGTCCTTGGGGGAACGGCCGGTGTATTCGCCGGTAAAGACGTCGACCGCGCCGAGATCGGTAAGGATTCCCTTCTCATACCCTTTCAGGTCGGGGTTTGTCTCGTCCTTGAAGAGTTCGTCGTAAGAGGGGTTGTGGATGATTTTCTTGACATCCTTGATGCCATACTGGGCTAAATCCAATTTTGCCATAGTTTCGGGAGAATGTATTTGTTTGGGTTATTAATTTTACGTTTATTCTGCGGCTTCAGGGCCGCGTGCATTACCTGTATAACAATCAAGTCAAGGTTTCTTTCGCAAAATTAGTCAAAAAAATCGAAACAGACCTTACGTCGCGAGCGGAGGATATTATCCTTTTTTAGTTTTGGTGGCAATTATTATGTCGTGATGCCGTTTCTTGGATATGAAAGTGCCGTCTTATGACTGTGATCGACCTTCTGTCGGTTCGGTGAGTGTGTCAATCGTTGTCCACCGTTCGCCGGTCGGACAGCTGAGGCATGCACTGGAGTGCATTCTGAGGTCAGATTATGTCGGACGGGTCGATATTGTCGATAATTCGCCGGATGATTCATTGCAATGTGTGACCGATGGGTTGCCGGATTGCGGCAGGGTGTGGTATCGTCATGTAGATAATCATGGATATGGCGCAGGTCATAATGCTGCCATACGCGATTCTATGTCGGAAGGGTTTGAATACCATCTTGTCATGAATGCCGACGTATGGTGGGAGGGAGATGTCATCGGTCTTATCGCGGATTTTATATGCAGACGTCCGGAGGCGGGAATGGCGATGCCGCGAGTGCGTTATCCTGACGGTAGCCTGCAGTATGCATGCAGACTGCTCCCTACTCCTTTTGATGTTTTCGCCAAACGTTTTCTGCCTTCGGGATGGATACGGACTCGTATGCGGCGTTATCTTATGGCCGATGCGGATCATGACAAGGAATTCAACCCGCCGTATCTTCTTGGCAGTTTCCTGTTTTTCAGAATGGACGCGCTGCGGAGGGCCGGACTTTTCGATGAGCGGTTTTTTATGTATCCGGAGGATATAGATATCACTCGGCGAGTTCATAGATATTCGCCGACCCTCTTTTTCCCGGAGGCGGAGATAGTGCATGAGCATGCGGCATCTTCCCGACGAAACTATAGGATGCTGTGGATCCATATTGTCAATATGGTCCGTTATTTCAACAAATGGGGATGGTTTGTCGATCGTGAACGTCGTCGGTTCAACCGTAGGATTATTAAGGAGTTCCCGAGGGCGACGGAACCGGAAGCTGGACGCGGGTGAACATTGATGGTTCGGTTGCCGTTTCTAATAAAAATGATAAAGGCCTTATGGATAACAATGTATGGATAATGATATTCGGTTACGCTGCTGCTGTTTTTATGGTGCTGGGTTATCTGCCTCAGGCTATCTATACGATTCGTACGCGCGATACTGACGGCATTGCCATGCCGACTTTTCTTTCGATGTTTCTTGGAAGTGTGTTTTTTGTGGTGCAGGGTGCCATGCTTGACAACTGGCCTCTGATGATCACGAATATAATAACGGCGACGTGTTCGGCAATTGTTTTTTGTATCAAGATATACAACGATTATTTCAGAAATAAGTGAAATACTTATTTCTGAAATCAGTAACTTTAAAAAACATATCCGGACAAGATGGTCTCTTGCCCGGATATGTTTTTTATTGATATGGAGAATATTATTCCTTACACTTGGCTGCAATGAAGTGGCGGTTCATGCGGCCGATGTTGTAGAGCTTAATGTTCTTCGGACATTCGGCAGAGCATGCGCCGGTATTGGTGCAGTTGCCGAAGCCGAGTTCGTCCATCTTGGCTACCATGGCGCGGACACGACGGTCCTTCTCCACCTCGCCCTGAGGAAGAAGTGCAAGCTGGCTCACCTTGGCTGAGACGAAGAGCATCGCGGAGCCGTTCTTGCAGGCTGCCACACATGCGCCGCAACCGATGCAGCTTGCAGAGTCCATGGCTTCGTCGGCGTTTACTTTCGAGATAGGTATTGCGTTTGCATCCTGTGCACCTCCGCAGTTGAAGCTGACGTAGCCGCCTGCCTGCTGGATCTTGTCGAAGGCATTACGGTCTACCATGAGGTCTTTGATCACAGGGAACGCAGCCGAACGCCATGGTTCGACGGTGATTGTCTCACCGTTGGCAAAACGGCGCATATAGAGCTGACATGTGGTGGCTCCGGTGGCCGGTCCGTGGGGATGACCGTTCACATAGAGGGAGCACATGCCGCAGATGCCCTCACGGCAGTCGTGGTCGAAGACAATCGGCTCCTCGCCGCGCTCTATGAGCGTTTCGTTGAGAATGTCGAGGGTCTCCAGAAAAGAAGTGTCAGGGGTGGTCTCGACGTCGTTGTAAGTCACGAATCCGCCCTTTGCCTGAGGGTTGGCCTGACGCCATACCTTCAGATTTACTTTCATTATATTTTCTTCCATTGTATTCTGATAGTTTGGGTTGCCGCCGGAGACATCGAAGTGTCTCCGGTCGACTAAGCGTATTTATGACTTGTAGTTACGTGTCTGTACCTTGATGGCTTCGTAGTGTAGGGGTTCCTTGATGAGTGTAGGAGCTTCGTTGTCGCTTCCGGCATAGTCCCAGCAACTCACATAGAAGCAGTTTTCATCGTCGCGCTTTGCCTCTCCCTCTTCCGTCTGATATTCCTCGCGGAAGTGGCCGCCACAGCTTTCGTTGCGGCTCAGAGCATCATGGGCCATAAGTTCGCCCATAGTGATGAAGTCGTTGAGGCGGAATGCCTTGTCGAGCTCTATGTTCATGCCGTCCTGCGATCCGGGGATGAACAGGTCGGTATCAAACTCCTTGCGTACACGCTTGAGTTCCTCGATGGCTTTTTCAAGCCCTTCTTTATTACGGGCCATTCCGACATATTCCCACATGATGTGGCCGAGTTCCTTGTGGATTGAGTCTACGGAACGTTTGCCCTTGATGGCCATCAGACGGTCCATCGCTTTCTGACACTTTGCTTCCGCTTCGTCAAACTCAGGCAGATCTGTCGAGAAGTGAGGTACTGTGATCTGGTCGCTGAGATAGTTCTGGATAGTGTAAGGAAGCACGAAATATCCGTCGGCCAGACCCTGCATGAGTGCGGATGCGCCGAGACGGTTGGCACCGTGGTCGGAGAAGTTGCACTCGCCGATGGCGAAGAGCCCCTTGATGGAAGTCTGGAGTTCATAGTCTACCCAGATGCCGCCCATGGTGTAGTGGATGGCCGGGAAGATCATCATCGGGTTGTAGTAACATTCGTCGCCGTCCTGACGTGCGAGTTCGCCCGGATTTACGTCGGTGATCTCCTCATACATATCGAAGAGGTTGCCGTAGCGTTGACGGACAACGTCGATACCGAGACGGTTGATGGCTTCAGAGAAGTCGAGGAACACGGCGAGACCAGTGTTGTTTACACCGAAGCCTTTGTCGCAACGTTCTTTTGCGGCGCGGGAAGCTACGTCGCGGGGCACGAGATTACCGAATGCCGGATAGCGGCGTTCCAGATAGTAGTCGCGGTCCTGTTCGGGGATGTCGGATCCTTTTATCTGTCCTTTCTGAAGTTTCTGTGCGTCTTCCAGTTTCTTGGGAACCCAGATACGTCCGTCGTTGCGGAGTGACTCTGACATCAGGGTGAGTTTCGACTGTTTGTCGCCGTGTACGGGGATACATGTCGGGTGAATCTGCACGAAGGCAGGGTTTGCGAAGTATGCTCCCTTGCGGTAGCAGGCCATTGCCGCACTCACGTTGCAGGCCATTGCATTGGTCGAAAGGAAGTATGTGTTGCCGTATCCGCCGGTGGCGATCACCACTGCGTGTGCTGCGAAGCGTTCAAGTTTGCCGGTGACGAGATTCTTGGCGATGATGCCGCGTGCGCGTTCCACACCGTCCTTGTCCTTGACAAGCACCACGTCGTGCATCTCGTAGCGGTTGTAGCTTTTCACCTTCCCGAGCTGGATCTGGCGGTTGAGCGAGCTGTATGCTCCGAGAAGAAGCTGCTGGCCCGTCTGTCCTTTTGCATAGAAAGTACGTGACACCTGTGCGCCGCCGAATGAACGGTTGGCGAGAAGACCGCCGTATTCACGTGCGAAGGGGACTCCCTGTGCCACACACTGGTCGATGATATTGTTGGAAACTTCGGCGAGACGATACACGTTTGCCTCACGTGCGCGGTAGTCGCCGCCTTTCACTGTGTCGTAGAAAAGGCGGTATACTGAGTCGCCGTCGTTCTGATAGTTCTTGGCTGCGTTGATGCCGCCCTGAGCTGCAATGGAGTGAGCGCGGCGCGGGCTGTCCTGAATGTTGAAGTTCAAAACATTGAAGCCCATTTCGGCAAGAGTTGAGGCCGCGGATGCGCCTGCAAGGCCTGTGCCGACCACAATCACGTCCAGACGACGTTTGTTGGCGGGGTTGACGAGCTTCTGGTGAGCCTTGTAATTGGTCCATTTTTCAGCGACAGGACCCTCCGGGATTTTGGAATCGGCCGGATTCATTACTTTGATATCTTCTTTCATTTTATTTCCGTATCGCTTAAAAGGTTAGTTGTTGGGGTTCTGTGCGGGCATGCCGGGCATTGCAGGTTCAGTCTGGGGCTGTCCCTCTTCGAGATACATGAAGAAGCCTGCGAGTTTGTTGAAGCCGTCGGCCTGTTTCTGCATTGTTTCAAGCTGCTTCTTGCCCTCGGGCGACTGGTTGAAGTATGCCTTTGCCTCGGGGTTGTTGAGCTGGCTCTTGAGTTGTTCAGCCTGCTGTTTCACAGCCGGAGAAAGCTGGTCGTAGGGCATCATCTTGATGGCCTGCGAGATCTGGATTGCGTCCGGACCGAAATCGTGCTCTACCATGGGGACAAGCATCTCCTTATACTGGTTGCGAAGTGCCTCGTCAGTCTTGTAGAATCCCTCACGGGCTTTTACGGTGAATACAATTGCTTGTGCGATGAAAAGAAGTACTACGATAGTAGCCCACCAGCAGGCTATTTTTTTCAGACGGGGAATCCATACGGTGTTGTCCCAGCCGATAGACTGGAACATCGACCAGAAGCCGTGGTTCATATGGAACCAGAGTGCGATGAAACCGATGATGTAGACAATCGGAGTCCAGACCAGACTGAAAGCTTCCTGAAGGAAGAGTGTGCCGGCTGCGGGAGGAATCACGTCTACTGTACCGGCGATCTCAGCCATCTGCATCTTGGCCCAGAACTGGATCATGTGGACCACAAGGAATGCAAGGATCACAATGCCGAGAACGAGCATGTTCTGCGATGACCATTCGACGGTCTTGGGCTTGCGGACCACAGCATAGCGGTTGTTGCCGCGTGCACGGCGGTTCTGCATGGTGAGCACCACCGCATAGATGATGTGGATGAGGATGAACGCAGCCAGAACGGCCGAGGCAAGCAGAGCATACCAGTTGGCACCGAGGAACTCGCATATTGAGTTGTAGGCGACCGGCCAGACGATGGCTATAGAGTTCATCAAACAGTGAAATGTAACAAATAGGACGAGGAAAGCACCCGTGAGTGCCATCACGAATTTACGCCCTACAGATGAGTTTGATAACCACATAGCAGTTTTGATAATTAAATTTAAGTTGTTAGTATTTTGTTGTTTAGTTTTCAGTGGATATGCGATTGCCGATCAAATGCGCCCGGGCACGGTGCACTTTGACCGTAATCTTGTGCAAAATTATGATAATTTGGTCACACGGCAAAATAAAAACCTTCTAAAAACCGGGAGGTGCATGTTAGTTTAAGTCGGATAGGACGTGCAGAAGCAGATCCGTACTGTGAGAGCAATAGTAGGGAGATTGTGCCACAAATAAAGGGACGCGATTTTTCGCGTCCCCGTCTAAACTGCAGATTGAACTCAAAATTCAACCTTCTAAATTCTCCATTCAACATTTTCCCTTCTCCATTGCTCTCATCGTGCGATGAACTTCTTGCCGTTCTGTATGTAGACGGTTCCCGGCAGAGGATTGCGGATCTCGCGACCCATAAGGTCAAACATCCGGCTGTCCTCCATCGTCTCCTCGGCTGCGATCTCCTCCACACCGGCCTTGTTTTCACCTTTGTAGATGATGTTGC
>CANEHE010000047.1 GCA_947427285.1 uncultured Porphyromonadaceae bacterium
GCTCCGCATACACCTAAAATAACCTCCCAAGAAAACAGATTGGTAAAATAATAAACAGATGTTTTCCGGGCCAGCATTTTCATGTTTGACGATGTTTTATTAATTTTGCAGTTAAGTAAGTGATCAAATTAAGAATCATCACTTACTATCGTTTTAATCTGATTACTTACGTAAAAATCTAAAAGACAATATCATGACACTCTTTGAACGTCTTACACAAAAGGCTAAAGAGCACAAGCAGCGTCTGGTGCTCCCCGAATCGCTTGAACCACGTACTCTTCAGGCCGCCGATCAAGTCATAGCACAGGGCCTCGCAGAGGTGATTTTCCTCGGCAAACGTGAGGAAACTCTCGCTGAGGCAGAAAAACTCGGACTACAGAACATATCTAAAGCGGAATTTCACAGCCCTGACGACAAAGATTTCACAGAAAAATATGCTGAACTCTTCAAGGAACTACGCAAAAAGAAAGGTGTATCGCTTGAAGATGCCCGTTACACTGTAAAGAATCCGCTCTATCTGGGTTGCCTTATGATCAAAGCCGGTGACGCTGACTGCATGGTGGCCGGAGCACTCAGCCCGACATCAAGTGTGCTCCGTGCGGCTTTCCAGGTGCTCAAAACACGTCCGGGAATCAGTGTAGTGAGCGGTGCGTTCATCATGCTTCTGCCTGAAAACGTGCCTTATGGCGACGAACACATGCTAATCTTCGCCGACTGCGCGGTGGTGCCTGACCCCACCAAGGAGGAACTGGCCCAGATCGCCATCTCTACAGCCAAGACCACAAAAGACATCGCAGGTCTCGACCCGCGTGTGGCCATGCTGAGCTTCTCCACCCGCGGCAGTGCCAGCCACGAACAGGTCGACAAAGTGCGCGAGGCAACCGAACTTGTAAAGCAACTCGATCCGACCCTCAAGATCGACGGCGAAATGCAGAGCGACGCGGCAATCGTGCCATCCGTAGCAGAAAAGAAAGCTCCGGACAGTGATGTAGCCGGCCACGCCAACACCCTTATTTTCCCGAATCTGAGCGTAGGCAATATCGCTTACAAACTTGTGCAGCGTCTCGCTGGTGCGGGTGCTGTCGGACCTATCCTTCAAGGACTCGCAGCTCCGGTCAACGACCTTTCGCGCGGAGCTACGGTAGAAGACATAGTCAACACTATCATCGTGACCTGCAATCAGGCAATCGGTGACAAGGGGCTTTAATAGAAGCCTTTCAAGGCTTCTATTAAAAGTAGAAAGTACGGAGTACTATGTACAGAGTAAAGAGAAATTAATCCAACAGACAAACCATCAAAATGAAAATACTTGTTCTCAACTGCGGAAGCAGCAGTGTGAAATATAAACTTATCGAATCTGACAACGGTGACGTGCTTGCCGAGGGCGGCGTGGAGAAAATCGGTCTACCCGACTCATTTCTGAAATTCAAACGTCCTGACGGCTCCAAAGAGACCATCACCGTCAGCATGCCCGACCACAAGGAGGCGGTCAAAAACGTTCTCAACATACTCACCGATCCGAAAGAGGGTGTCATCAAGAGCTATGACGAGATTCAGGCTGTAGGCCACCGCGTGGTGCACGGTATGGAAAAGTTCAACAAATCCGTACTCATCACTCCGGAAGTAATCGAAAAGGTAAAGGAATGCTATCCTGTTGCACCTCTTCACAACCCGGCCAACATCACAGGTATAGAGGCTGTAACCGAACTTATACCCGGTGTGCCTCAGGTTGGCGTGTTCGACACGGCTTTCCACCAGACAATGCCTGCCAAAGCCTTCATGTATGCTCTTCCCTACGAAGACTATGAGAAATTCGGCATCCGCCGTTATGGCTTCCATGGCACCAGCCATCGCTACGTAAGCCGCCGCGCATGCGAGTTCCTCGGGCTGCCTTATGAAAAACAGCGCATCATAACATGCCATATCGGCAACGGAGGAAGCATCACAGCAGTCAAAGACGGCATCAGCGTAGACACGTCGATGGGTCTCACCCCGACAGAAGGCCTCGTTATGGGTACCCGCGTAGGCGATGTTGATCCCGGCGCACTCACATACCTGATGAAATGCGAAGGCCTTGATGCAGACGGCCTCACCAACGTGATAAACAAGAAAAGCGGTGTGCTCGGCATAAGCGGCATATCGTCAGACATGCGCGACATTGAAGACGCCATCGCCGCAGGCAACGAACGCGCCAAACTTGCCATGGATATGTATGAGTATCGTATTCTGAAATATATCGGTGCCTATACAGCTGTGCTTGGAGGCGTGGATGTGATCGCTTTCACAGCCGGTGTAGGAGAGAACTCACCCGAACTTCGCGAGGCCATCTGCGAGCAACTCTCATATCTGGGTGTGACACTCGACAAAGAGGCTAACCGCTCACGTGGCAAAGAGGTGGAAATCTCCGGCAAGGATTCCAAAGTGAAAGTGGTTGTTATTCCTACCGATGAAGAGCTTGTCATCGCTCAGGACACGGCAATGATCGTGGGCAAAAAATAATCATTCCAATGGCACTGTCCTATATCACCTGGAATGCAGATCCGATACTGTTCACTCTCGGTCCTCTTTCGGTCCATTGGTATGGACTGGCTTTCGCTGTAGGCTTTATCATCGGCTACAACATCGTGGCGCGAATGTTCAGGCATGAGGGAGCACCGGAGAAATGGCTGGGCATCTTGCTGATTTATGTGGTCGTGGCCACATTGGTCGGCTCCCGTCTGGGACATGTATTCTTCTATGAACCGGAATTCTATCTGGCGCATCCAGGCGAGATAATCAAGATATGGAACGGAGGTCTTGCAAGTCACGGTGGAACTATCGCCAACATTATCGCGGTATTTCTGTTCTCCTGGTTTGTGAGCAAAAAACCTGCCTCCTGGACTTTCGACAAACTCGTCATACCGATTGCACTGGTCGGCGGCCTCATACGCCTCGGAAATCTGATGAACTCCGAAATCTACGGAGAATATACCACACTCCCATGGGGTTTCATATTTGTCCGTCAAGGAGAGACGCTTCCGGCGCATCCCACCCAGATCTACGAAGCTCTGTGCTATTTCGCACTGTTCGGATTGCTGATGTGGATGTATTGGAAACGCAACGCAGAAGAACGGCCCTGGCTCATAACAGGAGTTTTCTTTATCGGAATATTTCTGCCACGTTTCCTAATCGAATATGTGAAAAACGTACAGGTGGCTTCCGAGGTGGATATGATAGCCAGATATGGGATGAATATGGGACAGATGCTTTCAATTCCGTTCATTCTCTTAGGTATCGGTCTGGTGATATGGGCTCTTGTCCATCCGCGCCAGCATTGGGAGTTCCCAAACCGTTTCGCTCCGGAGACCGCAAATACCTATAAAAAGAAATAGCCAATCAATCTAATCTCTCATATAACGGACGTCCGGCTGATAACAAAATGCCTGACGTCCGTTTTTATTTGCGGTTACAGCAACTTTATACCTTCGGGACATGTTTTCAAATAAGGCATGACCATCTGATTCTACAAAAATATGAAAATCCACACCATCCATACAGAGCCTTCCGAAAAGAAAGGCTATCGCGGACAACTGCTCTGGTTCACAGACAACCCTTTCCTCCACCCGGAAGAAGAATGCTTCCGATATGAATCTGACGGAATGCTCATAGTGGAGGAAGCCGGTCTTATCGTCGACGCGGGCGAATATAATGAAATGATGAGGCGGTATCCTGAAACCTCTGTAGTGACTGATCACAGAGGTTCATTGATAATGCCCGGATTTATTGACACCCACCTTCATTACGTGCAGTCGCCGATGATAGGCTCGTATGGCGACACCCTACTCCACTGGCTCAACCAATACACCTTTCCGACCGAAGCACGTTTCTACGATAAGGAATATGCCGACACAGCCGCAAAGATGGCACTGCGCCAGATGCTGTCGCACGGTACCACAACCGCAAATGTATTCTCCACCACCTTTGCCACATCGGTGGATGCCTTTTTTGAGGAGTCTGAACGTTTCGGCACACGCATGATCACCGGTAAGGTACTTCAAGACCGGAACCTTCCTGACAATCTGCGCGACAGATCAACCGAGGAGTCTATCGAGATTTCACGGAGATTGATGAATAAATGGCATGGAAAAGGTCGACAGCTTTATGCCGTGATTCCCAGGTTCGCTCCGACAAGCACTCCTCTCCAGCTGAAACTTGCCGGAGAACTCTATCAAGAAAACACTGGACGCGGTGTATATATGCACACACATCTCGGGGAATGCGAATCGGAAATCGAATGGGTTGCCGAACTATTTCCGGAAGCAGACAACTATACTGATGTCTACCGACGTTTCGGACTGCTTGGTCCACGCTCGATACTTGCCCATTGCTGCATAATGAAACCTGAGGAATGGCGTATGCTGTACGATTACGGCTCCTCTGCGGCACATTGCCCGTCATCAAACCTGTTTCTCGGCGATGGTCAGTTTCGGTTCTGGGAATGTACAGATGCCACACATCCCTGTCAGTTCGGAATCGGTACCGATGTCGGAGGAGGCACAAGTTTCTCCATTCTGCGTCAGATAGGTGAAGCTTACAAAGTCGGAATGCTCGGAAGTCATCCTCTCAGTCCGTTAAAATCCTTCTATCTCGCCACTCTCGGAGGAGCGAAAGCACTCCGTCTCGACAACTGCATAGGCACATTCAGACCAGGTCATGAGGCTGACTTTACTGTAATCAATCTACACGCCGATGAATTCACCATATATCGGCTCAGTCATGCGCGGACGCTTCAGGAAACACTATCGGTGATACAGACTCTCGGATTCGACAATTTTATCAGCCACACGTATGTATCAGGCCGCAACGTATACACACGCGACTCCGACCGACAATTCCGTTACGCCGACGAAGCCAGATAACTATTCACACACCTCAAATGGCTTTCCCTGGCTATGCCTGAATAACACAAAAATAAAACGGTTCCGGAAATATTGTGATTTCCCCGGAACCGTTTATATCGGTGAGACCGTTGATTCAGTTTGCCTTGTATGGCTCCACGTTGATGAACTTACGACCTTCTTTTCCTGTTGTGAACACCACTACCCCGTCAATAAGGGCGAAGAGAGTGTGATCCTTGCCCATGCCCACATTCAGACCGGGATGATGCTGTGTGCCCCGCTGACGCTTGATGATGTTGCCGGCACGGCATGATGAACCTCCGAATATTTTCACTCCGAGGCGTTTGCTTTCTGATTCGCGGCCGTTCTTGGAACTGCCGACACCTTTTTTATGTGCCATAGTCGAAGATTATGTTTAAGCTTTTACAATATTTTTGATCATGACCTTGGTGAAGAACTGGCGGTGGCCGTTCTTACGACGATAACCTTTGCGACGCTTCTTCTTGAAGACAATCACCTTGTCACCCTTCACAAGAGGAAGAAGCACCTCGCACTCCACTTTGGCACCTTCCACGGCAGGCACCCCGACCTTTACGTCGCCGTCGGCATCAAGAAGAAGCACTTTGTCGAACGAAACTTTGTCGCCTTCCTTGGTGTCTTCGCCGAGATAATTGACATACAGATACTTGCCTTCTTCGGCCTTGAACTGCTGTCCTTTAATTTCTACAATAGCGTACATTGCTGTTTATAAAATTTTTATATAGAAATAATACCGTTGGGCGGCCGAAGTATTCCGGCTCTTACTACTGGCCATGGCGGATTCAGGCTGCAAAATTAATAAAAATCCTTCATCCTTCCAAACATACTGAAAATTCCACACCAACTTTTTCACAAGAATCGATAGCCGCTTGGCCGTCCGGGATTATTTTCGTATCTTCGCATTGCCGTTCCGAAGCATCAGGAGATCTCCTCTTTTCAAGACGGCAGACAGCCGCGCATGACAATCCGCGACACAAACAGAAACCTCTATGAACCGCATAGGCAAACTATATTTCAGATACGGGACAATGGGAAGTGCAAAGACAGCAATGCTTCTCACCACCGCATATAATTTCGAAGAGAGAGGTATGTCATACCTTTGCTTCAAGCCCGTTGTAGACACACGCGACCGCAAAAACGTGATCCGAAGCAGAATCGGCATCGAACGTGAATGCGGGTGGATATACAGCGATACGGATCTCTTCGCCGTAGTACGTAAGATTTTCGAAGACACCCTCGACCTTCCCGAATGGATTCTCATCGACGAGGCTCAGTTTCTGTCAGAGACTCAGGTGGACCAACTCGCACATGTAGTGGACGACTATGGAATAAATGTGGTATGCTACGGCCTGCGGACCGATTTCCGTTCGCATCTCTTCGAAGGTTCAAGAAGACTTTTTGAAATCGCTGACACAATCGACGAGATCAAATCCACATGCTCATGCGGCCGAAAGACTATCGTCAACGCCCGTATCGACAGCAAAGGCGAGATCATCACAGAGGGCGCACAGGTTGAAATCGGAGGCAACGACCGATACATGTCCGTATGCAGAAAATGCTGGACCAACAAACGTATCGAACGTCTGAGCCGCGACCGACTGCCCTTTGAACTTGACATAGACTGATTCTATCGGTTTCTTAAGTAAACGCCAAGCAAAACAGCACATTCACACCAACACCTTCATATCACCATGTTGACTCAAGAAAAACGCAACCGCATAATCTCCCTCATCAACCGCGAGGTAGTGCCCGCCATCGGCTGTACCGAACCCGCCGCTGTCTCCCTATGCGTGGCCAAAGCCACTGAACTTCTTGGCTCTATCCCTGACTCGATAGAGCTGAATCTCAGCGGCAACATCATAAAGAATGCCATGGGCGTAGGAATTCCCGGCACGGGAATGATAGGACTTCCCATTGCAATCGCCCTCGGAGCCATTATCGGCAAACCGGAATACGGACTGGAAGTATTGCGCGATGTGTGCCCGGAAGCCGTAGAACAGGGCAAGGAATACATCCGCGACCATGCAATCTCCATTCTGCACAAGGATGACGCTCCGTCAAACCTATACATCGATGTGACCGTCAGGAGCGGCGATCATCAGGCACGTGCCATAATATCACGCGCTCATACAAACTTCATCCGCATGGAACGAGACGGAGAAGTTCTGTATGAAGAAAAAGAGACCGGGTCTGAAGACATATCCGCCGGAGAGGATATCCAGCTCGATATGTCGACCGTATATGATTTTGCAATGACAGCTCCATTTGAGGAAATAAAATTCATTCTCAAGGCGAAAGAGATGAACACAGCTGCAGCCATGACAGCCATCAGAGGCAACTACGGTCATTCACTTGGCTCTACAATCCGTACTGTCGGCACAAAATATTTCGGAGATACTCCAATAGAACATATAATGGCCTACACATCCGCCGCATGCGATGCCCGTATGGGGGGTGCACCCGTAGCTGTTATGAGCAACAGCGGAAGCGGAAACCAGGGTATTACGGCCACGATGCCTGTGGTAAGTTTCGCTGCTGACTGCGGAGCTTCTGAAGAGCAGACGGTCCGCGCTTTGATCCTCAGCCATCTCACCAGTATTTATATCAAACAGAGTCTCGGACGTCTGTCCGCCCTCTGCGGATGTGTGGTGGCATCTACAGGTGCCTCGGCCGCATTGGTATACCTCATGGGAGGGGGATATCCGGAAGTCTGCGCAGCCATAAAAAACATGGTGGCCAACCTCACAGGAATGATCTGCGACGGGGCCAAACCGTCATGTTCCATGAAAATCGCCTCAGGCGTCTCGACAGCCATGATGTCTGCCATGCTGGCAGTCAACGGAAAATGCGTGAGTCCGGCCGAAGGAATTGTATGTGATGACATTGACACCACCGTGCACAATCTCACCTCCATAGGAAGAGAGGCGATGCAGGAGACCGACCGGCTTGTGCTCAGAATCATGACATGCAAGCACTGACACCAGATCCCCGACAGTCCATTTAATAGGATTTGGCTGTTAGACGGGAAATTTGTAACTTTGTGTCTGATTGCGTCGTTATGCCCTTTCTCCATCCATAGGAGTAAAAGGAGACCACTTATCAGACGCGATCTCCGGACGCAAGATTATGGCAGACACTGATTTTAACGACAATATCTTTACCCAGGCGGAATTTTTTGAATCAACACGCGGAAGCGAGTTCGTCGCTGAAGAGACCTTCCGGTCCGAAAGCCATGACGAAATATCCGAAGCCATGACGGCAGAGGGATCCACGAAAGCAGAGGGTCATCCTGTCTACGTGTACGATGACAACGCCATCCAACAACTTCCCTGGAACGAACATATACGTCGCCGTCCAGGTATGTACATCGGCAAACTGGGCGATGGCTCACACTCCGATGACGGAATCTATGTGCTGATGAAGGAAGTGATAGACAATTCTATCGACGAATTCAACATGGGAGTAGGCAAGCGCATAGATATCACAGTCACCGACGATGGTTATGTTACCGTGCGCGACTACGGTCGCGGCATCCCTTTGGGAAAAGTGAAAGAAGTAGCTTCCGAAATCAACACCGGAGGAAAATTCGACGATAAATACTTCAAGAAATCTGTCGGACTGAACGGTGTCGGACTTAAGGCTGTCAACGCTCTTTCCACAGAGTGTGAGGTTCGCAGCGTGCGCGACGGCCAGATGGTGCGTGTGGATTTCGAACGCGGGAATCTGGTAAGCAAAGGGGACCCGACACCCACCAAAGAGCCAAACGGCACCATGGTGAGATTCAGACCCGACAATTCCCTTTTCAGAGGCTATGCCTTCAATAGGGAGTTTGTCGAGACAATGGTGAACAACTACACCTATCTGAATGCAGGACTCCAGATATACTTCAACGGCAAACGATACCTGAGCCGCAACGGCCTGCTCGATCTGCTCCGTGAAAACCTTACCTCAGAACCGCTCTACCCTATAATCCATCTCAAAGGAGACGACATAGAAGTAGTGCTCACACACACGGATCAATACGGCGAGGAATACTACTCATTTGTCAACGGCCAGCACACCACTCAGGGAGGAACACATCTAACGGCATTCCGCGAACATGTCAGTCGCACCATAAAGGAATTTTCCGGCAAAGGATATGAATTTTCAGACATACGCAACGGTATCGTGGCAGCTGTAAGCGTACGCATTCAGGAACCGGTGTTCGAAAGCCAGACAAAGACCAAACTCGGAAGCAAAGAGATCGCACCCGGAAGTCCTGTGACAGTAAACAAATTCATCGGTGACTTCATAAAGAAAGAGCTTGACGACTATCTCCACAAGAATACCGACACGGCCGAGGCCATGCTCCGCAAGATAGCCGAAAGCGAAAAAGACCGCAAGGCAATGGCAGGTGTGACCAAACTCGCCAGAGAGAAAGCGAAAAAGGTCAGCCTGCACAACCGCAAGCTCCGCGACTGCCGTGTACACTACAATGATCAACTGAAAGCCAACGCCAAGGAGGATCTGCGCGACCAGACAGCGATATTCATCACCGAGGGCCTGTCCGCCTCCGGCACCATAACCAAAGTACGCGATGCCGACACACAGGCCGTTTTCTCACTCAGAGGCAAACCGCTTAACTCATACGGAGAGAAAAAGGAGATTGTCTACCGCAACGATGAGTTCAACCTGCTTCAAGCTGCCCTGAACATCGAGGACGGTATAGAAGGGCTTCGCTACAACAAGGTGATCATCGCAACAGATGCCGATGTCGACGGAATGCATATCCGGTTGCTGATTCTGACTTTCTTCCTGATGTTTTTCCCTGACCTTGTAAAAAAAGGACATGTATACATACTGCAGACACCGCTTTTCCGCGTACGCGACAAAAACGCCATAAGACGTTCATCTAAAAAGCGGAAAGTTTCTGCACCTGAACAGAAAGATACTTATTACTGTTACTCCGAGGAAGAACGGCTGGCTGCCATAGAACGGTTCGGCGTCAATGCGGAAATAACACGATTCAAAGGTCTTGGAGAAATCAACGCCGACGAATTTGCCGAATTTATCGGACCTGACATACGTCTTGATCCGGTTGATATCCGCAGGGACGATCTTCCTGACAAACTGATGGAGTTCTACATGGGCAAAAACACAATGGACCGCCAGAACTTCATCATCGACAATCTGGTTATAGAGGAGGAACCGGAATTATGACAACAGCTATCTTCCCAGGAAGTTTCAATCCCTTTACTATCGGCCATAAATGGGTGGCGAATCAGGCTCTGAATATATTCGGAAATCTGATCATCGCCATCGGCTACAACGTGAACAAACCTGTCCCCGACGATCTTGACAAACGTATCGAAGCCATCAGGAAACTCTATGCCTCCGATTGCCGGGTGGCAGTCCGCGCCTACAGCGGCCTTACAGTCAATCTGGCAAAAGAGGTGAACGCAGAATATATTGTCCGCGGAGTAAGAAACACGACCGACTTCGAATATGAAAAAACTATGGCCGACATAAATCGCGAGATCGGAGGTATGGAAACCGTATTCATACCCACTCCTCCCCATCTGTCAGCTATCAGCAGCTCAATGGTCCGGGAACTGGAACAGAACGGTTTCGATGCCTCGAAGTTCATTCCTGTACCGGAAGACGGGCGGTCATAAACCATAAAACCACGCAAAATGAAAATCAGACATATAATACCTCTCATCATCACAGGGGCCTGTGCTCTGGCCGCTGCCATCGATATGACAGCACAGTTCACACCACAGAATAAACTCCGCATGGCTGAAATGGCCATATCCCAGCTTTATGTGGACACGGTCAATGAAAACCAGCTGGTGGAAAATGCCATAAAGGGGATGCTGAAAGGACTCGACCCGCATTCGTCATACTCGACTCCGGAAGAGACAAAAGAGCTTAATGAGCCCCTGCAGGGTAATTTCAGCGGCATCGGCATCACATTCAACATGAACCGCGATACTCTGTATGTGATCCAGACTGTGGCCGGAGGACCATCAGAAAGAGTAGGAATACTGGCAGGCGACCGTATAATCTCAGTCAATGACACAAGCATAGCCGGTGTGAAAATGAAAAACTCCGCCATCATGAAGCGGCTGCGCGGAGAGAAAGGCACTGAAGTGGATGTACGCGTATTGCGTCGGCAACGATCATCAACCGACACCCTCGACTTCACAATCACCCGTGCCGACATACCTATCTATAGTGTGGATGCGGCATATATGGCCGACCCCATTACAGGATATATCCGAATAAACCGTTTTGCCGCGGAAACTCCGAAAGAGGTGTCGGATGCAATACGTAATCTCAAGAAAAAAGGGATGAAACAGCTTATCCTTGACCTCGTAGACAATGGAGGCGGATACCTTAACGCGGCGTCTGACATCCTCGGAGAACTTCTGCCACAGGGCAGTCTGGCGGTCTACACCGAGGGTACAAACTCTCCCCGTTACAATCTCATTGCCTCCCCAGCCGGGAAAGCCCCTATATTCGACGAAGGGCGTCTGGTAGTGATGGTAAACCAATACTCGGCGTCCGCATCTGAAATCACTTCCGGAGCCATCCAGGATTGGGACCGCGGTGTCATAGTAGGCAGACGCACATTTGGCAAAGGACTGGTGCAAAGACCTATACCTTTCCCAGACGGCTCAATGATCCGGCTTACAGTAGCCCACTACTACACTCCTACCGGACGCGACATACAAAAACCATACAGCAAGGGAGACCAGAAGGCATACGCAAAAGATATCATCGACCGTTTCAACCACGGAGAACTGATGCATGAGGACTCCATCAAGTATGTAGATTCGCTCCGTGTGACCACACTCAGGCTCGGACGCCCGATCTACGGAGGGGGAGGAATATCTCCCGACCGCTTCGTCCCGCTCGACACAACAGACAACACTCTCTATTATAGGAAAGTGATGGCAAAAGGACTCATAAACCAATATGCCATCCGTTATGTGGACGAGAATCGAAAACAGATAAAGAAACAATATCCCACAGACACGGATTTCACCGCACGCTTTGAAGTAACCGACGGAATGCTCTCCCAGCTAAAGGAGATAGCAGACAAAGAGGGGATCGAATACAACGCAGACCAGGCTGCACAAAGCCGCCCTCTGTTCGCAATGGTCATAAAAGCCCTCATAGCCCGCGACATTTATGATAATGCCTCTTACTTCAAAGTATATAACGAATATGACCCGATTTTCCGGGAGGCACTCCGGCTGATCAATTCTCCGGAATACGACAAAATTCTGGCCGCGCCATGATCTACCTCATCTCTCCCGCACCACTGTAAAGTATATTACCACCAGATTTATCTGACTGACATCATGAACCGAACGACCGTATCACTCCTCACACTATGCGTCACCGTTTTGTCCACGATTTCTCCTCTTCTGGCCGCGCCGCAAAAATTCAGACACGTGCCCTCCGGAGCCATGCGTCACTCTGTCACGACTATACCTGACAACCAAACGCCACATGAGATCTCCGACACGGTAGTGCTTACTCCCGCAGAAATACTCGACTCCATTCAACTGAAAAGGCGTCCCACAGGAGATTTTGTATATTCAGCTCTGATCGGTCCCTGGGTACTGAAAGGCTTCCGCGCGGTCCATCAACCGAAGTTTTCAGTAGAGGATCCGGTATATGATCTTCCTCCCAATGTGGAAAATAACGACACCATAAGCCAACATAATCAGGAAATACCGGAATGGATCGCACAGGAAGAACACACACCGGTGCCGGACATGGAAACGTGGATCAAACCCGAATGGCTTACCAGATCGATGGCTGAGTCGAGATTTATTCTTGACGTGATGCAGTCTGTGATGGTAAACTCTCCCAATAAAATCGATTATCTGTACTCTACCCTCCCCGAACCTGTCCGTCCCCCGGCTGACGACACCAGTTTCCATACATTTCTCCAACGGCTCAGTCTTCCGGAAATAGACCGCACAAAAGCCGAAATAGAAGTAGCCGAAATAGAGAAACGACATTGGCTTCATGTGTTCAATACCGGCATACATTTCTCCCAGGCATACGTGTCGCCCAACTGGTATCAGGGAGGCAACAACTATCTCGCACTTCTATTCAACTTTCTCTGGGATGTAAATCTCAATCAGGTATATCACCCAAATCTTCTGTTCCAGAACACAGTCAGTTATAAACTGTCCCTCAACTCAAATCCCAAGGAACAGCTACACCGGTACAACATTTCCGAAGACATTTTCCAATGGAACATGAAAGCCGGTGTGAAGGCCTTCCAGAAATGGTTCTATTCCTTCACGCTGCAGTTCAAGACACAGTTTCTTGTCAATTATCCGGCTGACTCCTGGACTCGCACCGCCTCCTTTCTCTCCCCCTCCGATCTCAACCTCGGTCTGGGTATGACATATTCCACAGCCAACAAAAAGAAAACTCTCAAATTTGTCGCATCGATCTCTCCGATTTCATACAATCTGCGCACATGCATAGATCCGAAGGTCGATCACGCCCAGTTCAACATCAAACCGGGCCACAAATACCACAATGAAATCGGTTCGACAGCGGAGCTTACTCTCGATTGGAAATGGGCTTCCAACATCACATATCGTTCCCGCCTGTTCCTTTTCTCCAACTATGACTATTTTCTCTCCGATTGGGAGAACACTATTTCCTTCAACATAAATCGATTTCTCTCCACACAGATATACGTTCATCTCCGCTACGACACCTCTTCGGACGCTTCTGTCAACCGATGGCGACATCTTATGCTCAAAGAGATCCTCAGCTTCGGATTCACATACGCTTTCTCCACCAAACAGAAATGAAAATGTCGCTCCGCATCTTCGCACTGATATCTCTTCTGGTATCTCTCTCCACCAGAGCTTTCAACCCTCAGGACATGGAAGAGGCTCAGGAATGGTGCGACACCCATCCACTTGACCGCATAGAGGGGATCTGGAGTTATCCGGAAGACAAAGTGAATGTGCTCATAAGCCGTGTCCACGGAAAAGACTATCAGTATGCCGTGACTGCAGTTCACTCGGAGGGACTTTCCGTGACTCCCGGGGAGAAAATCGGAGAAGTATACTCTACCGCCGATCCGGCACGTTTCCGGCTACGGCTTTTCACATCAAGAAAAAAGGGGATTCTCGGTCGACCAGTCGACTGTGCGGCGACTCTCACTGCACAGGACTACGGACTGGCTGTGGCGGCAAAAAAGAGGACATGGACATTGAATCCATTTGCACTTCTACCATATTTCTGGCGTATAGCCCGCACATCGGTGTCCGATCCCATGAAATCGCTTCCCGTAGGGATGCAAAAAATATATCCGTCATACGACGGCAACGGCTCATCCCGTTTTCATGTCCGATATCTCTGACAAATGATCAAACAGACTATTTTTCTGATCTGCGCTACCGTGATGCTTCCATTATCGCTGGAAGCCAGGAAGACACGGCTGAAACTTCCTGTAGAGAAACGCCAGACTACAGAGACAGAAATGGTCAAGGGGTCGCAGGCCATCTCTACAGACTGTGCTGCATGTGGTGACGGATATACCCTGAACAATGTGAATTTCAGCGGCTACGACAAGAAAGCATCGGCCGACAAAGAATCATTCTTTGTGACAAACCGTTCCGATCGTCTTCTCTCCGGATTTTCCCTCTACATCGTATATCTGACTCCCGACAGTGTTCAGCTTCACCGCCGGTGGGTCAAAATAAACTGCTCCATACCTCCTGGAGAAACCGGCAAAGTCGATATAAAGTCGTGGGACACCCAGAAATCATTCTATTATCATCTCTCCGATCCCCCGCGACGCAGAAATGCCACACCCTATATAGTTCGCTTCGAACCTGTCACCATCTACCTCCGATTCAAATAAACACAATCACAAAATAACAGAAGTGACCCTGAAAAGTCTTTGTCTCTGACTTTTTGGGGTCACTTCTAATTCGAATATTAAGATAATCAAGGAACTATAACCTTGAAGACTTTAGTGCCGATACGGACTATATAGACACCCGGCAATACTGGGAAGCGTTCTGTCCGGAATGAGCAGATACGAGAGGCCACAGGGTTCCCATCAGCGCATACAACTTCTACACAACGATCTTCAGCCCCATTTACCATAATCTATAATCGGCAAAACGAAAAGTGCAATTTTGAAAAACGAAAAGTACATTTTTT
>CANEHE010000048.1 GCA_947427285.1 uncultured Porphyromonadaceae bacterium
GATATATTAACTTAAGTTTCAACTACTTCGGTAATTTTTACCGAATCATTGTCATGACGTATCCGGCTATTTCGTTGACATGGCCGCGATATTCGGAAGAGCGTTCCGAAGTATTCTCTTTCCGGGTATTCCAGTTATGACCTCCCCAATGCTGGAAATCCACACCGGCCGACAGTTCATTGCCGCTCCACAGCGTCAAGGTCTGATAAAGTGTGACTCCCATGTTGTAGTCGGTGGAATTGAAAATGTAATCACGTGGAGCGGCACCAGGGGAATTGCCGTCGTCCACTTTGTTGCGTCCCCAGTTGATATAGGCCTGCACTCCGCCGTTCGCTATCCCGTAAGTATCACGGGCATATACAGATGCCGTGCCTCTCAACAGATTGGTCCACATATTTTCCAGAGGATCGTGGGTGGTACCGGGATTGTCGGCGTGCGTCTGTGTCATGTCGAGAGTGGCACCCGTGTCCCAATGGCGTGACGGTGTGAACTGCAGCTGCAAAAACTCATTGGCAAGCCAGAAGGCACTCCCTTCGCGATATCCGTTGGAGCGATCAAGCTGTCCGGCCGCAGTGACGGCAAATTTCCCCTTGCGGTATCCGGCCGACAAATCGAATTTCTGTGTGGAAAACGAGCCGAACATCGCTCTGGCATGGCCCGTAAGCCCCTCTTGACGCTGACGTCGGGTCACAATATTGACAGACCCACCCATGGCCCCGGACCCATAAAGCAGCGAAGAGGGACCTTTTACTACCTCCACACGCTCTACTCCGTTGGCCACATACGAGTCCGCCAGAGAATGTCCGAAAACTCCGGCCCACTGAGGTTGTCCGTCAAGCATGAAGAGCACTTTGTTGCCCTGACCCACTCCACGTATGTTGACAGCACCGGCACTTCCGCCAGATATGCCATACCCGGCAAAACCGCGTTCCGACACGAACAATCCGGGCACTTTGGCCGTCAGTACGGGCAAGAGAGAGGTTTCAGTGGATTCCCTGATTGTCTTACTCTCTATCTCCGTCACATCCAGCGGAATCAGCATCGGATTTGTCTTGGCGGGAGATCCGACCACAACTTCAGGGAGGGCAACCGTGTCGGGAGCAACGCCAGGGGCGACAGGCGAGGCTGCCGACCCGACGGCAAATCCGGCTGCAATAAACATTGGAGTCAGCAATAATTCCATGAGTGTCTTGTTTGGGTGTCTGATTTCTACTCTCAGAGGTTTTCCAGCCTCATGAGCGGCGCGAAATTAATAAAATCCTCCCGTCCACAAAAACAGATGTCATGAAGATGGATGAATATCTGTAAAATTGTATCGTTTTCCCGTAAAATCTACATAATCCACCCGTTATAATGATCGGCAGATGGGAGGAATAAAAAAGCTGACGTCTTTCACAAGAAGCCAGCCGCAATGCGAATCAAATTTTACTACAAACCTAACATTACGAATTTAATTAGTTTTGATATCCTAAATAATTACCTTTTAAACCTATTATCTTTTTCAACTAACCTGTAGCTCCCGGACGAATCCAGGAGGGAAAATATCATCCTAAAAAAACAACTATATAATTACTCACTAATTCACTTTCCAATTCCAATGTGTCAAAACGACGCGTGCCTGAGGAGATTCCGCTACGTCTTTTTTGTTTTGACACTGCAAAATTACCACCATTTCCGCTATCTTGCAAGAGGTAGAGAACAGATATAAATGAAAATATAAGTATATAATATTATTATGTTGATTTACAATGATATATAATTTTCAAATATAAATCATTATTTAAGTGTCAATACAAGATCCAGACACAAAAATAATTAAATCAATGGCGTCTTAGTGCTGCTATATCCTCCTCAAATGTGTCCCGGCTGATAGCCTTGTTGCGCATTTTATTCCGGTAAGCATATATGGTGCTCACAGAGTAATGGAGTATCTGGGCAATGCGTGTGCTTTCCTCCACTCCAAGTTTCACAAGGGCATAGATACGGAGTTCCGGTGACAGACCTTCGCCATTCTTAAGCTCTATCTGTTCAGACTCACGGAGCAGCGTGTTGACGCGCATTACAAAATCGGGATACAGATCAAGAAACGCTGTGTCGAAACTGCGATAGAAATCCTCATCTTTGTTGGACTCGCCAAAACGGCCAGATTTCACCAGTTTCAGAAGTTCATCGGTTTTCCCGGAAGATATCTTCACCGCCACCAACTTCGACAGTGAGTCAAGACGGTCAGCATACGACGAACACATCGCCACAAAGTTTCCTATATAGGTCTCCTGTGTCTTTGATAGTTTCTCAAGTTTAATCTGGGCCTCCCGGCTCTGCGTGGCCTGACGGTGGACAGCGAAAAGAAGTACCACCGAGAGAATCAGAAGCACACATGCCAGACAGAACCACACCACCATACGGTCTCGCGAGGAGCGGATCTCCTTACGGTAAGCCTGATCGATGACCGGTACCATCGGAGCAATCGTGACGCTCCGCATTCTTGCATTACCTTGATTGGCGTCTTCCAATGCGAATGTGATATAGTCGAAAGCCTCGTCGAGACATCCCTGATCGTAGAGCCAGCTGGCAAGAGCCGGAAGTGCCAGTCCCTCCTTCACAGCACCTTGTATGTCGCTCACGGCAGCCTTGGCCAGATAAGCCGCATAGCTGGTCTCGTCTCCCTGATTACGATAGACTTCCGCCATCTGATATGCAGCCATCCCATAGAGATTCGATTCCGGGGTCAGATGGGTCATCAGATATCCCAGATGTTTCTTTGCCTCCTTATACTGCTCCATGGCTACGGCTCGCTCGCCGCGTAGAAAAGCATATAAATTGTCCGTGCGGGGAAGATTATTTAGCAGACTGTCGTCGAAGGCAAGATATTGCCGGTGATATGTCGTATATATAGGACTTTCTTCCGACACGTATGTCATCATGTAGGAATAGAGTTTTCTTCCGGCCTTCCACATCTCAAGTTTCTGATCCTTGTCAAGATTCATACGTCCGACAGAATCGAGTTCGACGAGTGCGCGAGTAAATATGCCCGCCATACTCAAACCATTTATCAGTGCTATACGAGACTGTATCTGACGGGAAGGATTTTCGCCGCTCAGTTTCATGCAGTGCATGGCATACCGGAGGGTGGAGTCGGCGTTGTTCGTCAGGTACTGGCGGGAAATCTCATAAGCGAGATCCCACTTTCCCGGAGAACCGGTCAGACTGGCTTTGGCATACTTCTGTTTAAGAGAGTCGATTGTTTCCGTGCGACGCGAGTCATAACGGGAGGAATGCCTTATTGTCTGGTCGAGCAGACGCAGCTCATCGGAAGGCACCGCATGGCGGTTGCCAGCATACGCCGTCTGCATATTCACAAAAAGCAACAGACCGATGAGACAATATGTCAGGAATGTACGCATGTCAAAAAAGAGATAATAGAGCTATGAACCAGATGATTCTCGGCGAAAACGGCCTAGAAGATATCCGGCCATCTCCGGCAACTCAGGCGTGTGGAAAATACGTAAGAGCAATAGATATGAAACCAATCCGGTTGCAATCTCGACCATGAGCCTCACCCAGGCAGTGCCGACCGGAAGTCCGGCAATCCAGGCGACAGCACAGGCGACAGCTGTAAACCCCACAAAGGGCAGCATGTCGGTCAACATTCTCACGGCTCCGTAGCCTGTCACTTTCGATGCGATACTCAAAGAAATAAAAAACGTCACAACAGACGCTGTGGCCTGTCCCCATACAAGAGCCTCAAGCGACCGCGAAAACACTGTGGCCAGAATGGCCACGAATATAGTCACATCCTTGGCTGTCTCTATGGCAAGCATCGCACGGGAATGACCCAGGGAAACGGCATAGTTGTAGTAAAGTTGTATAAGGACCACAAATATCCCCCTGATTGTAAGAATCTGAAAAAGAGGAATAGCCACATCCCACTTGTTGCCTATAAAAAATGTGTGGAAGAGAGGTTCGCCGACAAGAGCGAGTCCGCAAAGCACCGGCAAAACGATGAAAGCGGTAAACCGGTTGATGCGACATATATATCGCTGATGGGTTGAGGTATCATTTGCAAATCCGGACAGAAGCGGCACAAAAGTGGAGGTAAGCACCTGCACCATGGATGTACTGCCCATCTTGCTCCACTTATCTGCCTGAGTATACAGGCCAAGAGCACGAAGAGAATAGAACGCTCCCACAACGACCTGACAGGCATACAAGCATATCGTGCTCAATGTCTGTGTGGCAAGAACACTCGTACCGACCGGGAGTACGGATTTAATCGACTTGAAGCTAAACTCCAAAGATGGAACCCATCTTGTGGATAACCAGAGCCATGCGGATTTGACTCCAGCCGATGTCACAGTCTGCCATACAAGAGACCACGGTCCATAACCGCAAAACGCCAGCAAGATTCCTACCGCACCTCCGGCCGTAAGGCCGACTATGTCGGCAATCGCCACCTGCTTCACCGACATCTTTTTCATCAGACGCGTTATCTGCACGATAGAAAATCCGTTGAGCACAAATGCAGTGAACATCCCACGGGAGAGGGGGATCAGTCTTGAATCGTTCTGGAATATACGCGCAATCAGCGGAGCACCGGCATACAATATCCCATATAGAATCAGACTGAATATAAGATTGAACCAGAACACGGTAGAGTAGTCCGTACGGCTCACCTCCTTTTTCTGGAGAAGTGCCATGCCGAATCCACCGTCAGTAAGAATTGTGGCAAAAGCCTGAAAGACAAGCAATGCGCCTACCAGACCGAAATCCTCAGGCGACAGCCTGTTGGCCAGAACAACGCCCACGACAGCATAGAGCACCTGCGACGTAACCCTGTCGAAGGTATTCCACTTCAAAGTACGCGCCGTCTTAAGTTTCAACGGGACATCATTTCCGGACTCCTCCATATTATCATTCGGCATTCTCTTTCGCCGGTTCCTCGTCAGGATCTACAAGGAGCGGCACATCCTCCTCCAGAACAGGCTCCTCCGAGGAAGGCGTTTCACGGATGGACTGGTCGAGAGGAAAAACCTTCACACCAGGGCCCTTTTTCACAACCGGGTCGCCCTTGTAATACACTTTGGTAGACCCGAGTCCTCTCACATTCAATGATTCTACCGGCCAGCAACCTATGGTTCCCGTACCGGCAACCTTGCATTCCACCACATCCACACGAAGTAGATCCGCCTGAATTGTTCCTGTCCCCACCATCACATATTTGGCCTCCCGGGCCACACCGGAAAGCACTATCTGCCCGTTGCCGGTAGCGATGCTGCCCTTTACTCTATCGGAATCAATGCCGTGTATGACTATGGTTCCGTTACCTATCTGTTTGACTTTTAGCTCCGGACAGGGAGCAATGCTCCGTATTTCCAATCTACTCACCGAAGAGTTGCTGACAGATGTCAGAAAATTCGAATACAGATACAGCGTAGGCAGTTCCGGATCGTTGACATCCTCCGTATTTACCTGCACCTTAAGTTTCCCCTTCGAATTGGAGAAAATGAATGCATCGGCAAAACGACGATCTCCCGTATATCGGGCATATCCGGCGGAATCAGGATGGTTCACATAGACCACATTGACATTATCCGTCACCTCAAGTCTGTCAAACGGGCCGCAATAAGTATTGTATGTGGTCTCCTTGCCGGTAGCGGCAAACACAGACACCAGCATTAAACAGATAGTTAAAGTTGATGTACGCATATATTTTATTATCAAATAAAGCAGTTATTCAAATTAAAGTTTTACTATAGATTGAAATATCTATGTCCTATCTCGTCGAAAAGGCCAAGAAGCTCCTTCTCAGTCTCGGCACGGAGCATGGCTATTCTTGTCTGCCGGAAATCCGGCAACGCCTTGAAAAGCGGAGTAGCGGCCAGATGTCGTCTGATGTGAAGTATACCCCGGTATTCATCTATCCGCTCTATGGACTCCCGGATCTGACGTCTCAGCACATCAAACTTCCGGGCTGCCGGAAGGGGAGTAAATTCTCCGGTATTCATATATTGCTCCACATCATGGAAGATCCACGGGGCACCGATGGCACCGCGTCCGATCATTATCCCATCCACGCCGTATGTATCAAAAGCATTTCTCGCCCCTTCCGGCGTAGTGATATCACCGTTGCCGATCACGGGAATCTCCATCCGCGGATCAGCTTTCAGCCTGCCTATCAGAGTCCAGTCGGCCTGACCGGTATACATCTGGCTTCGTGTGCGTCCGTGGACAGTCAACGCCTTGATACCGCAATCCTGCAGACAAGGTCCCAGATCTGTGATAATCTTATTCTCATGGTCCCAGCCGAGACGTGTCTTGACAGTAACAGGTATCGATACCGCATCAACCACGGCCTTTGTGATGGAAAGGAGTTTGGGGATATCGCGCAGCATTCCGGCACCGGCACCTTTCGACGCCACTTTTTTAACCGGACAGCCAAAATTGATATCCAGAAAATCCGGCCCTGCAGCCTCCACCATCCGGGCAGCCTCCACCATCGCCTCAGGTTCACGTCCGTATATCTGGATAGCCACCGGGCGTTCACGGCTGTCTATGTGCAACTTGCGGGTGGTACTGTCTATATTTCGTATAAGAGCTTCGGCCGATACAAATTCCGTATAGACGAGCCTCGCTCCCATCTCCCGGCATATCAACCGGAACGAGGGATCAGTCACATCCTCCATTGGAGCCAGCATGACGGGCCGCTCCCCTAAATCGATATTACCTATTTTCATCACTATCCATGTCTGGCGGCTTCGGTGCTACGCTGAGTGCCGGGACACCGCAAAATTAACCAATCATTCCTGTCCATCCATCATCATGGAATCCTTATCCACCCTTTGAACCATCGAATCCACCTTTCCGGCTAAGAGGATCAGCACAATGTGAGCCGAGAGCACAAGGAGGGGGCAATCAGCTGTGCCACTTCCCGCAGTTCTTCGGCTGTCACCTCCTCTATCCGGCGTGAGATCCAGTCGATGTCGTGTATCTCACCGTAGAAAGCCACACTCTTACCCATTGACATGGCCATTGACTCCCGATGATCCGACGCCACCCGCAGCTGGCCTGTATACTGACGTTTTATACGCTGGAGTCTCCGGTCGGAGATGCGGTCGGAAGCAAGACGCTCCACCGCTTTGCCGACAAGCCGGACACATCGGTCGGCCATCTTCCGGTCTGACCCGAAGTAGACCGTCCAGAGGCCGCAGTCGCTCATCAACGCCACATTGCTCTCCACGGTATAGACATATCCGCGCTTTTCTCTCAACTCATCGTTCAATATGGAACTCATGCCCGGACCCCCGAGATAATTGTTGAGCAGAAACAATGCATGGCTTCTCGGGTCATCGCGTCCGAAAACTCTTGCTCCTATCATAGTATGAGCCTGATGTCCTCCCCGGTCGACAATCTCCGAAAACTGAACTACCGGAGGTGGAGTCTTTCTGTCAACTCCTGTCCCGGGCAGACGCAACTGCCCGAACCAACGTTCGGCATCACGCATCACCCGTGAGACCGGTTCGGGCGACGCACAATATACCACCATATTGCGCGGACGGTAGAATCTCTTCACAAATCCACGGCAATCTTCCGGACCCAAGGACTCAACGCTTTTCTCTGTTCCGAGTATATTATGTCCTAGTCCGCTTCCCGCATATATACGATCTTCAAATTCGTCGAATATAGAATCCGCCGGATTGTCAAGACATGAACTGATCTCCTCGATCACCACATCATGCTCACGCTCCACCTCTTCCGCAGGAAAATCACTATAGGCCATCAGGTCATAGAGCAGTTCAAGAGCACGGGCCGAATTTCCGGCAGGGGTGTTGGCGAAATACAATGTCTCTTCCTTTGAGGTGTAGGCGTTCAGTTCACCGCCGATACTTTCCAGCCGGTTGTTGATCTGGCGGCTGGAGCGATGAGCCGTTCCCTTGAAAATAGTATGCTCCACAAAATGTGCAAGTCCGTGCGCTGTAGAGTTTTCGTCACGACTGCCCGCGCCGACCACCACTCCGGCGTAACCCACATGGCCCTCCGTGCGACGATGCACGAATCTAAGCCCATTGGACAACTCCACAACCGTGTAATCCGAATGATCCATACAATGAATAGTATATACTATACTGACGGCACATATCCATAGACCGCCAGACGGATTGCAAAGTTACAAAATTTCCATCAAACCGTCACATCATAACAGATTTACGTTGGAATTATCGGTGAAAAACATGGCCTGTTTCTCCTTTTTCCAGATTTTTGCGTGACAGAGGTTACCACAATAAACAAATTGGCCGTAAATTTGTAGTCCTTATTAGAGATTCCTCCGTATCTCCTTATGACGGCCCTACTCCGTCGACAGCCAAACTATATCCAACGACATTATGCGAAAAGGTATAACAGTCATTCTTCTGGCCGCCGTGGCTTCCGCAGCCTCGGCCCAATACGTGTCGCTCGACTCATGCCGCAGTATGGCCGTGCGAAACAACAAATCCATACGGATGGCCGACGCAGGGATAGCCGGTGCCTCCTATAGAAAGAAAGCGGCCCGCGCCGCATATCTGCCGGGAATAGATTTCACCGGCACGTATATGTACAACCAGCGTCAGATCGAACTGCTTGGAGAAAACGCCATGCTCCCCACACTAAAATTCGACCCGACGACCGGCAAATACAATCCAAACATCCTCACGGGACCTGACGGAATTCCTATAAAAAATCCTCAGACCGGCCAATACATCCCCAACGAGGTGGCCGTTATCCCGAAAGAGGCGATGGCTTTCGACACCCACAATGTATTTGCGGGAGCCTTCACCCTTACACAGCCCGTCTATATGGGGGGCCAGATACGAGCTCTCAACCAGATTACAAAATATGCCGAACAGCTTGCCGTAGCCACACGCAATTCAGCCGTACAGGAGTTGATATATGCCGTGGACGAAGCATATTGGCAGGTGGTTTCTCTCAAAGAGAAAAAAAAGCTTGCGCAGAGTTTCGTCACTCTGGTCGATTCTCTCAGATTCAATGTGACAGCGATGCTGAGAGCCGGCGTGGCCACACGAAGCGACTCTCTTCAGGTGGAAGTGAAATATAATGAGGCGTGCATTGCCCTTACAAAAGTGGACAATGGTCTTACCCTTTCACGCATGGCTCTTGCCCAGATATGCGGACTGCCCGTTGACACGCGGATGGAACTGGCCGATGAGGAACTGGCGGCTGCCTCCAGTCTGCCGCAGGAACTCAACTACAACATGACCGACGTCTATGCCAACAGACAGGACCTGTCGGCCCTGCGCCACGGAATCGATATCGCACGCCATAAAGCCAGACTTGAACTCGGCAACATGCTTCCAAAAATCGCTGTCGTGGGTGCCTACAGTTTCTCCAATCCGAATGTAATCCACGGATTTGAGAAGAAATTCGGTGGAGGATTCAGTGTCGGGGCCACTCTGACAGTTCCCCTCTGGCACTGGGGAGGACGATACAACGAATACAAGGCTGCCCAGACTACAACAAAAATAGCCGAACTGGCACTTGCCGACGCCGAGGAGAAGGTCCAGCTTCAGGTAAGCCAGGCCAAATTCTCCTATCAGGAGGCATTCAAGACATATACGATGACACTCTCCAACATGCGTGCCGCCAATGAGAATCTGCGCAACGCCGAGATAGGATTCCGCGAAGGTGTCCTGACTACCGACGATGTCATCGGTGCACAGACAGCATGGCTCAAGGCCAATTCCGAGAGAATCGACGCTGAGATAGGAATCCGCCTCTGCAATGTCTATCTGTCGAAAGTGCTCGGCACTTTGGGTTATTAGGTTTTAGACTTAAGGTTTTAGATATTAGGTTTATCCATTACTTTTACTTTCAAAGAATATGAATACCGGAAACAGCAATACCATGCCGGACAACGGTGCCGGATACGTAGACCCTAAGGCGGTCGAACGCAAAGACCATCTTCTGGTGCTGACTATTGTGATCATTCTCATTATCCTCGCCGCGCTCGCCATCATCGGATTCTTGTTCATGAAGCAGGGTCCCGATACTATTCAGGGACAGGGAGACGCGACAGAAATACGTATCTCCGGCAAACTCCCCGGACGTGTGACGGAGATACTTGTGGAGGAGGGACAGCAGGTAAAGGCGGGCGACACATTGGTCCGAATACATTCCTCCATTGTCGAGGCACGTATGGATCAGGCACGTGCGATGGAGACCGCAGCAGCAGCCACCAACGCCAAAGTCGACGCAGGCACACGCAGTCAGATCATCTCCGGAGCCTACGACGTATATCAGCAGGCAGTGGCGGCCAGCGGAATCGCAAAGAAAACATACGACCGTATGCAGAGCCTGTTCTCCCAGGGAGTGGTAAGCGAACAGAAACGCGACGAGGCCAAAGCCGCCTACGAGGCCGCCAAAGCCGGTGAGGCCGCAGCAAGAAGCCAATATGAGCTGGCAAAGGCAGGCGCACAGAAAGAGGACAAACAGGCCGCGGCAGCCATGGTCAACGTGGCCCGTGGTGGTGTGAACGAAGTCGGTGCCGTACTTGAGGATCAGGTTCTGACAGCCCCATCCGACGGTGTGATCACCGTCATCTACCCCAATGTCAGTGAGCTTGTGGCCATGGGTGCTCCGATCATGACTCTTCAGAAAAAAGACTGCTGGGCAGTCTTCAACGTACGTGAGAACATTCTCAAGGATATCCATGAAGGATCCAAAATAAAAGTACGTATTCCCGCCCTCGACAAGGAGACGGAAATGACAGTGTTCTATATCCGCGACCTCGGCACCTACGCCAACTGGCAGGCCACCAAGTCTACCGGCGACTACGATGCACGCACATTCCAGATCAAAGCCCGTCCGGAGAAACCTATCGAGAACTTCCGTCCAGGAATGTCGGTGATTCTTCTCGGACATTGATTCGCAACCAGATACTGATCACGGACCATGAAAGAGATTCCCCGGAAGGGCTTCAAGGCCTTATTCGTCCGAAGCGTGCTCCAGATAGTGCGCCGCCCGCTCTATTGGGTCGGTTTCTTTCTGCTGCCACTTTTCTTTTTCCTGTTTCTGACAAATCTGATGCAGCAGGGACTTCCATCGCAAGTGCCCGCAGCCATTGTCGACAAGGACGGCACATCGCTGTCGCGCCAGATCACACAGAATTTATCCTCGATGCAGATGGTGGATCTGACGGAAGCATGCGACAGCTACACCCAGGCACGTCAGGACATGCAGGCCGGAAAGATATTCGGATTCTTTCTTATTCCGGAAAATTTTCAGGCAGACCTGTTGGCCGGACGAAAACCGGTCATCACGTTCTATACCAACATGACCTATTATGTCCCGGCCTCCCTCCTATTCAAAACTTTCAAAGCCACTGCTCTCTATGCCAAAGCAGGGGTGGCTGTCTCGGTGCTTGAGACAGCCGGAGTGGATGCCGACGCCTCGTCGCTGATGATGCCTGTCAACATCTCGGCGCGTCCTCTCGGCAATCCGTGGCTGAACTATGCCGTCTATCTGTGCAATTCATTTGTCCCATGCGTTCTGCAGCTCATGATTTTTCTTGTCACCTGCTTCAGTCTTGGACAGGAGATAAAGTACGGTTCATCGCGCAGACTTCTTGACATGGCCGACGGATCTATAGTCAAGGCTCTGGCCGCCAAACTGCTCCCACAGACCATCATCTGGATAGTGATTGTGATTTTCATGGAGTCGTGGCTGTTCCGATGGAACCATTATCCGATGCACGGCTCATGGTGGTGGCTCACACTCTCGGAGGTGATGTTTGTCCTTGCCTCACAGGGGATGGGAGTATTCTTCTTCGGATTGCTTCCCAATCTGAGGCTCTCACTCTCCGTGTCGGCTCTTATCGGCATCCTGTCATTCTCGATAGCGGCTTTCTCCTTCCCTGCCGAAAGCATGTATCCTGCTGTAGGTATCTTCAGCTGGATTTTGCCCATACGTTATAATTTCTTGATTTACATCGACCAAGCACTCAATGGCATCCCCGTCTACTATTCACGCATCTGGTTTGCCGCCTACATCGTCTTCATGCTTCTGCCATTCACGATGCTGTGGAACATAAAGCGGGCCATGAAGCGACCGGTCTATGCACCCTGAACCGCTATGTGGAAAAACTTAAGATCTCAGTTCAAAGCCCTCTATGAGGGATATGTCGAAGAGTTCCGCTACGTGCTCCACGACGGCGGAATAGTACTCTTCTTCTGCTTTCTCCCCCTCGCGTATCCTATTATCTATTCCCTTATCTATAATCCGGAGGTGGTACGCGACGTCCGTATGGTGGTCGTCGATCACGACCGTACCCCGAAGAGCCGAGAGCTGGTACGTAACCTCGACGCCTGTCAGGAGGTGTGGATCACCGGTTACGCCGCCGACCTCGGAGAGGCACGTCGGGCAATGGACTCCCACGATTGTTACGGTATTCTTGAGATTCCCGAGGGATTTCAGCGAAAGATAGGACGGGGCGAACAGTCGCCTGCCGTGATGTATTGCGACATGAGTCTGTTGCTGCGCTATCGAGGATTTCTTGTGGCCGCCACCAATGTGGCCCAGGAGATGGGCAGTGAGATTCTTGCATCCAAAATCGACGAGACTTTGCCGATCGCAGCCACAATCTCCACCGGTGATCCTCTGCCGATAGACAATATCTCTCTGGGAAACATCGAGAATGGTTTCGACTCTTTCATAATGCCCGGCGTCATCGTATTGATCCTACATCAATGCATCATTCTGGCATCCGGTATGGCGGGGGGAGGACGACGTGAGCATCCCTTGCGCATGGGAGTCGATCCCCGGAAACCCGAATGCCATCTGGGCGCGAGAATGATAGCCGAGATGCTCTGCTACATCACAATTCTCATTCCGCCCACACTCTTCCTATTGCATTACGTCCCGCTGATGTTCGCTTTCCCTATGGCAGGCAACATTCTGGAGATATTCACATTCATCATGCCGATGATGCTGGCATGTCTCGGATTGGGCTTCTGCTTTCAGGGAATCGTATGGGAACGTGAGTCTGTGTTTCTCCTCTGGGTGGTGACATCCGTAGCCTTCCTTTTCCTTTCGGGTCTCACATGGCCACGCTATGCCATGTCACCGTTCTGGCACTTCGTGAGCGGTCTCGTACCGGCCACATGGGGTGTGGAAGGATTCATAAAGATGAATACAAACGGTTCCACACTGTCGCAAGTAAGCCCGGAATATATACGTCTATGGATTCTGGCCGCGGTGTATCTTGCGGCAGGGTATTGTGTAAGACGCTGGTGGGTGATGCCCGCGGTACGTCAGCGTGCCTCAGCCATACTCAGGCAGCAGAGTCAGTCGGAAGGCTGACCTGTGGAACGGAGAAACTTTTCCACCACAAGATAGGAGATGATATTCTCACGTCGACGGTCGAGAAACTGATTCGCCCATTCGCGCGATGCCTCGGCTATGCGCTCAGCCTCTTCCGGATGTTCGATATAATGTCGGATCTTGTCGCCCACGTCTGAAAAGTCGGGGGCGATCTCTATGTAGTGAACACCCGGTATCAGACGGGAATGCATCAACCATCCCTCCACCGTGGGGCGCGGCATCACCGGCACACAGTTGGAGGCCATCACCCACTGAAGAGCAGATGCCAGATCGTTACCTTCCAGCGTGAGAATGAACCGATAGTCGAAATGGTCGGTGAGTCTCACCATCGGCGCGAACCAGCGTGACCTGTTCTTGCGGGTGGTGTCGCCGAGGTCGAACATCGGATTGTCAGCCCACATCTCAAAAAACTTTATCCGGCGCGGTTTGCCGTCGATCTCGCCACGAAAGAAAAGCACCGGCTTCTTCTCCCGGAATGGGACCGGATCAATCGGACGGATAAAATGACGGCGACGGTCAAGATTAAGGAGTGCGGCATTGACTCTTTTTCCATCGAGACGACGCGCCTTCATCAGAGTCGGAGTGTCGGGATTCTCCCATACGTCCGAAGTCATGTAGTCGATCAATGCCCTTCCCGGAAATCCTTTCACGTATCTTCCAATATCGAAATAATATCGACTTGGAGTCCCTTTCAGACGGAATTCCGAAACCGGATGTGCGTCAGGCCCGGGAGACGCGGCTGCAGGAAGACTGCAATAGAAATTCACTCTATCGCGTATATAACCGGCATCGTCACGCTTCTCCCATCCGTGCAAGGTGAGCCGACGTTGCCAGCGACGCACAAACCGGGGAAGAAGCATCCGCCATCCTCCTACAACATAATACAACTGATTGTTGATTCGACCTACCTTGCGTTTTTTCGTTGACTTATCCATGATGAAAGGCTTTGTGACAATATCCTGAAAGAAAAAGGAGGACGCGTCGGCAATGATGCGTCCTCCAAGCTCTGTCGGGGTGAGGCGACTCGAACGCCCGACCTCTACGTCCCGAACGTAGCGCGCTAACCAACTGTGCTACACCCCGAGAGCCGTTAAGCGACGGCAAAATTAATACTTTTTTCCGACTCCTCCAAATTTTTACGTTTTTTATTATTTTACCAATCTGTTTTCTTGGGAGGTTATTTTAGGTGTATGCGGAGC
>CANEHE010000049.1 GCA_947427285.1 uncultured Porphyromonadaceae bacterium
TGTTGCGGCTCAAATTCCATATAAGGAGAGGGCGTAAAGAACCCGGACTGCCGATATTGAGTCTTGTGCCGGCTACCCGCAGTAGCATCGTCATAAGGCGTTGGAGGCAGTCGGGTTTAGTCCGCTCCCGTAGTCGGTATACGGTCGGAAGGTGTCAGTGAGCCACCGGATCACCGTCACCATTCGACGGCATACCCACGAAAACACCGTGAGCCGTCACGCCTATGGCTATTTCCACAGTGTGATCTTATTCTAAATAGCCTGATTCTCAATAAAATTTTATAACTTTGCATCTATTATTGTGATACCCCTGATTTTATGACGATTGGTTTGGACTACATACAGCATCTGGCTGAATACCATGAAGGTGTTGATGTTGAGTTTAAGGAAACGACAGGTCAACTTGACCGAAGGATGGAAACATTGTGCGGTATGATCAATGGCAAAGGTAAAGGTCGCGCAGTTATGATGAATACTATAAAAGCAATCGGCTATTTTTTAGCTGTATTGGCTCTCTTTTCCTGTACGGATGAAATAGATGCGACAAATCCTCCCGTTTCATCGACATCTATATCCGGCACATTGCCTGTGTTGTATATAGATACTGAAAACCATGAGCCGGTTGTCTCTAAGGAGATATATCTGAATGCCTCTTATCGGCTTGACCCGATGGGAACGGAAGGTGTGGAACCTCTTGGCTCTGATACAGAACCATTGCCGATGCAAATACGGGGTAGAGGTCATTCTTCGTGGAAAGGTCCGAAGAAGCCTTATAAAATCAAACTCGAAAAAAAGACCGCAATAATGGGTATGCCTAAAAGCAAACACTGGGCATTGCTGAAACCAACTGAAAATACAGTTGCCGGATTACAGTTGGGTAAACTTATGGATATGCGGTGGACACCAAGTTTCCGACCGATAGAAGTTGTACTGAACGATGATTATATCGGGCTGTATTTCCTTACGGAAACTATCCGCATAGAAGAAAACCGGGTTAATATATACGAACAGGAAGATCAGGAGACAAACCCCGATTTGATAAGGGGTGGCTGGCTTGTTGAGGTAGACAACTACCGTGACGAATGTCAGATCACTATTCCGGAAAACAACAGATGGAATCTTACTCTTCGCTATCATTCACCTGAAAATCTGTCTAATGCCCAACTGCAATGGCTTGCCGCCGAGTTTAAGGCCATAAACACGGCAATCTATTCTTCCGACAAGACGTCTGAATCATGGGAAGAGTATATTGACGTGGAAAGTATGGCACGGTTCTTCATCCTGCAGGAATTAATGGATAATCCAGATGGTTTTCACGGTAGTTTCTATCTTCATAAGGATTTAACCGACAATGCAAAGTGGGTAGCCGGTCCCGTCTGGGATTTGGTATGTTACAATCGTGAGAAAACAGACTATACCTTCCGAATGAAGGTGCACTATGGCATAACACCACATTGGATAGGTGAAATCATACAGTATGACAGCTTCTGCAAGGCGGTTGAATCGGTATGGAAAGAGATCTATCCCGAACGATTGTCAAAAATCTACAGCTATATTGATGAAACGGTCCTTCCCCTTGATGAGGCTTGGAAAAATGATTGTGAGCGGTGGAACGAAGACCCGTCACAGACTGCCGGTCTCAGGGCCGGACGTATAAAAGATGCATTGCAAAGAAATATTCAATGGTTTGACAGCCATCTGCCTGTCAGTGCGTTTTCTTCATTGCAAATACCATCGGAAATCAATCCTGAAGCCTCCTCAATGGTGTATAATCTTCAGGGCATCTGCATCGGAAAATACAAAAACGAGGTGGAAGCTGTTTCAAATCTCAAGAAGGGAGTATATATCATAAACCGAAGAAAAATTAAAATAGAATAATATGAAATGGTTGGTAAAGTTGCCATTAATAGAAGCTTTACCAACCATTGTGCTGACATCATGCGGACGTGCTGAAGATGTGTCCGCCATCGCGTTGAAGCTTTCTGAATGTAATTGAACCCGGCTTTACCAGCCTTCATTTTGTGTAAGGTTCAGATTGCGTTCCATTTCTACAAGAGGGACAGGCCACAGTTCATGCCGTGGCTGATAAGAGCGTGTGTACATAAGGTCACCGAAAATATCAGTGGCGTTTTTGACCGATTGCTCCAACAGTCCCCACCGGCGCAAATCCCAGTACCTCTGTCCTTCGCCTACAAGTTCAAAGGCACGTTCACGACGTATGCGTTCCGCCATATCTTCCTTGCCTCCTACCGCAAGCCAGGCCGTTCCGTTGTTCAGTCCGGGCATACCGACACGGGCGCGTATTTTATTGACTTCCGCGATAGCCTTATCGGTAGCTCCGGCTTCATTGTATGCCTCGGCAAGCATAAGAATCACATCTCCAAGACGTATCAATGGAAATTCATACGGAGTACGGTTGTATTCACCCCAATATCCGTCAAGATTGCCCGTCGGTATCCACTTGCGCCAGAAATAAGAGTTCCAGCCTTCGGAATTGCGAATAAACGCCATAGCCTCCATTGGCGCGCCTCCTTTTGTGGGATCCGCAAGCACGAACTGTTTGTCCATAGGCGATGAGCCGGCATCCGTTCCGAGATAATGCGAATAAGGAGTTATCACGTTAAGACACAGGCGCGGATCTCGCAGACGATATGCGTCCATAACCTTTGTCGTGTCACATTCAAGCAGGTCTGTGACTTTTGTGCTTCCCTGGTCAATCGCGACACTCATATATCTGCGTCTCAGTTGGGAGTCCCCGGAATTAAAGCCCGGAAACAGATCATCCCAATTGAACGGAGAGCCGTCGAGATTCTCATACATATCCACAAGCGTGGTGGAAGGTACGATACAGTTGCTCGCTATAAGCCTCATTGTGGATTTGTTGCCGAAATAGCCGACAATATTGAGTGCATATCCGGCGGTATTACCGTCAATCGATTGTATGGAGAATATCATTTCGGGGCTATGTTTGCCGTTATAGAGCCTGAACAGTTCGTTATAGTCAGGATGAAGCGAATAGCCGTAGTTGTTGCTTTTATTATAAACTATTTCCTCGAAATCGGCAATAGCCTCTTTCCACTGGCGGTTGAACAGATACACCTTTCCACGAAGGGCGTAAGCCGCTCCTTTGGTGGCACGCCCCAGATCGGCGGCATCCCAATTCACCGGCAGTTTTTCGATTGCTTCAGTAAGGTCAGCTATTATATGGCCGCGAATTTCGTCGGCAGAGCTTCTCGGTGCATTGAGATTTGAAAACTGCTCGTTGATATCGCATGTCTCATCGTAATAAGGCACTCCGCCCCAGCAGTTCAGCATGCGGAAATATGCCATTGCACGAAGAAATTTCGCCTCTCCGGTAACACGGTCGATTGTCTGCTGACTTATCGGCATACCGGCTACATTCCGTATCACCGTGTTGGAACGATGCACCAGTTCATACAGATATTGCCAATGGTTCTGTACGCCTGCGCTGTTGGAGGCAAATGAGTTGCCGCGGGAAATATCGGACCAGGGGGCAGTTCCGTCGGCAAGGTCACTGCACATGTCGAATGTAAATTCGAGTCCGAAACACCAGTCGGTTTTCATTGCCGCATACAGCCCTATGGCTGCCTGACGGGCATGATCCTCGGTCTTCCAGAAGGTCTGTCCCGACATCTGGTCGCCGGGAGTATAGTCAAGGCTTTCGCATCCGCTCATAAACGCTGCGGCGGCAATCAGCCCGACAATATATTTAATTTTCATGGTTGCCATGGGTTAAAAAGATATGTTAAGTCCTACCGAATACTGACGCACAGAGGGATAGCCTACGTTGGCCCCGACCTCCGGGTCAAGTCCGGGAAATTTTGTCACGGTGAAAAGATTGTCGATACTTGCATATATTTTCAGATTTTCGACAAAGAATTTTTTTGTGATATGCTGTGGAACCGTATAACCGAGCTGTATGTTCTTGCAACGGAAATAAGCTGTATCATGCACAAATGCGTCGCTTGCAATGTTATTTTTACCATTTGCGTTGTTACGCAGGACCGGATACTTTGAATCATACGGATTCTCCGGAGTCCAGGCATTGTCGGTAATGTCCTTTATAAGCGACTGACCCATTACTGTGACGAAACGGAAAGCCTGATTGTTGTAATACACCTGATGATTGCCTATACCCTGGAACTGAGCGCTGAGATCAAAGTTGTTCCAGCTCAGTCCGATACTGATTCCGTAAGAAAGCCTCGGCAGTGTGCCGTGTCCTATCTCCACACGGTCGTTTGTGTCGAGTTCTCCGTCGCCGTTGGCGTCACGATAAAGGAAGTCACCGAGTTCAGGACGCTGGTACGTTGCAAAATAGTCCGGATTCTTATCTACGAGTGACTGCACATAGTCCAGATCCGACTGGTCACGCACGATTCTGTCGACTGTTATGACATACAACTGATTGGCGGGCTTTCCTTCCTGCGTTTTATACACACCGCTGATGGAAGATACATTGCCTTGGAACTTAGTAACCTTATTGTTTACGAATCCCATATTAAATCCTACATTATAGGCAACTTTGCCAATCCGGTCGTTCCAGTGCAGATCAACCTCAAAACCTTTGTTGTTCACTTCTCCGGCGTTCTGGTTGGGTACGATACTCGTACCATGTTCCAGCGGCGCGGGCAAAGATATCAAAATGCCTTTTGTGTCCTTGTTGTATATGTCAAGAGAGCCGCTCAGACGGTTATTGAGAAAGGCAAAGTCAAGACCTATATTCGTCATATAGGTCTTTTCCCAGGTCAAATTGGGATTTGCCAGGACAGTCTGGGCCAGACCTCCTGCGATATTTCCATTCAGGACATAATTGGCAGTCGCAAATAACGACTGATACATATAGTAACTTGTAGTGGCGTTATTGCCGAGAGAGCCGTATGACGCACGCAGTTTCAGCTCATTGAGCCACGATGAGGCTGCATCCATAAATTTTTCCTGCGAAATGCGCCACCCTGCGGAAACAGAAGGGAAATATCCCCAGCGGTGTCCGGGAGCAAATTTCGATGAACCATCCGCGCGAAGATTGG
Organism: uncultured Porphyromonadaceae bacterium; assembly: GCA_947427285.1. Classification (GTDB taxonomy): domain Bacteria; phylum Bacteroidota; class Bacteroidia; order Bacteroidales; family Muribaculaceae; genus Lepagella. Next base: position 5,049 of record CANEHE010000049.1, read on the forward strand.
CTTCGAGAAGATATCTGTTATCCCAGTTCAGATTTATGCGGCTGAAGTAGGAACGCATGGCCCATTCATTATAATTACCGGTTATCTCTCCGTTTGTCATTCCGGCATCTATAGAGCCGAGCGACGGATCCACCAGATCATATTTTATATAATAATCATGATCGTATTTGTTATATTCCTGGCTCATGCCGGCAAAAACGGTGGCGTCGAGTTTGCCGATGTTGAAATTATAGTTGGCGGTAAGTTCGGATGACCGGAAAGTATTCTTATAGTTATAGCGGCGGATGTACGTGCGCACCACCCCTTCCCGGATAAGCACCGGTTTGTCGAATGTAAACCGGAACAGATTGCGGTCGGTCAGATGGTGTTCAACATTCCGTTCCCAGTAATTATATGAGAACGCACCTTTGATGGTAAGTCCCTTTAACGGGTTTATGGCCGCATGGAGATTTATTACGGAGCGTTTTGTCTTTGTGGGATATTCCGGCTTATAGAACCATTGTCTGCGATATGGATTGAAATTGCTGACATTTTCTTCTTCGGGATTCTGGATACCGCCATAAAGCCCGGTCACCGGATCATATAGCGTCATGCCGGGAACCGTATTGAAGGCTCCGGAGCCAAAAATCACATCCCCTCCGGCGGCCGCATTTTCAGAGGAAGGATTGTTTTTGTCGATATATCCGAAAAGGTTTGTTCCGACGCTGAGCCACGGCTTTATTCTGACCTCTATATTTGATCTCAACTGGTATCGGCTGTAATCAGTATAGTATATCATGCCCGGGTTGTTTACATATCCTAATGATATATTGTAAAGCACGGTTTTAGAGCCGCCGGTCACTGACAGATTATGGTTTTGGACAACCGAAGGATTACGGTAGATATGATCCTGCCAGTCAGTATTGGGATATACGGTCGGATTGCGTCCGGCATCATTTCGCCATTCATCGATTTTTCCTTGAGAGAAACGGGGAGCCTGTCCGTTTGCTGTGAGTCCGGCGTTCTGGATTTCCATGAAGTCGGCATAATCTGTGACAAGATTAAGTCTTTTTGCAACCGTTTCAAACGACACATTGCCGCTGTAAGTCACTTTCGGCACCCTTTTACGGCCCTGGCGTGTAGTCACAAGTATCACACCGTTGGCGGCGCGTGAGCCGTAGATTGCGGCTGAGGCGGCATCTTTCAGGACTGATATGTTTTCGATATCCTGCGGATTGATATCGCTTAATGCGATACCGGTCATTCCGTCCACCACCACAAGCGGTGCAGAATTGTTGAGTGTGCCCTGACCGCGTACAAGTATGCTTTGCGACTCGTATCCTGGTGTATTGCCTCCGGAATTTGTAACGGTAAGTCCTGCTGCAAGACCTGCCATGGCATTGGTGACATTTGTAAGGGGACGATCTTCGAACGCACCGGAACTTATTGAAGAAACCGCTCCGGTCAGATCTATCTTTTTTTGGGTGCCATAGCCTACAACCACAACCTCATCCAGTTCTGAATAACCGCTGTTCAAAACTATTGAATAATTCGTTTTTTCAGGTGACACTCTTACTGCCTGAGGTAAAAATCCGACATAAGTTATCTCCATAGTTCCGCAACTGTCGGGAATATTGGAAATCCTGAATCCACCGTCAGCATCAGTCACAGCATATATTCCTGATTTCTCCTTTAATCTGACATAAGCTCCGATTATGGGCTCTCCGGACTTGTCCGAGACTTTACCTTCTATTGTAAAGACAGTATCCGCGTGAGGAGCGGCCGTTATTGTGTCTGAAGGCGTTTGGGAGAACATGGCATGTGTCCCTGTAGCCAATGAGAACAAAATGATTACCGTACGTTTCATTATTTTAGTTTTTCTGTATTACGAGGTAATTGGATAAACTCCAGAATTTGTCAGGATTATTTATTTTGAGGTTTTTCTGTCCGTTTTCTTCAATTAATTCATAAGAGTTCTCGGGATGACTGGATAGAACCTTGACTTTTGTGGCGTTCAGGGGTAGAGTTGTCAGTGTACGCTTGTCGCTGATAACAAAGAAATCTTTGTCAAAGTCACCTTTCATAAGTTTGGTTTTGCGCAGGAACCCGGATTCTATGATATTATGTTTTTTAAGTTCTGACTTTGTGGCAATCACATAGAAACAGGCGTTGAGTTTATTTTCCAGTTTTACTGACGCTTCCTGTGCGGCATATCGCTCACCGGTGACAGTGGAGACGGTTGTGTTCAGCGAATCAACGGCATTGTTTAACGCTCCGATATGTTCATTTGCTGCCGTCAGTTGTTGTCTGAGTGATTCGATTTCCTCCATCTGGGAGTCAATCTGTGTTCTGAGTGCCTTGATTGTTTCTTGCAGCTCCTTGCCGTTGATGGTCGATTTCTGGAGTTTGCTTTCTAAATCATCCAAGTGGGTCTTACGCTGTTGGATTTTCTTTTTGAGACATGCAATATCAGCCAGGATCCGGTTTTTTTGTCCGGGATTTTCATACTGTTTGTTTGCAGCGATTGTCATGATATTTTCGAGTTGCTTGATTTCGTTCAGACCTGCGGATACTTCTTTTACCAATGACAGAAGCTGATCGCGCTCATTCAAAGCCGTGGCGAGCTCCTGTTTGGTCACCTCAGCCAATGACTGCTGTTCCTTTTCGTTGTTCACGTTGCAGGAGAACAACATCGAGGTAAGGACCATCAGGATGAACAGATGTTTTGTTTTCATTGTATTGAATAATTGATTTGATGTAAAGTTCGCAAACATTTATGGTTTGTGAAAGCGAGTGTCAACAGACGGCAGGAATGTGTCAATGAAGGAATCCCGCGTTGCTTGCCGTTGCTGGAAATATGTGTTAATTTTGCAACATGAAATCTTTAGAACATAAGACTAATCTCATATTTGATCTTTTTTTCTGCATCATTATCATGCCTCTCCTTGTAATCTTGGGGCCGGCACGGTTTTGGTGGGGAATATCCCCTGTGTTTTCATGTCTGGCCATAATTTATCTGTATGCGTGTTACTTTATAACTAAAATGTTGCATCTGCCACAGCTGATACTGTCCAGGTCGTATTATAAATTGGGAGGCCTTTCGCTTGTCTTCATATCATTGACATATCTGTTGACTCTATATCCTTTTCCGGAAGTGGATTTTGTCATTCCCTCCATGAGCGAGTATCAGACACGGGTAAGAAATTACAATGTCACAATAACTGTATGGCTCATGTTTCTTGCTGTCATGTGGTATTCATTGACGGTGGCTTTTATCAAAGAATTGTATCATAGACTATTGCTGCAGAATATAGTGGAAAGCCAGCGTGATAAGGCTGAACTGGCACTCTACAAGGCTCAGATAAATCCACATTTCCTTTTCAATACGCTGAATTCGTTGTACAGTCTGATAATCGGGACTTCACAAAAGGCTGAGGACGCATTTATCAAATTTACCGAACTGTTAAAATATACCTATACGACAGCCAATAGAGATTGGGTTACTATTGCGGATGAAATTGACTATATCAACAATTATATCGACCTGCAACTAATCCGTTTCGACAAGCACACCAATGTTGTCCGGACTTATTCAGTGGATAACCATGCCGCCGCTATTCCTCCGATGATCTTTTTGACATTTGTGGAAAACGCGTTCAAATATGGCGCTTCTTCAAGTCGTAACTGTGACATAATAATAAAGCTTCATCTAAATAGAGGAATGTTGCTTTTTGAGACTCAAAACATGATAGTAAGACATTCTGATGAGTTTCGTAAAGATATGCCGATAGGAATAGACAATTGCCGGAATAGATTGTCGGGGTTATATCCCGATGATTACTCTTTGAATATTAAAGATGAAGACGGATTGTTTAATGTTGAACTGAAGATCAATCTTAACAGAAATGAGTGAGCGGATCAGATGTGTGGCTATTGATGATGAAATGCTGGCTCTGGATATAATAGAAAGGTTCTGCCAGCGAATGGGGAATATAGAGTTGCAGACCTTCTATGATCCCGTAAAAGGTCTGGACGCAATCCTGCGGGATAAACCGGATATTGTTTTTCTCGATATTGAGATGGATGGGATTAACGGACTGCAGATAGCGGCTCGGTTACCGGAAAGCACATGCTTTGTTTTCACCACCGCTTACCTGAGGTATGCGCTTGAAGGGTTCGATCTTGATGCTGTTGATTATCTTCACAAACCATTCTCATACAACCGTTTCCAGACAGCCTTTTCTAAAGCGTTACGACGCATAGGACTTCACCGGTTGCAAACGGCCTCACAATGTATCACGGTCAAACAGGGCTATAGTAATATAAGCATTCCGATAGATGATATTCTCTATATAGAGGCTGTGGAAGGATATTCAAAGATTTTCAGGGCGTCAGGCGAATGCATCATGTCAAGGATTCTGTTAAAGAATATTCTCACATTATTGCCACAGGATTATTTTTTGCGTATACACAGGTCCTTTATAGTATCAAGATTAAAAATAAAGAGCTTCAACAAACAGGAAATTATACTTGACGACGGTTTTGCTTTGCCAATCGGCAGACAATATGCTGCTGAAATTTCAAATATACTTTCCTGATAAAAAGCCCTCATTTAGACACCCACAGTGGAACACTACCAAGTTGAATCCGTATGGCATGCAAATATAATCAATTTAATCGGACTTGAAAGCGAATAAGGATGAGTTGCTGTATTAAACAGGATGCAAAAAAGCGGAGTCATGCGTGGGACTCCGCTTTTTTATTTGAAAAATGCCGTGGCTTATCTGACGGCTATCTTGACGGTGCGGTTTGCGGCGGAAACGATGTAGACGCCTTGTGCGACCGGTATCTCGACGTGGCCGTCACCGCTGCCGGAGGCTACTGTCATGCCTGAAACGGCATTGACGCGCCAAGCGGCTCCTTCGAGTCTGTCGATTATTATCATTCCGCGACTGGAGGTTACTGAAACTCCATTGCCTCTGATACCCTCTATGCCCGAGCCTTCGATGGCCTTGACTGCACGCGACTCGCCTGTGGCGTATACGGCAGATACGGCATAATTATTGTTGCCCGAAGGCAGTTCCACATATTCGAGGTCCTTCACCGGAGAGGGGGTCAGCAGACTGTTGTCGCAATAGATGTGGTAGCCCTTCAGGTCAAGGTCCTGAGGCGATCCAGCGGCAGGGTAGAACGTCACGTTGTCGATGAATGTCTGTGCGGTTCCGGTCACAGCGTAAGAGCATCCGCGTATCGCGAAGCGGCGTCCTCCCTCGGGAACCACAAGCGCATACTGTGTCCAGTCGCCCGGCAGCTCCTCGATGCGTCTGATGAGTCGGAATGACTGCGGATCCGTGCTCCCTTCGCTGTAGAGGAACTCCACTGTTTCAGGAGTTGAGCGGTTGTAGCTTCTGGCCCAGAGGGTAACGAGCTGTTCGCGTCCGCAGAGTTCGGGCGTTATGGCCCAGTCATCCTGCTGCACGCCGGCTGTGTACGAGTCGTTGACCACATACATGTTGGCCAGATACTGCAGACTGTTGTCGTAGCCGTAGTAAGTGTCGCTGAACTCTTCGAAGAGTCGGCTCTGTACCCACCATGACTGCGCCGAGTGTGTCGGGATGCCCGGGAAATTGATCATCTCCCATGTCGATGAACTTATCATACCCCCTATCGGAGCCTGATCGACATCAATGAATATCCAGTCGCCGGCCTCGGTAAGGAAGGATTCCTTCTCTACTAAGGGGTAAGACTCAAAGTCATCGGTGAACGCTTCGGGGACAGCCTTCGAGTAGTCAGGCTCTTTCCATTCGAGGCATGCGCCTTCCGGATTGATGTAGACATTCTCGGGCTCGGGGAGAAGCTTCAGGTTGCGGGCCACGGTCACTTCGGCAGAAGTGTTGTTGTCCAGAACCTCGTCACCTTCGACCTCGATAACGATTTTGAACACGTTTCCGACCGGATCCTGAACGCCGAGCGAGTGGGTGAACCCGATGTTCTCGTTCTTGCTGAATCCAAGCGGGCCGAGATCCCTGACCGCGGCTTCCACACCGTTGTGATAGAGAATGGCCTTGTGTGCGGCCACATCTGACGAACCGAAGTTGGTGACGCGGGCCGTCACTTCAAAGGCTTCATTGGGTACGGCCTGTACGGGAGCCGATATGTCGGAAACCGCGAGATCCGTGGCTGGAAGCCGGTCGATAGTGATGTTGTCGATGAGTATCCAGTTGTATCCCTGTTCGCCGTTGGCTTTTATGGTGCCTTTGAAGATAAAGGATACGGTCTGGCCTTTGAAATCCGCGAGATCAAGTGCGACATGTTCCCAGGTCTCGATATCGCCGAGTTGGCCGATCACGAGATGACTTACGAGGTGGCGTGTGCCGTCGGATGTCACTGCGTATATGTCCAGCTCATTGAGATCGGGGTTGCCGTACTGGTGCCAGTTGTATGTGTAGAACGAGAGTGCAGGATTGTCCACACCCGAGAGGTCGATGGCGGGAGAAAGAAGTTCTGTCCATTCGTTGTGATAATTGCCGGACTCGTCGTTGACGTAGCTCCAGCCGAACATTCCGGCGAAACCGTTGTCATGGTCCTGCGAGCCTTCGGAGTTCTGGAACGAGGCGTCCATCAGCCTGTTCCATCCGTTATACTGCTGAAGAGCCAGCGCGCGTTCGTCATCGGAGATCGATCCGATCTTCGGGCCGTTGGACTCGCCGTCGCCCCAGGGATGCTCGAGAGTATAGTTAGGGAACGACTCCTTGAACGGCAGCGTGAGCGGACGGCCTGCGAATATGTTGGCACTCTTGTTCGCGTAGCACTGTCCGGCACTGTTGGCGGCACGCACCTTCACATATACGAATCCGTGGTCGAGTCCCGAGTCGAATGTCGGAGTGAAAGTGTAGCTCTCGCCCTCGATGTTCTCATATGTGTGGTTGCCATGATAATAGGCGTTGTCGGGGAAGACTTCCAGACAGTATGTCACTTCACCGTTGAGCGGGTATCCGAGCCAGTCGGTGGCGGGAGCGTCCCACGATACGGTCACCTTTGACGGATCGTCGGCGGCGCGGACTATTGTTATGTTGTCGAGGTCGGCCGGACGATTTATTCCGACAAAGGTTTTGAACTGATCCGACACGGATCCTTTCATGTCACCGTTGTATGCCACAGCTTCATAGGTGTATTCGCCGTCTTCGGGAACAGAGAGGTCGGAGAATCCTACGGTCTCGCCCGGAGCCGGATTGTCGATCACGGTGACAGTCGTACCGTTGCGCGTTACTTCAAGACGGCTTACAGATGCGAGCGACGAACCGTTCTCTGCCAGAGCGGGCACGGTTACACGGCCTTCGGCGCGGAGCGCTCCTCCGCGGTCGGCGGTCAGCTCCGTTATTACTGGAGCGGCGGGCGCGGCTTCATTGACCGGGGCTGTTATGGTCAGTTCCACGATCTTAAGTTTGTACATGTTGGCGTCGCTGACAGCGTGGAATCCGATGAAGAGCTTGCCGTCGCGGTCGGGCGTGAACTCGAAATCAAACGGCATAGGATCTGACTGGTCGATCAGGGTTTCCTGAAGAAGTGTGACCGTCATCGCCTCGGCCGAAGGCGCGTATCCGGCCTTGACCTCGATTTTCTCGGGGCAGGAAGCCAGCTGACAGCTGAAGGCGGCGTGTATCCTGTATTTGCAGCCTTTGAAGGCCTTTATTGGCGGTGTCACCGCCCAGTCATCGGCGGCGTCGGCCGAGGTGTAGGAGTAGTATATTCCGTCATAAGAGTTTGAATCCCACGTGCGGCCATCCTCGTTGCTGTCAATGATGGTCCAGTTGTCAAGCAGGTGATACATCTCGGCTTCCGCAAGATCGTATGGAAGCGCGAGCGCGCCCGACATCACCGGTGTGCTGACTCCGGGGTCCGACACAAGTGCGCCCTGTGCGGCAGTGACGGAGAATATGACAGACTCTATGCCTTCCGGCTCATAGACGCATGTGGCCGATGCGCTGGAGATATTTTCCGCCACAACGACATCAGCTGGCAGTCTTCTGACAGTGTATGTGATGGCGTCAGGATCGACATAGCCGCCGTTGACTCCTGCAGTCACGGCATCCCACGTCACGGTAAACGAATCGGCGTTCTCGTCGAAATCAACGTTTATGTTGTCGGGAGCCGCAGGCACGTCGGGTCCGATCCACATCGACAGTCGCGCCTTCTTGCTCTCACCTTGGGCGTTTGATGCCGTGATGACAAACGTGTGTCTGCCGGCCTCAGCCACCGATATGGCGGCGTTTACAGTCGCGCCGTAGGCGGCAGTTCCGGATGCTATCTCCTCTTTGCCCTCAAGCACACGCCACGAGGCAGACCCCGATGCCGGAGAGCCGTCACAAAGTGTAGAGGGCATGGTGAATGTCAGCGTTCCGGCGAGAGATCCTCCGGCGAAATCACCTGAGAGTTCTTCGGGAACGGCGGGTGCGCCGTCAGACACGTTCTCGGGCGATACGAACATTGAGGTGATGCATTTCCCCTTGAAGTCGGCGAGAAGTGTGTACTCACCCGATTCAGGATTGATCGAATAGAGGCGAGATTCATGAGTGGATCCCCAGTCGGGCGAACCGTTGTACATGAAAAGGAAATTTCCGGAGTCGGGATCGAATGTTCCCGTCCAGCCGTGTTGGAGGTCACCGGATTCTTTCAGGTCGCATATTGCGGAATTGACACCGGTCTGAAGGTCTACCTTTCCGAATTTGCCACCTTTGGTTACTCCATAGAGTGTGCCTTCGCTGTCGAAAGCGAGTGCGCGCGAGTCATCGCTGAATACGAAATTCGCATTAGGTGTCAGGTCGGTCTGCTCGCCGGTCTGCAGGTTGATGCTGTAGAAGTGGAACATCAACGAGCCGTAGTCGCAGAACGCATAGCCGGTGCCCGTGGCAGGGTCTATGGCGAGATCTCCCGCTCGGTACGTGGACAGATATATCTCGTTGCCCAGAGGCTGCCATGTCTTTATGTCATAGGCCTGTATCCTATGGCCGTGGGGATCGGAGTCAGTCTCCCAATAATCTTCATATCTGCCGTCGTGACACGCATAATACAGGTTGCCATGAAGCGAGCCGCCATAGTAGGATGATATGTCGCTTACCCGTTCCATATCGCCTCCTGACACTTCGGGCAGGCTGTACATGCCTATGGTTCCGGTCTGATAATCGTAGACCGAGGCTATGATCGGGGGCAACTCAATGCCCTCCGGTGCAGAAAGCGCCCTGACGGGTACTTTCTGCGGGTCTTCCGGTTCGGAATACTTTAAGTCCACGCCTTTTGGAGTTTCCGTCTCCGCAGGAGGTTTCGAGAACTCCTTACTGATGACAGGCGAGTTGCCGAGCGCATTGCGGTTGACCGACAGGAAGGCCATGGCAGGGATGGCTGTGATTGCCGCCGCAGTCAGTAATAGTTGTTTTTTCCTCATGTCGAACTATCTTTTATGGTTATGTCTTGTTGTGAGA
>CANEHE010000050.1 GCA_947427285.1 uncultured Porphyromonadaceae bacterium
TCGGACAATCCCGTTGGCGGTCAACCCGGACACCTTCTTTGGCTGAATAGTTACCAAGACCATGACGATTAGTTAAAAAAGCAAAAAACTCTCCATGAAATTGTATGGTCTCACACTTTTAGATTATTTTTGTGCCGTTTTTCCTATCGAAAGGATTTTCGTATTATCACAATGCCCTAATCCTTTCTCAGAAATACTTTCTACGAAAAAACCATACAATTATGAATAAATCTTTACTGCGCTTATTCTCAGCAAGCATCCTGATGTTGGGTGTCGCTCTTGCCTCCTGCTCGCAACAGGACAGCAAAACGTCAACAAAAACCTCCGGCAAAGCGGCCGCCAACAAGGAAACTACAGCCAATCTCCCCAACTACAGATACGTAGATATCGACACTATCCTCAGCCGTTATAATCTGGCGAAAGACTACAACGAGGAGATGCTTCGCATGCAGAACAGCATGGAGTCTACCCTGAAACGCCATGAAAACAACATTCAGGGACTGGCCAGCACCATCCAGAAGAAAATGCAGAACAACGGTTATCTCTCCGAGGCAAGCTACAAGCAGGATCAGGAGAAATTCGCCAACATGCAGAATAGTGCACAGCGCGAAGCCGCCAATCTTCAGAATAATTTCCAGAACGCTGCCATCAAAGCCCAGCAGACAGTCAACGATTCCATCGAGGCTTTCATAAAGGAATACAATGCGAAACGCGGATATGACGCGATTCTCTTCAAGAACGCCACTCTCTACATCAATCCGGCTCTCGACATCACAGACGAAGTAGTCGAGGGTCTGAACGCCCGTTACAACAAAGTAAAGAAATAACACTGTCTGCAGACCGACAGAAACAAACATCCGCGGAACATGAAGTGATGTGAAGCTTCAATGTTCCGCGGTCTATATATATATCAATATTTACTGAGCTTTTTCTGCCTGACGTATCATGTTCTGGTCGGCAGTGATGAAAAGCTCCACTCGACGGTTCTGAGCACGTCCGGCCGATGTGGCATTGGAGGCGATGGGATCATTCCAACCCTGACCGACAGCTTTGAGCCTTGATGCCGGAATACCAAGCGACACCAGATAGTTCATCACACTCTGGGCCCGCTCCAGCGACAGGCGTTGGTTCAATTGTTCCGAACCGGTATTATCAGTATATCCGACAACTGTCACGTCCGTGTTGGGGAACTGTTTCAGATTGTAGGCCACACGACTCAGAGCAGCCTCGGCAGCCGACGAAAGCTGCGCTGACCCCGTATTGAAAAGAACCGAGTTGCCAAGCACCAGTTTTATGGCATCCAGATTGTTGCTGTCCTTGACAGTCTGCACTATATAGGTAGTGTCCTTCTGAGATGCAAGTTCTTTCACCGAGGCAAGCTCCTGTTCAAGCTGCTTCTTCTGTTTGTCCATCTGATTGCCTACCAACGCACCCGTACCCGCACCCAGCGCACTTCCAACCAACGCGCCGATCCAGGTGCCTTTGCCTCCACCGATAAGAGCACCGACACCGGCACCGACGGCAGCACCCGCCGCACCTCCGGCAGTCGCGCCTTGTCCCGCCTGCGTCATACCATTCCATGTACTTTTTATAGAGCTGCACCCCACCGGGAGCAGACTGCCCACGCACAGAAGCGTGAGGAGCGACTTTGTCGCGATGTTGCGTGTTTTCATAATATTACGTTTTTATAATTCTCTTTTCATTAGAAAACCAACAACAAGCCTCTACGGTTGAACGTGCACATATATTTCCGATATAATTCTATGTCTCATCCCGCCAAATCATTATAATTTTCTAATGATAAAGCAAAAAAAGAGTATTAAAATCTCCCTACATTTGGATATGCTGAAAATTTTTCTTTACTTTGCAGTTGGTTTGGAAATATAATGGGAAGCCATAAGAGGCTCCATCTCTGACTATTCCAGACAATGTGCCAATGAAATAACTTAACAATTTCCATAATTATCTGATTATGAAAAAGATTTTCACTATCATCTTAACTCTCGCGTTTCTTTCGCCAATGATGGCTCTGGCGAAGAAAAACGACGAAGGTCTTGTGCCCGAATATCAGATGGAAGGGGCCGGCATGACCTCCGACAATGCCCAGCAAGTACTTATATCGGTTCTTTCAAAGAGCAAAAAAATCTCGGATGAAGATCTCGGGAAAGCAGCTGTACACGGTGTACTTTTCCGTGACTACGACGATGCCACAAACTCCAATTTCGGAAGTGTCGCTTCTCACAAATCCATCATGGGATCTCCTACCAAAGAACAGGAACACATCGACTTCTTTGAGCCGTTTTTCCGCAATGGCGACTGCAACAAATATGTACAGCTGGTCGCTAATTCCCGCCGCGTGGTGAAAGCCGGCAAACAATGGAAAGTCTCCGCGATTGTCCGCGTGAATTCCGCCGCGCTCAAGAAAGATCTCAAGAAACAAGGTATGGTCAAAAATCTCGGATCAGGATGGTAAGAAAATTATTGATAGGCTTCGCGCTCTTATGCTCCGTTGCCGTTGCCAACGCACAGGAAAATCAGGTCAACAGGCTTCCTGAAATCAACACGAAAAACCTTCAGAAAAACTATTCCACCTCAGAAACAGGCTTCTGGATTGCGGCCGAAGCGGTGGGAGGATATTCCTGTAGGCTCTACAACTCCAATTTCGCTCTGGCTGAGGTAGATGTAACAGCCGGATACCGTTTCAGCGAATACATCCGTGTCGGTGCCGGATTCGGAGGACGATATTATTTCGATAACGACAAGGTCCGATACAACAGTTCCGAATGGGCTTTTCCGATTTATGTCAACGCCAGAGGCAATTTCATACCGACCAATTACCGGACTACAGTGCCTTATTGGTCGTGCGACCTCGGCGGAACCATTCTTGACGGATTCATGCTGCGGCCCACAGTCGGACTGCGCATAGGTCAGCCCCGTTCGGCATTCCTTATCGGTCTCACCTATACCGGCCAAAGCCTGAAAGGATTCACATGGAACGAACGCGGCACTCGCGATCCCCACACAAAATTTGTCTCTTTCATATCCCTGAAACTCGGATATGAGTTCTAACATTGAAAATTCATGAAACATTCCATAAAATTATCAGCCCTGATACTTGTCGCTGTCGCCTTCCTCATCACAGGATGCCGCGGCAAACAAGAGATCTCTTCCTCATATTCGCTCTTCAAGTTTGACACCACATGTGTGGGCAGCAATGGTGACGGATCGCAGACTCTCCGCGCATGGGGCACCGGACCGTCGATTGACAAAGCCATCGAACAGGCCAAGAAAAACGCGGTAAGCGATGTCATATTCAAAGGTATCAAAGGCGACAAGGGATGCAATCAGAACGCCATTGTCACCGAAGTCAACGCACGCGAACGGTATGAGGAATATTTCGACCGCTTTTTCGCCGACGGGGGAGAATATTTAAATTTCGTATATGAGACGTCCAACAAAGACCGCTCACGTGTGAAATCAAAAGGTAATTCACGTGAAAACTACGGTGTGGTCGTTACCGTCAACCGTTCGGCTCTACGCGATCAGTTGCGCCGAGACGGAATAATCAAATAATTTTTCAACCCACGATTTTGAACAGACCTACAATATGAAACTGAAGAATCTTCTGATTGGCGGCATACTCACTGTGATCTCTGCCGCATCCATGCAGGCCGGAGCACCTCCGACAGTGATGGTGCTTCCTGACAAGACCTGGTGCAACGCCAACGATTATGTGACACGCACCGAACGCAACGGACGCACACGCGTCAGCGAGAAATATGACGAGGCATTTCTCAACTCTGATCTCAAAAACGTTGTCGTACAGCTCAACAATCTCCTTAAGGAAAACGGTCTTCCCCCGAAAGATTTCGGAGCCACATCTGAACTCGATGACGACGAGGAGGCCGAAGAGGAACTTTTTGAGGGTGCCGAATCCGGATCTGAACTCGCACAGGATCCATACGAGATGGCTCTCAACAAACTTAAACCGGACATCATCCTCAAGATAGGATGGGACGTCAACAAAGTCGGATTCAACTATACTGTCTCCTACCGGCTTGAGGCTCTCGACTCCTACTCCGGAAAATCGATTGCCGCAGTCACCGCAGAGACGCCCACAGTCAAGACCACTGTGCCTCTTGCCGCCTGCATCAAGAACGCCGCCACCGAGCACATGAGCAATTTCGCCTCAAAGCTTCAGGAGCATTTCGACGACATTCAGGAAAACGGACGCGAGATCACAATGACCCTGCGCATCATCGGCAATGGCAACGGGACAAACTTCAACAGCGAATTCGGAGGCAAGGAACTGGCTACCATTGTGCACGAGTGGCTGCACGACAACACTGTCAACCATGTCTTCTCACAACGCAACGCCACACGCAACCGTCTCCAATTCGAACAGGTACGCATCCCGCTCAAGGACAGCCGCGGCGTGACCTATCAGGCCCGTCAGTTCGCCACACAGCTTCAGAACTACCTGAAAGGTCTCGGCATAACCGCTGAAAACACTACAAAGGGTCTCGGCTCCGGTCGTCTTTATATCGGTGAGAAATAACAATACCAAATCAAACACCTACAAGGCATGAAAATTCTGAAAGCAATATTCGCAGCCGCGGCACTCACCCTTCCGCTTTTTGCCCAGGCTCAGGAATGCGACATCGAAATCGCAATAGCCAATATCACGAAAGGGGACGTTGTGCCGGAAGCCATCAGCAGCAAACTTGAAGGCAAACTCACACGCGCCCTTGCCAAAGCAGGCATAGTGGCTGCCTCCTACGATGCACAGTTCTTCATCGCCGGACGTTTCGATGATGCCTACAACGACATCATATCCGGTCCGTCGCAGAAATCAGTTGTGAAAACCACTCTTACCCTCTATATCGGAGATGCCGACAATCAGAAGGTATTCGCCTCCGAGTCGTTCGATCTCAAAGGCGTCGGCGCGTCAGACGAGCAAGCCTACACCCGGGCCCTGAATCAGATAAGCGCGACCAATCCGCAGCTTGTCAACTTCATCCGCAAAGGAAAGGAGAAAATCATAGACTATTTCGACTCCAATTACACCACATATATCAACAATGCCAGAAAGGCAATGGCGTCGCGCGACTACGACCAGGCCCTCTTCTATGCCTCAGCCATACCGTCGTGCTGTCGCGGTTATGCCGAAGCAAACGCTCTGGCCATGAAGATATATGCCGACAACACCAACTACATGGGCGACAAACTACTCGCTCAGGCAAAAGCCGCATGGGCAGCTGATCCCACCGAAGCAGGAGCTCGTGAAGCTCATAAATACCTGTCGCAGATAGATCCCGCCGCCTCGTGCAGCGGTGCCGCTAATGCCCTCAGTTCTGAAATCAGCAAGACCACCAAGAAACAGTGGGAATTCGAAAACGTACAGAAGCACAAAGATGCCATATCTCTTGAGAAACAGCGTATCAACGCTGCGAAAGAGGTGGCGGTCGCATGGGCTAAAAGCCGTCCGAGAGTTGTGAACCGATACCACTTCGTGACCGTACGCCGTTGGTGACAAATCATCAGAGGAAGCGCGGGGGAGTTTCCGCGCTTCCCTATACTGAACTGCTTGACAACAAATCCTTTTAATATTTTTCAACTCTTATGAAACATTTTACAAAATCCCTTGCTTTCATCGCTCTGGCAGCTGCAGTGGGAATACCCTCCGTGTCTGCCAAGTCTGCAGCAACAGATTCATTGGTCAATAACTTCATGCGTAGTTCTATCTACACTATTCTGCTCAATTCAAAAGCGCAGAATGACCGTTATGAAAAAGAAGCGAAAGAAGCTATGAACGCTGACGCGATCATGAGCCTTGCAAAATCGATCGCCAACACCGATGCCAAGAAAGCCGCCAACGACTCCTCGGCAGGCACACTTTTCTCGCTCCCCGCGGAGCTCTTCCCCTCGATCGAGATTCCGGCCCAGTTCAACGATCACAATCTTGAGGCTCGTGTGCTTGACTTCGACGCGCTCCGCGCCAATGTCACCGACGAAGAGAAAAACAAATACAATCCCAAGACCAAGAACCAGAAAGCCGGTGCATTCGCAAAAGGTCTGGCAGGCAGTCTGCTGGGAGGCGCAGCTGGAAAATCCGAATCATCCATGGTCCGTGTGGATGAAGTGGACGAATATCTTCCCGCCGTGCTCCACAAATATTTCGCTGCCAACAATACCGCCGCCAGTCTTCTGGCAAAATGGTACAACTATGATGCAGCCAACGCCGACAGCCACTGGAACATGGATCTTGTGACCGAACGCGGCAACTACAACTTCACTAAAGATGACCTCGCCCGTGCCGCCACCGATCAGGCCATGATGAACAAGGTGAGCCAGACTGCGTTCGACATGATCAACAACACATACGTGCTTGCATTCAACCTACGTTTCCGCTCATATCAGGCTGTAGTGAAAGAGGCCGCCGCAATGGCTAAAGCCGCAGGCTCAATGTTTGGAGGAATCGGCCAACTTGCCGCCACCGCAGGAAGTGCCATCGCTTCTGCCGCAGCTGGCGACGGATATACTGTACAGGCTGTCAGCCATCTCTACAAGCTGAAATGGAATGATGACCTCAATCAGAACTTCGCTGTCAACATCTATGAGAAGAATGCTTCTGTCGAGGATCTTATCGCTTCCGGGCTCTGCGAACTTGAATTCGTAGGAAAAGAGAAGGCTTCCGCAAACGTGCGTCAGAGCCTTTTCTCCGACAAGCCTTTCTCTGATCTGGTGAAACGCGCCACTACACGTGCCATCGACGCAGCCATCGCCAAACTTCAGGCCAAGAACGAAGTATTCCGCACCGTAATGCCTATCATCGGCGGCGACGGCAACGGTATCATCCATGCTGCCATCGGCACCAAAGAGGGTCTCAACGAAAAGGACGAATACGAAATCCTTGAAGCACAGGAAGACGCCAACGGCAAAACCATCTACAAATCTGTCGGCAGTGTAAAACCCGTCAAAGGGAAAATCTGGAACAATGTCTACGGTGCTGAGGAAGAGGCTGCTGAAAACAGGGCCAAAGCCGAAGCAAAAAACAAAGACTTCGATGACGAGGCCGTAAATCTCGGTTATTCCGAGTTCAAAGGAAAGAAGGGTGACTACACAGGTTACTTCCTCCGCCTTAAGAAGAAGAAATAAGTATATCGATTCAATCGACATGAATGGGCTGGCCGACAGGTCAACCCATTTTTATTATCCATTATCCGGATTTATTCATTACTTTTGCACAGACATAACCGCACATAGCTGTATGGATCTCTATGGACTTATAGGCCGCAAACTCGGACATTCTCTTTCAGCCGGAATTTTCAATACCCGTTTCCTTGAAAGACAAATCAATGCCCGATATAAGCTGTTTGAGCTTTCTGATATATCATCTCTGCCGGCTCTGATCGACACACATCCGGATCTGAAAGGGTTCAATGTCACCGTCCCATATAAAGAGAGCATAATCCCTTTCATTGACTGCATGAACCCAGAAGCCCGTATGGCCGGAGCGGTCAATTGTGTCACTGTCTCACGCCACCCGGACGGAACACATATCCTTACAGGTCACAACACAGATATCGCCGGATTCAATCGTCTGATCGCTCCATTCTCTCCTTCAGGCACCGACAAAGCTCTTATTCTTGGTTCAGGAGGAGCTGCGAAAGCGGTTTCGATCTCTCTTTCCAACTTCGGATCAGATGTGCTTATAGTATCACGTCATCCCTCGCCACTACAGATGGCATATACAGACATCAATGGGAAAATACTCGGAAGAATCCGGTTTATAATCAACGCCACCCCTCTCGGAATGTGGCCTGACACCACCGAGACCCCTCCTCTTCCTTATCATCTTCTCTCTCCGGATCATATCTGTCTTGATCTGGTCTACAATCCTTCGACAACCGAATTTATGCGACGATGCGCCGACCGCGGAGCAACGGTCCGCAGCGGACTTGCCATGCTCCACGGCCAAGCCGACGAAAACGCCCGGATATGGGGCGTGTGAACCAATGGAGGAATCTCGACAACCATATCTCAAGACACCTCTTGCCCTCCCGGTGCTGTTTTTTGCCGGAGGGATCATACTCTTTCAGTACTTCCAATCGACGGCCGCGATAATCGCGCCCCTCATCTTATCTCTTATATCTCTTTTAGTCTCTTTCTTTCGCCCCACGTCCAATCACGGGACACTGTTTTATGGAGGAATCCTGATGTTCTTCTGCTCGCTCGGTGCCATATCCCTATCACTCCACACCCCGACTGGGACTGATAAACTGAATGAGACAAAAGCGTTTGAAGGCACTGTAATGTCATCCGTCATGACCACGACAGGAAGCCGCTCTATCGTGGACGTCAGTCAAGCCATACTTCACGATGGCAGTTTAAGAAAAACAACCCACTTGCGTGTGATACTCCACACTGACGACGCATCCCTCACTCCAGGTACCGAAGTCCGTTTCCCGGCCCGTCTATCTCCAATATCGGATATTCCTGTTCTCGATGCGGACCGCTACGCAGCCCGGATGCGTACGCAGGGAATCCTCTGGCAGACCCGGGTTCGGTCAGACGAAGTGATCTATCTTGGCAACGGCTCGGGCATCCGTGCCATTTCGCTTCGATGCAGAGACCGGATTGAGAATATGATCCAGTCTTCCGGTCTCCGTCCGGAAGCCAAAGCATTCATCAACGCGACCTTGACTGGCGACCGCTCGCTGCTCCCCACTTCCACCCGACAGGAATTTGCCGACGCAGGGATAGCGCATATCCTCGCCCTCAGCGGATTGCATCTGGCAATCATCGCATCCATTCTCGCAGGCATCCTTACTCCTCTTGACCTTGTGGTCCATTATAAAGTACGATTCATAGCCGTGATCATTCTGATATGGGCATTCACACTTATCACCGGAATGACACCTCCCACACTGAGAGCATGCGTGATGGCCACAGTGTTCTACATCGACCTGCTCCTTGAACGGCCACATTCCAGAGTCAACGCCCTCTGTGCGGCAACATTAGTTATCCTCGTCATCTCTCCCTCCACCCTCTTCGATCCCAGTTTCCAATTGAGCGTGGCCTGTGTAGGCACAATTATCCTATTCGCGGAAACGCTTAATCCTTTCCGGCAGCACGAACATCCCCGTCTGCACACCGCCGCTTCGGCTGTTGTCGCTTCCTCCGTCGCAGCCGCCGGATCCTGGATGCTGACAGCCCACTATTTCGGAAAACTGTCCCTGCTGACTCTTCCTTCCAATCTTATAGTGATCCCTCTAATGTTTCCATACATACTGCTGGCCTCCATATACACCATCCTGTTGTCCCTCGGTCTTGACGTCGGCCCACTCCGTTTTATCCTTGACAACGGAGCAGAGGGCCTGACTCTTCTGGCACGTCACACAGCATCGTCAACCCTCGATTTCTCTCCCGGACCCGAAGCTCCGATACTCTGGGGCGCAGCCGTTGTGCTCGGAGCCGTCGCATTTCACTACAAAAGACGCGGACGCATAAAATATATCCCGGCTGCCTTGTGCCTCTGCGGAGCCATCGCATCCGCCTTTATTTTCCGCACGGATGCAGAACCCGCCATGATTATAAGTACCTCACAAGGTACTTCCCAGATCTCTTACCGACATGCATCAGGAAGCGGCACCGACCGGTTTCTGCGAGGAGCTACCACCGTACAGCCGTATGGACCGGTCCGCTTCGCAATCGTTCAGAAAAAAGCGGAACTCCTTCCACACGAACAGATGAATGAAATAACAACAGCCGACATAATCATGCTGGCCGGAAGTTTCAAAGGGAGCATCTCACCATTCATAACCCCAGGGAGACAACCGCTCGTCATCCTCGGTCCGCATCTGCGCGCCGGTGTCAGACAATCCATCATGTCAGAAGCACGCACACTAAGACTAAGAACCCATTCCCTACGCGACAATGGCCCGCTCCGTCTCCCACTAAGTCCCTTTCCATAATATTTTTAATTATCAGGCTTTTCCCTATTAAAAATTTTATTAACTTTGAGGCATAAATCTCAAAAGTTATGAAGAAAGTCTCTTTACTCCTGGGGGTCATTGTTGCCGCAATAACAACTGCTTCCGCATCCATTCCGGAAAATGCCATCCCGTTCATTCTGGATTCCCACGTTTATATACAGGGAACTTTAACAGACACTATTCCGGTTTCGTTGATTTACGACACAGGCGCGGATCGGCTATATCTCGACAAAGATTACATGCAATTATCTGCATTCGGGAAATTGCCTTTGAAGAAAGGGAAAGCCCGCATGGGGGGTGCAGGTAACGACGGTGCGAAAACTGTGGATATAATAATCAATCCTCTGACTCTACAGACAGGATCAGTCCGACATACCGAAACCATTACCCCTATAATCAATCTGAGAGAAATACTTGGCAGGCATACCGACGGCATGATCGGGAATAATACACTCTGGAGCAAGCCACTTATTATCAATTACACAGAAGGTTATCTATTGCCGGTCGATGCTGTCACCCCTGACATGACAGACGAATATGTCAGACTCCCGGCCCAATTCAACGACAACAGAATCGACATTGAATGTGAACTGAGAGTGGATTCCTCTCAAACCTTGAGAGGGACATTCCGTCTTGATCTGGGATGCGGCAGTACGATCATACTGACTAATGCAACCCGCACAAAGCTGAATCTTAACAACAAAGATCAGGCTGTCTGCTACTACTCCAATATGGGAGTAGGCGGCGACGGAACCGATGTGAATTTCAGAGCGGATTCTTTCAAAATGCTTGATGAACTGACAGATATAGTTGTCTCAGCCTCATACAATACACAGGGCGCACTGTCCGACAGAAACCATCTGGGCATAATCGGAAATGAAATTTTATGCCATTATGATCTGATAATTGATGCCCCTGGCAAAGCCATTTACGCAAAGAGAAATTCAAATACCGACACATCGTATCAGAAAAGCTCGACACTACAGATGGGTTATGTAGACAGAACGGACATCTGTGACGGCTGGATTGTAAACAGCCTGTACGAAAATGGAATATCTCAAACCGCCGGATTTGAGATTGGCGACATAATTCTGGAAATCAACAACCGGCCGGTAAAGGCAATTTCATGGGATGAGCAGCGGAAAGGACTTGGATTGAAAGGAGAAACCACCTTCAAAGTCCAAAAAAAGAACGGCGAGACCGTCGACTACAAACTGACCATAGACAAACAGATCATCTGACAGCCTGAATACACCAAAATATATCACCGATAGGGTATAAAACATCTCGTAAATGATAATTTTAATAGGATCAAGTTATCGCAAAAAACAAAAACAAAATACCACAAGAAATCTGCATACCTCGACAAGCATCCGGAAGGTTATCCGTTAGCCGAGATCCATCGGTCGGAATCAGGAAAGCGGAGGCTGACGGGTTGATGCGTCAGTCTCCGCTTCGGTTTCAATTGATTTCTGTTGTCCGCGTTGGAACGGCTTCCGTGCGCTGCAAGCGACTTCGCGTCGGCGGGAGTGGCTGCGGCCCGATTCCTTCCGGATTTATATAGACACCGGTCAGCAGGGATGTATGTGTGCTTCCGGCATAATACGTTCACCTTAAACGGGCCGGAGCTCTATCCCGGTGACATTGTATCGGAAGCGAGTTACTTCAAAACAATTGCCTCGGCGGCCGTTCCTCGCCGGGTCGTGGCCACCTCCGGAATCTCAGCCCGTTGTGCAGTAATAACGGTCCGGAAAGACTAAAAGTTCAGGAGCGGTTGGCCCGCTTGCGTTCGTTCTCGTCAAGAATTATCTTGCGCAGACGTATGTGGTTGGGAGTAACTTCCACATATTCATCTTCCTTGATATACTCCAACGCCTCTTCAAGGGAGAATACTACAGGAGGCACTATCCGGGCCTTGTCGTCGGCTCCGCTGGCACGCATGTTGGTCAGTTTCTTCGACTTGGTTACGTTGACCACTATATCGTTGTCCTTTGCGTTCTCGCCGACAACCTGACCGGCATATACCTCTTCCTGAGGGAAGATGAAGAAACGTCCGCGATCCTGGAGCTTGTCGATGGCATAAGCATAGGATGTGCCGGCCTCCAGGGCGATGAGCGATCCGTTGGTGCGCCGTTCTATCTCTCCCTTCCAGGGCTGATACTCCAGAAAGCGATGGGCCATGATGGCCTCTCCGGCAGTAGCTGTCAACACATTATTGCGCAAACCGATGATACCGCGCGACGGGATAGCGAACTCTATATTGATACGGTCGTTCTGGGTTTCCATCGACACTATCTCACCCTTACGCCGTGTCACCATATCGATTACCTTTGAGGAATATTCCTCAGGCACATTGACGGTGAGCGACTCCACTGGCTCACATTTCTGGCCATCGATCTCCTTCACTATCACCTGAGGCTGTCCCACCTGAAGCTCATATCCCTCGCGACGCATGGTCTCTATGAGAATCGACAGATGGAGCACTCCGCGGCCGTATACTATCCATTTGTCCTCGGTATCGCCTTTGGCAACCCGCAGGGCGAGATTGCGGTCAAGTTCCCGTTCAAGCCGGTCGTTGATATGACGCGATGTGACATATTTGCCGTCCTTACCAAAAAAAGGGCTGTCGTTGATGGTGAATGTCATCGACATTGTAGGCTCATCGATGGCTATGCGGGGCAAAGGTTCCGGATTGGCCATGATACTCACGGTGTCGCCAATCTCAAATCCTTCCAGACCAACTATCGCACAGATGTCACCGCTCTCCACCTCTTTCACTTTCTTGCGGCCCATACCCTCAAAAGTATGGAGCTCCTTGATGCGCTGACGACTTACTGTACCGTCTTTCTTACACAGGCCAACCTCCATACCCTCACGAAGCACACCGCGGTGGACACGGCCCACTGCGATACGACCGACATAACTGCTGAAATCGAGGCTCGTAATGAGCATCTGCGGCTCACCTTCCAGACGGACAGGTGCCGGGATATACTTGATTATGGCGTCAAGCACAGCTGTGATGTCCTCTTTCGGCTCACGCCAGTCAAGGCTCATCCAGTTCTGCTTGGCAGAGCCGTAGACAGTAGGAAAATCAAGCTGATCCTCACTGGCATTGAGATTGAACATAAGATCAAACACCATCTCGTTCACCTCATCCGGACGACAGTTGGGTTTGTCGACCTTATTGACCACCACCACCGGCTTCAGACCCATCTCAATGGCTTTCTGGAGCACAAACCGTGTCTGCGGCATGGGGCCTTCGAAGGCATCCACCAACAGAAGACATCCGTCGGCCATGTTGAGCACCCGTTCCACCTCTCCACCGAAATCGGCGTGTCCCGGCGTATCTATTATATTGATCTTAGTGCCTTTGTAATTTATAGAAACATTCTTCGACAGAATGGTGATGCCACGCTCACGTTCAAGGTCGTTGTTATCGAGAATCAACTCTCCCGTCGTCTGGTTGTCGCGGAAAAGGTGTCCGGCAAGCAGCATCTTGTCCACAAGTGTGGTCTTGCCATGGTCCACATGGGCGATGATGGCGATATTTCTTATGTCCTGCATCTTTTTGTCTGCATTTTCTTAATGCAAAGTTACTACAAAAAAGTGAAATGCGGAAAGATATAGTGATAGAATTGAG
>CANEHE010000051.1 GCA_947427285.1 uncultured Porphyromonadaceae bacterium
ATTCAATATCCGCAAGATTTGGTGCCTAGATCAACCATTCGCTGAATAGTTACGGGGGGATTGCGACCTTTTACGTATCTTTGCGCCATTATTTCACGCATCATTCATCGTATGAATGCCATACGTGAAAATCGGGAATCTGCACACCGGCTGAGGAATCTAACACGGCCTCGGCTTCAGCCGGCATAAAAGTAACCACCAGAGGCCAAAATCAATACATTATGAAACATATTTCCATAGTGCTTGCACTTT
Organism: uncultured Porphyromonadaceae bacterium; assembly: GCA_947427285.1. Lineage (GTDB taxonomy): Bacteria > Bacteroidota > Bacteroidia > Bacteroidales > Muribaculaceae > Lepagella. Next base: position 253 of record CANEHE010000051.1, read on the forward strand.
CCGTATTGGGAATCAATGCCTCGTCGGCCATTCTGCCGCATCCCACCGTTGAGAAACCTGCATTCTCCGCCGAAAAGCCTGAGACGTCGCTTGCCGCCACCCAGGCGCAGTTCATCTATCATCCCGGCTTCTACATAGTCCTTTTCAAAGGAAAGGCCGTGAAGGTGATTGTAAAATGACACACGGGCCACAGCCCCGGACAGACAGAGGAGACGGTTGTATATTTCCGTCTCCTTCTTTTATGTCTGCCCTGACAAGAACTTCCGTTACGAAGTTGTCTACTCCAAAAAAGTGACATTTATGTCACTTTTTTGGAGTAGACAATCGCTTGTATCAATGAATGTGATTAAATTTGTACTCCAGAAAGTTGACATAAATGTCACTTTTTTGGAATAAGTAAGTGATCGAATAATCACTTACTATAGTTTTAATCTGATTACTTACTTAAGATATGGTTATAAGGCGAGACAGCTATCTTGATCAGCTCATCTCAGGAAGACACAATGGGTTGATAAAAATCGTTACCGGACTCAGGAGATCCGGCAAGTCATATCTTTTATTCAAACTATTCTCCAACTACCTGAAAGAGCAAGGAATACCCGAAGATCATGTAATAAAAGTGGATCTGGAGGACAGGCGCAATATGGCATTGAGAAATCCTGACGCTTTGTTGGCACACATCGATTCAAGGATGAAAGATGACAGGATGTACTATATCCTTCTCGATGAAGTACAACACGTGCCGGAGTTTGAGGATGTCTTGAACAGCTATCTGAAAATCGACAATGCAGACGTGTATGTGACGGGCAGCAACTCCAGATTCCTGTCATCCGACATAATAACCGAATTCAGGGGGAGAGGAGACCAGATCCATGTCTATCCCCTGTCCTTCGCTGAATTCATGTCGGTTGACAGCCGCCATCCAATCGACGCCTGGAACGACTACTATACTTATGGCGGACTTCCACATATATTGGCACTTGAAACACCAAAAAAGAAAGCCGACTATCTGAAAGAACTGTATTCCACGGTATATGTCAATGACATCATCGAAAGGTACAGGTTGAGGGGAGAAGCCGAGTTGAAGGAACTCATACTCGTCATCGCATCCTCCATAGGCTCGCCTACCAATCCGAACAAACTCGCCAACACGTTCAAAAGCCTCAAAAACATATCTTTGTCAAACAAGACCATAGACAATTACCTGACATATATATGTGAATCGTTCTTGACCGAGAAAGCCATCAGATATGACATCAAAGGCAAGAAATACATCAACACCTTATCAAAATATTACTTCACGGACATAGGCATACGCAACGCCATACTTGACTTCAGGCAGCAGGAAGAGAACCACATCATGGAAAACGTCATCTACAATGAGCTGAAGATACGGGGGTTCCAAGTAGACGTAGGAGTGGTGGAGTTCCGGACAACCGACAGAAACGGAAAGTCGATACGCAAACAACATGAGGTTGATTTCGTGGTCAATCAAGGAAGCCGACGTTACTATATACAATCCGCCTTCGCCATGCCCACAGACGCTAAAGAACGCCAGGAATCAGCGTCTTTGCTTAATATCGATGATTCATTCAAGAAAATAATCATTGTAAAAGACCACATCAAGCCCAAACGCAACGAAGAAGGCATAATCACCATCGGATTGGTTGACTTTCTTCTGCACAAAGACAGTCTGGACTGGTAACGTTCATACACAACTTCTGGAGAAAACACCGCCGCAGATAGGCCGACCCACTTGTCCGCATCGCCATGCCCTGATTATTTGCCGGTGAGGAGGGTCCGAAGGTCGCTGAGGAGGGTGAGGGCCTGCAGGGGGGTGAGGTTGTCGGTGTCGACGTTGACGATCTTGTCGCGCACCTGCGTGAGCAGGGGGTCGTCGAGCTGAAAGAACGACAGCTGGTAGCTGTCGCGTTGCCGACCTATATCCTCCACGCCGACCTTGCTGACCGACGGCGCGGCCGTCTCTTCCTCCTGAGATGAGCCGGCGGCGGTATGGTCGCGCGCGGAGGCGGCTTCAAGCTGTGCCAGCACCTGACGGGCACGTGCCACTATCGAGGGGGGCATACCGGCAAGCCGGGCCACGTGTATGCCGAAGCTGTGGGCGGTGCCTCCCGGCTCCAGCTTGCGGAGAAACACCACCTTGCCGTCGATCTCCTTTACCGACACATTGCAGTTCACGATACGCGGGAAGCTCTTCTCCATCTCGTTGAGCTCATGATAGTGGGTAGCGAAAAGGGTCTTGGGGCGCACCGCGCCGTTCTCGTGTATGTATTCCACGATGGACCAGGCGATGGATATTCCATCGTAGGTGGATGTGCCGCGGCCGAGTTCGTCGAAGAGCACCAGTGAGCGGGGCGACAGGTTGTTGAGTATGGCGGCGGCCTCGTTCATCTCCACCATGAATGTGGATTCCCCCTGCGAGATATTGTCGGAGGCACCGACGCGGGTGAATATCTTGTCGACGATGCCGACGGTTGCCGCCTCGGCGGGGACGAAGCAACCCATCTGGGCCATCAGGACAATGAGGGCCGTCTGGCGGAGCAGGGCCGACTTGCCGCTCATGTTGGGACCTGTCACCATCATTATCTGGCGTGAATCGCTGTCAAGGCGGACACTGTTGCTGACATACGGCTCACCGGGCGGGAGACGGCGTTCGATGACAGGATGCCGCCCCTCGGTGATGTCGAGAGTCATGGAGAGGTCTATCTTCGGGCGCACATAGCGGTATTCCTCCGAGGCAAGAGCGAAAGAGAGGAGAGTATCGGTCCTGGCGGCGGCAACGGCCAGCGTCTGCATCGACGCGACGCTGCGTCCCAGGGCATCCACAAGCTGACAGAATATCCGGGCCTCGGCCTCGGCGATACGGTCCTGTGCCCCCAGTATCTTCTCCTCATACTCCTTCAGTTCGGGGGTGACGTAACGCTCGGCGTTGACAAGAGTCTGTTTGCGGATCCACTCCGGCGGCACCTTGGCGCGGTGGGTGTTGCGCACCTCGATATAGTAACCGAACACGTTGTTGAAGCTGATTTTGAGCGAGGGGATTCCGGTGGCCTCCGTCTCGCGGGCCAGAATCCGGTCAAGAGCCTCCCGGCCATGCGAGGCGATGTCGCGCAGCGAGTCCAGCTCAGGGTCGACTCCCGGAGCAATGGCACCCCCTTTCGAAAGAAGGGCCGGGGCATCGGGAGCGATGGTGGCCTCGATGGTGTCGGCATACGCCGAACAGTCGGCCATCGTGGCCGCCAAGGCACGCAGAGGCTCGGAGGAAGTCTCCTCCAGTACGCCGCGCAGACGTGCTCCGCACCGCAGGGCCTCTTTCAGCTGCAACAGATCGCGCGGACCGCACCGGCGGGTAGCGGTCTTGGAGACGAGGCGTTCCAGATCGCCCATCGGCTGCAGGGAGGCGATGGCGCGTTCGCGGCATTCCGGGTCGCGGAAAAAATACTCCACGCAGTCGAGACGACGGTTGACGGCCTCGATGTCGATCAGCGGAAAGAGCACCTGCCGACGCAGATTGCGCGCGCCCATCGGGGTGCACGTCTTGTCGATTATGTCCACAAGGCTCTGTCCCTCCTGGGTCATCGGGGATATGAGTTCCAGATTGCGCACCGTGAAGCGGTCGAGGCGCACATACCGGTCCTCCTCTATACGGCTCAGAGCCGTGATATGTGATATGGCGGTGTGTTGTGTGATGTCGAGATAGTGCAGCAGGCTTCCGGCGGCGATCACAGCCTCCGGCATGTCGGTCACTCCGAAACCTTTCAGCCCGGCGGTGCCGAAATGCTTCATCAGCCGCTCTTCGGCCGCCTGGGAGGTATATACCCAGTCGTCAAGCTCAAAAACGGCGCAGCGGTACGACACGGCCTGCTCGTAAGCCTGACGGGTGCCCTGCATGCGCAGCATCTCCTTCGGAGCGATGTTGGCGATCAGTTTCTCCACATAGTCCGGTTTCCCGCGGGCGCATAGAAACTCGCCGGTGGATATGTCGAGAAAAGCCACACCGGTGAAATGCTTCCCCTGGTATATACCGCCGAGGAAATTGTTCTCGCGGCGAGAAAGCATTGTGTCGGACGTATTCACGCCCGGTGTCACCAGTTCGGTGATGCCCCGCTTCACAAGCTTTTTGGTGAGCTTCGGGTCCTCAAGCTGCTCGCAGATGGCCACACGCCGTCCGGCCCTGACCAGCTTCGGGAGATACGTGTCGAGAGCATGGTGGGGGAACCCGGCCAGCTCCACAAACTTTGCGGAGCCGTTGGCGCGTCGGGTGAGGGTGATGCCGAGTATCTCCGACGACGCGATCGCGTCGTCGGAGAATGTCTCGTAGAAGTCGCCCACGCGGAAAAGCAATATAGCGTCGGGATGCTTCTTTTTCATCTCGAGGTACTGCTTCATCAGAGGCGTTTCTGTTATCTTGGACATCTGTGATGTAAGTATTAAGTATTAAGGATAAAGTATTAAGTAAGAAGTGCTGATTGAGGGAAATAGGATATCTACTATCTTATCAGAGGGTTCGCAGTCTTTAGGACTGATGTCAGCATTCTGACAAGTGTCAGTGTAAGGTCTTTTGCATTAGCGGATTCCTCAGTGCTTAAGTATCCCGTCTCTTCAAGGAGTTCAAGCCAGAACATTGTCTCGGAAGCCTCTTTGCGGGATATTGAGATCTTATTGCAGAAATCAGCCTTACTTGAAGCGAACCGTGCCTCAGCGATATTTGCCCCGACAGAGGTTCCTGAACGCAAAATCTGGTTGCTCATCACGTATTCCCGACGCGTATTCAACAACTTGTGGATAGACACGATCTCCCTTGCCATCCTCTTGGATAATCCAACCTTCAAATCTTCAGAACCGTTATTCATACATCTATTATCTATCTCCGTCCTAAACCATTATCACTTTGTACTTCGTACTTCGTGGATGCTGAGAATCTTTCAAAAGATTCTCAGCATCCACGTGGCCATGCCGACATAGATGAGCAGGCCGACCACGTCGTTTGTGATCTGTATGAAAGGACCTGTGGCCAGAGCCGGATTCACTTTCAGTTTCTCAAGTGTGAGCGGCACCAGCGTGCCGAAGACGGTGGCGAAGATCACTACGGCGAACAGGGAGACCGACACGGCCCACATCACCGCATAGTCGCCCGGCTGGGTGAAGAAGCAGTATACGAACACCACCGCCGAGATCACCACTGCGTTCAGAAGGGCGATGAGCACCGACCGGCCCACCTGCTTCCAGGCCTCCTTGAGGTCGAGGCGTCCGTTGGCCAGGCCCTGCACCACTATGGCCGAGGCCTGCACACCGACGTTGCCGCCGGTGCCCCCGATCAGAGGTATGAAGATAGCCAGAGCCGTCACGGCGGCTATCTGCGCCTCGAATCCACCGAGTATAAGCGAATTGACGATACCTCCCACTATCCCTATCAGGAGCCAGGGAAGACGAGCCTTTGTCTGTGTGAAGATGGAGTCGTCGGCATCGACGTCGCTCGATATACCGGATGCCAGCTGATAGTCGCGCTCGCTCTGCTCGCGCACCTGGTCCATCACGTCGTCGACAGTGATCTGGCCCACAAGACGCCCGATGCTGTCCACCACCGGCATCGCCACAAGGTCATATTTCTCAAAGTCGATGGCTACGTCGTCGATCGGAGTGTCGGCATGGACCGACACCGGATCGGTCTGCATGACATGTTTTATCTTCGACACCGACGGATGGGTAATCATCTTCTTCAACGGGAGCACCCCTTTCAGCCGACGGTCATCGTCGACCACATAGACATAATATATGTCGTCGAGATCCTCGGCCTGACGGCGCATCTCCTTCAGGCAGTCGGGCATGGAAAGGTTTTCGTTGACCTCTATCATCTCGGTGCCCATCAGACCGCCCGCGGTGTCCTCGTCATACTGGAGGAGATCGACGATATCACCCGCCTGCTCCACATCGTCGATATGCTGTATCACCTCCTCGCGGTCCTCCTCGTCGAGTTCCTGAATGAGGTCGACGGCGTCGTCGGTGTCGAGGAGGTCGATGAAATGACCGATCTGCTCCGGGTCCATATCCTCAAGGAGCTTCTTGCGGTCCTCCTCGTCAAGCTCCATGAGCACATCGGCCTTCTGCTCCTTGTCGTCGATGAGATCAAAGAGCCATTCCGCCTCCTTGAGATTCAACTCGCGGAAAAGCTCGGCGATGTCGGCCGGATGCAGCTCTCTCAGCTCGGCACGGGCCTTAGCGGTATCGGCGTTTTCAGTCAGTTCCTTTATCCGCTCGATGTCGGTGTCTGTAAATTCCTTCATGGCCGGTCAGTATCAGTATTTGAACGAGGAGCCGCCAAGAAACTCCCTCAGCAGGGAGGCAGGCGGGATCTGGTCGGGTTCTATCGGTTCGAAATAACTCAGCAGCCGCATCAGCCGGTAGGCTTCGGCATATTGCTCCACATTGTGGGGCACTTCGCGCAGCAGCGGCTCGGCAAACTTCTTCATGACCCCGATCTCAAATATCAGCGACGAATTGAAAGTGGCGTCGGCATTCTCCTGGAACGGGAAAATCCATTTCTCCTCGCCGCGGCGCACGCTCGGCCAGCGACGTATGCTCTCCAGAGCCGACGTGTGGCGATACTTGTAGTCGCGCACTATGCGGCGCAACAGACGGTTGTCGGTGGTGGAGATCCAGTTGTGGTCGTCGATGCGGAGCGTGGTGAGGGCCGAGACGTAGACCTTGAATACCGAGTCTGCCGGAAGCGACGCGGTAAGCTCCGGGTTGAGCCCGTGTATCCCCTCGATGAGCAGCACATCGTCGCGGTCGAGACGCAGCGGCCGGGGATGCTCCATGCGCCGTCCGAACTCAAAGCTGTAGGTGGGAAGATTTATCTCCTCCCCGTCCATGAGGCGGCGCAGATCGGAGTTGAGTCTCTCCAGATCGAGGGCGTAGAGACTTTCGTAGTCGTAATCGCCGGTCTCGTCAAGCGGAGTCTTGTCGCGGTCCACGAAATAATCGTCGAGAGAGATCATCTTCGGCGTCATGAGATTGGTCATCAGCTGGATGGCGAGTCTCTTGGTGGAAGTTGTCTTGCCGGAGGAGGAGGGACCGGCGATCAGCACCACCTTCGCACCCCCCTCGTCGTGGCGGCGGCGGATGTCGTCGCTTATGCGTCCGAGGAGCTTGTCGTGCATCGCCTCGGCCACGTTGATCAGTTCCGAGGTCTTGCGGGCCTGGACGGCACGGTTCAGCTCGCCGACGTTGCTCACACGGATTATGCGGTTGAACTTCTGATAGTCGGTGAAGGCGCGATACATCTTCTCCTGTGTCACCGGCTGTTGCGGCACGTCGGGATGCTCCGGATGCGGACCCAGCATCAGAAATCCCTCATTGTAAAGTTTCAGGGCAAAGACACGGCAGAGACCGGTGCGCGGAGCCAGAGGGCCGTAAAAACTGTCGTTGAGTCCGTCGAGACGATAGAAAACCGTGTAAAGCTCCCGGACAGTCTCCAGAAGCAATACCTTGTCGTCGAGGCCTTGACGGCGGAACATCTCCGTGACGTCAACCGTAAGCCGCTCCTTGCGTACTATAGGCATGTCGGCCTCCACGATCCTCCTCATACGGTCCGAGACCGACTCCACCATCTCCTCCGTAAGGAAGCATGCCGATCCGTCGGAGTTCAGGAGACGACAGTAGAGACCTTTCGATATGCTGTGCTCGATGCGCAACGTCAGGCCGGGACAGACCTCGGTGACAGCCTTATAGAGCATCATGCAGAGCGTGCGCGTGTAGACGCGGCTCCCCGACGGCGACGAGGCACGCAGAAACTCCACCTGCTTGGGCGAGAAGACGGGAAAGGAGAGATCCTCGGTCTTATTGTTGACACGCGCGCAGATAGGGGTGAAGCCGATCTCATCGGCCACGGAAAGGAGTATGTCGGAAAGCGTCTCGCCTCCGGCTACCGGGATGTAGCGGCGCAGATTGACGCAGTATATCTTCAGAGTCTCGCTCATATTGTCAGGTGACGCGATAAAAGCGCACAATGCAAAATTAATCAAAATCGGCCAATATTGAAAATGTTTTCTCAGGAATACGAAGCTTATCGCACAAGATCAACCGATATTAAGAGGCTGTTTAAAAATGCTTGTTGACGCAGAGCCGGAAGATTTGAGATGGATTTATTTCTGCGGCGAAGGAACATAGCGGGCTATGAGACTGAGCCAAAGGGATAAAGACGCGCAAAGATTCCGGAATAACGGCAAGCATTCCTGTAAAGCCTCTTTAAAAAATTTAGTATTTTAATCTGAATGGTGTCTTTTCCGTTAATCCGCATTTAATCGTCGGTCACATAGCCCGCTATGCTCCCTCCTCATAAAGTGCGCCTTAACAAAAAATACACCACTCTGCGTCTAACAATGATTTTTAAACAGCCTCTAAGAGGCTGTCTGATATATAAAAACAGGAAAAAGAGGGAAAAATTTGCTGGATTGGAAAATAGTGCGTAACTTTGCACTCGCAAAATGCGCCCCGAAGCGCAGTTGCCTTTGTGGCCCATTCGTCTATCGGTTAGGACGAGAGATTTTCATTCTCTAAAGAGCAGTTCGACTCTGCTATGGGCTACCAAAAAATAAGAAAAACAGATACAAGATGGCAAATCATAAATCCTCGCTCAAGAGAATCCGCCAGGCGGAGAAAAGAAGAATCGAGAACCGCTACTGGGCCAAGACAGCCCGCACAGCCGTGCGCCGCATCCGCAAGATGACCGACAAGGCCGAGGCACAGGCCGCATACCCGAAAGTGCAGACACTTCTTCTCCGTCTCGGACGCAAGAACATCATTTCGAAAAACAAGGCTTCCAACCTCTGCAGCCGCCTGAGCCTCTATATAAACAAGCTCGGCTGACCGCACACCCCTGTCTGTGTCCCCTGCCGGAAGCAAAGCTCCGGCGAAAAGGAAAGCCATCTCATAAGACATAACCACCCCTCCTGACGCGCATCACGCGCATTTCCGGCGGTCAGACACACCGGCACAGACATCACGGCCCATTCGTCTATCGGTTAGGACGAGAGATTTTCATTCTCTAAAGAGCAGTTCGACTCTGCTATGGGCTACTTCCCCAATCCACCTATCCCAGAGACCGGCGTTTCCCTCCAGACACACGCCGGTCTCATTCTTTTTATATCTCAATTCATATTTTGTTGCGTCATATAGAAACAATTTATTACCTTTGCAGTGTTATAATCGAAGAACGATGGAAGAAAACAAACTGAATATTCTATTGACCGACGATGTTAAAGACTTCATCCGCTCACTTCCAGAGAAGGCTCGGAAGAAAGTGACATATAATATCCGTAGAGTTGAGAGTGGTGAAGTAGATAAAGATCTTTTCAAAAAATCAATAATGAGATATGGGAACTTCGTACATCGTTCAACGGTATGTGTTACCGGCTATTAGCCTTTTGGGATAAGGAACGGAAAGCGTTGATAATCGCTACCAATGGATTTGTGAAGAAAACATGGAAAATCCCTCAAAAGGAGATAGACAAAGCGGAAACAATTATGAAACAATATTACAGCAAAGATTAACAGAAGATGGCAAAGATGAATTTAACTCCGGCAAGTGAATTAGTCGATGAGGTATGGGGAAAAGTCGGCACTTTGGAGCGTGACAAAATGGAAGCCAGACTAAAAGAAGAGCTTAACGCTCACTTTATTGGAGAAGCCATAAAGAAAGCACGTCAAGCACAGAATCTTACACAAGAGGAATTAGGGGTACGCATAGGCGTGCAACGTGCGCAGATTTCAAGACTTGAAAAAGGAAAGAGTGTCATAACCCTTCCGACAATGAGTCGCGTGTTTCGTGCCTTAGGTATTAAATCCGGTGTTCTTGATTTGGGAACAGTCGGAAAAGTCGCTCTGTGGTAAAAATTCTGTCTAAATGCAAAAACTGGTATTTTTTCAGGAAAGGAACAGGCAGGCGTCGCCGTATGACAGGAAACGGTAGTCCGACTGCAGGGCATGACTGTAGAGACGCCGCCATTCCGGTTCGGTTGCACCCGTCGTGCCGCCGCTGTGGGCCGACAGAAAGGAGCTGACCAGAAGAAGAAGCGTCGACCGCGGCTGATGGAAGTTTGTCACCATCCCGTCGACTATCGTCCAGTTGAACCCCGGAGCGATCATTATGGCCGTCGATGCCGTGAAAGCGGGTGCGCCTGTCGTGTCAAGCAGTCGCAGAAGCTGCATCAGCCGCTCTGCGGTCTGAAGGGATGTGCGTGGTCTCAGAGCCTCTTCGGTATAAGCATTCCATTGGCCGAGATGCAACGGTGTCTCCGGATCGTCAGCTACCATATCGGCCAGCAAGGGCAACGTCTCCAGAGTGCGCACCGAAGTGGTGCCGACGGCAATCACAGGTCGTTCTGCTCTTTTCGCCTCTATCAGAGCCTCAAGTGAGGCACGTGTGACGGTAAACGTCTCGGTGTGCATCGGATGGTCGCCGATGCGCGGTGTCTTCACAGGCTTGAAAGTGCCCGCCCCGACGTGGAGTGTGACAGCGGCACGCCTTATGCCGCGTCTGTCTATCTCAGCCAGAAGTTCCGGTGTGAAATGCAGACCGGCCGTAGGAGCCGCCACAGAACCCTCGGCTCGGGAATATACCGTCTGATAGTCGTCTGTGTCCGACGCCTCCGACTCACGGTTGAGATAAGGGGGGATAGGAATATGTCCGGCAGCTTCCACTACCGTGGCGAAAGGCACCGTGGCCGGAGTCCAGGAAAGCGTCACACGGCGTTCGCCGCCATCAAGCTGCTCACCGAGAGTGGCCGAAAGCCGGAGGAGTGTTCCGTCGGCAAGAGCTATTTCCCTTACAAGCTCCCCCTCCTTCCATTTCTTCACATTGCCCACCAACGCTGACCATTGTGCCGACCCCTCGGCCGCAAAAGCCCGCTCATAGTCGGCCGGGAGGAGAGGTTCAAGGAGAAAGATCTCGATCGCGGCACCGGTAGGCTTGTGGAAACGCATACGGGCATTTATCACCCGTGTGTCATTGCAAACAAGCAGCGCGTCGGAAGGGATAAGTGCCGGAAGATCGGAAAAACGACGATCAGCCACCGGAGCACCGGGAACACGCATCAGCAACCGACAGGCATCGCGCTGCCGGAGGGGATGAAGAGCAATCCGCTCCTGTGGGAGCGGATAGTCGAAATCGTCGATCGATAGATCCTTTACAGACATAATACCTTTTTTAAGTACAGAGTACGAAGTACAAAGTACAGAGTGTAATACCTTGCCTCCGAAACTATTCTACTTTGTACTCTGTACTTTATACTTTGTACTTTGTACTTCATACTTTCTACTTCCGGTTATTGAGCTGGCATAGCTCAATAACCGGTATACGAGTCCGGCGTGAGCGCGCGGAGCTGTGCTTTCACATGGTCGTCCACGCCCAGGGAATCGATGAAAGCCATGATGGTCTTCTGTGTGATCTCCTCGTTGGTGCGGGTCAAGGCCTTCAGCATCTCGTAAGGACGTTCGAAACCCTCCCGGCGCAGCACAGTCTGGATGGCCTCGGCCAGCACAGTCCAATGGCCGTCGAGGTCGGCATCGATGGCATCCTTGTGGAGCATCAGTTTTCCGAGACCTTTGAGAGTGGAATGGAAAGCGATGACGGAATGGGCGATGGGCACACCGATGTTGCGGAGCACGGTCGAGTCGGTGAGGTCGCGCTGCAGACGACTCACAGGCAGCTTGGAGGCGAGATGCTCCAGCACAGCGTTTGCTATGCCCAGATTACCCTCCGAATTCTCATAGTCGATCGGATTCACCTTGTGGGGCATGGCGGAGCTGCCTACCTCCCCCTCCTTGATCTTCTGCTTGAAATAGTTCATGGAGATATACTGCCAGAAATCACGGTCAAGGTCGATGACTATAGTGTTGATGCGGCGCAGGGCGTCGAAGAGTGCGGCAAGATTGTCATAGTTGGAGATCTGGGTGGTGTATTCCTCGCGGACTATGCCGAGCGAACCGGCCAGAAACGAATTGGCGAACGAAGGCCAGTCCACTTCCGGAAACGCCAGCCTGTGGGCATTGAAATTGCCCGTCGCACCTCCGAATTTACCCGAGATGGGCACAGCCTTAAGGCTTTCCATCTGACGTTCCAGACGATAGGAGAACACCCGGATCTCCTTTCCGAGACGGGTAGGGGAGGCCGGCTGTCCGTGGGTGCGGGCAAGCATCGGCACGAAACGCCACTCACGTGCCAGAGCGTTGAGAGTGGACACCAATGTCTCCAGAAGAGGGATATATACCTCCTTCAGGGCATCGGCCAGCGAAAGCGGCACGGCAGTGTTGTTGATGTCTTGTGAGGTAAGGCCGAAATGGATAAACTCCTTGTGTGCCCCCAGCCCGAGCAGGTCGAAACGCTCCTTGATGAAATATTCCACAGCCTTCACGTCATGGTTGGTCGTGGCCTCGATCCGTTTGATCTCGGCAGCGTCTTCCAGCGAGAAATTGCGGTAGATGTCGCGCAGCTTCTCGAATATGCCCCCTCTGACAGCGGTCAGATTCGGAAGCGGAAGTTCACAGAGCGCGATGAAATACTCTATCTCGACTTTCACCCGGTAGCGAATCAGAGCAAACTCAGAGAAATAATTGTCGAGAGAAGCGCATTTTGAGCGATAGCGGCCGTCGACAGGAGAGATGGCGGTCAGTGGAGTTAATTCCATATATATTAGATAATCAAAAACTTACTTACGAGGAGAAGGAATTTAGGAGAAAAAACTATACAAAATTAGTAAAAAAAATTTGGATGAACCGAAAATAGTGCGTAACTTTGCATTCGAAAATCGGGCGATTAGCTCAGCTGGTTTAGAGCGTCTGCCTTACAAGCAGAGGGTCT
>CANEHE010000052.1 GCA_947427285.1 uncultured Porphyromonadaceae bacterium
CAACGACCCCCTGATTAACAGTCAGGTGCTCTAACCAACTGAGCTACTGAAGCATGAAACAATCAAGGTTCGTTTTTTCAACAACATCTTCCCTTAATTGCGGTGCAAAGTTAGGGGTTATTTTTGAAATGACCAAATTTTCATGGTCTTTTTTCTTTTTTTGCGATTTTTTTATGTGAATCTGCGGGTAGAGTACAGTTACAGTTTAAAAAGATATTCCAATTCTTCAGAAGAAGATACTGTTACAGAACATGCACCTCCGGTGATCTCATTATTTATCACGGGAGCCATTACGGGTTCTCCATTGATTTGCATGACGACAGTTCTGCCGATGTTCGCTTTGGTAAATGCTGCCCATTCGGCTGTTTTATCTGTATGTCCGCCTCCGTCAAATCGAAAAGAGAAATCAATAATCGGATGTACTCCATCTATAATCTCTACAAACGCACTTCCGACAAATGCAGTAAACGGATGGCTCATATCAACTAATCCTATGGTCCATTCTCCTCCCAAATCCCGGATACAAAACATTTTATATCCATCTCCTATCTCTATATTGAAAGTATCTATGCATTTCAATACATTATCCCGGTTCACACTGTGATTTGAAAAGAACCGCACCATATCGCTGAAACGAAACCCATACGTCTCTCCTGACACGAACTTGTCTTCTATGCTACGCAATGCTTTATCAAAACAGTCCGTGACATCTTTCGGACATTCTTTTCGATCAGGAACAGAATACACTGACACATTCCAATCAACATCCAACTGTGTACCGGATTCAATTTCTCTTTCACCGATACTTATGGCCGTTGGCACTGCCGAATCTTCCTCCACGTCCACCGCATGCTTGTTGTAAATTTTTTGAACCAATTCCTCTACCTTGTCACGCGACATCAGTTGTTCGGAAAGATTGAAAGCCGCCTTTGCCCCCAGCAGATAATCTCTTATGGAAATATCCGGGAAATCACGAAGTCTGATCCAAAACGCAAGTCCAATCATCCGTCCCATATCATAAGCAGATGCAATAGTTGAATTTACTAATTCAAGCATATCCGCGATTCCGGAAGCATAATACTTATAATCAGCTTTAATTCCATTACCACCAGCTTCATCCACCAATTCCTGAAGTCCGGATTGAAAACCCTTCATTATCCCGTAATTTGTATAAAAACGGCATTTCTCATCATCTCCAATTGATGCGAAAGCAACAGAATCCCGCATCTCCTTCAATTGACACATAATGCCCACAGTATCATTTGGGAGAGAAAGAGAATCGGATGCCACTTTCCTGAGTCCATTAATTATACAGTTCAACGGAGGTTTCTTTCCATCGGGAGTATGTTCCAAAGAGTTAGCAAGATAAATACCTTGTATAGCACCTACACCATAATTAACCGTGAATACAGAATCTTCCAACAGCGACAACTCGGGCATATTCTCCTCCAATCCGCGTATGTATTCCCTAAAATCCTGCTCACTACGCATAAGTTTGTTCTCACCGGCCAAAAGACCAATGGATGTCTCATATCCCAAAGCATACGAAAGCGAATCAATCTGTGCATTCGCTCCCAATATCACACATATAAAAAAGATCCAAACAATAAGTATTCGCAAATCAGTCATCTAATATTCCACAAGGTTAAAAAAATCAATCAAATCATTGCAAATTTAGTCATAATCTTCAAAAGCACAAAAGTCGGCTTCCTAAACCAAAGTAAACACTAAGAGGCTGTTTAAATAATCTCCACCTCCATCAAACATTCAAGGTGCCCCACATCGGAGGCACCTTGCTTCTTATTTAATCACAGAATCATTCATCCTGTGCCGTTGCAGGGGATTCTTTTTTCACAAGCTCAAAAAAGCCGCTTATTTCCTGTTGATCAAGTGCCTGACGCACATTGTAGCGCTTTACCTGATCCTCATATCCTTTCTTTGAGATTTTTATCTCAATTGTCACATTTCTGGAATTCTGATAGGTAAGACCGGGAATGCTGAATCCCTTAGTCTCCTCATAAGGGGTATTGGTAAGGTAAGTCTCGTTTGTATTCTTAACCTCAGCCGGATTATTGGAAATAACACGATAGAAAACTCTGGCTCCACGGGGATCGGAATCGAAATACCATCTTATAATAGATTGCTCCATAGATGTGTCACCCGCATTGTCGCGACTTACACGTGCTTTTGATTGTCCTGTGGGAATTGTAGGATCACTCTTTCGCTTTCTGGCATCTTCGGCTTCTTTAGCTCGTTGCACCGCCATAATATCTCTATCAAGCTTACAGTAGATTATCGGAGTCTTTTTCATTTCTTTCTTGTCGAAAGAGATTATTATGGTTTTACTCTCATAACCGTTCTTTTCAAAACGGAACATAAGATTTTTGTTGGTCTGCTTGGAATCAAGACTGATTATGGCTGGCGTGGTAGTGGCTATAAGTTTGCCATTAAGGTAAACAGTAGCACCATCCGGATCCGAAACTACGGAAGCCTCATACTCTTTAGCATTTACTTCCAGTCCAAAAGAGAGGACGGACATGATTACAGTCCAAACAATTGAATATTTAAGCACTTGCATATCTTATTGAATTTAGTTATTTTTTATTCTTTTCCACCAATTCAAAGAACCCGCTGATTTCCTGCTGATCAAGAGCCTGACGCACATTATAGCGTTTCACCTGCTCTTCGTATCCCCTTTTAGTAACTTTGATCTCAATCACCACATTAGGCGCATTTTCATACGTCAGACCAGGGATATTGAGCGACTTAGTCTCTTCAAGAGGAGTGGTAGTCATATATGATTCATTGGTATTTTTCACTTCCTGCGGCACACTGGAAATAACCCGGTAGAAAATACGTGCGCCACGGGGATCGGAATCAAAATACCACCGGATTATCTGCCCGGATGTATCCGAACCGGAAGTGGATATTGAGGAATTTGCTACTGTACTTTGTGGATAAAATTCAGCCAACACTACATCCTTTGAGATCTGCGGATAAGGAGGTAACGATTGCTCTACATGAATATCAAAAATTTTGGATGGCACACCATTCTCAATCAAAAATAGTGCATATTCACCGGTCTCTAAACCCTCCGATGGACGAAGTTCGTAGATTTCATCCGTGATTTTACTCACCATCAGATTTATTTCATTCAATTTGGTTCGTGATCCTGAATATGCGCTCGTTGACATGTAAGCGAGTTCCCGATTCTTCTTTTTCGTTTTGAGCTTTACCATTTTCCATGCCTGAATAGACACATCTTTGGGATTGAATACATAGAAGATCGTTGAAACTGCCGGTAAAACTACAATGGAATTTTTTCCATCCAGAACCAGACTTGTAGTAAGTTTGGCTCCATACAACGATAACCAGGCTTTTCCGCTCGTCTTATTGCCTGTAACCACTGCTTTTGACAATTCTGTAAGTGTGCCCTGTGAATTTGGCACAAACACCTCCTGTGCCCTAACAGAAGACGCTATCATCATAGCCAGCATGCCAATAAGAATTAGTTTTATTTTCATTGGATAGATACTGCCGCGGTCATCCTCTCGTTGGCGTTTATTGTTGTACGAAAAAGCGTAGGAATCTGTATCTGTTACCGTCCTACGAACAGAGGCTTCTCGCATTGCCCTATCAAAGTCGGACGGCAACGCAGAAGCCCACGCCTATATATGTAATCAGACATCCGGATGTATTTCTCCCGAAATATCGTACCGAAAGCAAAATATTACATATCCACGGGCATCTACCGTTGCTTAATCCTTGACCTTGATATGAAATTTTGCGAGAATTTCTGTTCGTCAAGAATCAGCGCGGATAAACGCTTTCTTATTATGTTCATTACATCCCGCCGCACATAACCCCAGACCGGGGCTTCTGCGATGCGGTCTGCGACTGCATATTTTTCTTTTATCCAAACAATTCCTAAAAGGCACTCACAAAGATTGATTTTGAAGAGATGTTTATAGGTTAGAGGATGTTTAAAAGTCATTGGCGCGTCGGTATACAAGTCAACGATAAAAGCGCGGAATGTTTCCGGAACTCCGCGCTTTTTCATGAAGGTTCAGAGATTGAGATAGGTCCGCAAAGTGTCTACATAGTCTTCAAAGGCTTTTCTACCTTGCAAAGTAATACTACATACGGTGCGCGGCCTTTTACCGGCAAATTCTTTCTGAATGCAGAGGTAGCCTGCAGAGGAAAGTTTATCGAGTTGTACACTCAGATTTCCGGCTGTCGATTCGGTTTTCTCCCGAAGATAGACGAAATCGGCTTCCTCGACTGTCATCAGAATCGACATCACTGCAAGCCTCAACTGAGAGTGCAACAATGGATCCAACTCTTTCATCGCTTCCGGTCGTTAAATTTTCTCCTAATCATAAACGCAGGAACGATAAACATGATGAGGAAACAAAACATATATAACGGTATCACCCATACTACCAACAACGGTATATTACACAGTTGCAATGCAATTACAGTAAAGCCGGCAAGAATGGAGAATACTCCACCTACAACGTACGAATTCTCACGAAGCACAATTCCTGTCATTGCTGCCGCAAATCCAACGATTATGAAGGCATAGTACAGCATGGCAAGCCAAGCCTGAGGATATCCGGTTATCTGGAAAATACCACAGATTATGGTAAGGAAGATAGCAATAAAGCCAACTGTTTTCCATATTCCGTCACAAACAGTGTCGAGAAAAGTTTTTGTCCCCGTCTGAATGCCAGTCTTAGGTGAAAGCATTATGTTTAGTGGTATTCCGATGACCGGAATTGCAAACCAAACAAGGTTGATCCAGGGGGTATAACGTATCAGACTGACTGTGAGGACAACTGCAGCGGTTACGATCGAGAGGACAGCCCACATTACAGAAATGCGCAGATCGGGCATGGCCACACGCTGTTTCGATGCCTCAATCATCCGGGCAATGAGAGTCAGACTCTCCTGAGGAGTAAGTTCTTTGTTTTCCATCGGGTAAATCTTTAATTAAATAAATAAGTTTATTTTATAAACCATATTCTGGTTAAAAAAGAGCGGTTGCGCGCCTTCCGCCCTTAATTTTATGCAAAGGTAATACGGTTTATTTTATAAACCAAACTTTCTACCAAAAAATTTTTATTTTTTGAAGTATTCTACTTCATTGAGTTAACATTGTATACCTCTTGAAGCATTTCCTTAAGATCGTCCTTACCATTCAAACGGACATCGCCATGAGTCATCAGAAGCAATTTTACAGGCGACTTACCTGGGGTATACGGAGGTTGTATATATTCGATTTCGTCGCGACGACGGAAACCGTTGCGTTCGTAAAACTTTATCCTTCTGATGTTATCTTCTGTATCAGGATGTTCCACCTCAATCAGAATATCCGATCCCACCTCCTTTATGAGATGATTGAGCATGAGCGTTCCGATTCGTTTTCCACGCTGTGAAGGATTGACAGCAAAATGCTCTATATAGATGTAACCCTGAAATGTCCAGTATGAGAGAAAGCCGAGAAACAAGTCTCCGTCTTTGGCTGCGAATGCATGAAACTTTCCGCCCTTTTCCTTGATAAAACTATCAAGATGGTGTTCATCGCGATAGTCGCGTCGTTGATCAGCATCGAAGGTCTGATTGTAGAGAGAAAGGAATGCCGGATAGTCGGAGACTTTGAGTTTTGTAAATTCCATAATAATATCATTGACTGTAGGTGCAGAGCGTCTATTTATTCAGAGGTCGTTTAATAATCATTGTTAACCCCTATCAGAGAAGAAACATCCTATAGCCTCACAAAGTTTCACGCATACGTTTATATATGAAAGTTTTTCCACGAGACATTCGTGATGTTCCAGGATCTTTTAGAGACTGAAAGCGCAGTTGCGTATGTGCCGGTATCCAGTCAGCCACAGCATCAATCCAGGCACATATACCAGCCCTTGACGGATGTGGATTTGCCTTGCTCTGTCTTTGAAGCAGAAGACTGGAACTCTGAAAATACTGTTCCTCGCCAAGCTCCTTGGCAAGATATGCATTGAGTGCTTCTCCTCCCGGCTTGCCAGGCCACGACGGAGGGCCTATCCAAAGAAACGGAATATCACCGAAAGCATGTTTGATCTTTTCCATAGCTACAGCCAACCGGACAGAAGGATTTTTTTCAAGCAGTTCATTCATTCCCAGAGACACGAATATGACATCTGGGTCCTGTTGTTTTATGATTGACGACAGACGCTTGGAAGCTGCCCATTTTGAAATGGTGCTGCCATCCCAGACCACAGTAGCGACTTCAAAATCATTTACTTCGCCATAAGCATTCAGTCGTTCGGCCATCCATCCGGTCATGGAGTCGCCTATGAACAGTACTTTTCGGATATGTCCGTCGTTTTCAATTTTCTGTGCCGAAGCTAAAAAAGGTATAAGGAGAGAAAGAGTGATCGAAAGCGCAAATGACGACATATTGCCAAATTTAAGGTATCTCATCAAAATCAGTTTTATTGATTAATTCCCCTACCGCCGCGACGGCAAAGGAAGAAGTGTGGTTTTCATCGCAAATTCTATGGCGAAGTCAAGGATCGCATCCTTTCCTACAGCCAGTTCCCCTTCTGACGCATGCACCTCGCAGCCCGGGTCGGGATCAATACCGGCCTCCGTGGAATTTCCTTTCCTGTCAAAAATAGGACAGGCAGAAAATCTGACACTCCAGCCATTGGGAAGTTCAGAGGAAAAAGGAAGTCCCCCTCCCCCGCCGGTCCGGGCACCAACTACAGTAACCCCGTCAAGACCTTTCATTGTGGCCACAAAGTCGTTTGCCGAGCTGAAACATGAACGGTTTGTCAGCACGATAACAGGTTTAAGCCATTTCACCCGATCAGCATCAGCCGGTGAATAGACAATCCTGTATGGATCTGAGAAATCATTGTGACCGGGGCCAGTCTTATGACATACGAATCCGGCGGTAATATCACGCGATATAAACCTACCTACCAGAGTCTTGATATTGGAAAGAAGACCGCCGCCGTTATCACGTATGTCAAATATAAGGACATCGCAGTCAGACATCAAAGCCAGAGCATAATCGAGACCTGTCTGGGAGATTCCCGAAGAGAACGACGGATAATATATGTAACCTATTGACGGTGACAACTTCTTATATATAATGCCACCTGTGGAATACCAGTCGAACTTCAGATAATATTCCTGAAGTGTGCGCAAGTTGAAATCCTGTGGATAGTCAGTCCACCATCGCCGATAATAACTTGTATTGAACGATGCGGAAAGGTTGACATGACCGTCCCGGAGCTCATCGAGCATTTCCGCACACACATCGAAAAGAGCGATGGAATTCATTTCAGGAGTTATCAGGCCTCTATATTTCTCTCCTATCTCTTTCCAATCGATATTTTTCTCATCGAAAAAACAATAATGGTCATCTACAGCCTGCCAAAGGGCATCAAAATTTCCGAAATTATCATTATTGTATTCGGGAGCATCATGGCAAGCCGACAACGCAGTCAGCAGAAAGACTGGCAGAACCAGCGTATAAATCTTGAAACGCATCATTCAAAGTTAATATAGAGAATTGATGACAAATGCTTTTCTTGAGGGAGAGGTAGCCCGTAGACCTATCCCATGCGGGATCCATCCTATTACAAATGCGTGCGACTGGATCTGGGTATTGATATGGTTGATCCAGCTTGAACGGAGAGAATATCTGTAACCTAACCGAAGCGCGGAAGGACCTATATCAAGGTCGAAAGCAAGAAGATTGTCTATTCCGAAATGGTTTCCCCACCAGCCGCAATGGGCGAGTCCGGAGTGATTTCCAAGATAGATCTCATAATATGGTTCTCCGTAGTCAGGAGAGAAGAAAACCGAAAGAGTCGGAAGTCTGACTTCATCCGTGACAAGGATATTCAATCTTCCTATACGGAAAGGGTATGCACCTGAGACGGTCAGAGCCAGTCCTACATCAGCTTTGACAGAGGCTGGATTATTGGAGTTGCGCGGGAGATAAAGAACCCCAGCCGACATCCCTACGTCCGCACCGGCCGTAAGCCGAAGTTTCATCGGCAAACGCCAGGTAAAAGCAGGCCCCCAGACAACCGACATGTCAAACCCGAGCATTCTTGCGTTGCGTGCGGGATTCAAAGCCGAACTGAATCCGATACGGGAGTCAAACCTCATCAGCCAGCGGTTGTCCATCCAGGGAAGGGCCTTGCTCCACTGCCCCGCCAATACCATCCCGTAGCCGCGATAACGCAAAGGGGAGAGATATGTGTCAAGATTGGAAGCCCCTCCGATCTCCGCCATATATATCTGGGTAATCGGACGACTTACCGGACAACACATCGGCATCTGGCCTTCAAGCATACGGACTATCGAGTCGGAAGAACATTCCGGAGGATCAGGAATGTCGTATGTCAACTGACGGGAATACACCGCCTGCACGGTCAGAATAAGAATGAACAGTACCAGCAGATTCTTTTTCATGGTTCTGTTTTTATCTCATCCATTGAAGACTGTTCTGACAACTGTGCGTCAGAATCGAAACTGCCGAAAAGATCCCCTTGCACAGCCACTGGCCCCTGCGCATTATCGGTGATCGTGCTTTCCTCTTGGTCTTCCGCAACAATTGGCTCAGGTTCCGGAGGAAATTTTGTAGGTTCAAGTTCCTCTATATGCTCTATCTTAAAGAGAGATATTCGCTTGCCCTTTGCCTTGAAACTCTTGACACCTATGAAATCATCCGCCTGGATCTCCTGGGGAGGACGGACAGAATCGCTGCCGCCGAAAGTAAACAGCAGGCGTGGGAAAGGAGTGTCCGTAAGCAAAATTATGGAAGAGCCCTCCTCTGTCCCGACAAAATGCTGAGGCTTCGCCGACGCTTCAAAATGGAACCGTTTGAGATACGGAAAGCCGAAAGAGGCGTCATAGAGGGCGAGAGTCCATACCTTTTCGGGCACAAACTTCTCTATCCGGAGAATATTGTCGTCATAATGGTTGGCATCCGAAAAGTCAGTAGTAAAGAAATCTCCATCACGGGTCACAACAAGCACCTTGTCATCACCCTGAAATACACCGAGACTCTGTCCCCGTCCGTCATAGTTCAGACGAAGCACATCACGATCGAACCACACCTCACGGCCACCGAGTGTACTGGCTCCTCTCTCCAGAAGAGTCGGCTTTCCGTCCACGGCATATTTCGTGACAAGGTTTCCAAGAGCCTCTTTGCCTTTTATCTCAAGTTCGGCGAAATTTACAAGAACCTCTCTGGCTCTCGGACGTCGACCGACCGGATCAGTGGATTCCATATCTATCTTCACTTTCACCACCTCTGCCTCGCCATTGGGATTGACCGAGAGGTAGAGAATCTTCGATCCCGGAAGTTGTTTGGTGAGGTCATATTCCTTCTCGCGGGTAAGACCGGTGAGGAAACACCGCTTCTTATATGTAAAGCCCCCCTTCCCGTTGAGATATATCACATTGTAAACCGTGCGGCGGTCACTTTTCTTGAATATGCCGACATGAATGACTCTGGTTCCTTTCTTTCCCACATACAGCTTGTCGGACACTTTCACGGTAAGATAAGTACCGTTGTCATAGATCACAAGTATATCATCGAGATCGGAACAGGTGAAAAGATATTCGGAATCTTTCAGACCGGTACCGATAAATCCTCCTTTTTTGTCGAAATACAAACGCCGGTTTGCCTCCGCCACTTTGGCCGCCTCGATGGAATCGAATCCTCTGAGAGTAGTACGCCTCGGGAAGCGTGCACCATAAGCCGACTTGAGGTGAGTATACCAACGGACGGTATACTCCACAATATTGTCGAGGTAATTTCTCAGACGATCTATCTCGGCATTCAGTTCGGCTATGCGGCGGTCAGCCTTGTCGGAATTGAACCTGAATATACGCTCAAAAGGTATCTTCCACAACTTCAATATATCTTCATCGGTAATCTCACGGAAGAAAGATGGTTTGAACGGTTCAAGACGCGAATCGACATGACGCACGGCCTCATCGCTGCTTCGGGCCTCCTCATATTCCTTGTCCTTATAGATTCTGTTTTCGATGAAGATCTTCTCAAGAGAGGCATAAAGACTTGTCTCCAGAGTCTCCGCAAGTTTTATTTCCAGTTCACGGCGCAGCATCTCCTTCGTATGGTCAACACTGAACCGGAGCACGTCGCTGACCGAAAGGAAGCGAGGTTTGCGATCCCAGATGACACAACAGTTCGGCGAGATACTTACCTCACAATCAGTGAAAGCATACAGCGCGTCGATTGTCTTGTCGCTTGACGTGCCAGGCGTGAGATGGACAAGAATCAACGCGGAGGCAGCTGTATTGTCCACCACCTGACGGATTTTTATCTTCCCCTTCTCCTGAGCGGCCACAATGGATGCGATAAGTGAGGAGGTTGTCTTTCCAAAGGGAAGTTCGGTTATCGCAAGCGTCTTGCTGTCTATCTTCTCTATCTTGGCACGGACCTTCACACTTCCGCCTCTTGCCCCGTCGTTATAACGGGTGGCATCAAGGAGTCCCCCGGTCTGGAAATCGGGCATAAGTGCAAACTGTTCTCCATGCAGATAGGCTACTGCAGCATCTATTATCTCATTAAAATTATGGGGAAGGATTTTTGAGGAAAGCCCCACAGCGATACCCTCCACACCCTGACTGAGCAAAAGAGGGAACTTCACAGGAAGCGTCACCGGCTCTTTCCGGACACCATCGTATGAAGGCATCCACTCTGTGATTTTTGAACTGAAAACTGTTTCAAGAGCAAATTCCGACAATCGGGCCTCGATATAACGTGTCGCCGCGGCCTGATCTCCTGTCAGGATGTTTCCCCAGTTTCCCTGAGTGTCGATAAGCAGTTCCTTCTGGCCGAGTTGCACGAGCGCATCACCTATAGACGCATCGCCATGCGGATGATATTTCATAGTCTCGCCGACAATTCCCGCCACCTTGTTGAAGCGGCCGTTGTCGGTAGTCTGCATCGCATGTAAAATGCGACGCTGCACCGGTTTCAGACCATCCTCGATATGAGGCACAGCCCGCTCCAGAATTACATAACTGGCATACTCAAGATACCAATTGCGGAACATCCCTGATAGAATAGTCTTCCTCTCCCCTTCTCCCGGCACATGATACCGTGGAACCGGTATCTGCGGAATATCTGCACCGGCCTCTTCGGCAAGTTCTATGTCAGCGTCAGAGACCGAAAAAGATGAATTATCCGCGGCTTCAGGGATTCTGTCAGGATTTTCAGACGTCAGTTCTTCGTCAGGATTTTTAATATCGTCTATCTCGCTCATGGCATGGAAAAATTCAAACAGGAGAAATCGAGCGTAAAGTTAATGAAAAAATCCAATGCGGCAAAAAACAGGGATGACGATCGCATCCCTGTTCAACTTATATTTCATACGGATCAATCCGTGATTAAAAAACTCGATTATCAGCGGGCTATCATCTTCTTTCCTCCCTGAATATACACAGTACCCTTCTCCGGATTGGCAATCTTACGGCCATTAAGATCATAACATGGCCGTTTATCATCATTGCCTTCAGAAAAAGTCATATCCACTCCAGCCTGAGCACATTCGAACGAAAGAGTTGGAACTCTGAACTTCCAGAGACCGGCGTCGGACGTACCCACCCAGATCACATCGCCCCTGTCGCGGGTATAAGTCAGATCCGTGATGTCTGTTTCGACAGGTAGCGGAAATTTCTCAAATTTCCCTTCTCTGAAGCGGAAAATCATTCCCTCGCTTGCACCCCACAGATACAAGTCTGTATGCAGAAGTCCACAAACTGAATTTGATGGGAGAGGAGAATTTGAGGTATCATACCTCGTTATCTTCTCTATATCCGCATCATACCGGATCATACCGCTCCCATAAGTGCCGAACCATATAATATCCGAAGTTTCAAGAGATATCGACCCTACATTCAGTGGGCCCTCTCTCTGTGGGAATTTCACGGGATGAAACTCGGCCGTCTTTGCATCAAACCATCCACAAGGATTCAAAGATTGTGAAGCGTGAGTCCCATACCACATCCGGCCGGTGGATGAATCGAATGCGAAACTACTATAGAGAATCATCGCAGCAAGAGAAGACGGCTCGTACGAAGCTGATTTCCATTGTCCGTCAACCTGATAGCCAAGAATATAGTTCGTCCCATACCACAGTCCATTCTCAAACGATAGACCCGATACTACTTTATTATCTTCCGGCCCACAGAAATTGAATGTCCCGTTTTCAAAAACAGCTATCTGCCCCTTGCCTTTGGCACCGCCGACAGCAACCTTCCCTTCGGGAGAAACAGCAATCTGGGATATTCCGGGAAAATACGGGTCTGTATAAAACGCAATCTCATCCGACTTTATATCATATCTGGCAAGTCCCTTGGAAGTAGCCATCCAGATATAATTATAATCAGGGGAGGACTGAATCTCCCATATAATGTAGTCAACTGCAGCAGCCTCCACAGCCGCATATATCGCCACCAGCATAACGCTGATACACACTGATATCTTTGTTTTCATAAGCTTTATTTTTTTAGTTGAGAAATTGATTTTACTAATGTAAATTAGCGATGCCGCAAATTTAGCAAAATTATTTTAAGAATCAAAATATTTTTCTGAAATTTATTTAATATGAATCACATTTACGGCTTTCCAGTAATATTGTCTTAAAACGTGTGAAACTAAGTCTTAAAAAGATATTTTATGTAAAAACATCAAGAAACTATTATAATGAGTGTAAATTCGGAAATAAATCGCTATATTTGCAA
>CANEHE010000053.1 GCA_947427285.1 uncultured Porphyromonadaceae bacterium
TTGATATTCATAATTGGGTGCGTTTGAAATTCTACACCCAAATATACACCCAATAATTGAGATAGCAAAAGACATTTAGAAAGATTTAGTTTTACTGTATATCTTGATTAATATTTGATTCTCAACAAATTGTGGTTTTATGATATTTTCTGAAAGTATAAGTTCGAGAGCCTGTCTCTCCGCAATAAAGGCTGATTTTTCAGCCTTTTGTTGTTTCTTTACTATTCTATTCCAGATAATATCTCGCGTACAATTTGTGACATCTGTCGTAACCAATGTCCGCGGCCATAATAATTTTTCACAGCGGTCTGCATAAAAGATTGGAGAAATTTGTGTATCTTTGTAATCAAATCGGATACATAGGAATGTTTCCTGATATATCCGCTGTTCTCCTTAAACTAAATGCCTGACATTATGGCTGACCGCACCGAGATTCATAAAGCTCTGAAAAGACATTTCGGATTTGAAAAATTCAAAGGAAATCAGGAAGACATCATCCTCAGTCTTCTTGACGGCAACGATGTGTTTGTACTCATGCCTACTGGCGGAGGCAAATCGTTATGCTACCAGCTTCCGGCTCTGATGCAGGAAGGGACAGCCGTCGTCATATCCCCCTTGATCGCACTGATGAAGAATCAGGTGGATGCCATGAGAAACTATAGTGAGGAAGACGGTGTGGCGCATTTTATCAATTCCTCCCTCAATAAAGGACAGACGGATCGTGTGAAATCAGACGTACTGTCTGGAAAGACAAAACTCCTCTATGTGGCTCCTGAATCACTGACAAAGGAGGAGAACATCAATTTCTTACGTCAGGCAAAGATTTCATTCTATGCAGTCGATGAGGCTCACTGCATTTCGGAATGGGGGCATGACTTCCGTCCGGAATACAGGCGTATCCGGCCTATCATAAATGAAATCGGCTTACGCCCCTTGATTGCGTTGACAGCAACGGCCACACAGAAAGTGCAGCACGACATACAGAAAAATCTCGGTATGCTCGACGCAAAAGTCTTCAAACTTTCATTCAACCGGCCGAACCTGTATTATGAGGTAAGGTCGAAGACAAAAAATGTGGACCGCGACATAATCCGGTTCATAAAGAATCGTCCCGGCAAAAGCGGAATTGTCTACTGTCTTTCCCGGAAAAGAGTGGAAGAACTGGCTGAGACACTGCGTGTGAACGACATCAAGGTACTACCCTACCATGCCGGCATGGACTCCAATACCCGTTCGGCCAATCAAGACGCATTTATACATGAAAAAGTGGATGTGATCGTAGCGACAATCGCTTTCGGTATGGGTATCGACAAACCGGACGTCCGATATGTGATCCATTATGACCTTCCGAAGAGTCTGGAAGGATATTACCAGGAGACCGGCCGGGCCGGACGCGATGGTGGAGAAGGTGTATGCGTGACATTTTTCAGTCATAAAGACCTCCAGAAACTGGAAAAACTCATGCAGGGCAAATCACCTGTAGAACAGGAAATCGGCCGTCAGCTTCTTGCGGAGACAGCAAGCTATGCCGAATCATCGCTATGCCGGAGAAAAATACTTCTTCATTATTTCGGAGAAGACTATCCGGAGGAGAACTGCGGCAACTGCGACAACTGCAACAATCCCCGCCCACAGGTAGACGCCACCGAGGAATTAGGAGCCATCCTTGAGGCGGTGGAGGAAATCGGAGAAAAATTCAAGACCGACTATATCATAAATATGGTGACCGGACGTAAAACCGACGAGATCAGATCCCGGGGTCATGAACGTCTGGAGACATTCGGCACTCTGCCCGAGGGAGAAGAACGCTTTCTCCATGCCGTGGTCAAGCAAGCTGTCATTGCCGGATATCTCGACCGAGAGTTGGAAAATTACGGTGTGATACGCATCACACCGGCTGGTAAAGAATTCATTAAGCATCCAAAAACCTTCAAAATAGTGGAAGACGTAGAATTTTCAGAAAACGACGCCGAACCCCAGATCAAGGAGGGGACCGCATGCGTGGCTGACCCGGAACTTTTCGCCATCCTCAAAGACTTACGCAAGAAAAAGGCGCGAGACCTTCAACTTCCTCCATACGTGATTTTTCAGGATCCGTCGCTTGAGGCGATGGCCACAACCTATCCCATCACCCTTGATGAATTGAAAAATATTCCGGGGGTCGGAGTCGGAAAAGCCACCCGCTTCGGAACGGAATTTGTGGAAGTGATCCGTCGTCACGTGGAGGAAAACGAGATACAACGTCCGGAAGACCTCAGGGTACGCACCGTCCCCAGCAAAAGCAATGTAAAGATATTTCTGATCCAGGGCATCGACCGGAAAGTGTCGCTCGATGTACTGGCAGACTCAAAAGGACTGGAATTTTCAGAACTTCTTGACGAACTTGAAGGGATCGTGGAGTCCGGCACTAAAATCAACATCCGATATTACCTCAATGAGATACTTGACGAGGATCAGCAGGAAGAGATTATGGATTTCTTCCGCCAGAGCGAGGAAGACAATCTTGAAGAGGCTATCCAGGAACTCGGAGAAGACTACACTGAGGAAGAGATCCGGCTTGTGAGAGTCAAATTCCTTTCGGAAATGGGAAACTGACAATCCATATCCCATCAACCCCCATCAACCAAATAATGACAATGACACCTCACGGCAGAAATTTCAAAACAGTGGCTCTTGATGCCTACGGAGTGAATCCTGGCGACCTGAGTTGGACTCCTCTCAGAGAACTTGTCGATCTGGATGTATATGATCGCACCAGTCTTCAGGAACTTCCGGTCCGTGCGGGAAATGCGGATGCCGTGTTGGTCAACCGGTTTCATATAGGCAACAGGGAACTGGACCTGATGCCCGGGCTCCGATATATAGGGGCTTTCGCCACAGGTTACAATTACATAGATACGGCCGCGGCCGCGGCACGCGGCATAACCGTGACAAATATTCCCGCCTACAGCACAATGTCGGTGGCACAGATGACTGTCGCTCTTCTGTTGGAAATATGCAACCACACCTTCCACTATAATTCTCTGACCCGTAGAGGAGAGTGGTCGGGGCAGCCGGGATTCGACTATCAGCCCTATCCGTCGATTGAACTCGCCGACAAACAGATAGGTATAATCGGTTTGGGAAACATCGGATACGCGGTAGGACGTATCGCCGAGGCTTTCGGCATGAAAGTAGCGGCCTACACATCAAAAAGTCAGGAATCGCTTCCTACAGGATGGACAAAAATGAGCCTTACGGAACTGATGTCATCAAGCGATGTGGTAAGTGTGCACTGCCCGCTCACCGACGAAACACGCGGACTGATCAGTTCCGCCATGATAGACTGCATGAAACCCGGATCCATCTTTATCAATACCTCACGGGGAGCCATCACCGATGAGAAAGCTCTGGCAGAAGCACTAAATTCAGGACGAATAGCCGGAGCCGGTGTCGACGTGCTTTCACAGGAACCGCCATCGAAAGACTTTCCTCTTCTGCATGCCCGAAACATATTCATCACTCCTCATATCGCATGGGCCACAAAAGAGACACGCACACGTGCCATATCGCTGGTCGCAGCCAATCTAAAGGCATTTCTGGAGGGGAAACCTATCAATGTGGTGTCTCACCCACGTAACCAATAACATTGACCATGAACATAACAGTTCTTGACGGATACACACTCAATCCCGGTGATCTTAACTGGAAAGGTCTGGAATCTCTCGGCAATCTTACAGTCTACGACCGCACTCCGGCGGCACTTACCGTAGAACGTGCTTTGGATTCGGAGATAGTGATTACAAACAAAACCGTGATCGACGCCAAAACAATCGGAAGCCTTCCACGTCTGAAATATATAGGAGTGCTTGCCACAGGATATAATGTAGTCGACATCGCGGAAGCCACACGTCGCGGTATCACTGTCACCAATATCCCCGCCTACAGCACCATGTCTGTCGCGCAGATGGCCATCTCTCTATTACTCGCCATAGTGGAACACGTGGAGTATTATGCGGAGAAAAACCGTCATGGCAAATGGAGCAGCTGTGCCGATTTCTGTTATACCGATTTTCCTCTTATCGAACTTGACGGCAAACAGTTCGGAGTGGTGGGATTCGGCCACACCGGAGAAGCCACAGCACGTGTGGCTTCGGCCCTGGGAATGAAAATCGCCGTAACGACATCCAAACCACAGGACAAACTTCCGGAGGGATATGTAAAAATGGGAATGGACGAACTTTTCGCCAGCAGTGACGTAGTAAGTCTTCACTGTCCGCTGGCCGAAGACACATTCCATCTCGTGAATGCAGAACGTCTGTCAAAGATGAAACCGTCTTCAATCCTCCTCAATACAGGCCGTGGCCCACTGATTGACGAAGCAGCTTTAGCTGATGCCCTGCATTCAGGTCAGATCTATGCAGCCGGGATGGATGTGCTCGCGACCGAACCGCCTGCTTCCGACAATCCGCTACTCTCGGCCCCACGATGCTTCATAACGCCCCACATAGCCTGGGCCACCTTTGAAGCCCGACAGAGACTCATGCGGATTGCAGTGGAAAATGTCAAGGCATTCCTTGAAGGCCATCCTGTCAACACCGTAAACTGAGAAAACAGTATTCATAATGAAGAAATCAACCACTTTCTTTAACATATACAAATACACACAGCAATGACACAGCAACAAGTAGATCTTTTCCTGGCTTCTCATGCCGGCATATTTCCGCCCATGATGATGGGGCAGATTCATGAAATGCTTCTTCAGGCTCCCGAAAACAAAAACATTGTCATCCAGAGCATCGATTTCAAAAATCCCACTCTGGCTCTTATCCTCTCCATCTTCCTTGGCTATCTTGGCATAGACCGGTTCTATATCGGTGATACAGGACAAGGTATCGGAAAGTTGCTGACAGCCGGTGGCTGCGGTGTGTGGCAGATCATTGACTGGTTTCTGATCATGGATGCCACCCGCAACAAGAACTACGGGCTTCTGTCACAGGCACTCACATACTGAATACAGCCGTAACATATCGGAAACAACAGGGACACTCCTTAATAACGCGAGTTCGGGATAAGATTCTTCAATTTAAACCAAACTAAAGGACATAGTGCATTGGGCGACCTTGACAGGTCGCCTGATTTATTTGCATATGTTTAAGCTAATCCCAGAGGACAAGGTGCCCGTTTGACTCGGGCACCTCAAAGTCGAAGTTCACTCCCGGCTTTGTGGCAAAGAAACAATACGCGCCCATTGCAGCAAGCAGGTTCATGAGGAAGTTGTGTACACTACGATGGCGGGAGTGGACGAGTTGCGCCACATTCTTCAGCATATCATTTATGGACTCGATGATGCTCCTTTTACGCAGCATCATCTTGTCATAGAACGGCATGAGACGCTGTTTCATATTCGAGCGCAGACCTGTCACAATATGTATTCCGTCATCCCAGAGATGTCCGAAAAGAGACTGCGATATATATCCCTTGTCGGCGTAAAGTTTGCCGAACACCTTATCCCGAACTCGCGTAATTAAAAAAAACCGGCGTCTTGGTTGACACCGGTTTTAAATTCAGTCAGTGATAAAACTGCTATCAGTTGTTTAGAAGCTTGAATGTGGCAATGTGACCGTTGGTGTAACGGACTATGACGATGTACACTTTACCGTCTTTTGCAGTAGGCTCTTCAATACGCAGGCCGGCTGGAGTGAAGAATGTACGAGATTCCACATTTGATTGTTCTGTCGCGGCTTCAATGCCGGATATGACGTTCAAGGTCAGCTCATAACTTTTTGAGAGGTCTCCGCATTTTGCTGTTACGATTGCTTTTCCTTTGTAGGTGGCATCGAATTGCGCCTCGTTGCCGTTGATATTGATTCCGGCTACGTCAACGTTCCACTCTACGTCTCCAGGTAGGCCGACATGGAATGGCTTGGATACGAGTTGAGGAGTCTCTTTGTCGGCGAGGATGAGCTGGGCGGCTGTGATGGCGGCGTGGGGGAAACGATCATGACCTGTTACAAGCGGCAGAGTGTAGATGTCGGTAGACTGCCATTTCGATCCCATATCTAAGGCGCATAGAGCGGCAATGGTGGTGGGTTCTCCAATTACGTCGTTGGCACCCATGCGATTCTCTTCCAGATACCATACGTTATTTATGGAGTTGCTTTCATTCCATATCTTGCCATTGTCGGTGTTTACACCGACAATGTTGCCGCATGTATCGGCCGGGGCTATGATCTTACCTATGCTGTAGCAGTTCTCAAAAGAGGTGAAGGCTTTTACTGGCTGACCCACGAGTCCTCCTGTCTGTGAAACACCTTTTACACTTCCTGCGTTGAAGCAATCGGTAAAGACAGATTTGCTGGCGCCCGCAAGGCCGCCAATGGCAAATCCGGCAGGAGCGGCAGCTGTGGTTGTGACCCCCTGAAGTTCGGAAGATGTGGAGACGTCACCGGTGTTCCAGCAACGGTTCACGCGTGAAGGGAGAGCGGCAGTGCCTGCTGTGGCCTGGCCTATGAGACCACCGATTCGGAATTTATTGCCGGCTACATCGGCAGTATTGGAGCAGTCTTCCATAACAGCACCGTTGCCCGACCATGTGGCGGCAATACCTCCGAGATTGGACCCTCCAGAGATCTTTCCATGATTATGGCAGTCGCGCACAGTGAGATAAGCCCCCATTATGGCTACGATGCCGGCTCCCTGGCTATTGCCGGCCGAAATGTTGCCGTTGTTGATACATCCGGAAATCTCGGCTGGGAGTGCTGCTGTGGGATTGGAGGCGGCGATGCCGGCGATTCCAGCCACATTTAGATGGTATTCCGAAGAGATGTTGCCGTCGTTGTGACAGTTGGTGATTTTTGATCCGGCTGTATATTGTCCGATAATACCGGTAGTCGGGGCCGATGAGTCGGCTTTATCGGCAAGAGTCCGTATGTTGCCGCTGTTCCAGCAGCTGTCCACAAGGAGTCGGACACCTCCTGCCACAGTGCCGGCCATTCCCACTATGCCCGATACCTTAGAGTAGGCCGCAAGATCTGAAGTATTCCAACAACCGATGATAATATATGGGTCGGTGGTTTTGGCAGTGCCGTTGGCATACGCAATAACACCAGCCAGATTTTTTGTGGCCGGATTTGTCACTTCTACTTTCCCTGAGTTGTAACATCTTATGAATGAAGATGGAAGTGAGGTGCCGACCACGCCGGCAGTGTATAGACCGGTACCGGTGTTGGATACAGTTCCTTCGTTGCCGCAGTCTGTGAAGACACAACCCTCTTCGGCCGAAGAGCATATGCCTGCGGTGTTGGTGGCTGTTCCAGATGCTGTGACAATGCCCTTGTTGACACATGAGGACAGTCTTGCTCCCGCTCCTGCAAGACCGGCTATTCCGGCTGTGAAGTTTTTCGATGACGAGACATTTGAAAGGCTTGTCACCCGTTCCATAGAACCGTAGACACGTCCTGCTGCTCCTCCAGTGTACAGATAGGCTGATTTTATGGTGACGTCGAATGTGATATCGCTCACGGATCCTTTGTCGCTTATTGTTCCGAATGGCCCTTGATAGTCTGCGGTAGTGGTGATAACGGCATTGGAGACCGTTTTCCCGTTGCCAAGGAATGTGGCGGAGAAGGATGTAAGCCCGTCACCGCACATAGAGGCCATGGCTTTACCATCGAAATCAAGATCGGAAGCGAGTTTCACGAAGCTGCCGGCCAATGATTCGCCGCTTGATTCCATCCAGGATGCAAGGGAATTCCATTCCTCGGGTGTAGATATCAGGTATGGATCGGTTTCCGAACCTTTACCCTGAAGAGGAATCGGAGGATTGGCCTTCAGAAGGATCTCTTTTTTGAGGTTTTTCCCGAATGAAGCTACCAGTGTGTCGGATACAGTCTGAGTGATGTTTTTTGTAGAGAGCCGATTATCTGTGATGGAGAAGTTTGATGCTTGCCTGAGGCTCCACGACAGTCCGTCGGAGCTTGCGAGAGTGACATCGTCTTTGACATTATAGGCTGTAGAGCCTTCAGGGAAGAATGCTACTACTGCGCGAGCCTCTTTCACTTCCGGAGTATCTGCGAAAATTTTAAGTGCAGGATATACACCGAATGAGAAGTCCCATAGTTCGGCATTGAATCCATCGAGGGCTTTGCCGTCGGTGAGTACATTTACGGATATCGGATTCATCCCGGCTATATCGGAGTTGGCGGCTGCCTTGAAAGGAAGAAGAGAGGCATCCCAGCATGCGTTGACGGTCTTGAAAGTGCTGGTTGCTCCGGCTATAGCGCCGAGAGTGAGCCGGTTGGGCGTGTCGACGGTGCCGAAATTCATCACTCCGTCAAATTCAAGATTGGAGCCGGAAAGTTGTCCGCAAACTCCACCGGCATTGGCCGAGAGTGTTGATACCGAACCATAATTGACCACATTATGTAGCTTCCCAGATGTGGTTTGTCCGGCGATTCCGCCTGCATACTTGAGATTTCCTCCGGTTGCGGTCTGGAAGGTGGATAGCTGTGTGGCTTCGATCCGGCCTGTGTTTGCACACTCTTCCACAAGACCTTGATTAAGGCCGACGATACCTCCTGCGATGTTGTAGCCGGTCTGTATTATGCCGGTGTTTAGGCATCGCGAGATTTTTCCTGTAGAGGTATTTGAGGAAGCTATTCCTCCCACTCTCATGGAGAATGCCTTTACAGGAGCATGATTCACACAGTTCTCGATTGTGCCGTTGTTTTCACCTACGATGGCTCCGTTGGAAGCGAAAGCAATCATGTCGTTGTCTTCGGCCATTATAAGGTTTTTAACGGTTCCGTCTACTGCCAGGCGTCCGATGAGACCTGCGAAATTAGGCACTCTGGTTGGATCGCTGACGGTCGTTTTGGGAGTGCCCCATCCTGTGGGTGAATCTTCAGGCCGGGTGGTCCATTCGAAACGATGGTTGCGCATCCGTCGGATGGTATGCCCTTTTCCGTCAATGGTTCCTGAAAATTTATTGGCGGTGGATTTACCAGTCGCTATGCCGAGAAACCGTTCGTCATATTCCATGTCGATATCGGCCGTGAAGTCGAAGTAGGTTCCTGCGAAAAGCTGGTTTTTTAAGGTGACAGCTTCGGAGAGGGTGATCAGATCCTCTTTTGTCTGTATAAGATATGGCGATTCGGCAGTGCCTTCTCCCTCAAGGAAACGTGGGGCGATTTTTATCATGTAGATGATGGATGTCTTTCCATTTGTCATCAAGAGGGTATCTGTGCCGATGTTGAGGTTTTCGTTGATTTTCAAGGTATCGCCGACTATTGAGGAATAGTGTCCCTGTTTTGAGATGGAGCCGTTGCATACAAAGTTGAACTCTGTGTCGCCCAGCGGCCGCATAACTGAATTTGCGCTAACGCTTTCAATCGATCCTCCCTCTCCGAAATCGATTACAGAGGCGGAGAAGTCTGATCCTGAAGCAGTTTCAAGTCCACGCAGGCGGGGATACTGTCCTTTGGTGAATAGCCATATTTTAGGGTCGAATCCTTCAGGCCCTTGCTCACTGGTCAGCAATGCTGTAGTAGAGCCATATTTCTGCGACTTGAAGTCGGCCATCTGCCGGTTGAAGTATATGTTCTCTATTGTCGGCTTAGAGCCTGCTGTGATTCGGCCTATGGTCTCGCGGTGTTCGTTTACAGGGTCGTAGAACGATTTTTCGGCTGTGAGCGATACCGTGGTGTAGCTATTGCGTACGGATGATTCTTTCCAGACACCGTTTTCAAGTTGATAGCGTTCTACTGTGCCTGCTATTCCACCGGTGTTGTAGCTGGAGGCACACTCCACTGTACCTGCCGAGTAGCAGTCGGTCATATCTCCCATGTGATAACCGACCACTCCGCCGTTTTTGGACAATTGTCCCCATCCGAAAATACGCGCCACACTGAAGCAGCGTTCGAGTCTGCCGTTGAAGCATACGCCAGCGATACCTCCGAGATACATAGCTGACTGGCTTGAATAGCTATCTATGATACCTGAGAACCAGCAGTCGGAGGCTGTGGCGATAAACAGTGATCCGATGAGGCCGCCGCCGATCGCACCGTCATAAGAGCAGGATCCGATCACCTCTACATCTTTTGCCCATGACCGGGAGATGCTGTTGCGCACCTGGCCCGCCATGCCTCCTACAAGACCCTGACCGCAGCTGATTCTGCCGCCGCTGACTGAACAGTTGTCCATTATATATCCGCTTCCGACCAGGCCGCCTACGACTTGA
Organism: uncultured Porphyromonadaceae bacterium; assembly: GCA_947427285.1. Lineage (GTDB taxonomy): Bacteria > Bacteroidota > Bacteroidia > Bacteroidales > Muribaculaceae > Lepagella. The sequence continues at coordinate 10,220 of CANEHE010000053.1, forward strand.
CTCGAACTTTGCACATCAGGTTCGTCTGAATGAACTCCGGATATAGTGCCGAGTGAATAGGCGGCTGCCACACCGCATGCAAAAGCCGAAGTACGGATCACCGGCTTTTCGAATCATACGTTCTTTATCACACTCAGAGAGTCGGCATATCCGAAAAGACCTGCATAGCCTACGATGCCTGTGTTGACATTGAGGTTGGATATTGTGTGTCCGTCTCCATCGAACGTTCCTTCGAAACGGTGACGGTAGTCATTACCTATAGGATCGAAGGTATATCCGCCCATATCGATGTCTTTAGTCATGCGGAAATGTTTCCCTATGAAGGTGCGCGACACGTCGGGAGTATCAGGAGTGGTAGGATAGATGAAATTATGATTGTTGTTGACAGAATCAGCCATGAGCACCAGTTCGTCGAGACTGCTGATGAGATATGGGTCGTCGGCTGTGCCGGATCCAGTGAACTGATTTACTGACAGAGCCGGGAATTTCATGTCGAAAGGCAGCTGTATTGTCGCTCCTGTGTATATGGTCCCCACCAGACTTTTGGAGGCCGCATACATAGACCACGATTCTATTGCCATCTCACTTGGAGAAGAACCTTCTTTTACGGTTATGCCGGTATAGAAAGATAGCTTCCCGTTTTCCAGAGTAGGAGAGCCGATGGTCATCCATGCGCCTGCGGCATCTTCTCTGATAATCTGCTGGGAGATGACTCCGGATTTGTCGCGATACAGGGTGACGTTGATGTCGTGGCCGAAGTTTCCGAAATTTTTTATGAGAATGGAATTGTCAGAGGCCTGTTCGGCTATTATGCCATACGATATGGAGGCTCCGGATTGTGAGGTGCATGTCATGGTGCCGTTTGGCCTTGCGAAACGAACGTCGTGGCTTATGCCGAGGAAGCTACCAGTGTCCGGGCCCTCCGTAACAAACATCCCGAACATGTCGGGAATCAGTATTGCGTCGGGTGTGACAGTCCCTTTGATGTCGCGGGTCTTGTCCGGAGTGCCTCCTTCGGTGGAGGCGGCTATCATGATTTTTCCGTAGGTGGGATCGGTAAATGCCACTTGGCTTGGGATCGAGAGCTGCCCTGTGTTTTTGTCGATTCTGGCCCGAATGTGGGCGGATGCTATCCAGAGATTTGAAATCTCTACAGAATCGGTGCCGGCCACGGGTGTGATCCTGGAGGCTCCTCCGCCGTTGCCCATGTTTGACGTAAGGGATACAAAAGTGTGAATCCAGTCGCCGGTATAATCATTTTCGTTCAATGGTGCTCCCAGACGTGGAGATGAGGCTGCCGACTGACGGGGTAGAATGATATTTTCAGGATGGATGGCAGTCAGTTCGAATGGGTTTTCTGCCTGTCGGTAAAAGTTCTCTGTCCCGCCCGACAATTGGTCAGGATCGGCTGAGAAACTTTTAGAGACCATATTGCCGGCGAGAAGCGATAGTCCCGCCAAAGGAGCCATGGCCGTTAGGATAGATAATAGTTTTTTCATGGTGTTATGTATAGTGAAATAATAATTATACAGCAAAGATAATAAGGTGAATATGAGTGATCCTTTCAGAGGATCTGTTTGGAGGAAGAGATTGTCGTGGGGATAATCCCCGCACAAAGATAGCGATTTATTTTTAGATACGCGAGTTCGGGATAAGGAATGCTATAAAAAAGTTGTCGGTTCTTTTGGTAATTTCACTGATATTTAGTAATTTAGAGGTGTCAAACAATAAATA
>CANEHE010000054.1 GCA_947427285.1 uncultured Porphyromonadaceae bacterium
GTTGTGTTGCGTGATTCTTCTCTCTGGATGTGTGAAGTTATCTCTGATGCCGTTGAAAATCTCTCTTGCATGGGGATTGGCGTGGGGTATTGCAGGATATCTTGCGACTATCATGTTTTCCGGATTGTCACGGTCGGAAGTGTCTGCGCTGACGAATATCAGAGAATTGTCAACCCTTGAATTTATCGAATTAATGATCATGATTACGTATCTGTTCACAAGCGGTACCAAGAAGAACCTTTTGGGATTATATCCCGGTCTTATGGTTATTGTGCCAGTAATGGCAGTCTCAGTTTTATTCTCAGGTATGTTTCCTGGAATGGATTTCAAACTGACCGGAATAATAGCAGGAGGTGTGATTGCGGTTGTAATAATCGGAGGGACAATCCTTCTCCGCTATGTCGGAACGGATAATATCTCTTTGTATCTGGTTACGGTTTTGGCCGCTATGTTCAACGTAGTAATTTATGGTGTAGCATGAAAATCCTATCTGAAATTCTATTTGTAATCTCCAACGGGCTGATGATTCCGGTTCTGGGATTGCTGCTTTATCTTTCGGCACGCGCAGTCAGTCTGCTGTTTGCTTTCTATAAGGAATATTCGCGGAAGAAGCGCATTGCAGGTATGTTCAGGCACTTGATTCAGAACTATTCCCCCGATGGGTTGGCAATGTTGCAGACGGAAACCGGAGAATTTGGAGATTCCAGTGTTATTGATTGTCTGAGAAATATAATGGCACATAAGACAGATAAGATTTATTGTGAACATGCACTGTCGGAATTCCATATAGACGTGCAGAAACAACTGTCCAGACATAAGGCTCTTATAAAATTTGGTCCGATGCTGGGTCTTATGGGCACTCTTATTCCGATGGGTCCTGCGTTGGTAGGACTTGCAAGTGGTGACATCGTGTCCATGGCTTATAATATGCAGGTAGCTTTCTCCACAACGGTTGTCGGCATGGCGGTCGCGGCAATTGGAGCAGTAACTCTTCAGGGAAACAAAAGATATTATGCGCGTTCGCTTAACGATCTTGATTTTGTTTTTCAAAAACTTAATGAGAAATGAAACAGAATCCTATATTGACAGAAAAAGAAGATCATGACAATCCTCTCGGAATGCTGACCAATTTGTTTGATGTTGCTATGGTGTTCGCTGTCGCGCTGATGGTGGCTCTCGTGACGCATTACAATATGAGCGAGATATTTTCCAAAGATGATTATACCATTGTAAAGAATCCGGGAGCCTGCAATATGGAAATCATAATGAAAGAAGGAGATCAAATAAAGAAATATACTCCTTCCGAGAATGAAAGCATTTCCTCCGGTTCAAAAGGACGCCGTGTCGGATCTGCCTATCAACTCGAAAATGGAGAAATCATTTATATTCCTGAATAAAACGTAATGGAAACATGAAACTATCCGGTTTTATTTTAATTTTAACGGCAGCTTTGGTGATTTGTTCATGCGGAGGGCGACATACTGCAGGAGGACATCAAGGCAGCGGGACCGGGGCCATAGACTCCGTGTCTGTGATTAACCCCAAGTATGCACAGGGGTTTAAGGTGAAGTATCTCGACGATATGGTGCTTCTCGACATCAGTGACCCGGAGAACTGCGAGGCGGAACGATTCCGTTTCGCACTGACTGACAAAGATTTTTCAGGAGAAATTCCTGAAGGTTACAGTCGCCTTGATATCCCTGTCGAAACGGCGATATGTATGACTTCCCTCCAGTTGTCAAACTTCATCAAACTTGGAATATCTGAAAAAATTGTCGGAATTACAAGCACCCGCCATCTTCATGACGAGCAGATGAACCGTCAGTTGAAAGAAGGCAAAACACATAAAATCGGAATTGAAGGAAATTTCGATAACGAGGTCATCATGGCTCTCAGTCCGGATGTGATCTTCATATCTCCGTTCAAAAGAGGCGGCTATGATGCGATCCGTAATGTTGACATACCCATGATACCCCATCTGGGATACAAGGAACTGACCCCGCTCGGGCAGGCCGAATGGGTAAAGGTGATAGGTTTGCTGACTGGAAACTCCGCTAAAGCCAATGAAGAGTTTCAAGCCATTGAAGTGCGTTACAATGATTTGAAGGCAATGGTTGACACTGTTTCAAAACGTCCTGTCGTTTTCAGTGGTGAGATGCGTGGAGGCAACTGGTATGCGGTAGGCGGTAAAAGCTTTCTTGCTCAGCTGTTCAGAGATGCCGGAGGAGATTATTTTCTCAAAGGTAACGAAGAATCAGGAGGAGTAACGCTTGATTATGAAACAGTCTATACCAGCGCGGCAAATGCCGATTATTGGAGAATCGTCAACAGTTTCGACGGAGATTTCAGCTATGAGGTGTTGAAAGATCAGGACAACCGCTATACTGACTTTGACGCATGGAAAAATCATGGGGTAATCTATTGCAACATGAAAGTTGTGCCTTTCTATGAGAAGATGCCTGTCGAACCGGAAGTTGTTTTGGCCGACTTTATCCATGTCTTTCATCCGGAGATCCTTCCCGATCATCAACCTGCTTATTATCATTTAATCAAATGAGCCGGCAGATCACCATGCTGCTGATGCTGTTGCTGGCGTTGTCAATAATAGCCTTTATAATTCTCAATCTTTTATTGGGAACTGTCAGGATTCCGGCAGGTGATGTGATCGACATTCTCCTCGGCAATCACAGCGACAACAGGATATGGACCAATATTGTGATGAAGTCCCGTCTGCCGCAGTCATTGACTGCGGCTATGGCCGGCGCCGGACTTGCAGTGAGCGGTCTGCTGATGCAGACGGTGTTCCGGAATCCGCTTGCAGGCCCGTCGGTGCTTGGTATAAGTTCAGGTGCGAGTCTGGGTGTGGCGTGCGTGGTTCTTCTGTCAGGAAGTATTGGTGGTGTGACATTGAGCAGACTCGGAGTGATAGGGGAGGTTTCGATTACCTTGTCCGCAATTACAGGCTCTCTGCTCATTATGGCTTTGATTGCTTTTGTTGCGCGTAAAGTGAGAGGAAACGTCACGTTGCTTATAATGGGGGTGATGATCGGCTATATCGCCAACGCCATTATCGGAGTTTTGAAGTTCTTTAGCGCAGAGGAGGATATCCGCGCCTATGTCATCTGGGGACTGGGTAGTTTCTCCCGTGTGTCGGGAGGCCAGACAACAGTGTTTATCGTGTTGATGATGATATTGCTTCCTACTGCATTCTTTCTGATAAAGACTCTCAATCTTCTGCTTTTGGGCGATTCCTATGCCCGTAATCTCGGACTGAACATCAAACGTGCCAGGTTGCTTGTCATAGGATGCTCCGGAGTATTGGTTGCCGTTGTGACGGCATATTGTGGTCCGATAGTATTTTTAGGACTGGCAGTGCCACACATCTGCCGCGGACTGTTCCACACATCGAATCATGCTGTCGTTCTTCCAGCTTCATTGCTCGGTGGAGCATCGCTTGCCCTGTTGTGTAATCTTATAGCTCGTCTTCCTGGATTTGAGGGAGCTCTTCCTGTCAATTCAGTTACGGCACTTGTCGGTGCCCCCGTAGTTATGTGGGTATTGTTCTACAAACGCAAGAATGAAGTATGAGGCATAGGGAAGAAACTATCCGGGTACTGGATTTGGAGACCGGATACCATTCAAAAAAAGGGATAACGGTAATTACCCGCGGTATCAGCGCGTCGCTATACTCCGGGGAGCTGACGTGTCTGATTGGTCCGAACGGTGCCGGCAAGTCTACATTATTGAAAACGCTGACAGCGTTTCTCCCTCCTTTGAAAGGAGAGGTCTTTATTGAGCATAAGCGCTTGGGGGAATATTCTGATGCGGAACTCTCGAAAGTGATTGGTGTGGTTCTCACCGAGAAGCTGAGCCTCAACAATATGTCGGTGGAAGAACTCGTGGAGATGGGACGGAGTCCTTATACCGGCTTTTGGGGACGGATGGACAAAAATGACCGCAGGATAGTTGCCGAGTCTATTGCTCTCGTTGGAATAGACAACCTTAGAGGACGCATGATTCAGACTCTTAGCGATGGAGAACGTCAGAAGGTTATGATTGCCAAGGCCCTTGCACAGGAAACCCCCGTTATCTTTCTTGATGAACCCACCGCTTTTCTTGATTATCCGAGCAAGGTGGAAATCATGCAGTTGCTGCAGCGGCTTGCAAGGGAAAAAAACAAGACTGTGTTTCTCTCGACTCATGATCTTGAACTTGCCCTGCAGATAGCAGACAAGGTATGGTTGATCGACAAACCTCACGGAGTGACAATCGGCACACCTGAAGATCTGGCCCTCGAGGGAAACATGACCCGGTATTTCCATAGGGAGGGTGTGGTGTTCGACAATGAGAGCGGACTTTTCAAAATCTGCCATCATATTGACAGGACAGCCACGCTTGTCGGGGAAGGGATAAGATTCAATATGGTTAAGAAGGCTCTTGGCCGTCATGGTATAAATGCTGATGACGCTTCGTCCGATGGGATTATGATTGAAGTGGTCGATAACGGATACCTGCTGAATGGTAAGAAGGTCCATTCCATCGGAATGTTGCTTGATATGCTCAATGATACTGATTAATCTGTCCTGAAAGCCGATGAAACACTTGCTTTTAATCATAGACGGTATGGATGACGAGCCGATTCCTGCTTTCGGCAACCTCACGCCATCGTATTTTGCGGATATGCCTGCTTTGAGGTATATGCGGGAAAAAGGTACTGTATCACGTCGGAAGACTATTCCGTCGGGTTGTATTCCGGGAACTGAAGTCGCGGTTTTGAGTATATTGGGCCACGATTTTCAATCCGGATCTGTCTCGAGATCCTGGTTTGAGGCTTTGGGTGCGGGAATCATGGTTAATGAGGAAGACTTATGTTTGCGGTGTAATCTCATAAGTCATGAGAACGGGATCATCACTTCCCATAGTGGTGTGGATATTTCTGCCCGACAATGCTCTGAAATCATTGATGTCCTCAATGCGAATTTCGGCGGGGAGGGGATAGAATTTCATGGTACGCGTGACTTCCGATGTCTGTTGATTCTGCGTGATTGCAGTGCGAATGTGGCTGCATATCCTACTCATACTTTAGTCGGCAGGGAGTTGGGCAGACTTCTTGTCTCTTCCGAAGATCCGTTGCTTTCTGAAACACTCAATGAAATCATCAAAAATTCAAGAAGTGTTCTCGCAGACTATCCTTCAAACGGTATATCTTTATGGGCCCCGGGACGACCGGTGCAATTCTCCGGGAGAACGGCAGGTGCGGTAATTGCCGGAGTCAATATAATGAAGGGTATCGGTCGGGCAGTCGGAATGACGGTCGTTGATGTCGATGGAGCCACAGGAGATGACCGCACGGATTACTCGGCAAAATTATATGCGGCAATGAAAGCATTGGAAAAATTTGACTTTGTATTATTGCATATTGAAGCCCCGGATGAAGCATCCCATCAAAAAGACAGTGCAAAGAAAGTGCGTATTCTCGAGGAAATTGACCGCAGACTTCTGTCTCCGTTACTAAATCAGAAAATAAATATGGATGTGACCGTACAATCGGATCATGTAACCTCCTCGCTCTCCGGACAGCATCTTGACTGGCCGGTGGAAGTGATACAATATAAATTAAGAAACAGTGAGAAATAAAGTAACCGTAATAGGAATTGGTCCAGGCCATGAAGGCGATATGACTTCACGTGCAATAGAGGTATTGAAGTCAGCTGACATTGTAGTCGGATATACTCGTTATGTCCCTCTTGTCTCTCATCTCCTGAAAGAAAATGCCGAGATTGTGAAAAACGGTATGAAGCAGGAGCGTAATCGTATTGAGAGAGCTTTGGAGATCGTTGAAAGCGGACGAGATGTGTGTGTGATCAGTTCGGGTGATTCCGGAATCTACGGAATGGCTCCGTTGGTCTACGAAATGATGCGGGCGAGAGGCCTGGAGGCTGATGTTGAAGTCATACCCGGTATCAGTGCATTCCAGAAAGCAGCCTCACTGCTCGGCGCTCCCATGGGGCACGATTTCTGCGTGATCTCATTGAGCGACCTCATGACTCCATGGGCTGTTATCGAGAAGCGGATCAGGGCGGCTGCGGAGGCAGACTTTGTTACGGCTGTCTACAACCCTAAGAGCGCCGGACGTTACTGGGAGCTTTACCGTCTGAAGGAACTGTTTCTTCAGGTGCGGGATCCTGAGACCCCGGTGGGATATGTGCGTCAGGCAGGTCGTGACGGAGAACAGATAAAAACCACGACCTTAGAGGCTTTTGATCCTGAGGACGTGGATATGTTTACAGTGCTGATAATCGGAAACTCTCAGTCATACCGGTGGAGGGAGCGTATCATTACGCCTCGCGGATACTATTCCGAAACTTCAGGTGATGACAATCGTCCAGGACAATCAATTATGATTGAAAGTTTCCGCGCCATAGAGAAAGAGCTGATGAATCCCGATATTCCTCTTGGTCTCAAATGGCCTTTGCTGCACGCTATCCATACAACGGCGGACTTCGATATGGAGAGGATTCTTCTGGCCGACAATGATGCCGTCAAACGGATTTTCACTTCATTGACCGATGGAGGAGTGAAAACAATAGTCACTGATGTCACGATGGCAGCCTCAGGAATAAGAAAAGGCGCGCTCGCCCGTCTCGGTATAGAAGTGAAGTGCTATCTCGATAATCCTGAAGCGATTGTACTTGCGCAGGAGAAGTGCATCACAAGGACGCAGGCTGGAATCAGTCTGGCTGTCGAGGAACATCCGGAGGCATTGTATGTGTTCGGAAATGCGCCTACGGCCTTGATGGAGCTCTGCTCTCTCATACGTCATGATAAAGCCAGACCTTGCGGGATAATAGCCGCACCTGTAGGATTCGTTCATGTATGTGAGAGCAAGCACATGGTAAAACCGTTCACTGATATTCCCAAGATAATAGTCGAAGGACGCAAAGGAGGCAGTAATCTGGCGGCCACTCTGGTCAATTCGATACTGTGCTGGCCGGATGCGGAGCAATTAAAACCAGGTAGAGATGTCTGAAAGAAAATTTACGGTAATAGGTATTTCGGACAGTCGCGGACAATTGTTCTCCTCGGAAGTCATATCCATCATAAAAAATGGGAAGGTGTTTTCCGGAGGGAAGAGACATCACGGGATTATAGCGCACTTGCTTCCGTCTGATGCAGTATGGATTGACATAACTGTGCCGTTGGAAAATGTATTCAGGGAATATATTCCGCATGCCGAAGTTGTGGTATTTGCTTCGGGAGACCCGTTGTTCTTTGGTTATGCCGTGACGCTTCAGAGAGTGTTTCCTGATGCTCAGATGGAAGTTTTCCCGACGTTCAATTCTCTTCAGCTGCTTGCTCATAAACTGAGGCTTCCGTACTCGGATATGATTTGCGTATCATTGACTGGGCGTTCGTGGAAGAATCTTGATGTTGCGCTGATGCGTAATCAGCAGACCATCGGAGTGCTTACCGATCGAAAGAAGGGACCTTCCGAGATAGCGGAACGAATGCTTTATTACGGTTATGGCAACTATGTCATGACCATAGGGGAGCGTCTTGGCAATTCTGCAGAAACGGTGAGGACCCTTTCCTTAACGGATGCATCTGAGACTGAATTCAGGAATCCGAACTGTGTGATTCTTCAAATGACCGAGCGTAAAGACAGATTTTTCGGTATACCGGAAAATCTTTTCAGCCATCTTGAAGGAAGAAGCAATATGATTACCAAAATGCCGGTGCGCCTTATGTCGCTCGCCATGATGGACCTGTTCGGAAAATCCGTGATGTGGGATGTCGGATTCTGTACAGGCTCGGTTTCCATAGAGGCGAAGTTACAGTTTCCGGAACTGGATATTGTGGCTTTTGAGCGTCGGGGCGAATCCCGCATGCTTATGGAGGAAAATTGCCGGCGGTTCGGCACTCCTGGAATAGAGGGAGTGATAGCTGATTTCATGGAGTGTGATCTGAGCCGATATCCTGCTCCCGATGCGGTTTTTATAGGTGGTCATGGTGGCCGGCTGGAAGAAATGGTGCAGATGGTTTTCCATCATCTCCGTCCCGGGGGCTGTGTGGTGTTTAATTCTGTCAGTGATGAGAGTTGCAAGGCTTTTACGGCAGCGGTTGAAAATTGCGGAAGGAGTATGGCGGAATCTCGCCGCCTTCACCTTGATTCATATAATCCGATAATGATAATGAAAGCTATATGAAACATATAATATATCTGAATGAAGCTGGCAGTAAGGTAGCCAGGCGGATAGCGACAGAACTAAACGATTATCAACTGTCATTGACAGGGGATTTTAACGAGGATTTATTCCGCAACAGCCAGGCGCTGATTTTTGTAGGAGCACTTGGTGTATGCGTAAGGATGATTGCACCGTTTGTTCGGGACAAACATACAGATCCGGCAGTGGTTTGTGTCGACAGCATCGGACGTAATGCCATCGCCGTCCTTTCTGGCCATGTCGGAGGAGCAAATGAGATTTGTTCCGAAGTGGCGCGTGTCTTGGGAGCCAATCCTGTAATTACTACTCAAAGTGACAATACCGGATATTGGGCCCTCGATACACTGTCCAGACGTTTTGGCTGGATTTGTGAGGCCGGTCATTCGGAAATGAATCGTGCCGTCGCCACATTGGTAAATGGAGATTCCGTAGCCTTATTGCTTGATATACGTGATAACGGTACGGATATGATGGAAGAATCCCTGCCGTCAAACGTCAGGGTGATAAAGGATATTCGCGATGCCAGGGGGTGCCGGCTGATAATTGCAGTATCACCATATATATATCAATCGGAAATCCCCATACTGTATTTCCGTCCTCGTGTGCTGAATCTTGGAATAGGTTGCCGACGCGATTGCGCTCCCGGGGGCGTTGCAGCTTACATTGAGCAGTCCTTGCTTGATCACAACATAGCACCCTCGACAGTCAGGACGGTTGCGACCATAGACATTAAGAAAGACGAAGCTGTGGTTGCAGAGCTGGCAAAGTGGAAAAACGTTCAGCTCTGCAATATCTATACTTCGGATGAACTCAAAGATATTTCAGTCCCGAATCCTTCTGAGAAAGTCCGGGATGTGACAGGTGTGGCGGGGGTAGCGGAAAGTTGTGCGTTAAAAGCATCCGACGGCGGTATGCTTATCCTTGAAAAGCAGAAGGGCAGACTGTCGGAGGGTGCCGACTTTACGTTTGCAGTATCGATTGACCGGGACGCATTGCGTGGCGGTCATATTGAGATTGTCGGTGCCGGCCCTGGCGATCCTGATCTTGTGTCGGTACGCGGACGTAAGTTCCTTGAAAGAGCCGACTTGATTCTATATGCCGGCAGCTTGGTGCCCAAAGACCTGACATTCTGTGCCAGACCGGGATGCGTGGTGAGAAGTTCCGCTTCCATGAATCTTGAAGAGCAGTTTGAACTGATGAAAGAGTTTTATGACCGGGATAAGCTCGTGGTCAGACTTCATACAGGCGACCCCTGCATATATGGAGCGATTCAGGAACAGATGGCGTTTTTCGACAGGTTCGGAATGTCATATCATATCACGCCTGGCATATCATCATTTCAGGCGGCAGCAGCCGCTTTGCGGTCTCAGTTTACAATTCCGGAAAAAGTCCAGACTGTCATTCTTACCCGTGGGGAAGGCCGCACGCCGATGCCAGAGAAAGAACAACTGCACAGGCTCGCCGCTTCTCAAAGCACAATGTGCATATATCTCAGTGCCGGCATTGTCGATGAAGTACAGAAAGAGCTGCTGATGGCTTATCCTCCTGAAACTCCTGTGGCCGCGTGCTACAAACTGACGTGGAAAGAGGAAAAGATATATCGGGGAGTGCTTAAAG
>CANEHE010000055.1 GCA_947427285.1 uncultured Porphyromonadaceae bacterium
CAAGCTGTCGGTTCAACTTTTTTATAGCATTCCTTATCCCGAACTCGCGTAATTAGGTATAGGCATAGCTTTCTGATGTGTGTTCTATGTAAGGGATTAATATGACAACTTCAGCAGATAAAGAAATATTATCGGAATGAACGGAGCGGGAAATCTCACGACTTCCCGCTCCGAATGTTTTCCATAATACTTTTTCAAACTAACCTAACATCATGAAACGATTTTCTGTTATTACAACATACGGAAAGTCGGAATGGTTCGATAGTTGGTAAAATTTTTTCGAAATTATCTCTGAAGAAAAAGAGATATATGAAAAGCGGGCGGGAATGAATCTAAGTTCAATTCCCGCCCGCAGCGTATGGATGTTGTCGTGATATTATTTCACGATAACTTTTCTGGATTTATTGCCGGATACCACTACGTAGAGTCCCGGAGCGACTTTTGCAGGCTTTCCGGATGTTGCCACGCCGTAACCCCGTCCCATGGTGTCGTAGATACGGGCGTTGTCTGCGCCGGTGAAGATGGTGCCTTCCGAGGTCCAGACGTTGAAGAAGTCATTGTCAGCTTCAAGATTTCCGACACTTGCGTTCGGATTGGCGTTGACGACTTTCATTACGATATTGCCATCTTGTTCTGTGATGTCGGAGAGAGATACACCTGTTTCCTTGCCCGACCAGCTGACAAATTTCGGATGCGTTGTAGCATTGAAACTGGTATTATTGGTTGTGCCGGGGAAAGGATCACCTTGATGCTGGGCCAGAAGTTTGCGATAATAGTTGCTGTCGTATATCGACCCGGGATGGGTCGACAAACCGTTGGCTTCGACCAGATCCACATATTGATGGCTCTGTGAGTTTGCGCTGTTTCTGTTCCAGACATTCTGTACAAAATCGATATGCCATACGAGCAAGCCGTGGTAGGGGATTCCTACATCATATCCCTGCTGCTGACGGTTCTCAAAAAGGTAAAATTCCGCAGGTTTTTCGGTATATACGATATAGGCTTCGTTCGACTCATCGATCGGTTTGAGCGTACATGTCTCATTAGCACCGAATTGTTTTGGCTTCATCCATCCGAGAGAGAAACGCTCAAAGGCTCCGTAGTGGGGGGGAATACATCCGTCGCCATTGTAAGGACCGCCGTCGAGTGTGCTCCATTCTCCAGGAGTATAATAGAGATATACGTTGCTCTGGCTCAGGGCATAGTTCACATCATAGAGGTCGGGAAGACCCATCACGTGGCTGAACTCATGCACGAATGTTCCGATGCCTACGGGCTTTTTGGGATACTCACTGTAGATGCCCCTGAGTTCGTTGGAGCAGGCATAGTGGTCGATGAGAAGTCCGTCAACCCTACATGTTATTTTACCTTGTGTGTATAGATCCCAGGCATGAGGCCAGATGGTATTGGTATAGGTGATTGATTCCGGGTTGTCGGCTTCGCCGAAGCCTGCGTAGAACACATATACGTTGTCGACCTTGTTGTCGCCGTCAAGGTTGTATTGGGTGAAATCAATTTTGGAGTCGAGCAGTTTACATGCGTCCACAACCATCTGTTCTGGGCGCAGATCCTGATCGTAATATCCTCCGTTCTGCCCGTAGTAGGCCATTGCCTTGTTAACGTTGACCGGGCCGTAGACGTCAAATTCCGGTTCGAACTGACCTGCTGAAGACTTTTTGAAGAAGTCGCGGGCCGATCCGATACATCCGTTTTCATTGAAGCCCTCTTTATTGAGAAGATCTGTGAAGTATTGTTTGGGATTTTCCATAGAAAACTTCACATCGGAAAATTCCACCAGAATCACAAGTGCTTTGTTTTTGCCTGTCGACGGGAAGTCGGTGAAGAGCATGCGGAAGTCGGGATTGGTGCAGTCGGTGGTGTTCCAGTTTGATGCTTCCCGTCTGTCGGCACGGGAGACACGGATCATGCCGGAGGCATTGCGGATCTCCATTGCCTGAGGGATCAGTTCTGATGCATTGAAGCGTGGGTCGGCTGCCGTTCTTGTTGCGGTGGATAGTGCCTGGATGCCTGTGCTCACAATTGCTCCGTTCTGGTCTACCTGACCATAGCAAAACCCTTTCTCGCCGTCAGCCACAACCAGATTTCCGTTGGCATCCACGATGAAATGACCTCGTTCATCTCCTATTTTTGTTACTGTGATTGTGGTGCCGTCCGGCTGGGTAACAGTATGGGGACGCACTCGTGCCGGTATTGCCCCGGCTTCGCCTGCCGCGAAAGCGGCGAGGCATAATACTCCTCCGGCGAAAGCGGCGCGGAGGTCTGATGTCTGTTTCAGATGCATGGTAAATTTCTATTGACGGAGGAGAGGTTGGGGTTGCAACCGTCCTCTCCTCATGTATTGTTGATAATTATGTTTATTTAACGTGATGTTAGGTCGGTATATTATTCTCCAGAGATTATTCTTCTGTCAGTCCAGTAGCGAATTCCTGACCTTTGCGTACCGCAGGTATTCCCTCTTTCATCCATTTTGGCATCGGGTCTCCTTTCAGGTAGTGGTCGAAAAACTGTTGCAGACGGATTGTGATGTCCTTGCGGTTCTTACGGGCACGGATGTTGTGTGCCTCGCCATTGTACTGAAGCATCCATACCGGTTTCTGGAGGCGACGTAATGCCATGAACATCTCGATACCCTGATACCAGGGCACTGCTCCGTCTTCGTCGTTGTGCATGATCAGGAGGGGAGTCTGACATCTGTCAGCGTGGAATACGGGAGAATTGGCGATGTAGAGTTCCGGTGCTTCCCAGAGGTTGCGGCCTATGCGCGACTGTCCTACCTCGTATTGTGCCTGACGCGAGTCGCCGGATTCCCAACGGATGCCTCCGAAGGCAGAAGTCATGTTGGCCACAGGTGCGCCGGATCCGGCACAGGCGAACATATTGGTCCGTGTCACCAGGAAAGCGGTCTGGTATCCACCCCAGCTCTGACCGTCGATACCGATGCGTTCCTTGTCGATCCACGGACGTTCCTTGCACAGCTCCTCTACGCCGGAACAGATATAATTATAGGCACTTTCACCGGGGATGCCGGCTGCATAATGCACATCAGGAACGAATACCATGTAGCCGCGGCTTACGTAGAAAGGATAATTGACCCAGCTCCATGAAGGCTCCATTGTGTAGTGACGGTAAAGTTCCTCGGAGTTGGTCTCGTAAAACACCACAAGCATGGGATATTTTTTCTCCGGATCAAAGTCTTCTGGAGTATAAAGCACTCCTTCGGATTGTTTTCCGTTGTAAGCATACCATTTCACGAGTTCTGCCGTTCCCCACGAATAATTTTTCATCTGTGGGTTGATGTCTGTCACCTGACGTGCTTTGGCGAAATCGGTGGAAGTGCAGATCCAGATATCAGGCGAAGTGTTGAAGTTGGCACGCTGCCAGCTGAATACATTTGCATTCTTGGCTTTGCGCAGCTGTGTGTACTTGTATTTGTCTACGACTTTTACGGATGGTGCGATGCTTTTGGCGGAATATTTCATTGTTGCCAGGCCGTTACGTTTGTCAGTGTAGTCAAACACATCCAGTATCAGTTCCTCTCCCGGTTTGATGAAACGCTGTTCGGCATCGGTCTTGATGTATTTGAAACGCCGGTTGTTTTTGCGCCCTTCACCGGCGGTTAGGCAATATGGTTTTCTTGCACCTGTCGGGTCGAGACTCCAGATGTCGTGTCGGTCGTATACAAGCACATCCTTGTCACCTTCTGTCCATCCGGCGATACCGTATGGAGTGGGTATGAACGGTATATCCTGGTCTTCGTCCCAGAGCGGGTATTCGATCTCTTTAGATATGCAACGTGTCTCACCGCTGGCGATCTCGTATGCATAATATTGACGCTGATCAAACCACAGTACGAAACGATCGGCAGGTGAAAGTTCCGATAGTTCAGCCGGAGCGGTGCCGGCCTTTCTGTTTTCGCCGGTTTTCACGTTGACTATCATCAGTTCTTCCGGTGCGGCGTAGTTCCACTGTCGCGATATGTACTCTTTCGACGGATCCTTCACCAAGGCCCAGTCTCCGTCCCAACGATCGGGAGCCTCTACGCTGGTGAGGGGGGAACGTGTGATAAGGATCTGAGGATAGGAATTGACTGTGAGGTCGATCACTACCGGAAGAGAGAGCTTGCGCAGCTTGTCGACCATTTTGTTTTCCTGTGGTGGAGTCATTGGGGAGTCCCAACGCCAGATGTCCAGATTGGCAGTCTCAAAGTCATAAAGAGTGGTGTCGTCGGGTGCGATTACCGGTCCTACACCTACGATAAGCCGTCGACCGTCGTAGGAGAAAGATGGAACGGAATATTGGTTGAGCAGCAGCGAGCGGGCTTCTCTTTCGCGAAGTATTTTATTGCGTTTCTCTACAAGGGCAGCCTGCACCTGAGGGTCTTTCGCATGAGGGAGTCCGAGTTCGGGCCCTTTTTCCATGCCTGCATCTACTATAATCTGTTCGGCAGAGAAGATCTCATTTTCCAGATTCACCAGATAAAGCTGTGTTCTCTTTGTGCCGCTTTTCAGTGTGTCGTCAGAAGCTGTGTATGCCATTCGGTCTCCCTTGTGTGAAAATACCGGGGCCCCGTAAAATTTGCGGTCTCGGTCGATGAGAGTGAAAGCTGTGTCGGGCAGCATTATCACACCGATTCCGTCGGTAGCGGTAGAGTCGCTTTTGTGATGACTCAGGCTTACGGCCACGCGCATGCCGTCATCAGCAAGCGCATAGTCTTTCACCCATCGGAGCGTCTTTTCCCGTCCGGTAGGCAGATGTCGGATCACCAACGGTTTACCGGCTTTCTTGTCTTTCAGAGCTTTTGGTTTCACCAGGGCTGTGTCTGACGAGAGGTAGGTGATCCAGTCTCCACCCTCTTTGCCTGTCTTGAAAGAGATGACACGTGGTATCTTGGTGACGGAGCCGGATTTCAGATCGACGATTGCGAGAGAATCCTGAGGGGCGTCGAAATCTTTTTTCTTATCGATTTTTGCTTGTCGGGTTTCTTTGAACAGTGGTTTTATCAGTGCAGCTGCCCAACGGCTGTCGGATGTGATGCGTGGTGAATAACCTCTGTCGATGACAATCTCCTTACCGGTGCGTGTGTTGCGGAAGGTGAGTATTCCGTCTCCTTCCTGAGGCTGGGTTATATATGATGCCCATTCTCCGGAGTTTGACAGAGGCATGTTGCGAACCGATTTCCATGCGTCGAAATCGTCATGTCCGAGAGCTTTTTTGGCATGACCAGGCGATATGCCGGCGAAGGCAGATATCAAGGCCAGTGCTCCGATCAGTGCTTGCTTTTTCATTATATGGTATTGGATTTTTTTGTCAGGATTGTTTCTCAATCAACCTTGTGCAGATCATGTCCCATGCGCACTTTCTTGGTGTGCATGTAGTTCCGGTTGTGTTCGTTGGGTTCCACCTCAAGTGGAACTATCTCCGTCACATCAAGTCCGTAGCCTTCAAGCCCCACACGTTTTACAGGATTGTTGGTCATCAGGCGCATTTTCTTGATACCAAGTGAATGTAGAATGTTGGCACCGATACCGTAGTCGCGTTCGTCAGCCTTATGGCCGAGATGCAGGTTGGCGTCTACCGTGTCAAGACCGTTTTCCTGAAGTTTATAGGCTTTGATTTTGTCCATAAGCCCTATTCCGCGTCCCTCCTGATTGAGATATATGAGTGCTCCGCGTCCTTCACGCTCGATTGCCCGAAGGGCGAGATGTAGCTGTTCGCCGCATTCGCATCTTAGAGAACCGAAGATATCGCCCGTGGCACAACTGGAATGTACGCGCACCAACAGCGGAGAGTCTTCCGATATATCTCCTTTGAGAAGAGCGATATGTTCAAGACCGTTGTCAAGCTGGCGGAAAGGTATCAGCCGGAAATGACCGTCGGCTGTTGGCATGTCTACTTCTTCGCCCATCTCTACCAGCGATTCGTGGCGTAGACGATAGGAGATAAGATCACGGATAGATACAAGTTTCAGCTCCCATTCGTCAGCACGGCGGCGAAGTTCCGGCAGACGTGCCATACTTCCGTCATCGCTCATTATTTCCATAAGTGCGGCCGCCGGATAAAGACCTGCCAGGCGGGAAAAGTCGACGGCGGCTTCTGTATGGCCTGCGCGTTGCAACACTCCGCGGTCCTGGGCATACAGAGGATTTATATGTCCGGGACGTCCGAAGGTGTCCGGTGTGGCGTATGGATCAGCCAGCGCGCGTATTGTATTGGCTCTGTCCTGAATAGAGACTCCGGTGGAGCATCCCTCAAGTTTGTCGACGGTGACAGTGAAGGGGGTTCCCAACACCGAAGTGTTGTCAGTCACCTGTTTCGGTAGATCAAGTTCGTCGCAACGTTTCAGTGTGATAGGCGCGCAGAGCACTCCGCGTGCATTTTTCAGCATGAAGTTCACCTGTTCCGGAGTTATCTTCTCTGCAGCCACTATAAGGTCGCCCTCGTTTTCGCGGTTCTCGTCGTCAACCACGATTATGAATTTGCCGTCGCGGAAATCTTCGATGGCTTCTTCTATTGTGTCTAATTTGATGCGGTCGCTCATGTCTAAGGTCAGTCTCTTTTTTATGTATGTTGGTTGGAAATGATGTCTTTTTCAGATTGCAACGGACTCCGTCTTTCCGGTTCTTACACAATGAAAATCGAGAAATTCACGCTTCCGTATGCCCGCTGCTCCCGGAACCCGGCTAATGTGGAGAAATTGTGACTTGATGAGTGCTCCACAATCACAATTGTTCCGGTTTTCAGCATTCGGCTTTCAAGAATCAATTCCGGAATTTCAGCAAACCGGGGATGATCGTAAGGGGGGTCAGCGAAAATGATGTCGAAAGTCTGGCTGCATGTTGCCATGAAGCGGAATACGTCGCCACGTATTATTTTCAGGTTATTGTCGCCAAGTTTTTCCTTGACGCTGCGTATAAAGTTGACTTGCGTGGCAGCTATCTCCACAGCAGTCACCGACTTGCATCCCCTGGAAAGAAATTCCAGACTCATCGCGCCCGTGCCGGCAAAAAGGTCAAGGGCAGTCTTATCTTCGAAATCTGTCATGTTCTCAAGCACATTGAACAGATTTTCCCGTGCGAAATCGGTAGTGGGACGTGCCGTTATGTTGTGGGGCACATCAAACCGGCGTCTGCCATATTTCCCTCGGATTATTCTCATGTCTACAGATTTACTCCTTTCGGGCGATGACATGTTTCTCGCGAAGCGAAGCCAAGGCGGCGGAAAGGGGAGTGCCGTCTGCCTCAAGGTCTGACGGCAACATGGTATGCATCACGCATCCGATATGCTTTCGCAGCATCGGCATCAGTCCCTGTCGCATCATTTTGTCGCCGCTTACAAATACTTCTGTCGATTTCGGGTCAAGATTATATGCCGTGAGCACAAGCATCGTGGCATACATCGCCTCATTTACTGTCTGGGCCGGATGAGTGGCCGAGCATAACAGACGTCGTCCGTCAAAAGCCGTCACGACAGTTTCGCCGTCCTCAAGGTGAACATACATCCTTACTCCTCCGCCTGCGTAGTTGCGGAACTTGCGCATGAGCACCATTTCACGGCTATGTATTCTTGCTCCGGGAAATGTTCTTGCAAGAAAGGATTTAAGTCCAGGGGCACCCACAGTCATGGCACATACATCATCGTCACGTTCGTACATGATGTCTGCCGGGTCGGTTGTGCGGTAAATTGTCTTGTAACATTCCTCGGCAGCGGTCTCATCTTCAGTCAGTATGGATGGCACCCAAAATGTGTCGGCCGCTCCTATCACAATATCGGCGGAATAGTCGTCAAGCAGTCCCGGATGTTCATATACGGCTGTCTCGATGCGTTTCAGCAGATCCTTACCGGAAGCGTTCCAACGCTCATCAATCAGCAATCGCCGGGGAGCGGCAGGGTCAGCTGTATGGCGAAGAAAAGCATACCCTCTCCGACGGGAAAAGAATACCGTCAGATGCCACAACCCGGTGTCGTATGGGTCAAAATTGTCAGTCGCCATCTACATCATATCTATTTGCGAGACAAAGTTACCAATTAATTCTGATTCCGACAAATCACTATTCTGTCGCGGTGCTTGGACTATTATAATGGAATATATGTTTTGAACTGCACTTCGAAAGTTGTAAAAACTCTTGAAGTGCAGTTCAAAAAACTAATTTCGGGACTGTCTATCGGTTATTCTGAAGTTGGCACAGTATTGTTTTCATCAATCACGACAGGATTGTCAGGATCGTGAGGAGGATTGTTTCGATTGAACACGAGACTCTTTTTAATACTATTTGGATTGGTTTCCTCAACAGACATTTGTTCAAGCGTTGTGGTTGTAAGATTATCTTTGACTTCGACTCTTGATGTTGCAGACAATGCCGTCGGAAAATTGTTTTCTATTTTCCCTATTATACCTGCCACCCAGTTATAGGAGGAAATATTGGTGGAATAATTTTTACACCCTATGACATTTGCCAGTCCGGGACAGCATCCCACTATACCTCCTACACTGTTGTAACCACGGATATTACCTTTGTTTGTACATTCTATTACAGATATTACTTCTTTGAATTGATAGCTGGAGGAACTTGCGGAATAACGTATCCAACCTATTATTCCGCCTGTACCGTTATTGCTTCTACTTAAATTTATCACATCCCCTTCGTTGACGCAATTTTCAATGGTTCCAGCCCATTGCTGATCGCCAACGATACCGCCTACACTGTAAGAGGCGGATATTTCCGCAGTTCCTGTTACAGTGCCTTTGTTAACACATCCTATGACATTTCCTGTGTTAAGACCGACGATTCCTCCAATGACTTCTTTCGGACCTGTTACCTTTCCTGTATTGGTACAATTGGAAATTGTCATCTGGTTTGACTCGCTTTTGTTACTATAATAAGCCGCACCAACGATACCGCCTACATTTGTACTGGCACTGGATATATCAGCGTTATTTGAACAGTTGTTTACAATTCCGTTTTTGAGAACACGGCCTACAACTCCGCCGGTAGCTTGGTTGCCGTGGATTGTCCCGGATAGAATATGAACGTTTTCAACAGTTGCTCCATTGGAAAGCAGACCTACTATACCGGTTTGTTCAGCCGTTGTCGAGTTGATAGTTATATTTTCAAATTTGAGGTTTTTCAAAGTTGCTGTTTCTCCCTGCAGATTTGCAATAAAGGCATCGATACCAGAGCTTTTGGAAGAAGCGGGGATTGTAAGATTTTTTATTGTATGGTTATTTCCGTCAATCGTACCCTTGAACACGTTGCCTGAAGCATTACTTCCAACTCGGGTGGCACCGTCGGCAATGGGAGTCACGACATGTCCGCCGAAGTCGATGTCCTGTGTCAGCGTAACTGTGTAGCCCTCAAAATTATTGGCTGTTTCCCCATCTGTGCCGTTGACCATCTTGATGAAGCCTGCGAAATCAGACGGAGCCGATACTGTGACTGTCTTTGCCGCTTCATTAATTACGGGAAGTGTCACGGCCTTGCCGTCCCATGGCATAGGATTGTATACTCCTTCAAAGGCAGGATCGATAGTCACTGTGAAGGCGTTCTGTGTGGTCAGAAGCGAGCCGTAGATGTTAG
>CANEHE010000056.1 GCA_947427285.1 uncultured Porphyromonadaceae bacterium
AACAAAACTTTCAAGTTGGAAGGCTATCTGTAATCTATGTTTCCGGTTTCAAGGTAGAATTAATTTAGAATGGGGAATTTGAACTCAAAATTCAAAATTCCCCATTCTAACTTTTAAATTCTCTATCATCCCCCATTGAAATGGGGGATTTCGTCAAACCGAAATCAGATATTGTCTTCCATCGGCATGAAATGCTGATATGGATGGTAGCAGGCGGGGCATTTCTCCGGCGGCTCTGTTCCCTCATGGATATATCCGCATACCAGACATTGCCATTTGATTGACTTCTTGCGCTTCCATACCATATCTTTCTCAATGCGATCGCGCATGAGATCGAAACGCTCCTTGTGATGCTCCTCGACTTCGGCAATCTCGCGGAAACGACCGGCAATCTCCACAAATCCTTCCTCTTCAGCCACTTTGGCGAATTTGATGTAAAGATCCACGCCCTCTTTCTGTTCCTCTTCGGCAGCAACCTTGAGGTTTTCAGCGGTAGTACCGATTATTCCGGCATCCACTCCTACATTGGGCACATTCACCGCCCCTTCGGTAAGATACTTGAAATAGATTTTTGCGTGGTGAAGCTCATTGGCGGCAGTCTCATTGAATATGTTGGCATATTGGAAGTAGCTTTCTTTCTGGGCCTGCTGAGCGTAGAAAGTATAGCGCGAGTATGCACACGATTCAGCCACGTATGCAGTGGCGAGATTCGTCTCCGTCTTCGTGCCCTTAATGCTTTTAGGTGCTTTTGACATAATATTACAATTAAAATTAGAGTTTATTTTAAGTTATAACACGAATTCCAGACAAAAGTTTCAACAGATGACCGAACGGCTGAACGCCATAGTACTGGGGACCGTAAGACACAGTGACCGGAGCGACATAACTACTTTCTACACACGTGAACGGGGGCGGCTGGCCCTTGCGGTCGGTGCCGGAAGCGGCAGAAATGCCCGCCAGCGGCGGGGACAGCTGATGCCGTTGTCGCTGGTGGAACTGACGGCATGTCTGGAGGCAGGCCGGGAGGTAGGCCGTCTCTCGGGTCTGTCGCCGATACATATCCCGGCAGGCATTCTTTCCGATCCTGTGAAGACAACGGTCGGGATGTTCGTGACAGAATTTATCGGGAAATTAGTGAGAGAATCACCTCCGGATTCAGCTTTGTGGGATTATCTTTCCGAAGCCATCCGTCTGCTTGACTCAATGCCGTCAGGGCGCGGGGTGGGAAATTATCCCATAGCGTTGCTCTCCACCCTCACAGCATTTGTCGGCATCGCCCCCGACATCTCGGGATGGAATGAGGGAGCTTTATTCGACATGCGTGGAGGAGTGTTCACCGACAAACATCCG
The DNA here is from genome assembly GCA_947427285.1 of uncultured Porphyromonadaceae bacterium. GTDB lineage: Bacteria > Bacteroidota > Bacteroidia > Bacteroidales > Muribaculaceae > Lepagella. The sequence continues at coordinate 1,351 of CANEHE010000056.1, forward strand.
GGACATACCGACATGGTTGAAGGGGATGAGTCAGCCATAGTGAGACTTCTGGGCCGCATCAGCTTCGCCAACAGCGCACGTCTGCGCCTGAACAGGGATGACCGACGCCGGACACTTAAAGGTCTGCTGCGCTACTATGCCATCCATCTGCCTGGAACCGGAGGGATGAAGTCGCCCGAAGTGCTCGCCGAAGTGCTCGGATGAGCCGTCAGGGTATAATATCGATACAACCAGAAAAATGCACAGGAGACAAAAAACTGTGCATTTTCCGGGTAAAAATTTCTGTAATTGAAAAATTATAGTTTACTTTGCAGTCTGAAATAAAAGGAAAACAAACAGTAATCACGAAAATTAGACACTTATGGACATCGAACAGAAAGTGAAAGAGATCATCGTCGACAAGCTCAGCGTCGACGCCAACGAGGTGACACCCGCCGCAGAATTCAGCAAGGACCTTGGCGCAGACTCGCTTGACACCGTGGAACTTATCATGGAGTTCGAGAAGGCTTTCGACATCCAGATCCCCGACGAAGAGGCTGAGAAGATCACTACCGTCGGCGACGCCATCGCTTACATTCAGGCCCACACAAAATAATCGGCTCAAGCCGTAGGAGCACGGAGGCGTGCCGGTTTCCGCAAAGGAGACAGGCATCCCCTCCGAAGCATCCGGACCAAAGCCTATCCGCAGGCACAGCATGCTCCGATCGGAGTTCTTATGATTGCCCGCGGTGGAGAACGGAGAGAAGATATTTCTCCCGGCTACTCTCCAAAAATCAACCGAACCCCAAATTTCCACCCAGATATGGAATTGAAAAGAGTTGTAGTGACGGGACTCGGTGCCCTGTCGCCCATCGGCAATGATGTCGAGACCACCTGGAACAACGTCAGGAGGGGGGTGAGCGGAGCTGGCCCCATCACACATTTCGACGCCTCACTGTTCAAGACACAGTTTGCCTGCGAGGTGAAGGATTTCAAGCCGGAAGAGCATTTCGACCGGAAGAAAGCGCGCACGCTCGACCTCTACGCAATGTATGGCATGGTAGCCGCTGACGAGGCCATCAAGGATGCCCGTCTCGACGATGAGACCAACGACAAAAACCGTATAGGCGTGATTTTCGCCGCCGGGATCGGAGGCCTCCATACCTTTGAGGAAGAGGCTGGCTATTACGCTGTCAACCACGACAAAGGACCGAAATACAATCCTTTCTTCATTCCGAAAATGATTGCCGACATCGCGGCCGGACACATATCCATCGATCATGGATTCCGCGGTCCAAATTTCGCGACAGTATCAGCATGCGCTTCCTCCAATCACGCCATAATCGACGCATTCAACTATATCCGTCTCGGGATGGCTGACGCCATTGTGGCAGGCGGAGCTGAGGCGGCTGTATATCCGGCCGGAGTAGGCGGCTTCAATTCGATGAAGGCCCTCTCCACACGCAACGATGATCCGGAAGGGGCATCGCGTCCGTTCAGCGGCTCACGCGACGGATTTGTGATCGGCGAGGGTGCTGCGGCAATTGTCCTTGAAGAGCTTGAGCACGCAAAAGCCCGTGGAGCCAAAATCTATGCCGAAGTGGCAGGCTGCGGACTAAGTGCGGACGCATATCATATCACGGCGACACATCCCGACGGTCTCGGGGCTCGTCTCGGAATGGAAAACGCACTCAAAGATGCCGGAATGAAACCTGAGGATATCGACTATATCAACCTGCACGGCACATCAACCCCTGTGGGCGACATCGGCGAGGCCAAAGCCATCAAGGAGGTATTCGGTGAGCATGCATATAAGATGAACCTCAGCAGTACGAAGTCGATGACGGGTCATCTCCTCGGAGCGGCCGGCGCGCTTGAGGCAGTGCTGAGCGTCAAGGCCATGAACGACAGTCTTGTGCCTCCCACCATCAATCATGAGGAGGGAGACGAGGATCCGGAAGTGGACTACAAGCTCAACTTCACCTTCAACGAACCTCAGGAGCGTGAAATGAACGCTGTGATGTCTAACACATTTGGTTTCGGAGGCCACAACGCCACCATCATCTTCAAGAAATATCAGGATTGACCGATAATCCTGCCAAACGCATCGAAGCCGGTGAATTGACAGGTTCAGTTCACCGGCTTTACAATTAAAATAATGAAAAATATCAACGCCATGAAACATCTGCTTCTTACAATGGCCATTGCAGCCGCTCCCCTCTCCATCACAGCCCAGACAATCGACGGCTCTACCCGCTTCATCGATCTCGGCATAGGCGTCGGTGCCTCCGAAGGCAGCGGCGATACGAAGGGAATGTTCACCCAGAGACTCGCAGCCGAATGGATTGTGAAAGACAACATGTTCAATCTTTTCGGACAGGATTTCTCCTTAGGTGTCGGTTTCCAGATCGACAACGCCATAGGTGGACGTTACTCAAACCTTGTCAGCGGTAAGTACGATTACACCTACACTATCACAACTACAAAACATAAGAAGGATAACGGTCACGGCAGACCGATCACTACCAATGAAACCCAGACAGGACATCGCGAAGGTGCAGGACTGGCTCTGGCAGACGTGACACGCGACAATATGTCGTTCATGCCCACTGTGTCACTCCACGGAAAATTTATCGACCGTTTCGATTTCTACGCCACTTTCGGTCTCGGTCTCGGAATAATGACCAACACTCTGAGCAATTTCGAACCTACCGAGGTTTATATTCCGGGCGTAGGCACTGTAGGCGGAATGGATAAAGCCGACTACTACAAAAAAAGCACTATGCCCAACGGAGATGTATGGGAGACCCGTTACAGTTACAACGACGCCGATCATGCCGAATGGAACAAGAAACCGTACAAGACCAAGGCCACGTTTGCTTGCGCTTTCTACGTCGGTGCCCGGTATTTCCTCAATTCCAACTGGGGTCTCAATGCTCAGTTCGGCCTCGTAAGTGCCAACGTCAGCAAGAAATATGGCAACAGCTACAACATACTCTCTGTAGGAGCCACTTATCTGTTCTGATTCCTCTTGCCGGATGGGAAGGAATCTTACAAGGCTGCTACTGGCCATACTGACGGCCGTCGTCATGACGGGATGCGTGAAGAATGAATTCACTGTCGATTTCAGTCTTGACGCAAAAGTGTCGGGCAACTATATGCTGCGATACTATGCCTCCGACAAGCGCACCGGTTTCTGGATGGAGACAATCGCTCCGGTGGAGAAAGGAGTGTATGAGGCCCGCTGCATCGCACGCAATCCATCGCTTGTCTACATATTTCAGCCTGGTTCCCGTATTCCCTCAGCTGTCTTCTATGCCAGACGCGGAGACCGCATAGAAATCTCCGGCGACAGTCCCGATCCGGCCAAATGGACTATCGGAGGCAACGACATAAACGAAGACCTTACCCGTTTCCGGAAAGAATATTTCCTATCAGATGCCACGTCCGATTCTCAAAAAATCAACGCAGCAATCACAAAGTTCGTGAAAGCCAATCCGGATGCCGAGGCATCGGGAATATTGGTACTTACACTCTATGACCGCCGTATTGACGAAAACGGATTCACACGTCTCTGGAACTCACTCGGAGAGAAAGCACGGTCGGCCGATATAACGGATCTTGCAGGGGTAGCCGACAAACTGACTTCTGCGAAAGAAGGAGCCCCGGGTAAAGTAGGCACACTCCATCTGCATGTCATGGGAGACTCGCTGGTAGAGTTGAATCCCGCAAAACAGGACGCGACGTTGCTGTATTTCCGAAGAAGCGACGAGGGTGCTTCCCGGGAATCGGCCGATTCCCTCAAGGCATTGTCATCTCTGCCGGGTTTCACTAAGCATGGCAAGATAGCCGCAATATCGTTTGAAAGCGACTCCACGGCATGGCTCATGCGGGCACGCACCGATTCAGTGAAAGGTGTGCTTCATGCCTGGATGCCTGCAGCCGAGACATCACCCACAGCGATTGCTCTGTCCGTGAGACGTACTCCGTTTTTCATTGTGGCCGACAGAAAAGGCCGACAGGTGTATCGCGGAGACGACCGCACCAAAGCAACCGCAGCCTTCAGACGTCTGGTGAGGGAAGCCGAAAAGCGTTCTTCCAAACACGTAAACGACTCGACAAAAAAGAGAAACCGCTGAAACCTCTCCCGATGCTGACCAAAGTCTATTCAGCCGCCATAGAAGGCATCGATGCTTTTCCTGTCACTATCGAGACAGTAGTGGAACGCGGTGTAAGATTCACCATCGTAGGTATGGCCGACACTGCTGTCAAGGAAAGCTACCAGCGTATAGTGGCGGCCATGAACCACAGCGGCATCAGTTTCCCGCATCGCAAGACGGTGATCAATCTGGCTCCCGCGGACGTGAGAAAAGAGGGAGCGTCGTTCGATCTGCCGATGGCAGTCGGCATACTGGCATCCAACGAGATAGTGAAGTCAGACAGTCTCGGCGATTACATGCTCACAGGAGAACTGTCGCTCGACGGGTCGGTACTCCCCGTGAAAGGTGCTCTTCCCATTGCCATCAAGGCCCGTGAGATGAGATTCAGGAGACTGATAGTCCCGAAAGGAAACGCGACAGAAGCCGCCGTGGTCAACAATCTGGAGGTTTTCGGTGTGGAATCGCTTACGGAGGCGGTTGAAATCATCAACGGCATCGGGAGTCATGAGCCGGTGACAGTCAACACACGTGAGCTTTTCGCCAGAGAATCCGGAAAATTCGATTTCGACTTCTCTGAAGTGAAAGGACAGGAGGGTGTGAAACGCGCCTTTGAAGTGGCATGTGCCGGAGGCCACAACATACTTCTTGTCGGTCCGCCGGGAGCAGGGAAGTCGATGATGGCCAAACGACTCCCTACCATCCTCCCGCCGCTCACAATGCAGGAGGCTCTGGAAACCACAAAAATCCATTCCGTAGCCGGGAAACTCACCCGAGGCTCGATGCTGATGACAAGGCGTCCTTTCCGCACACCCCATCACACAGTGTCGCCGGTGGCTCTTGTCGGGGGAGGCTCCAACCCGCAGCCGGGAGAGATATCGCTTGCAAATCATGGCATCCTGTTTCTCGACGAATTTCCCGAATTTTCCCGTCAGGTACTTGAAGTGCTGAGACAACCGTTGGAAGACAGGGAGATAACCGTAGCAAGAGCAAAATACACCGTCACATATCCAGCCTCTTTCATGCTGGTGGCCTCGATGAATCCATGTCCGTGCGGCTATTACGGACATCCGACGAAACAATGCACCTGCTCACCGGGACAGATCGCCAGATACATGAGTCGGCTTTCCGGTCCACTTCTCGACCGTATCGACCTGCAGGTGGAGATACAGCCAGTGGCTTTCGACGAAATGGCCACGACAGTTCCATCGGAAAGCAGCGAGGCCATACGGGAACGGGTGGTGACGGCAAGAGCGATACAACAGGCACGTTACCGTAACGAACCGCATATCCACTGCAACGCACAGATGAATTCACGTCTGCTGCATGCCTACGCCTGGCCCGATGCCGACGGTCTGGAAAAGCTCAAGCAGCGCATGAACCGCCTCAACATGTCGGCCCGGGCCTTCGACCGCATTCTGCGTGTGGCACGTACTATCGCCGACCTCGACAATTCGGAACGGGTGGAAGCACGCCACATATCCGAAGCCATCGGCTACCGCTCCCTCGACCGCAGCACTCCCGGCTCAAATGTTTCTATTCCATACTGAACGATCAGTTTATTATTGATCGAGATCGGCGGGGATGCGGCGGGAAAGCACAGAGAACACAAGCGTGACAGCCGCAAGCACTACAAACGTCAGGGCTGTGGAACGCATTATATCGCCTGCACCGACCACAGGAGCCACTACCGCTCCGAAAACGTAACCTACCACTCCGATCACAGCCGAGGCATCCCCGGCGTCTGAACGGCCTTCGTTCATGGCGAGAGTATTGCCGACAGTGAAAATCATCCCCATAGAAAAGAGCATGGGCAACAGGAGCAGCTCGTAGGTCCAGAAATCATCTATTGTCAGCATGGTGACAGATTCGGCCAAAGCTGTGACCATGAGAGCCCACCCTCCCACTACTGCCCCTCGCTTTAGTTTACGAAACTTCAGGGCTACCATCGAACCGGCGGCCACACAAAGGGCGTTGCCGCCCACAATGCATCCGAACACCGTCTGGGAATATCCGAAATGAGTCTGCATTATGAAAGGTGCGGAGGAGAGATAGGCAAACAGGAGGCCGAGGGCCGCGCCTTTCAACGTGACATGCACCATAAACCGATAGTTACGTGCAAGAGCGAAATATCCTCCGAAAGCCTTCCAGACACTACCTGCTGATCTCCGGGCCGGAGGAAGCGTCTCTTTCAACCGTCTGGAGAAACAAAGTAACACGACAGCAAAAACCGTAAGAACCACAAACACCCCCTGCCAACCGAAACGGGCAGATACAAATCCACCGATCACGGGAGCGGAGGCCGGAGCAAATCCATTGATAGCTCCTACGATAGCCATCGTTTTCGCAAGTGTCCGTCCATGATATATATCCGTAGGAATGGTACGGGCAAGGAAATATCCTCCGGAAGCTCCGAGGCCCTGCACAAGCCTGCATACCAGGAAGAAGAAAATGGTTCTGGCGAAAACAGAAGCGACCGCACCGGCGCAGAAAACAACCAACGATATAATCAGAACCCTCTTACGTCCGTATTTGTCGCTGAAAGGACCCAGAATCAATTGGCCGACTCCGAGACCTATCATTCCGAATGTAAGTCCCAGCTGCACGGTTGATGCCGAGCAACCGAAAAAATGTGTCATCTCCGGCAAGGAAGGAAGATACATGTCGTTGACAAACGAACCGAATGCACTGAGTCCAGCCAGATATATCACAAGAAACGTAAAATTGATTGCCAAAACCGACTGTCCGGCATTTGAGGAGGATGGTGTGGAGTTGTTTACCATAATAAGAAGCTGTTTTCCGTATTAGAACATCCGAAACAGAGATGAAAGTTCAATCCCATTGTCTCTCACATAAATATTTGAACAAAAAATAATCCACATCACCTTTTCTTATCAAATATTATTTGTATATTTGCAAAAATTACATATCTGATATCAGATACATACTCACTTTTTCAAAAACCAGTACAAACACAGGAATTATGAGACATATACACCCATTTTTTGCCACGTTGGGCGTGTTGGTGGCGATTGCGGCGGCTACGCCGGTCAGTCTGGCGCGGAA
>CANEHE010000057.1 GCA_947427285.1 uncultured Porphyromonadaceae bacterium
TTTGAAGATAAATTTATTCAAAAACATTTAACCGTACAAATGTACGACCTCTAAACAGAATGACTACGCCTTTCAGGCCAAGAGACACATTCTAAACAAGCATCTTCTCAGAGAGGATTGCCCGATAGAAGGCAAGTACAATCTTCCGAAACTCGACGCATATACGGGAGAACTTCCGGAAACATTTGTTCCATACAATTTCAAACCAACTGTAAAGTCCGCCACACAAGGAGTGTATTGCCACATCAACGATCCACTGTTCGGATCTGTATGGAGCCGTCCTTTTCAGGCTATGGGAAAAGTAAACCGATACATGTTGGCCGTCGCACCGGATTTCACTCTTTGGGCAGACGGACGTTTCTGTGAGAATCTTGAGCAACTGCGGCGCAATCGGACAATAACCCGTTTCTGGCAGGACAACGGAATACATGTCATCCAGACAGCATCATGGGGCGACGCCAATTCACTTGATTTCGCTTTTGACGGCCTGGCCGAAGGAAGTTGGACCTCAATAGGACACCAAAGAACAGGAAACCAGAGCGAACAACAACTTTTCCGTTATGCGGTAAAAAAACTTATAGAAGACAAAAGGCCCAAAGGTCTGTTGATCTTTGGGGCACCATTGGGATTCGACGTGCCAGTAGAGGTGAAAAGATATCCGAGTTTCATTTCAAAACTGAGAAAACTATGACAAAAATAATCGACGAATGGCTTCGCGAACGCGATTATGCTGGCATCAGGTATGACCGAAACAACGATCTGCTCTGAAATAAGAGGCCCCTAAAATATCCAAAAGACAGGAAAAAGAGCATCGACCTCGCGTCGTGCCCTTTTCTTATCCTCGATCTCCGGCGCATTGCGGAAGCCGGAAGCGGGGATTCAGTTGTACCATTATTCAACCAAACATACAAACCCTCCGACGGGCAATCCCGTCATTGGATCGCGTCCCGGTCATGCTCACGCAGATCCGGACACTGGGGAATAGTTCCTGCCAGACGCCACGATTGCCGAAACAAAACACTTAGCCATAAGTGTGGCGTCTGATTACAAAAACAAAGGTAAAATATTTTTTTGACATATCCAAATATATTTTTGTAATTTTTTTCTAATAAAACCCGATCATTTTCGATATTTCTGACACTTTGTAAGCAAAACACCCCTGATACCCGCCTATACCAGGGATCCGTACTTAATCTTTGTCGGTTTTACCCCCTGATTTCCGACATTTTTCAATTTCGCACTTTTTTTCAATTTTTTCAAAAAAAGTGATTTTTCTCTGCCATCACCCCCACAGTATGTGTCGGGCCACTCCATGCATTGATGTCATACTCCAAAAAAAGGACGTAAATCAAAAAATTTGTGAAATAGTTGGCGGTTAGATGAATTCTGACTAACTTTGTGGCGTTTTTTCAATCACTCCGCCACAGTGGGAAAGTTCTCTCAATATAAGGTACAGCTCGCCGGCAAGATCGACGGCAGATATACACAGGAGTTCGTCTGCGACACCACATTTTTCCGCAACATGGAAAATACCGAGGTCTCCGACGCCGACATCGCTGTGCGTCTCGACATGCAGAAGAAAAACGAGGCGTTCGACCTCACCTTTACATGTATCGGCGACATGCACATCCCATGTGACCGCTGTCTCGACCCGATGGACCATCATGTCGACACGACGTATCACCTCACGGTGAAATACGGCGAGAAATACGACGACGCGTCAGACGATCTGCTGATCATCCCCTACAGCGACAGCTTCCTCAACGTGGCCTACATGCTCTACGACACGATAATGCTGACCATCCCCCTGCGTCACGTCCATGCTCCCGGACAATGCAACAAGGCCATGGCAGCCGTGCTCCACAAGCACAACCCGACCGGAGGCGACGACGAGGCTGACGACGGTCTCGATCCCGCGGACGACGAAACCGACAATACCGACTGCTGACCCTCCTCTCTCTCTGCGGACAGCATCGCGACATACATAAATCCAACTCAGTAAAATCAAAAGTCAGAAAATAGAATCATGGCACATCCTAAACGCAGACAATCGCACACCCGCACCGCCAAACGTCGTACCCACGACAAGGCTCTTATCCCCACTCTCGCCATCTGCCCCAACTGCGGAGCATGGCACGTGTACCACACCGTGTGTGGCGAATGCGGATACTATCGCGGAAAGCTGGTAATCGACAAAGAGGCGAAAGCCATCTGAGCGCGACCCGAACAGGAGGCCCGGCGCAGACGCTCCGGCTGAAACCTGTCCGTCTCCAGCCAAAAGGCTTCCGGCAGGCCGGTACCGGCTGCAGTTCATCTCTCGCTGAGAGGAACGCGCACCCGCCGGCCTACGGATGCATATACCGGCCTCTGCCGGAACCCGGTCTTCTGCATCGGGACATCATTTCACAAAACGGTCTCCCTGGAGTCCTCTGAATTTACCAGACAAACACCGATCATGATGAATGCCAAAATAAGCGGAATAGCCTCATACGTGCCCGACGACATCCTCGACAACGAGATGCTCTCGAAAATGGTCGACACCAACGACGAATGGATTACCACACGTGTCGGAGTCAAGGAAAGACGTATCCTCCGCGAAGAGGGGAAAGGCTCCGGACATCTCGGCATAATGGCTGTCAGAAAACTGATGGATGACTGCCACATCAGCCCCGACGACGTGGATCTTCTGATCTGCGCCACCTCCAATCCCGACTACCGCTTCCCCTCGACCGCCTCGGTCATCGCGCAGGGCTGCGGCCTTGAGAAAGCATACGCCTACGACATCCAGGCCGCCTGCGCCGGATTCATAGTCACCATGCAGGCCGCCAGAGCCTATATCCAGTCAGGGCTTTACAAAAAGATAATCGTGGTGTGCGCCGAAAAAATGTCAAGTATGACAGACTATGAGGACCGCGCCACATGCCCTCTCTTCGGCGACGCCGCTGCCGCCGTCCTCGTAGAGCCGACCGACGAACCCGTCGGAGTGGTCGACGGCGATTTCCATGTAGACGGCACCGGCCTGCCACACCTTCTGATGAAAGCCGGAGGATCGGTGAAGCCCGCCACAGCACAGACCGTGGCCGATCGCGAGCATTTCGTCTATCAGGAGGGACGCGCCGTCTACAAGCACGCCGTCCGCGACATGCTCTCCGCATCCCAGACTGTCATGGAACGCAACAGCCTCGACGTCTCCCAGATCGACTGGTTCGTGCCCCATCAGGCCAACCTCCGCATCATCGAGGCGATCGCCGACCGGCTGAAGATAGACTCCGAAAAGGTGCTGGTCAACATTCAGCACTACGGCAACACTTCCGCCGCGTCGATCCCCCTCTGTCTCGACGAATACAAACACCGTCTGCACAAGGGCGACAAAATCGTCATGACAGCCTTCGGAGCCGGATTCACATGGGGAGCCATGTATCTCATCTGGGCTTTCGACACACCCGCCGGAAAATAATCTCTCTCCGACACAAGTCACATTCGCCGGGACGCGGACCATCGGGCCCTCGCCCCGGCGTCTTGGAATCTGCTCAAAACTTCCTCCACCCCGCCGACGTTATAACCTAAAAGAAGCTGTTTAAAATCAGAACCATGCAAGAATCAAAGACCGCAGGCACAACCGCCGCCCCGGAACACCGTTCCGGATTTGTCAACATCGTCGGAAATCCGAATGTAGGAAAATCAACGCTCATGAACGATCTCGTGGGCGAACGCATATCAATCATCACCTCAAAGGCCCAGACCACACGCCACCGTATAATGGGCATCGTCAACACCCCGGAATACCAGATAGTATACTCCGACACCCCGGGAGTGCTCAAACCCAAATACAAGCTCCAGGAATCGATGCTTGAGTTCTCCGAAGGAGCACTCACAGACGCCGACATACTCCTATACGTCACCGACACAGTCGAAGACCCGGAGAAAAACCGTGAATATCTCGACCGCGTGGCAAAGGAGAAGATACCCGTACTCCTCGTCATCAACAAGATCGACCTCTGCAAAAGTCAGGAAGAACTTGAAAAGCTGGTGGAAATGTGGCGGCAGCGGCTTCCGAAGGCCGAGATTTTCCCAACATCCGCTACAGAGCATTTCAATGTGGACAATCTCAAACGGCGCATAGTGGAGCTTCTCCCGGCCGCCCCTCCCTATTTCGGCAAAGATGCACTTACCGACAAGCCCGCACGCTTCTTCGTAACCGAAATAATCCGGGAGAAACTTCTGCTCAACTACGACAAGGAGATACCATACTCCACGGAAGTGCTTGTAGAGAAATTCGACGAGAAAGATAACGCCATCCACATAATGGCCGTAATCTATGTGGAACGCGACTCTCAGAAAGGGATCATCATCGGCAAAGGGGGCGAAAAGATAAAGCGTGTCGGTATCGAAGCGCGCCACGACATAGAGAAATTTTTCGACAAGAAAGTATTTCTCGAGCTCTTCGTAAAGGTAGAGAAAGACTGGCGCAACCGCGAGAACAAGCTCCGCGCCTTCGGCTATCTCGACTGAAGCCACCTCCGCGGCTTCAAAGTACAAAGTAGAGAGTACAGAGTGATTAGAGACAAAACCTGAATATGGGAAGATTAGTAGCAATAGTAGGACGGCCCAACGTCGGCAAATCGACGCTTTTCAACCGTCTGACACAGACACGGTCGGCTATCGTCGACGACACGGCCGGCACCACACGCGACCGACAATACGGCAAAGTAGACTGGTGCGGTCAGGAATTCTCAATCGTCGACACCGGCGGATGGGTGGTCAATTCCGACGACATTTTTGAGGAGGAGATAAACAAACAGGTGGAGATCGCCATCGAAGAGGCAGACGTGATCCTTTTCATGGTCGACGCCACCACCGGAGTCACCGACCTCGACGACCACGTCGCCGCCATACTGCGCCGCTCCGGCAAACCGGTCATACTCGTGGCCAACAAGGAGGATGTCGGCACAGCACGATACAACATCCCGGAGTTCTATTCCCTCGGACTCGGAGATCCGTTTGAGGTGTCGTCGGCCAACGGCTCCGGCACCGGCGAACTCCTCGACGAGGTGATAAAAGAGATGCCCGAACCCAAAGAAGATGATCAGCCGGAAGCCGACGTTCCGAAATTCGCCATCGTCGGACGGCCCAACGCTGGAAAATCCAGTCTCATCAACGCATTCATCGGAGAGGAGCGGCACATCGTCACCGATATCGCCGGCACCACACGCGATTCAATCTATCACCGATACGACAAATTCGGCTTCGACTTCTATCTCGTCGACACCGCCGGCATACGGAAGAAGCAGAAGGTGAACGAAGACATCGAATATTACTCCGTGATACGCTCCATCCGCGCCATAGAGGCATCCGATGTCTGCATACTGATGATCGACGCCACACGCGGCATAGAGGCCCAGGACGGCAATATATTCAGCCTCATCCAACGCAACAAGAAGGGTCTTGTGGTCTGCGTCAACAAGTGGGACATCGCCGAAGACCGCTCCCTTGAGGCCCAGAAACGTTTCGAACAGGCCATACGCGGCAAGTTCGCCCCCTTCACCGACTTCCCGGTCATCTTCACCTCGGCCGTCACAAAGCAACGCATCTACAAGGTGCTGGAAACAGCGATCGACGTCTACAAGAACCGCCGCCGCATCATACCCACCTCCCAGCTCAACACCTATATGCTTGAGCAGATCGCAATCACTCCTCCGCCTAGCAACAAAGGCAAATTCGTGAAGATAAAATATGTCACGATGCTCAAGGATGCCGTCATCCCTACATTCGTATTCTTCTGCAATTTGCCACAGTGGGTCAAGGAACCCTACCGCCGTTTCCTGGAAAACAAGATACGCGAGCACTGGGACTTCCACGGCACACCGATCGCGATCTTCATGCGCGACAAATCTTAAAGACAAATCTTAGCGGATATATTTCAACTTTATGGTAAAATATCCGCAAAATATTTTCTTACATGCCTCGACCGGAGATTTTATCTCCGGTTTTTTCAATATATACGAAAAAAATCATTACCTTTGCATTGAATAAATTGTAAAGGCAAATGCGCCGCCTCCCTGAGGGGAGACGGCTGAGTTAAGAGTTTTTGTTCCGCACCGCGCTGTCTTCGTGAGAAGAGGGCGCGGTGAGCGCTTTTTCAGACCCTTCTCTCCAGAAGCTCCGCCAGTTCGGCCATACCCTCCGACGCCTTGCGTGCTATGACATACACATCAGGCCCTACAGCCGCAGGATGAGGGTCGATATAATATACCGGCACTCCGGGACGCACAAACTGCATCAGACCCGCCGCAGGATACACCACAAGCGACGTGCCAACCACCACGAAAACATCCGCACGGCGCACAAGCTCTATCGCCGGTTCTATATTGGGAACCGGCTCCTCGAAAAAGACTATATGCGGACGCATCAGCTGTCCGTTGCGTCCCCGTGTGGCGGGAGTCGTCTCCAGATGGTCTATATCCAGAGTCTCCACATAATCCGGATCTGTCACCGACCGGATCTTCATCAGCTCCCCGTGCAGATGGAGCACATGTGAACTTCCGGCACGCTCATGCAGATCGTCCACATTCTGGGTGATGACATACACATCGAAATCCCGCTCCAGATCCACCAGGGCACGGTGTGCGGCATTAGGCTGCGCTTCAAGCAGGGCTTTCCGTCGTTCGTTGTAGAACCGGTGCACAAGCTCCGGATTACGACGGAAACCGGTGGCCGACGCCACATCCATCACAGGATAATTCTCCCACAGACCTCCCGCATCGCGGAAAGTCGAAATACCGCTCTCGGCACTTATCCCCGCGCCGGAAGACACCACCAATACAGGTTTACCCATAAGAGATTGTTTAAAATGACTGTTACTTCTCACTGCAAAAATACAACAATTTCAAAATACATCCAAACCAATTCTCCATTCAAAATTTCCCACTCTAAATTGAAAAACTTTCTCCATTCGAAATTAAAAGTTTAACAAATTTTAAGAAGCGGCATTTGTAAAGCGAAAATAGGATTGTACCACCGGTATCTGTACTGTCTTGCTTGACAAACTTCAAAAAAATGGGCTTTTTTCTGACATTTGTCAATTTGTCCGGTTTTTTAACTATTCTCCATTCAAAATTCTAAATTTAAAATTACAAAAACATTTGTTTTTTAAGAATATTTGTTTTATATTTGCCGCCGGAAACATTCCCTCAAAACTAAAACAACAATATCATGATAAAACAGTTACTCGCATTCACTTTTTCCTGTCTGTTGGGTGCAGCCTCACTTTCCGCCCAGATCGCCGTCGAGAATAACCGGATTGTCATCGGTGAAATACAGGAGGCATCCACCCCCGTCGATCCGGGTACAGGGATTATTCCGCTTTCCGTGTCAGATATTCCCGGTGTCACCACTCCCGATAAACTTGATAATTTAGCTGACCTTGTGATTCTCGGCAAACAATCCGGCAACATCGGAGGACGCCTTACTTTCGGCACCGGAAGCAACGTATATATCGGCGATATGACTGGCAACCAGTTTCTCATGCGCGGTTACGGCGGTTTGAGATACGTGGGCCGCAACCTGATATTCAACCATACAGGAAACCGCAACGACCATTTCGTTTTCTATACCGACGTCGACGGACTGTCGTTCAACGCCACATCCGACGCACGTCTGAAAAAGGATGTGACCTCGATCGAGGGGTTCGCAGCGAGGGAAAGACAGTCAGACTCAAATCCGGCTTCAAGGTTGAGAAAGGCGGAAAACTCGTCATCAAGGCTAACAAGAAATAAAAATGTAATCTAAATCTTTCCTCCCAGAGTCTGGGAGGAAAGAAAAACATATATTCAAATATGAAATCAGATATTTGTAAAATTATATTTTTTGGAGTTGCGGTATTGTCTTCTACATTATCCGCATCGGCCTACGAGCCGATGCTGGTGGAGGGCCGCACATGGGAATACTATTCAACTCCAT
>CANEHE010000058.1 GCA_947427285.1 uncultured Porphyromonadaceae bacterium
AAGGGGGCAAATCAGCCTGGCTCAAGGGGTCATCCGACCCTGGGTTTTCCACTTGCTGTTGTTCGCTTCTGTTGTCATATTCCTTGCGGTTCTTTACTGTTATCTCGCCAAATTTTCGTATCTTTGACGGCTGTTAAAATTTTAATTCGCTGCAAAGTTATAGAAAAAATCTATAATACAAATAATATATTAGAAAAAATTCAATATATGGCAGATTTTATTGATCGTCTTACGCGATACATGGAATATAAGGGCATAAATGATAATCAGTTAACGGTTTCGGCAGGCTTGTCTATTGGATTGATTGGAAAGGCAAAAAGCGGAGGGAAAGGTATGTCTTCTGTAAATATTGAAAAAATTCTATTGGCTTATCCGGATTTATCTCCTACATGGCTACTGACAGGGAAAGGACGGATGCTGACGTCTCCAGACATCAATGAGGCATCATACTCTGATGAAAAGATCAATGGTGTACCATTGGTGCCGATTGAAGCAATGGCCGGATTCTTTACAGGGGAAATATTGGTCAATGAGCGGGATTGCGAACGACTCAATATACCGGGGCTTAAAGCAGACTTCGTTGTATCTGTTAGTGGAGACAGCATGGAACCCAAATATTTCAGCGGTGATATGGTCGCATGTCAGAGGGTATATCTGTCCGATCTTTTCTTTCAATGGGGGAAAGTATATGTAATTGACACCAATCAAGGTGTTCTGCTTAAAAAGGTGAAGAAGGGTTCCTCTCCTGATTGTATAACTCTGATTTCCGAAAACCCCGAGTACGATGACATTGAATTACCATTTTCAGACATTTATCATATCGCACTTGTCAAGGGGCTTGTACGAATTGTGTAGCCGATCACCGCACTGTCTTCCGCCTCCTCAATAGGCTCGTTTAAACATATTTTATTTATTTTTCGCCGCTTTTGCGGCTTATAATAGGCGTAAAATGTACAATTGCAGCAGTTTACAGCGTTTTGAAAACTCGTGATTACCCCGCTTTTTGTGGTATTATAGGGGGTCTTATCGCTTAAAAACGCCCCTTTTTTAGCTTGTTTTTGGCATTATAGGGGCTTGAACCTATCTTAAAATGGTACTGAAAACTATGTCCAACACTATGTCCAAGCCTATGTGCAACACATTTTTTCAAACGAAACGTACACAAATTTGACTCCTCTGGAGTTCTCTTTTTACCCCTCCCGAACCCTCGGATGCCAACCTGATTTAACACCCTCTCTCCACCTCACACCGGCCGCATCACTCGCGCCGATGAACGCGCACCATGCGCCGCTTCCATTACCCTGCCGACCAACCGGCACAACGCCCGGAAATCACCATAAACACCTGAATCTCGTGCCCTCTACGCCCTCTGCCATCGTTGATACAACTCCACAACAAAAACGGCCGCACGACCGGCGAAAACCGGCCATACAGCCCCAGAAATTAAAGCCAATTAAAGTCGGATTAAACCTATATTAAACGCCTATTAAACGGAACCCTTCAAAAATTCAACCGAAATTAAAGCAAATTCAACTTTTTGCACGTTTCGTTTTCCGCGCCCATTCACCTTCAATCGCCCGCAATACCGTCTATAACAACCGATTACATTCAATTCAACACCTCCCGCAAATGCACATTTCGTTTTTCCGCCCATAGTCTGTACCATTCTTTCACAGTCATAAGGCAAATGAAGAGAATTACATCATTCTTTCCGGTAAAGGAAGGTTTCAGATTGACAGCAATGTGTTCGATATTGCCGAAGGATCTGTAATCAGAGTTGCCACCGGTTGTGATCGCAATCTCAAATGCATTTCAACTGAGCCGATGACCTACATTTGTATTCAGGCTAAAGAGGGAAGCCTTGAAACCTATACGGCTGGAGATGCGGAAATCAACGAAAGGGACTCACAACTTTGACATTGAGTAGTGGATAGAGTGCCACAAAAAAGCTGGAATAATAATCCGCTTCAGATAAACACCCCGACAGCAATGTCGGGGTGTTTATTTTCACACGACTTTTTGCTTTGTCAAAAGATTGTAGACCACGACGGCATTGTTATGTTTCTCATTGCGAGAAGAGTAAAGAAGGGTCACGACAGGCTTCTGCTCCAAAAGATGACGTAAGGCACAGAATGAAGGATTTCCTTCCAATTCTCTGGTATATCGTATCTCAAATTCGGGCCAGCGGTCAATAATATCCGCGTGAAGCCATTCTCTGAGTTCTGAGGATGGTGCAATATCCTTGTCCCATAAGTCATAATGGAATGTCTCATGCGAGAGGCCCCTCGGCCAGAGCCTGTCTATATAGACTCTGAAGCCATCTTCGGATGATGAAGGATTATAAGCTCGTTTTAGTCGGTATTGTGTCATAAATCATATTCTTACCGACATTCAAACATTTGATTATGCCTCTCGGTTCATTTCATAGATGGGGCCTGCCTCTGCAGATATTCCTCGTTTATTTCTTGGGACGTTATCTTTCTTTGTGGATGGTGTTTTTTTCAATGTTACCGATGTTTCTGTTTTCTGTAACTTTTCTTCGGTTTGGTTGAGGTAAGTTTCTCGCTTATGACGTTCTTTGCGCATCCTTGTCCGTTTCCGTAGAAATATAAATAAAAGTATAATTACGAGTAGTTCGACGGCAATTGTCAGATAGAACTGCAGGTAATGTCCGGCAGACAGCAGATCATCCTTAAATGTGAATGCCATTGCGGCAAGGTAGATCAGCATTATGACAGGTAGCCAGATGTATATTTTATCACGCATGTCAGTTATAAGGTTATGGATGATATTTAAACGGCCTATTATTCAGAAGGATGTGTAGACTGTAGAAATGGAGATTCAAGGGGATTGAACTCTCCGCGAGAGAGGGTAGTGTAGATTCTTATACATGCTGAAGCATCGAGCGATGCGTATTCCTTTTGTGATTCGGTAAGTGTCTCAGCTTCCCAGTTGGTGAGCCTTTGTCCTTTTGATACGCGTTCGCCGTAGAGTATGGCATGGATTCGTGTCAGACTGTTGTCGGCTATATGGAACTTCTTGACATAAGTCTGTAGATCTATGAATCCTTCTGGTGAAAATTCAGCGATACGATGAAGATTCAGAAAGTCATCATGAATAGACAGGCCTACTTTAAGGCATTCCGGATCCTGGAGCAGGTCTATTATCTGGGGAAGCATGCCGATTCGGTTTATACGGAAGAGGAAACATGTCCCTGGAACCGCGAGCTGCAACAGTGCGACCTCATTGAGAGCTCCTTTCTTGAAGGAAGGCCTTGTTTCGGTGTCAAAGCCTATGATTTCCGATTCGCGAAGTATGGCGATTGACTCATCGACCTGTTCTGGACGGTCAATGACTATGATATGGCCGTGAAACTTAGCCATCGGGAGTTGTGCAAGTTGCGGCTTTGGTATTGAGATTATGTAGTCGTTTATAAGATCCGAAGACATCGGGTGTAAGATAAGGGTTATAAGGTATTGGATGATTATTGCGGCATTGTGAGGAAGAGGGTCTTTGGAAAGTATTCGGAAATATACTCTTTAAGGTAGCGGTGTGTCTCAGTGGCAATGATATGGTCTGTATCAAAATGCGGATTGTAGATTACAGCATATATATCGATTTTTTCGGCGTTGATGGCATTAAGTGCCAGAAGAGTGTCGCTTATAGATCCGAGTTGCCCGTTTGTAACCAGAACTACAGGCAATTTATTCTCGACTATATAGTCGATGGTCAGGTATCTTTTTTTTAGGGGTACCATAAGACCTCCTGCTCCCTCTATGAGTACATGTTCATATTTCTTCAGGAGAGTATCTGTGGCTTGTGTCGCCATCGAGAAGTCGATTTCTATGCCATCGATTTCTGCAGCCAGATGTGGAGATGCCGGGTATGACAGTATTATAGGTGCCGTGATATGACATCGGTCGACGCTCTGCAGAGGTATACCCATAATTCGTCGATGGGTTTCGATATCCTCACTCATATCACGGTTTCCAGTCTGTATTAATTTCTGAGTTATGACCGATTTTCCTGAAAGGGCTATTTCTCGCGCCATCCATCCTGTGGCATAGCTTTTACCTACATCAGTCCCTATCCCCGTGATAAAGAGTGTTTGGGGAAGATCTGGAAATTGAATGTGTTGGGTCATATTATCAAATTATTGTTCAAACAACTTGTAAAAAATAGATATCCCGCTTCCGAAAAGCCGGAGGCGGGACATCTTTATTGAAGTACGTGTATACCGGAATGAGTTCTCATTAAAAAGCAAATGGTCATATTCCGGCATGACGTGTGTTTATTGGATCGATTATCTGTAAAGACAGTCCGCCCCTTTAGTCGGAATTACCATGCAAACATGGGGTATTCGTTCATCATCTCGTTTACCTCTTGACGAACCTCCTTGATCACGTTCTCGTCATCGGCGTTGGTCAACACGCGGTCAATGAGATCGGCGATTGTCTCCATAAGATCTTCTTTCGCACCACGGGTAGTGATGGCTGCAGTACCGAAGCGGAGACCACTGGTGAGGAACGGGCTACGGGTGTCGTAAGGCACCATGTTCTTGTTGGCTGTGATGTCAGCTTCTACAAGCACACGTTCCGCTTTCTTGCCGCTCATCTCAGGGAATTTCGGACGGAGGTCAACGAGCATGCAGTGATTGTCTGTACCGTCGGAAATGATCTTGTAACCTCGGGCGATAAGGGCTTTTGCAAGAGCGTCAGCGTTTTTCTTCACCTGAGTCATATACTCTTTCCATTCGGGCTGGAGGGCTTCTCCGAATGCCACTGCCTTTGCGGCGATCACATGTTCAAGCGGGCCACCCTGTACACCGGGGAACACTGCGCTGTCCAGAAGAGCCGACATTTTCTTGATTTCCCCTTTCGGAGTTTTCTTCCCCCAGGGATTGTCGAAATCCTTGCCCATAAGGATCATACCGCCGCGCGGGCCACGAAGGGTCTTGTGGGTGGTGGTGGTTACGATGTGGGCATATTTTAGAGGATTGTCGAGCAAGCCGGCTGCGATGAGTCCTGCAGGATGGGCCATGTCTACCATAAATATTGCACCGATTTCATCAGCTATCTTGCGGAAGCGGGCGTAGTCCCATTCGCGGCTGTATGCGCTTGCACCAGCGATGATGAGTTTCGGTTTTTCAGCACGGGCCTTCTCTTCCATCTCTTCATAGTTCACACGGCCGGTAGCTTGATCTACAGTGTAGCTTATGGGCTGGAACATGAGTCCGGAGAAGTTCACCGGGCTTCCGTGGCTGAGGTGTCCGCCGTGACTGAGATCCATACCCATGAATTTGTCACCGGCCTGAAGACATGCCATGAAAACAGCCATATTTGCCTGTGCGCCGGAATGAGGCTGCACGTTGACCCATTCAGCCCCGAAGAGTTTCTTGGCGCGTTCGCGTGCGAGATTCTCGACGTCGTCCACCACCTGGCAGCCGCCGTAATAACGGTGGGCAGGGTAGCCCTCCGCATATTTGTTTGTGAGGCATGAACCCATGGCACGCATCACTTCGTCGCTTACGAAGTTTTCAGATGCGATAAGTTCGATTCCACGACGCTGACGCAGATGCTCACGGTCGATCATCTCAAAGATTTCGTTGTCACGTTTCATATTTCAAGTTTTAGATTTTAAGTCTGAAAAATTTCTGGTATGGTCTTTTCTGCGTTTCTGTACAGATCTTCCAAATCCGATGCAAAGGTACGCATTCCACGTCTATCAGCCAAACAATATTAAAAAAAAGCATGTAAAGTCTGGTATGTCGATTGTCATAAATAATAAAGTGCACATTTAATCAAAAGAGGAGATAAACACTATCCCGGTATTTATCTCCTCTTTTGATTAAACAAGGTTTGTAAACCTTAGAAATGTCACTCGGTATAATACGGTGCGTAGACAGTGGAGTTGGTGAAGTTATTGAGATTGATTTTCGGAGCATAGTTGCCATTAAGAGGATTCCCGTATACTGCGTATGGGATGATATTGATTCCTCCCGAGAGCGATACCTGTGACTCAGCTCCCACAACACATCCGTTGAAGTTGATTGTTGATACTGTCGAACCATTGTTAAATGCACCGAGATAAGCTATCAGGCATCCGATCAACGTGTTGGAAGAAGTCCCTTTGTTGATGGTGATATGCCCGTCGTTGGTAAGGTTGCTTAGTGTAGATGTTGTTCCATCAAGAGTACTGAAATTTCCGAATACTCCGCCTACATAAGCTTGATTGAATTTATTTTCAGGATCCGTCAGTACTATCTTTCCGTTATTTGTCAAATTCGAATAGACAAACTTTCGTCCATAGTTGGATATCTGCTGTTGGACAACGCCTACAATACCTCCAATAACCACATTGGGATATTTATCTAACGGGGCGATTTACGGAGTAGCTGTGATAGTTCCGCTATTCCACCTACGGAGCTTCCTGTAAGTTCTCCGTCATTTGAACATTGGATAATTGAGATGAAGCTATTAGGATTTCCAACTACCCCTCCAATATAACTGATGCTGTTAGTTGGTCCGCTTATCGTAGCATGATTCTTACAGTTTGAGATAACTATTGGGCTGTTTATAGCAATATAAGCTGTGATTCCCCCCCATATATTTTTGCATTACCGTAAAATCCCTGAATTGTACCGCTTACTTCTACATTGTCGATTGTAAGTTTTGACTCAGACGTGGTATTTCTACCCTCCAATACAGCTATCAGACCGGCAGCACGCGCATTATCTACTGTAAGTTTCAGATTTTCGATTCTCGACTCACTTTCGGAAACTGAGTATTGATATATCAGAGGGTCAGATAGTCCGGAGATAGTATGACTGTTGTCGTTTATGCTGCCGGAGAAAGGTTTGTTGGCTGTACCCAGCGAAGTCCAGGCTATACCTGTCATGTCTATGTCGGAGGAGAGTTCAAGCGTCTTGCCTGAAAAGTCATCACCATTATTTACTTGTGTGTAAAGCCACTGTAGATTATTGGGCTATGCCAGTTCATAATTGCCTGCTTCATTTACTTCCGGTTCTATGGCCTGAACAAGTGTGCCTTCGAAAGCCGGGTTGATCTCAACGTTGAAATTGTTCTGTGTGGTCAGAAGCGAGCCGTAGACGTTCGTGCGGTAGTTCATACGCACTGGGGTGGCCGCAAGATTGAGTGTGCGGATCTCTTTCTCTCCGTTCGTCAACATGTATGTGGCATCGATCATGTCCATGCTGTTCTTCAGTCCCTGGCTGACGGTCAGTGTCGAGGTGATGTTGGCC
>CANEHE010000059.1 GCA_947427285.1 uncultured Porphyromonadaceae bacterium
TGTCGTTTTTTTATGCCTCTGTCTCAGGAAATCATTACTTGCGAAACTTAAATTAATAATTAACAAATGAAAGAAAGTGAATTCGTTGACTGGCTGGTTAAGTCAGGTCGGCAAGGGAATTCCGCAAAGTCGGTTGTTTCCCGGGTACGGAGAATCGAAGACGTATATCCTGATCTGGATTCCAGAATTGAGGATAACTCGATTGAGACACTCCTGAACGTCTTTACCTATACGAAAAAAGACGAGGCGAAAAGAAGAGCCCCTCTTCACAAGATAGAGATTGACGGTAATCCGTACACCGGCACTCAGTCTTTGCGAAATGCACTTACTCAATATATTGAGTTCAGACGCGCATACAAAGTAGGCACATCTGAGATGTGCGGTTCCATGACCTCAGACACTGAGTCTGGTACCATCTCTACAGCCTCTTGTGATATCTACAAGATAGATGAGTTTCGTGGATGGATGAGTGAGTATGGTAACCTGAAAAAATCCTCGGCCGGCTCGTATATAGCTTATCTAAAGGCGCTCGGAAGATACATAACCGGACTTGAGTATGTGTATAGTTCCTTAAGAGAGGATAACACTGCTCTCGCTTTTGATATCTTAGAGAAAGTGGATGAGAAACTTTCAGCATTGTTATCCTCACTTTCAGTTTCATCCGAGATGAAAAAAGACCTGAATAACTGGCGGTCTGCCGTAAGAAAATATGTGGATTTTCTGCAAGACGAGATTGAGGTCATTCCTGATGAAGAAGAACTCGAAGAGCTAAGTGCAGCTATCCCGCAAACGTTGGAAACATATCGCTCCGGCCTGGAATACATGGAGGATGGTGACACAATTGAGTATACATTAGATGAACTCAAGAAAAACTTCGCATTCAGGTTAAGCACCCAAAACAGGATGAGCAACGATAAGGATATCTTTTATCCGATTTCAATCATCCGGAAACTATTTTGCTATAGTCAGCGTAATGGGAAAAAGACCGCAACCCCAAACCGCGATTACGATTGGTTTAAAAACTGGATTGATGATTACGCCGGTGAGATTCAAGTGTTGCTGAACGGTAAGTCATATCAGTTATCAGATATACGCGCGTTGCTGTTATATCCCGCAACGGAGAACGTCTACATCCGGGTTCCTGATGTAAACGGAGACTTATGGGTATATACCGAGACTGCCGATGGTAAAACCGAACCCCTGAAAGCAACGGGCATAAGAAAGATCCATATCGACCATACTCCTCTCATGGCAAAGGTTCTCACGGATAATATTTCCTTAATTCCGGCGATTGATACTCTCAGTAAAGAAATCAAAGCCACTGCCAAGACCAATAGAATAGAACTTAAGCCGGCGAATTTCGGTAAGATAAGCAAGATCCTGTTTGCGGATGATAAGTATGTGGACGGTCAACTTTTACCCTTGATTCCTGCTCTCAAGGAGGAACTTGATCTTCTAAGAAAGAAATGTACGCTCACGCTCATGCAGGCATCTCATAATCTTAGAAAAAAATAAATTCCGGCTATCATATTTCGACGTTAAGGAATATTGGGTGCAGGATTTCTTGGAGAGTCGTACATTTCACCGTACAAATGTACGGCTCTCTTAACGTTAATTATAGCAAGTAAATAAGGTAATCCGCACCAAAGCGAATATAAGCAAACTCTCAAACAAACTCAACACATGAATAAAGATTCCACTTGATATTGTTGAAGCCTGTTTAACCTTTCAGGGAGAAGATAATCAATATTTAAATGACTCTTATAAAATTGCTGTTATATATCGTGAATCCGGGGAATTAAAAGAGATATATGCTCCGTCTATAAATGTTTTTAAACCACGATTTCCTGTATCTAAAGGAATCCGAGACCTTCTCAAAGTATGAAAAGGAATTGATTATGGAACGTATTGAACTTCATGGACGTATTGTCGATCCAATTACATCAGAGGCCGGACAAAAGGATTATTACGTACACCTCAATCATTGGCGAGGCTGCGTTGACAATACTAATCCATTGATTGTTCCGACAAGGGAAGACGCACAGGTGTATATGCGCTTGCGGGAGATAGAAAATAAACTCTATTGTTGCGCGGATAAGGAATCCCGCAAGTTATTACGCCAATTAAAAATTTATGAAACACAGTATGATTGGCGTCCGCGAAAGTCTGGTGATGATACTTTCGTCGGACTTATCTCTCCGACAGGAGAACAGTTGTTGCCTGACAGTTTCGCAGACGTATTTGCTCAATTTGACGCAATAAACGGTAAGCCGATTTTTGTGCCGGTTTCAAATGGGGAGGCATGGGCGCTGGTTTCGTTATCCAATCCACATGTTCTGATGACCGGTTTTCAATACAATGCCATCATTCCGGAACGATGGGAGCGAAGTCTGTTTTTTGTTCAGGACAGAGAAACAAAGAAATGGGGTGCACTAAAGGTTACATACCCCTTTCTACATAAAAAGCCCTATGGGGACTGCCTGCCACTGCTTGAAACACTCATGCCTCCTATTGCGGATGACATATATGAGGATGAATTGATTACGGAAAAAGAGCCGACTCTCTTCTTCATGACTCAGTGGGATGATAAGATTGGAATATTGACAGACTTCGGCTACTCAGATATAGTATATGATTCATACGAAGCGGACAATACAAAATGCACGTTCCGATTAATCCGGAATGACTGCAAAATGGCATGCTGGGCGGATTATTGGCATCCTGATGGGAAAGATGTGTGGGCATAATTTCGCCATACTACAATGAAGAACGAATAGCAAGCATAATTTTTTACTAATCTGACTTCGTTTATATGACGTTTGACGAATTCAAGGCGTTGGCGCTCAATCCGCCATATATTGACAGGCAATGCGTTTACCGCGTGGATATGCACAGATATACCAATCGGCTTAAGGACGCAAAGGATGTAACAGAGTTTGAAGTGAAACTATGTCAGAGTATTATGTATGCCGACTGGCGCAGAGTGCGATTTATGCTCCCTAGGTTCATACATAAAGAATATCTCAATGAACAACTTTATGCACTGTACATATATGAATTACCTATTAATTGCGATATTTCATGCGATCAGTATCAACGACTCTGGGTCTATGACCGTACAGGAAATCTCAACGCGCAGTCAGTGTGTGCTGCTATGATCAAAGAGCTTGATCATACGTCAGCAAGATTCAGAGGGCGCTATGCAGAGTCAATCCGTTTCAAACCTGGGGATATTGTAGAGGTATATGACCGGGATAAGAAACAGGTGCGCTTAGGAGTTGTGGTGAAGCAACCACCGACAATCGAACAATGCTGGGAAATGCGTAAGGCAGTTGAAAAAGCATGCATAGCAGAAAGCATAGGCATAGAAAACACCGATGATAATTACTGGCACTATACACTCGACGATTGCTATTGTGTGGTGTACGGTCCGGATAGCCGAATATCATATCCACACACGACCGACGTGTTACCCCTAATGTATCCGGTTAGCGATGCACTGCGCCAACACTTTGCCGAATGCTACCATCTCGCTATCAATAACCGCAAACAAAATTACTGAACAAATAACAAAATATACGTTTTTTAGCTTTGCATACTATATTCTTAAACGATCATTTTTATCTTTCAAAAAGGGGAAATTAGTGGATTAATATTTTTAACACTTGAATCTCGTCGATTCTGGCGAGATTCTGTCTTATTAGGTAGAAGTATCAATACAGACACAGAATGTTTAAGAAGACACGGCACAAAACAATCAGCAGGATAATCGAGGATAATCTCGACTATCTTGTTAGTTTTGCGTATTATCGACTTGGCAATCACGATGAGGCCGAGGATCTTGTGTACGATGCTATTCTGAAATTTCTTGAGAGAGATACTGACAATATCAAGTTGGAGAGCATCAGGCTTTATATTTTCAGGATTGTCCATAATCTTTGTCTCGATTATGTTCGATCTGACCATAAAGACCTGTTGCCGATTGAAAATTTTGATATAGGAGAGGGAGTGGATGAGGCTCTTGATCTGGAAGATGCAGACAGAATAAACGCTTGTCTGGACGCTCTGCCGTTGCGTGAAGCAGACGTAATAAGAATGCATGTGATTGACGGATTGTCGTTTGTGGAAATCAGCGGCATACTTTCCATTACTCAGTCCACTGCAAAATCCCGGTATAAATCCGGAATGGATAAATTAAGAAACCTGTTTATTAATAAGAAAATGTCATAGCATGGATGATTACAAAGAGATAAAAGAATTGTTGAAACCTCGCCGTGACATAAAGGCTTCTGAAGAATTGCGCCTTAAAGTCAACCGTGCATTGGAACAGAAAGATAGAAAACATGTTATCCGACAATGGGTATTCGGAGGAATCGGTCTGAGCGCGGTCGCGGCAGTACTGATGTTTGTGTTGATTCCATCTGGCATGTCAGCAAAAGAGATTCTTGCCGAGGCGATAAAAGCACTCGAAAGCACCGAGTATATTGAGATGACAGTCGAAATCAGGACACGTCCGGTGGAAAATTTCAGATATATCGACATAAATGAGGATTTTGTCGTACACAACATATACATCGCCGATTCTGATTCACTTTTGAAATGGAGAATTGATAAGGGAGAACGTATTGCAACAAGCAATGGATCGGATATTTACACATGGTTGCCATCTCTCAAATTAGGAATGCATCTCTCCGGAGTTGATAATGAAAGAGTGTTGGGATATATGGCCACTCTGTTGACTTCCAAGAAAATACTTGAAACAGAACTGTATAACTGTACCAACGGCGATGGTGCGGAATATAAGGTGAATAAAAAAGGTAATGAAATAATTCTTACCGTCCACGCTGTACCTCAAGGCAATTTTGAAAATCCGTATTTACTGAATTCTTCTATTTCAGAATCCGAAAACATCCGCAGGTATGTGATTGACGCTGATACAAAAAGGCTTAAAAGGGCCACGGTAAGTGTGATTTCAAGAAATCGTGAAATTACGGTGCTTAAGATTTCTGCTATTAATTATGGGAGACATAAATATGATATATGCCGGCTTGCCGATGGTATCCGTTATGTCGAAACGGATAATCATCCTGTCGGATTGATAGGTCTTAGTGCGGAAGAAGCAGCATTGACTGTGCTGAATGCTTTTGC
The DNA here is from genome assembly GCA_947427285.1 of uncultured Porphyromonadaceae bacterium. Classification (GTDB taxonomy): domain Bacteria; phylum Bacteroidota; class Bacteroidia; order Bacteroidales; family Muribaculaceae; genus Lepagella. Next base: position 5,149 of record CANEHE010000059.1, read on the forward strand.
CGACTGGGATAATTCAGTTCTCGACAAAGTAATGATGAGGGCAGTTTCTGATATCACATACAGGGAGAAATTCAGTGGTTCAAGACTGGTTTCGATAGGACATTCCTTTACCTCTGGCACAAGCAACTCAATTTTTGTTCCATACACACTGGAACTCAGAGACGGCTCCATACACTGCCATAACATTGCCTTACAGGAAACCGATTCCGGTGGATGGATTGTTACCGGCGGTCTTTAACGAAACAATAATCAAAAAGTATAATTCAATGTCATTAAAGGAATTAATGGCAGGGCTTTTGCTCTGCCTGTGCTTCAACACGCTTTCTGCCAAGGTGCAGACCTATGAAGGCAGGATAAGGGATGATTCCGGCAATCCTTTGGAATTTGTCAATGTAACGCTGCAATCCCTTAACGACTCCACATTGATTGACGGTACCGTCACGGATATTGACGGCAAATTTGTCGTTAGAGGAAACCAGATCCCGGTATTCCTGCAAATTTCGGCAATGGGATTTGAGGACAGGATTATATATAATCCGACTTATGATTCAGGTGATATTATAATGTCACCGGCTTCGTATATGCTTGGCGAGGTAATAGTCAAAGGTTCACGACCTATGACAAAATTTAAAGGCGACGGTGTGCAGGTTGCTGTTTCGGGCACCTATCTCGCTAACACAGGCACCGCCCTCGAAGTGCTTGGCAAGATGCCTTTTGTAACCAAATCCGGTTCGGGTATAGAGGTGATTGGAAAAGGCATCCCTATTATATACATAAACGGCAGACAGGTAAGAAACATGTCAGAACTTGACCAGCTTGCCTCGACACAACTCAAAAATGTCGATGTCATTACCAATCCGGGAGCGCGTTATGCCTCCAGCGTCAATTCTGTAATCAGAATAAGCACCGTTGCGCCTGTCGGAGAGGGATTCTCGTTCAATGACCGCACAACAATCGGATACAAGCATTACACTTATCTTTTTGAGCAGGTCAATTTCAACTGGCGTAGAAACGGCTTTGACCTTTTCGGTATGTTGAATTATGAAAATTACCGAGAACGTCCACGTTTTTCTAATACGACATTTCAATATCTCAAATCCGGCATCGTACAACAGAACAGCTCTGGAAAGGATCTGGCAAGATATCCCGTCTATCAAGGTAAAATAGGTCTGAACTATAACGTCTCGTCCCATAGTTTAGGTTTCTATTATGACTTCTCTTTTAAACCATCCACATCTAAAGGAAACTCTCTGACTGACCGCTATATCAACGGCATATTCTCCGAAAATCTTGAGAACTATTCCGATATAGACCGCCATAACCGACAACACCTTTTCAGCGCGTATTATACCAGAGAGGTAGGGAAATGGCATTTGTCAGCTAATTTTGACGCGCTGTGGCAGATAAACAACCAGCATAACACAGAGAATGAGATTTCAACGACAAATCCGGAGCGTGGATTTACAACTGTGAATGATGTCAGGAACCGACTTCTTGCAGGCAACATCATGGTCTCTTTACCTGTGTGGAAAGGAGACCTCAGTTTTGGTACAGAAATGAGCAACATTCACCGCACGGACAGATATAGAGCTTGTTTAAAAACAAATGTGAATAATAAATAAGCATCAGTCAATATTTCA
>CANEHE010000060.1 GCA_947427285.1 uncultured Porphyromonadaceae bacterium
AGAAAAAACACTCACTCTCAGAGTGACAAAATAAAACAGCCACGACAATGAAATCTATCATAAAAAATATGGCCTTTCTGGCCTGCACGGCAGTTGCTGCTTCCGGTTTCCAGTCGTGCGTTTCCGAAGATCCGTTCGGCGCAGAAAGTGACGGTGTTCTTCGCGTCAAGATGGTGATCAATTCCGACATTACGCGTGCCGAGACCGACAATATTGACCTCGGAAGTTCTACGGTCCTGTATATTTCCAATTCCAAGGGACTTGTCCGCAAGTATCAGGGACAGCAGAACATCCCTGACCGCATTCCGCTCCGCGCCGGGACATACCTTGCCGAGGCTTGGGCTGGTGACAGTGTGTCGGCTTCGTTCGACAAGAAGTTCTATCAGGGACAGTCGCAGTTTGAGATCAATGGTGGTGATACTGATGTCACGTTGCGTTGCGGCATCGCAAATGTTGTTGCCTCAATCAACAAGGCTTCTGTCGATGCCGTGAATGTCAGTGACTTCAGGGTTACAATAGGACATTCACGGGGTACTCTCGACTTCACTACTGACAACATCGGGGCCAAAGGTTATTTCATGATGCCTAACGCCGACAAGAATCTGACCTACACTATCTCCGGCGTAAGTGCCGACGGCAAGGATTTCTCTGTGACCGGTGAGATTCCTGATGTGAAGAAAGGCCATGAATATATCCTGAATGTGGCTGACAATCCGACTTATGACGAGATTGGTGGCACGTTCCTTCTGGTAACAATAGATGACCGGGAGATTCTGATTGAAAGCGAGGTTACGATTTTGGGTCGTCCGGCAGTGAAAGGTGTTGGGTTTGATGTTGAGAAGCAGATTTTCGCAGATCCGGGACAGTTTGCCGATAAATCAATACAGATCAAGGCCTTCGGGGGATTGAAGAATCTTTTCATCCGTTCTGAACAGGCCGAAGCTCTCGCTCTTCCGTCGTCAGAGATAGATCTGATGAATATTGCCGACCATATCTCGGTTGAGCTTCGCAATGCCGGAATTGACTGGGAGGTTATCCCGAATGAGGCAAAAAACACGGTCACTGCATATTTGCATCTAAAAGCCGGATGGCTCAATGCCTTGGCTAAAGGCGCGTATGAGTTCACACTTACGCCTTACGACACTTATGGCAAGTTCACTCCGACCAAGATACGTATCGGAGTAGGCGAGGGAAGTCAGGTGATAGACGATCCGGTGGTTCTTGATCCGGTGGCTCAGGATAATTTGCTCAATCTCCGTGCGCGTAAGGCCGTCATTACCGGAACGATCGTTGATGCAACCAATCCGCCTGTGCTTGAGTATCGCGAGGCAGGTTCCACTACGTGGACTCAGGTGTCTCTTGATAATGTGGCTCAGTTGCGCCGCCGCAATCCGCAGAAGGCCGTCGGCCAGGGATTCAAGGTGACACTTTCAAGTCTTAAGCCCGGCACACGTTATGAATACCGCGCGGTCGCAGGCTCGTATGCTTCCGAACCGATGTCCTTCACCACAGAAAGTATTTTCACTATCCCGAATGCAAGTTTTGAGGACTGGGGAACATATTCCGCTAAAACGATGCTTGGCACCAAGACCGTGATCTTCCCTGGTCTCGGTTCGGAACCTACTTATTGGGATTCCGGCAATGAAGGCGGCGCGACGGCTAACAAGGTGCTTACTGATAAATCGACCGATATGTTCCATTCCGGTCTTTACTCTGCCCGTCTTGCCTCAACGTCGGCGTTGGGTATGCTGGCTGCGGGAAATGTCTTTACTGGAGACTATGTGAAGACAGACGGTACCAACGGCATACTTTCGCTCGGACGTGAATACAACAGTTCGCATCCTGACAAGGTGGCCGTATGGGCTAATTACCGTCCGGGAACTGTAGGCATCATAAAGAGTGGGAACGAAAGTTTCCTTCCTGAAAATTTCAAAGGTTCACTCGATCATTGCCAGATCTATGCAGCTTTGACTACAACTCCTATTGAAATTCGTACGAATCCCAACAATCGCAAACTGTTCCCTGTGAACGCAGGTGATGAGGACTACGACAAGGTGGTTGCTTATGGTCAGGTTACGTGGACAGATGCCTTTGGCTCTGACGGAGCATTGCAGCGCGTGGAGATCCCTCTGGAATATCGCGACCGAGCAGCAACCGACAAACCTCTTTATCTTGTGATTGTCGTGTCAGCCTCAAAATACGGCGATTTCTTCTCCGGTTCGGATAAGAGCGTCGTTTATCTTGACGACTTTGAACTTGTGTATGAATAAATCGCTTGCAGTCATACTGTCGGTATTCTTTCTGGCTCTCGTCCCGTTGGGGGCGAGAGCGCAGGAAGAATTCAAACGCGAGATTGAGTCGGTGGTCTTTGTCCCCAAAGGACAATGGGTTGCCGGCCTCTCCATTTCCTACGACCAGACCAACCAGAACAAATACCAGTTTCTGATTCTTGAGGGTATTTCGGGAGATACATATTCCTTTAAAGTTTCTCCCATGGTCTGTTATATTGTGAAAGACGATCTTGGTCTTGGCGGTAAGTTCGCGTATTCCCGTTCTCTGACGAAACTTGAGAATGCCGATATTGTAGTCGGTGCCGATAATGAATTTAATGTAGAGAATCTTTACCGTCTCTCGCATAATTACTCTGCCATGGCCATCATGCGTAACTATTTCTCAATAGGGCGCAGCAAACGTTTCGGTTTTTTCAGTGAACTTCAGTTTCAACTTGGAGGAGGACAATCTAAACTCATGAAGGGAAAGACGGAAAGTCTCACTGGTTCTTATGAGCGTAATTTTTCCTTGAATGTTGGTATTGCGCCGGGGCTTTGTGTGTTTCTGAGCAACTATTCCGCTCTGGAGGTCAATGTAGGTGTGTTGGGTTTCAAATACACCGATACAAAGCAGATTTCTGATCAGATTTATATGTCGAAAAGAAATTCGAAGTCGGCGAATTTCCGTATAAATCTTTTTTCAATATCATTTGGCGTAGCCTTCTATCTATGACATCATGAAGAAGTTGATTAATATTATATTATCATTGATGTTCGTGACTTCCGGGGCTTTTGCGTCGACATCGATGGAAATTGATCAGGATTCGCTTGCTTCCGGAGATGTGCCGGGACGCCTGATGTGGGTGCCGGATTCCCTTGCTGACGGCTTCAGATCTGTCATCGAAGGAAAATCCAGAATAGTAAGAGATTATTCCAAAGTGGATCCAAAGGAAAGAGTCGTTGTCGGGAAGGATACTGTGCCATTGATAATCAGACAACGGAATTTCGGTCGGTTTGACAGAGGGCTGTTTAACTTTCTATTTATCCCCAAAGGTCAGTGGCATTTCGCTCTGACAGCATCATACGGTGAATTCTCCTCTTCCGATCTCCGGGCTCTTGATCTTCTTACTGATGTGGATGTGTCCGGGCACATATTTTCTATAAAACCTTCGGTATCTTATTTTATCCGGAACAATGTCTCTGTCGGAGTAAGGTTGAACTATACGAGGGCAAAGGCTGGATTAGGCTCGTTGAATCTTGATTTTTCGGATGACATCAGTTTTAATCTTTCCGACATCGCGTATGGTAGTGAGGAATATTCGGCAGCTGTCACTTGTGCTCAATACATCGGCATCACGCGTGGATCAAGATTTGGTATTTTCAATGAAGTGGAATTATCGTTTGCTTCCGGCAACAGTGACTTCCAGCGTCCCTATGCGGGGGAACTGAAAAATACCCATACTACCTATATGCAGGCCAGACTCGCTTTTTCTCCCGGCGTATGTGTGTTCGTGATGAAAAATGTATCTTTTAATGTGTCTTTTGGTGTGTTTGGCTTTTATCTCCGCAATGAGAAGCAGACGGTAAATGGAGAGGCTCTTGGCAACCGCTTCACATCAGGTGCTAATTTCAAATTTAATATCTTCAACATAAACTTCGGCTTAGGAGTCCATATATGAAATCAAGGTCAGCGATACCATATCTTTTCGTAATTTCCATTATTGCGCTGCTTCCCGGCTGCATTAAAAACGATATTCCTTACCCGCGTATTCCGCAGATGATACTTTCGTTGGCGGCGGAAGGGGAATCTTTGCCTGCGGTGATTGACGATGAAAATTTCAAGGCGACTGTCTATCTAAATGAGGACGTCGATATACGGGCAGTCGGGTTTTCGGAATTCACAATGACCGAAGGTGCCGAATGTTCCACAGACCTCCTTAGCGGGACTTTCGATCTCGCTTCGCCGATCAATATTGTTCTCTCGCGCTATCAGGACTATACCTGGACCATAACGGCAGTCCAGGAGATAGAACGCTATCTTACTATTGAGGGACAGATCGGGCAGACTGTGATCGATGTCCCTGGCAGACGTGTCATTGTCAGGATTGCCGAACAGGAAAATCTGGCATATCTCAATCTGACTTCAATAAAACTTGGTCCGGCTGGGATTACCACACTTTCACCTGATATTAAGCCGGGACGGATCAATCTTGTACGTCCTATTGACATTGATGTCACTGCCCATGGACGCACGGAGCGATGGACTGTATATGCTGAAAAGGTCGATTTCATGGTCAGCACGGTTTCCGCGGATGCCTGGTCAGAAGTGATATGGGTTTACGGCGAATCGCAGGAAGGCTTGGAGCATGGATTCCAATACAGACGTTCTGATTCCGAAGATTGGGTTGATGTCTCTGAATCGGAAATCATTTCCGAGGGCACATCGTTCTCTGCATGCATTCCTCATCTCCAGCCTCTGACAGAGTATGTGGTCCGTGCGTTTGCGGGAGAGGAATTTGGGAAAGAGATCCATGTCACCACGCAGTCTACTGAATTGATACCTAATGGAACGTTCGATCAATGGTCGCTTGACGGTAAGGTGTGGCAACCTTGGAATGAGGGTGGACTCAAATTCTGGGATACAGGTAATAAAGGGGCGACAACAGTAGGGGAATCAAATTCTGTGCCATCGGATTATACTCCTGATGGTGCTGGAAAGTCGGCCCGACTGGAGACAATCTATGCCAATGTGTTTGGAATTGGTAAATTGGCCGCCGGGAATATTTTTACCGGCTCATACCTCCGTACTTCCGGAACTAATGGGGTTCTGGCTTTCGGGCAGCCATGGACCTTGCGCCCCACAAAACTGCGTGGCTATTTTCAATACAAGACAAGTACGATTGACAGGTCCGATGCAGATCACAAATACTTGATAGGACGTCCGGATTCATGTCATATTTATGTCGCTCTTGCCGATTGGACGGCACCTTATGAGATTCGTACGGATCCAAAGTCACGGCAACTCTTCGATCCGAGTCTTCCGTCGATCATCGCTTATGGTGAACTTATATATTCTGGCACTATGGATTCGTATAAGGAATTTGTAATCCCATTGGAGTATCGTTCCACTTCTCGTATCCCGACGTATATGCAGATTACAGTTTCTTCGTCGAAATATGGTGATTATTTTACCGGAGGAGTAGGGGCATTGCTTTATATTGACCAATTGTCGTTTGATTATGACTACTGACGGACGTAAAATGAGATTTGTGCGCGGTCGTCTGCGATCGTTCGTTTTCGCCTGGAAAGGGATTTGCACCCTTTTCGGGCGTGAACCTAATGCGCAGGTACATCTTTGCGTTGCAGTGCTTGTCATTTTGGCAGGGGGACTTTTCTCTATATCTGCTTTGGAATGGTGTGTGGTCATTCTATGTATAGGTGGTGTATTTATGGCGGAAGGGTTCAATACTGCCATTGAGTGTATTGCCGACAAGGTTTCGACGCAGTTTGATCCGCTTATCGGACGAGCAAAAGACGTTGCCGCTGGTGCTGTTCTTCTATTCGTTATTGCCGCGGTTGCAGCAGGTCTCATCATATTTATACCAAAGATTTATGTTTTCTTCGTTTAAGCCATTACAGCGATGGGTACTGGTGACATTTCTTTTTTTGGTGAATGCGGCTTCTTTTGCACAGGAGCTGCCCCAATCCACTCCAGACAATAAGTTTTATCCCACTTCAGCACAAAAAGGAGTGCGGATTTCTACTGATGTATTCGCATTGGCATTACCTGTGGCCGCTTTGGCCGGTACTCTTATTACGCAGGATTGGCAAGGCTTGAAGCAAGGTGCATTTTCTGCTGCAGCAACAGCCGGAGTTACTCTGCTTCTTAAGTATACTGTCAAGGAGCAGCGTCCGGATCGATCAGATTGGCATTCATTCCCATCGGGACATGCGGCGGTCTCCTTTGCCACTGCTGCTTATCTACAGCGTCGATACGGTTGGAAATTTGGTGCTCCGGCTTATGCGCTGGCTACGTATGTGGCTTGGGGACGTGTTTTTTCAAAGAAGCATCATTGGTGGGATGTTGTGGTCGGTGCTGCCATAGGTGCCGGTTCCTCCTATATTTTTACACGACCGTGGGCAAAAAAACATTCACTTTCTATCACTCCATGTTGTGACGGAAACTCATTCGGAATCTCCGCATCAATGATTTTTTGAGTGCAAAATCTGAAATTTGATTAGAAAGTTTCTCTCTTTCACAAAAATTAACACTTGTCTAATAATGTGATTGACAGGTTA
>CANEHE010000061.1 GCA_947427285.1 uncultured Porphyromonadaceae bacterium
TTGCAAATATAGCGATTTATTTCCGAATTTACACTCATTATAATAGTTTCTTGATATTTTTACATATTTTACTTTGACGTTAAATATATATTCGCTATCTTTGTGGCATCAATCCCTTGCAAAGCGTCATCGGAAAAATTATCTTGAATACCTAACTTAGAGGCCGTCTAAGAATTTTCTTCTGATTTTTAAACAACCTCTTAACAAAAAATCCACCACTCTGCCTCTAACAATGATTTTTAAACAACAACCTCTAAACCTGACCTATATGAGAAATTTTTTTACAATTCTTATCTCCATGTCATTCGTTTTTCAGGCATGGAGCGCGGAAACTCCTCCGTGTACAGTAGCCCCCACGAGTCAGGAAGTATTTGACTCCCAGTGGAAATTTTTTGATGTCAACAATGACGGAGACCCCTACCGCTTCGTCTGGTCGGCAGAATACGGTGCGCTCTACACCCAAAACAAAACTGCGCCTGCGGACGACTGGATCATCTCTCCTGCAGTCACCCTGACCGCCGGAAAAAGTTATACGATCACAGCGAAGGTGCAAAATCTCACTACTTATTCAGGTGACAAACAGGATTTCACAGTCTGCTGCGGTCTAACCCAGACGCCGGAGGCAATGACTTCCGAAGTAATAAAAGAGACTGGATTCGGCAGATCCTCCTCCCCGGTAGAGAAGAAGGGTTCGGTGAGTGTGGACGCCAGCGGCGATTACTACATCGGTCTTCACCTCACTTCAAAAGGGTTCATGGGTAATTTCGCCATGTATGAATTTAAAGTGGAAGAGGTAATTCCTCTGCCCGGAGCTGTCAGCGGATTACAGGTGACGGCAGCACCACTTGGCGAACTGAAAGCCAGTGTCAGCTGGGCATACCCATCGCTCAACACTCTCGGAGGCACCCTGACATCGCTGTCGGGCGCAAAAATCTACCGCAGTGATTCGAAAACAATTCCAACAGATGCCACACCGGTGCATACTATTTCCGAAGGAGTAATTCCGGGCGCAAACGGTTCCTGGGAAGACACCTCGGTGCCGGAAGCCGGTGTGTGGTATTACAAAGTTATACCATTCAACGCCGAAGGCGAGTCTACGGCCACAGCAACAGTTGTCGCCTCTGACTGGATCGGTCCTGACAGTCAGGTAGGCAATGTCACCGGTCTTACAGCTACCGCAGTGCCCGACAACGAGAAAGCGGTGACACTCACCTGGACCGCACCTGTCGGATCGCACGGCGGATATGTCGATCCCACATTACTGAAATACCGGATTTCACGCTCCGAAAACGGTGCTACGGCCATAGTCCTTGAAGAGGGATGGTCGGGAGAATTGCCCTATACCGACTCCTCCATCACCGGACTCGGATCGTATGTGTACGAGGTAGGCGTGATCTACAACGGTTCATCACAACTCGGAGCGGCAAAAAGCGACGCAGTTGTGACGGGCGGAACGATGTACCCCCCCTATATCAATGACTTGGCATCTAAAGCCTCCTTAGATCTGTTCACTTTCTTCCACACTGCAGGAAGCCGGGACTGGGGATATAATGCCACAAACAAAGCCCTTAACTTCTGGGGCAACAACAGCCCGGGGTCAAGCTTCGCTATACTTCCGATATTCACGCTTGAGGCAGGCAAAAGCTACAGCGTGGACTTCACCACCTGGGTATCAAGAGCCACAAGCCCGAAGAATCTTTCCATAAGAGTAGGCACCGCTCCCACAGAAGAGGGCCTTTCGGAAACAGTCTGGGCCCAGACAATCTCTTCCACATTCAAGGGGAATGTACAGACACCTTTCAGCGTACCGGCCGACGGGACATACTATATCGCTTTCGTAGTGACCGACTCCAGCGACTCAAACGACATTTACGTCAATGGTCTGTCTGTAACCGAGGTAGCCACAGCTCCCCTACCGGTAACAGAGGCCAAAGCCGAGGCTGCACCAGAAGGTGAATTGAAAGTATTACTCTCGTGGGAAAATCCAAACAAAACCACTGCCGGCACAGATATGCCTGTAGTAGACCGCATCGAAATCCGTCGCGGTGAATCACTTGTCGAGACTCAGCGCACACTGGAAGGGGGCAACTCTGGCTTCTACGATGACACCACAATTACCGAACCCGGAATCTACACCTACACCATCACAGCCTTCATCGCCGATGTGGCCAGCGAACCGGTGACTGTCACTTCGGAATGGGTAGGACCCGACACCCCGAAAGCACCGGAAGAGGTAAGCGCGGTGGAAAACACAGACGGCACCCACACTGTGACGTTCTCAGCTGTCACCGAAGGCATACACGGCGGATATATCAATCTGGGAAAACTGACATACACCGTAAGCCGCGATGGAACTGTACTCGATGACAAGGTGAAAACCTCTCCATACACCGATACAGACACACAGCTTCCGCTTAAAATGTACGTATATTCCGTCAAAGCTGTCAACGATACGATCGAAGGTGAGGCAACAGACGCTGCTCCTGTCAGAGGCGGAGAGGCTCTTGCTCTTCCTTATAAACCTGACTTCGGCACAGCAGAGGATTTCGCCCTCTGGACGTTCGTCAATCCGGAAGGGAAAACATTAAACTGGAAATACGACGCGGCGAAAGAAGCCCTGGTGGCAAGTTTCACCCCCGACAGCGCATGGGCTTTCACACCTCCCATCATAATGGCGGAAGGCTCATGTAAAGTCAGCTTCAAGGCCACCTGCAACTCAGCCAGATATCCGGAAGATTTCTGCATCTATCTGACCCGTAACACAGATCTGGCACGGCTTGACTCCGTAGAGATGATCGGCAGCTTCCACGTGGAGTCGGTAAGTTATCCCGCAGTCACGGAAGTGTCGTTCAACGTGCCGGCCACAGGCAGATACCATGTCGGATATCTGCTTCCGAAATACAACTGGACTCTGAGCCTGACACAGGCCGATATCGAACAGACATACGTAGATCCGACATCCGTCGATGCCGTCACAACCGGCGAAACTCTGCGTTACAATCGTCAGACCTCTGAAATCATTGCTGACACCTATGGACTGACCGAAGTATATTCCATTCAGGGTGTGCGCATTATCTCATCCACAGAAAGAGAAACCAATATAAGCGCACTTCCGACAGGAGTATATGTCGCCCGCCATATCTCAGCAGACGGACAGACCTCCCAGATAAGATTTATCCGATAAACATACTCTTAAACGATCGGACAGGTCCGGCTTATCGGACCTGTCCGATTCCCACTTTGTACCATCCTACCATAATTCATACATTTACCTACAATGAATATCAGACTATTTTCCGCTGCAACGGTCGGCTTTCTCGCCGCAGGCATAGCGGCAGCTTTCGTGCCGCAGGCCATGAAAGTGACCGGACGCGGCGACACAATGCTTCAGAAAGCTCCGGCCGAAAAATTCCACGGGGTCAATATCATGCGGACTCCAGTCGACGCAGCCACCGGCTCCGGACTTACCGCAGACTTCACCGTGGCCGGTGCGTCATCGCTCAAGCCGGTTTTCACTGAAAACTTCGACAACGGCGCAAGCACATGGAAATTCGATTCTACGACAGAAGTTACATGGATCGTAAAACGTATCGCCGAACCAGGAAACGCAAAAAGTTTCTCCGAAATCGATCCTACCGATGTCAGTTCACTTTATGTGGACGGTCCTTATCAAGTGTTCAAACGAGAGACGTCTCACGCCATATCCCCCGCCGTAGCAGTTCCGTCCAACGGATCGCTGTCGTTCTACACCGGTTTCTCACAGAACTATGACGACGAATGCCGTCTTGAACTTGAGGCCTGCACTCCCACCGATACCATCCATCTCTGGAACAGTTCCGAAGAGAAAGATGAAAAGCCCTGGCGGTGGCGTCAGGTCATAGTAGGTCTTGAACAGTTTGCCGGACATACAGTCAGCTTCCGGTTCACATACGGACCCGGCGGCAAAGACAACTTCAATACGGGCGGATATATGGGAGACTTCGCCATCGACAATTTTTCCGTCTCCGGGGCAAAGGCCGTGGATGAGGTGTCGGTAAAAACCGGCGAGACCGTCTCTTTCGCCGACATGTCGTCAGGAACACCTGTGAAATGGGAGTGGACCATGCCGGGAGCCGTGCCCGAAACATCTTCGCTCCAGTCTCCTGAGGTATATTACACCCGCGACGGAGAATATGACGTAACTCTTTCAGTGACAGATGCTGACGGCAACACTTCCGTCAAGACCCGCACTGCTTTCGTGAAAGTGACCGGAACGGAACCTCAGGCCCGGATCCTCCCCCCTGCTACTTTCCGTCTCAGCTCGACACGCAAGCATCTTGTCGCCCCGTTGGTACCGGTGACGTTTGCCGATGCTTCCGCCGGATTTCCCGATTCGTGGCAGTGGACTTTCACCGGTGCGGATCCTGACAACAAGAAAACCGTCACCTCCACCGAGGAAACGCCACAGGTGGCCTACAGTTATCTTCATGACCAGAGCGTGACGCTTCACGCCGCCAACCGGCATGGAGCATCCGAAGCATCCTGCGAGATCAGTGTGGAATATTCAGGCGTGGTCAACAATCTTCTGCCTACAGACCGTGCCACAAACTTCGACATGGGCGACTGGGGCGTCTTCCCCGGCTCAAACACACGCAAGATCACAGCATACGCCGAACGCTTCTCCAAACCGTCACGTCCTGTGATGGTAGATGGAGCTTATGTATACTTCACAAAAGCGGAAGCCACAGAGGTTGCCGACCAGATCGCCAACGTGGGAGTCCATATCTATACCTCAAAAGATGGTAAACCCGACAAACGTCTTGACTCAATGTGGTGGAGTGTGTTCGAACTCGACACACCCGCCTCGTCAGGCTCTGATCTCGTCGGTACAGCCTTCCCGTTTACAGAATGTCCCATAGTGGATGATGAATTCTTCATCGTGGTCGACGGTCTTCCGGAATTTTCGGAAGGATGCTGCGTCTCTTTCGCAATGGCCGATTTCCGTTCCGAGGGCAACACCGCCCTTATGCTTAAGGAAGGGGAATGGGTTGAAGCAAACGAATATTTCGGCGCTGGAAAATGCACCTCGTTCATGATCTATCCCTCCCTCCATCATTCGGTTATGTCACTTCTCCCGGCCGGCACGCCGTCGGAGATCGAAGTCGACGCCAAAGGAGGCATCACGGAGATACCCATTTTCTCTTATATGGGATATGACACCCCTGTCTCTGCCGACGCCGATTGGCTTAGAATCACCGGCCAACCCAACGGACTGACTGTAGACACACTCCGTCTTGAAGTGGACCCGCTTCCGGAAGCCACCACACGCACCGGACATCTCACTCTTACCGACGGTGCCTCGACCCTTGCTCTTACTGTGACACAGAAAGGTGGTATGGGTGGAGTCGGACAACTTGACACCGAATCGTCCACACTCCTCGCCTCCCCATCTCCATTCACAGGCAGCTTCACCCTCTCCGGATTGACTCCAGATGAAGAAGTGACGATCAGTGCCGTTTCCGGCCAGACAATGATCCGTTTCCACGCCAAAGACACGAAAGTTGAGATCGACGGATCCGCATGGGCACCCGGCTTATACATCGTGACCACCCGCGGCCGCATGCTCAAGCTCATCCGCCGCTGACAAATTCTCCTATATCTCTCTCATTACGACAAGGCTCTGGTTATATAATCAGGGCCTTTACTATTACAATGCTTCGGTAAAAATTACCGAAGTAGTTGAAACTTAAGTTAATATATCGA
>CANEHE010000062.1 GCA_947427285.1 uncultured Porphyromonadaceae bacterium
ATTCAATATCCGCAAGATTTGGTGCCTAGATCAACCATTCGCTGAATAGTTACATATAAATATGAATCAATTAAATAAAGTTAAAGATATTCGATGATGCCGGAATATTTTTTTTGATTTGAAACCAAAAAGAGAATAAAAGAACGCACGGTTATTGTCAATTCAGATATTTTGTCTATTTTTGGGGTAGAAAACTCAAATACTTATATTTTAATCAACATTATTTATGAAACGAAACTGTACAGTTTTCAGTGCGCTTGCCTTTGGCATGGCACTCACGGCTTCGGCCGCTGTCTTTACTCCGACCGCTGGCACATCGGAAAAACTGCCGTTCGACCGAGCTTCTATGAAAGCCGCTTCCGTCAACAAGGCTAAGGCTGCCGCTCCCCGTCAGGCTGAAGCGGAAGAGACTTGGGAGGCGATCGGCAAAGGTCAGTATACCGACATGGTGTTCTCCACACTTGCATACGCTCCGCAGACTATGGAGGTGGAGTTTGAGAAAAGCACCACAACCGCCGGACGTTACCGCATTCTTGCTCCCTACAAGAACTGGAAAGATCCGAAAGGAGAGTTCACTCTGACTTTCAACGAGGCGAAGATGACTCCGATAGTGTTTGATGTGGTTGACAACCAGTATGTGCTTTTGCACCCGTTCAATACCGGTTACACCCTCCAGGGAGCAGATGGCGGTGAGATCTCCTGCAAGATGAATGCCTGGGGTATGATAGGTGATGAGATCACTATTCAGGATGTTATAGAAGTAGTGCCGGGATCTTTGGCCAAATACAAGGACGGATATATCACTTCTACGACTTATTTCACTATGGAATCTACGAAATATGCCGTATTTCTGGTAGATTTCTCCGAAGACACGTCAGGCTCGTATCTCGGCAACAGCGAGGCTTCATTTGCAATCATGATGCCAGGCGCAAAGGAACCGGATCCCAACGAGGGATGGAAAGACGCCGGTAAAGCTTCATTTACCGATGTATATCTGCATGCCATATTCCCAGACAATGTGGCGGAGAGCACTTTCGACGTTCCTCTTCAGGAAAGCGAGACTACTCCCGGAATATATCGTCTTGTAAATCCTTACAAGTACTGGAAAAACCCGGCAGAAACTGCGTTTACTGTTTCCGATGGTCACTATATGGTGATTCACACTGAGAACGCTCCGGACGCATGGATCGAGAATTCCACAACAGGCGTGACATACAACGGTCAGGGCGGCGGCATGATCGAATTCTATTCGCAGGTGGCTGACGTTGTGCCCGAATATGGTTATGATACTACAAAGTCTCAGTTCCCGGCAACAATCTGGGCCAACTTCAAGGACAACACTCTTACTTATCCGAGCACCACATTTGTATTTAGCGGTCAGGAATATTACAATTTCGGTGTAAGTATCAGCGGCAATAATGAGAGTTTCTGGCCTGTCAAGAGTAACACTTTCAAGATTGTGTTCAAAGGCGGCGACAGCGGTGTGAATGGCATCGTCATGGATTCCAATGTTCCGGCTGAATATTTCACTCTCGACGGCATGCGTGTGGCAAATCCTGAAAAGGGAATGCTTCTTATCAAACGTCAGGGCAGCGATGTGAGCAAGGTCCTTGTTCGCTGAAGCGATATAGGCACACATTAAATATATGGAGAAAGAGGGACGGCAATTACACCGCCCCTCTTCTTCGTGAATAAAGAAAAGAGTCCGGTGTGATGCCGGACTCTTGGTTTAACGATTGATTGACGTCTGTCAACGCATGATGGCTTTGTAGGATTTGCTTCCCTTGCGAACAATCACAAGCTGATCTTTTTCAGGAGCGGCAAGACGCATTCCCTGAAGGCTGTAATATTCAGCCGGTGCGTTTTCGTCAGCATCGATGGTGTCGACTCCTGTAGGATCGTTGAGGCTTTCTATCTGGATATTGCGAACATAGAGACCATATTGGTCGGCTGCGCTTTTTGCCTTTATGCCGACGTGCCATATCCCCCCCTCTGTGTCGAGTGTGGCGTCGTATGTACGCCACGCCTTGCTGGTGGCAAATTCAGGCTCGTCGATAACTTTTATTGTCATGGCGGCGATTGTTGGCTCTTTGCCGAGATACACCTCAAAAGCCTCTTTGAAAGTCCCTTCAGTGGCAGCTTCTACGCTGATTTTTATTTTGTCGGTAGTACCAAAGTTGACTGCAGGGAGTATAATCCAGTCGTTGGCCTGATTTTTACTGTGGTATTTGTAGTAGAAGGCCGGATCGCCGTTCAGATATTTCAGTTGCCATCTTACATCATCACCATTGGTATCAAACCAGACACATTCGTCAAACTCTATCTGACCGGTAGGACCGAAAGAGAATGGGAGTGTATATTGTGCATTTGGATCCTTTGCAGTGACGGTTTCGCTTACCGGTTGGCTTTCGGTAGTCTCCCCGTCTGTGATGAGGTAGGCCACAAAGGTCATGGTATGCTCTCCTTTGGTGAGAGTGGCCGCTACATTGACATCATTTCCCGGAGTAAGGTCGGTATAAGTGTTTTCTACTGTTCCGTCTACACTGAAGCGAAGATTTACTTTCCCTTCGATGGCATTACCTTGTACAGTCTGCGATGGCATGGTAATGGTGGCGGTATATTCAAGGTTGTCGGTTGAGCTGGCCTTGATGACTGGTTGGAGAGGAATAGGTGTGGCGTAAGACTGGAGTGCTATGTTGCGGATCTGGAGCGTCCGGCTGTTCTTTGGAGAAGTTGCGTGGATTCCGAGCCAGCCTGTGCCTGTAATGGTGTTGGAGAATGTTGTCTCGTAAGCTGTGAAGGCATCCTTATCCACCGTTTTTGTGAGTATGGTGCGCATGGAGGCGGCATCAGCTGCGGATCCTATGGCCAGTTCGAAATTTTCGTCATAATATCCGGAGGCTCCTGAGGCCAATGCCTCTATGGACACTTTCAGATATGTATCTTTTGCGGTAAGCGTGACGGGGATGAATACCCAGTCGTCGGCGTCTTTGGTCGAGCTGTATGCGTAATAGATGAAGTTCTCCTCATCGTTGAATTGCCATTCTTTCAGATCGTTGTTGGCATTGAGGGTTGTGAATCGGTCGAACTCTGCCTGTGTAGGCTGGAGCGACATCGGCAGTGTGAAAGGCTGAACCTCGTCTGCCGCGGATGCAGTGACGGCACAAACTACAGTTGCACCGAGAATCAGACTGCGTAATGAATTCTTCATACTGATTGGTTTTAGATGTTTATAGTGGATATATTTGGATAATAGATCGGCATCCCAAAAGTTGGAGATGCTTTTGGAATGCCGGTTGATTTATTATCGGATTATGGTCTTGTAAGACTTGTTGCCTTTACGGACGATCATGGTCTCTCCTTTGACAGGGCCGTTGAGGCGGATGCCCTGAAGAGTGTAATATTCAGCGGGAGCGTCGGTATCTTCAGATATGATCCCGCTCACACTGCTTGATCCATCGACACCGATCACCTTCATGGGCTTTGATGGGCTGATAAAACGTATGTAATTATTGTCGGTAAGCTCACGATAATCCTCACGGAGGGCACGTACTTCATAACCGTATGTGTAATCGTTGGCAGTGTCTGCGGAAGTATCAATAGTGAATTCAGTTTCCCCATCTACGCGGTGAACTGATGCCCCGTAAGCAATTGAGTCGCCGGGAATCATATCAACCGACACTTTGAAACTATCGATCCAATAGGCGGAACGGCCTTCTCCGTAAAACATCACGCGGGTGCGGTTGAGCTTCCAGTCAGTGCCGAAAGTATCAAGTGCACAAACCTCGCTGTACGGTTTGAATTTCTCCATGTCGAGATCGTCATAATGGTGATCGTGAGCACGCATCGGCTTGTAGTCGATGTTTTTCTCGTCCCACCAGTCGGTGTTCCAGGCCCAGAGGGCGAAGCCTCCGGTAACGGAAGACGCTTCGCGTCCGAGGCTTGCTTCTATTTTTAACGTTTTGCCCTTTACATTTGTGAGGTCATAGTCTGGGGAGACAAGATACGCACCGCCGAAGATGTCGGAGTTATCTGATCCTGGGAAATACTGGAATGCATCGATTCCGAGAGCCCCATTCATATAGAGGGGATATTTGACATACCATCCGGGACAGTCCGGGATATAATCCCATATTGCACCGAGGTCTTGGTGTTTTTTCATCGTGCCGGTCGATTCGATGTAGCTGAAATCGCTCTGGGCAAGTACGAAGTTTTCTTCGGCTGTGGTCTTGTGCATTTTGTATACGATCACCTGATAGATCGGTTTCGGGGCATCCTCGCTTTCGAATTCCCATGCGATTTTGACTTTACCGTCGGAAATCTCTTCTTTTGTGAGTTTCGGCTCTGGAAGCATAAGTGCGGAGGCCGTCATCACGGATCCGGCGGCGAGTGCTGATAAAAGCAGTAATTTTCTGTTCATTTCTGTTGGTTATTATTAATTTTATGATGTTCGTTTTAAATAGATGTTACTTTAATTTTAAAGAAAAAAGTACCCGTAAATATTTCGTTGTGAAATATGATGTTGTCTTAACGGTGCGATAAAGTTAGATAAAGAAATTGATAAATCAAACAAATTAAAAAATTTTATATAGTTGCTGATTGAATATTTGTTTTAGAGCAAAAAATATGATACTTTTTGTTGAAAGAGCGGTCATTGCCAGCTATATGAGGGGCTTTGACTGTATGGATTCCTGATTGTGGATAGGAGATCTGGCTACTTGAGAAACTCGTCTTGCTCGCCGTTGACTAATTTTTTACGCAGACGGGATAAAGTGGACTGGGTAAGATTGAGATATTGGGCGATATATTTCAAAGGCATTATGGAGGAAATATATTTTATGGAAACACGACGCAAAGATCCGTATCTGTCGCGAAGAAAATTTATAAAGCGTTCTTCAGCGGATTTATTGCTGAAAAATATGTATTTCTTTTCGAAAGCATATATCTGCTCGATCATGAGATTGTGCATCCACAGAAGCATGTCATGGTGAGTGGCAAGAAGTTCGTTGATCTTTTTATAACTTACCAGCCATACTTCGGAGTCTTCTACTGCGATAAGCGAGAAAACAGCTGGTTCATGTGCGTAATAGGAATGTAAGGCTGTGAACACATCTCCGGAAGTTCCGAAAAGGATAGTATCTTCTGATGTGTCGGAGTTATGGCTGACTCGGAAAAGTCCCTGTCTGATGAATACGAAATCGTCACATATCTCTCCTTGCTTCACAATGGCCTGATGTTTCGCTACAGAAATCAGGCGGGCCGACTGTGTCAGTGCCTCTGTCAGTTCTTCGGATGGCGAACAGTTCTGCGAAAGAATCTGCAGAAGTGTCTTGGGTTCTTTGTGGTGGGTAAACATTGTGAGTAAGTTGAAAGGTGTAGATGTGCCGCTTCTCAATCAAGGATATAAACAATCATTTTGAATGATAAACGACAAAATGTAGGTTTCCTTGTTGCAAATATAATACTTTTTGTTCTCTTGGCTAAGAAAATTGAAAAAATATGAGAATTATTTCAGGAGAAACAAGTGTGAAAATTTGGTACGATATTCAGTTTCTCTCTTTCACAAAAATTAACACTTGTCTAATAATGTGATTGACAGGTTA
>CANEHE010000063.1 GCA_947427285.1 uncultured Porphyromonadaceae bacterium
ATATTTTTCAGGACGCCACACAAGATGGGTAAGGCTGCCACGGGAAAGGAACTGGCCGCCTCGTTCGATGAATATCTGAAGGAGACCGAGACCCAGATAACTGTTATAGAGAAGGTTTTCGGAATCATGGAGGCGAAGGCCGCCACAAAGAAATGCGATGCGATGGAGGGTCTTCTCTCCGAAGCAGACAGTATCATCTCCGACACCGACAAAGGTTCGTCCATACGCGACGCCGGCCTGATTCTGGCCGCTCAGAAGGTGAAGCACTATGAGATAGCCACATACGGAACGCTCGCCGCATTCGCCGATGCCATGGACAGGCCGGACGTGGCAAAAGAACTCCGATCTATTCTCCGCGACGAGAAGAAATCGGACAAGGAACTGACAGCATTGGCCCTCGAATCGGTCAACGAGGCCGCAGCCGAGGAATAATGAAAATGAGATGCGCCCGTTTCGGAGCGTGTCTCTTTTTATTTTATACCAATGGCGCCTTCATGCCGCCCCCAACCCAATACCAACTGTATTTTGTCCGGATGAATATTTTTTCTTAAATTCGCAGTCGCAATTAAAAAGATAATCAACATGAAAGGGAAATCTTTATTCATACTGCTGGGGGCCGCAGTAATGACATCCTGCTCAGGCAACAAGGGCACACAGTCGACAGATACAGTCAATACTGAAGAGATTCAGACGAATACAGTGGAGCTTCGCGGACAGTGGCGTCTTGAAAACATCGTTTTTGATGACACTACCTATGTACGTCCGGCAGAGCAGACTCCTGATGTGCGTCAGTACATCACATTCCAGGACTCAACATTCTCCATCCAGACCAATTGCAATACCATCCAGGGAGAATACCGTATTTCCGGAGACTCGATCTCGTTCCCTGTGTCGCTGATGACAGAAATGGCCTGCGAGAACATGGCGGTAGAGGATGCTCTCCGCAAGATTCTGCCCGGCATCGCAACCGTCGACGTACAGAATGACTCGGTGGCCCGTCTATGCGGCCGCACACCGTCGGAATACATAATGCTCATCAAGGCCACAGAGACAGCCGAGTAACAAGCATCGATACTTAAAATACGTTGCGCGGTCGGACCATCAAGGGCCGGCCGCGTAATATCTCCTGCCGTTTTCCCCACAAGACAAGATCAGTGGATATTTGTCATGTACGCAAGACTGGAGTCTGCAAATATCGACGTAAACAAATGAAAATTTCCAACCTGAAAGGGTATCTCCTGGCTGCCGTCGCAGCTGCCGCATACGGAACCAATCCGGCTTTCGCCATTCCTCTTTACGACCAAGGGATGAATCCCAACACTGTGCTGCTGTTCAGATACATGATGGGAATTCCTCTCCTTGCCCTGGTGATGACGGCACGGAAGATATCGTTTAAAGTGAAAAAGGAGGAAGTCGGACTGACAGCCATTCTCGGTATACTCATGGCACTGTCATCACTCACTCTTTTCGAAAGCTACAGATTCATGAATTCCGGCATAGCCTCCACCCTGCTGTTTGTATATCCGATAATGGTGGCTGTCATGATGATCTTCTTTTTTCACGAAAAGTTCAGATTTACCGTTGCCTTGTGCCTTCTTCTTATGTGCGGAGGCCTCATGCTGCTGATGAAGCCTCAGGGAGGAGAATCTATCAGCACATTCGGATGTCTGCTTGTCATGATGTCAGCCCTGACGTATGCTCTTTACATCGTTTTTGTCAATGTCTCCAAGACAGTCAGGAGTATCCCTACCACCAGACTTCTCTTTTATGTGCTTTGCTGGGGATGCGTGATGTATCTGGCAATGATCCCGCTGGGACACGAAGTGACTTTGCCGGCCGTAAAAAGCGGATGGCTGAATCTTATTGCCCTGGCCATAATACCGACGGTGTTGTCACTCGCATGCACCACAAGGGCCATACAGCTTATCGGCTCCACTCCCACGGCCATACTTGGTGCTCTTGAACCCGTCTCCGCAGTAATTCTGAGCGTTACCGTGCTTGGTCAAAGCATCACCGTGCGTGATATTTTCGGTGGCCTTCTGATTGTGCTGGCAACCACTATCGTAATAGGAGACAAATCTGTTGACAGACTGATACTCCATGTCCGCAAGATGTTCCCCAGGATGCACCGTCAATCCGACAGACGGACACGCTGAGTAAATTTAAGACAGGTTGCGTGACAATAACATCAGGACCGCACTCCAAAAGTATTTAACTTCTTGAGTGCGGTCCATATATATAATTTAAAATCTACTTAGATCTTTCGTTTATCCCATTTGGGATGGGCCGGATCTTCAGCCACGAGAGCCTCCTTGAGGCTGATGCCGAGTGCTTCCGCCAACTTCTCACCATAGCCATTATCCGCATTGTAGCAGGCTCTGACATGCCGCTGTTTTATAAACAATGGCACTCCCTCCATGGCACGTGCAGTGTTCTCGCACGTCAGGATCTGGTCTTCCGGTGACATCAGGCGCCACAGTTTGCCCGGTTGGGTATAATAGTCGTCATCATACTCTCGTTCGTCATAGTTATAGGCGGCTCCGTGCAGTTCAAGCGGCGGCTCTTTCAGGTTCGGAGAGTCTTTCCATTCGCCGAAACTGTTAGGCTCATAGGATAACGTACGGCCAAAATTGCCGTCTGTCCGCATCTGTCCGTCACGGTGATAATCGTGCACAGGACATTTGGGCTGATTTACCGGTATGAGATTATGGTTCACGCCAAGGCGATAACGCTGGGCATCCCCGTATGAGAAGAGTCTTCCCTGAAGCATCTTGTCCGGGGAGAAACCGATACCTTCGACTATATTCATGGGATTGAACGCCGCCTGTTCAATCTCGGCGAAGAAGTTCTCCGGATTGCGGTTCAGCTCCAGAATACCGACATCACGAAGCGGGAAATCCTTGTGATACCACACTTTTGTCAGATCGAAAGGATTGATATGATATTGTCTTGCCTCATCCTCGGTCATGAGTTGCACCTGCATCAGCCAGCGGGGATATTCACCACGCTCAATGGCTTCGAAGAGGTCTCGCTGGTTTGACTCCCGGTCTTTGGCAATCACTTTCTCCGCTTCCTCGTCGGTCAGGTTCTTTATGCCTTGCAGAGTCCGCAGATGAAATTTCACCCATATCCGTTTATTATTCTTATCATAAAAGCTATACGTATGGCTTCCGAAGCCGTGCATGTGGCGGAATGACGCCGGTATTCCTCTGGGAGACATCGTGATCGTCACCTGGTGGAGAGCTTCCGGCAACAGAGTCCAGAAATCCCAGTTGTTTGTCGGGCTTCGCATTCCGGTTCTCGGATCGCGTTTCACTGCGTGATTGAGATCAGGAAATTTCAGCGGATCGCGCAAGAAAAGACCGGTGTATTGTTTCCCACAAGGTCCCAGTTTCCCTCGTCGGTATAAAACCGCATTGCAAATCCACGTATATCTCTTTCCGCATCTGCAGCACCACGTTCTCCGGCAACTGTCGAGAAGCGGACAAGACATTCGGTCTTTTTCCCGATTTCAGAAAAGATGGACGCGCGTGTGAATTCAGTAATATCGTTTGTCACTGTGAAAGTGCCGAAAGCCCCCGATCCCTTGGCATGCATGCGCCGTTCCGGTATCACCTCTCTATCGAAGTGAGCCAGCTTTTCCATGTACCATGGATCCTGAATCAGAGCCGGTCCCCGGACCCCGGCTGTCTGAATGTTTTGATTATCGGCAATCGGTCTGCCGTTTCCAGAGGTAAGTGTGTGTTTGTCCATATAACTAAATTTGATTCTACAAGTAAGTGTTCAGATTAAACAGAGACTTGTTATCGTTTAAATCTGAACGCTTGTTTTTACATAAAAACATTCGCCGAAACAGTTTGTTCACTCCTTAAGAGAGTTTGAATTTAACACGAATTTTATGTTGAAATGTTTTTTTAATTCTTTTCATCCACCCAAAGGGGCTTTCCTGTGAATGAAAGTTAAATTCAAACACTTTCCTGATCTTCAACTCCAAAATATCGCCAAATTTGGTAAGTCGGAGCCGGGAATATCGTCCAAATTTCCCCCAAGATAGGCATTCCGCGTCATCTCATTCAGCATTGCTTTCCCGTCAGGTATTGAATTGAGCGAATCGACATACTCTGTTTTTGGTGAATAAAACTTTGACTCATCAGAGTTGGCAAGCAATATATTGACTTGTCAGATCATCTTTGCTGTTGCGAAGATTGGGATGATGAGCCTCATAGCTGACCTCAATGTCGGCTTTGTTCTGTGCTTTGCTGCTATCGCAACAAATCACATTACCAATGCTGTTAATAGATGCTTCATTTCTCAGTAATCGGTTTCGATGTAATCAACAATTTCTTTCGGAAGATATTTTGTATAGTTCATTCCGTTGTATACTATGGTATAGCCCGCGACACCTCTGTTGCGTGATGGATTTTCAAGGCATTCTCTGCGCAAAAGCCAGAATTCCTCTCGTTTAATTGGTTCCCATTTCTCTTTGCCATATATACGATATTCAGGATTTCGTGCCTGCTGTATGCCATCGGCTACAAATCGGTATTGCCCGCCATCACACTCAGCCTGCAAAATAATTCCCGGCAGTCCGCAAAGTTTCCACGGGCCGTCACTTACCGGTATCTCGGGCGCAAACCATGCAGTCCATTTTCGTCCATGATAATCGGCAGTCGCCATAAAGCACTCATAATCTGCCACTGTCATTGTGGAATCGGTTACAACCCATTCGATATGCGGCATCGGTTCCTCCCACCTGAACTTTGTGGCACTGGCAATGTCGTAGGTATGGATCTTTTCGTCATTATTGGACTTGGTTATATAGAAAGAACCGTCTACCCTCGGAATCTGGTCAGACTGCTTCTTTTCGTAGCATATTCTTTTGAAAGTATTGAACTTCTCGAATCCCTCGGGGGTAGATTCGATTGAGTCTATATATTCAGTTTTCGGAGAATAGAATTTCGAATGATTCCCGTCTGTAAGAAGTATGTATTGATTTGTTACATCCGGCTCCGCATTTCTCATAGTCTGCACAGGATGGGAGTATCGATAGCTCACCTCAATGTCAGCCCCGGTCCGCGCGATAGCGACTGTCGCCATCAGGCACATTAAGAGAGCCATACTTATCCTTATACTTTTCATCTGAATTTATTCTGCTAATCTGAAACCAATAGATGAACATTTGAAATTCGGATTGCTTACAAACCGACAACCGGGATTATTATAATCCGGAATGACATTCCAGCTGCCACCACGGAATATCTTTCCTATGTCTGATTTTTTAGCTCCATGGGGATTCCTTTGGGTTTTCTCTGAATAATGCCCGTACCAGTCCTGCACCCATTCGGACACATTGCCGCCCA
>CANEHE010000064.1 GCA_947427285.1 uncultured Porphyromonadaceae bacterium
TTTCAAGCTGTCGGTTCAACTTTTTTATAGCATTCCTTATCCCGAACTCGCGTAACTGAACTTTCTGCAGTCGGAAAAATCACCATAATTATACTGATGTATATCGGACGAATTGGTGTAATAACTTTTGGAACAGCATTAATAGGCAGACTTAAAGACAAAAAAGAACAAAAAGAAGATCTGGCTGCTTAGAAATTGTTTCAAAATAAATATCATTTTAGAGATTATCCACTACATAAAAGTTCGGCCCGGCGCATTCGCTGCTTCCGGGCCAGAAAATCATTCTGAAAAGGTTAGTAAAGTATTATTGCTGTGTCTTGCAAATATCAATCGGTTATGATTCTGCGGGCTCCGATATATCGGGGCACATAATATCCTTCAAAATCACTTATCTTCACACCCTTCACACTGGCATGGATAAACTTGAAAGAGCCTTTGTCATTGTCGGCACTGACCACTATGCCTACATGTCCGACATTGCGACCGCTACGCCGTGAAGTAAAGAAGACCAAATCACCCTTACGGAGATCTTTTCTATCTACAGCCACTCCCTCAGTGTACTGGGCTCTGGAAGCCGGACTGATGGTATAGCCGAACTGACGGTATACATAACTTGTAAAACCAGAACAATCAAACTGATTAGGTCCTTTGGCTCCATGCACATATCGCTTTCCGATATGCTTGTTCGACTCTTTAAGAAGGTCGGCAATCAATTGTGCAGACTCTGAGGATATTGTTTTAGAATGTTCCCGCTTGTCAACATCCGATTTGATGAAGTCGCTGATCACACTTTTATCCATTCGGTTTTTCACATTGGCCAACTGAGCCTGATGTGCCCTTTCATGGGCAGCACGGGCACTGTTGTTGGTTTTTGCAGTAGATGTGAGGGTCACAGTTGTGATAAAAAGTGCGGTCAGTATCTGTCTAAATTTCATCCGAAAGATGTTTCTTGGTTTGTTCTGAGCACAAAGTTAATAAAAAGTTCACTCAAATCCAAGCAATTCATCTCTCATTTCCAAATATTTAAGTGTTTTTAGTAATTGGCACACCATCCTGAACAGTGTGCAAAAACTGTTAAACCATGAGAATTACTCTATCCTTATCAGAAAAATTTTGTAATATCATTGTTATAACTGAACACAATGGGTTTTCCATCCATAACAACCAGACTATAAGCCATGTTGCCAAACTTGTCAGTAAAGACCACCGTATTGTCAGCTAATGTTCCGGGATAGTCGGAAGTGCCATCAGAAGCCTTCCAGGACGCACCCTCAGAAGTAACTGTCAGTTTTGTCGCAGAATTGTTGGCGACATTGAAAACTCCGGCACGCGGGGTGGCCAACATTGAAGCAGATGCGAGTTGCGACTGAAGGACAAACGCATTCAGTCCCGGTGTATATTCAATCTTATCCCACCCGTTCTGTGGTGTACCGATACTTTTGAACACCATGCCACGGACAAGGACAACGTCTGCTCCGGATGTGTTGGTGGTCGGATATGACTTCACATTTGGCTGGTCGAAAACACGACTCTCACTGGCCACGACAACATAAGACTGCGCAAATGCCGTCGATAACCCGACAAACAGAAAAATAAACGATAAAATTGTCTTCATAAGCAAAAGGGGAAATTTATGGTATCAAAATCTGAAACAACACTACCTCCACCACAAGTGCCACCACGGCAAGTATTCCGAAAACAAGAGCAAACCTGTCGAGGCTTCTTGAAGCGAATGGATTCAGTTTATAGATATAGACGGCCATCAGATGGGAAAATACCATCATGAAAGCAAAGAAAATATCTGAAAAAGCCCACCATACC
This sequence comes from uncultured Porphyromonadaceae bacterium, assembly GCA_947427285.1. Lineage (GTDB taxonomy): Bacteria > Bacteroidota > Bacteroidia > Bacteroidales > Muribaculaceae > Lepagella. The sequence goes on from CANEHE010000064.1 coordinate 1,822, forward strand.
GGACGAAGCGTGAACGTAAGTCCGATCACTACTATAATAAGGATAAACGCTGCCCAGGCAACTGTTTTTGATTTAAGCATAGTAAGTAATAAGTATCAACTGTTTTGTCAGAGTCTCTGGTCAACGCACCAGTTTCAACCCATAAGGTCGACCATCACTGCCATTTATAAGCACGAAATAGAAACCTTGCGGCTGATCTGATATGTCAACATGTGCGACCATCGTATTCTTGTAAGTGAGTATGGCTACCTGCGCACCGGAAAGATTATATACACGCACCATACGAACCTCCTCCGGCATCATTATTTCATAATGTCCTCCACCAATAAATCGGACCTGAGGCACAATAACCTTACCGGACTCTTCGATTATGCGCTGATTATCTGCTTTCGCCTTGCGCTGTTCAGCTATGAAACTGTCATAAAACGCAAACGGGATCTCTTCCGTAACGATTTCGGTCTCTATCTTCGGATTTCCCGTGACGGCAATCTGCGGCGCAATAAAAAATTCCGTAGCTGCCAGCCTATAAAAAGCGTTGTTACGCCCATCCAGATCAATACGGAAATAATCCCCTTTTCTGCCATAGACGACTCCAGTCGGAAATGTGCGCGAAAGGGGAAATCCTATTGCCACACTCCCGGTAGACGTCAGTTCTTCTCCTATCGCTTCCTCCCATTGGGAAGGTGTGTATATGTCGGAAGAATAACCAGCTGCGTCATACGAACGAGACAGGGCATGCACAGCTTCACGAGCCTCCCCTGGAGTAACATTCGGATCGGATGAATCAAAACGCATGCCAAGAATGGAGGATATATATTTCTGTCGGTCTGTCCATGCAGCGATGGCCTCTTCCGGGACCCTGCTGTCAAGCCTGATATACTCCACCTCCAGGGCATAACCAGATAGAAGAGCTCTTATACCAGGCCCCATGTCATCCGGATTGAAACTGTCTACAAGACTGTAAGCGAGAATCGGATAAGCCTTATTGTCAGCAGCCACTATCACAAATCCTCCGGAAGGATTGTTGAATACATAAAATGGGGTAAACAGACGGTCCGCAGCCAAGCGTTTCCCGTTATAGACAAACTTGGGAGAGGCCACTGCACGTCCGAATGCCTTGCTGAAAAAATCAGCTGCGAATTGCTGTGCCTCCTTTCGGCTTACAGATTCACAATAAGCGGATGAAAAAAGGGCAGACGCAATAAATGATATGATGATTCTTCGAAGGTTCATACGTAAGTTAAACGTATAGACAACATCAAAAGTATGAAGCGGACTTCAACAAAATTCATTCATTGAAATCCGCCTCTTTATTATCAGAAGCCTTATGCCTCTACAGCTTCTACCTCAGCTTCCTCTACATCTGCATTAGGTTTGATGTTGGGCAACTCCAGTCCGAGATGCTTCTGACGGTCAACAACCTTGAGATACAAACCAAGAATAAGAGCGGCCACTCCAAGACAAGCCAGCATCACAAGAGGCCACGTATAGTTGTAATTGACAGCGGCCTTCTCCGGTGTCATCGCTCCACTCGCCACCATTGCTGCGATATCGCTGTTGGTTGAGTCAAGCACTTTACCGATAAGAAGCGGGAACAGCCACAATCCTATATTCTGAATCCAGAAAATCAAAGCGTATGCGGAACCTATGATCTTGGCATCCACAAGTTTCGGAACGCTTGGCCACAAAGAAGCCGGAACAAGCGAGAAAGATGCACCCAGCACAAGGATCGTGACGTATGCCACTATTACACCTCCCATGTCATTGCCTTTGAACATCGGAAGGATGAACGCAAATGTAAGATGGCAGATAATCAGAAGCAACGCACCGAAGACAAGCATCGATGCCGCCTTACCCTTATGGTCCACATAGTTGCCGAGAATAGGGGTGATGCCTACGGCAAGCAGAGGGAACACTGCGAAAATCGCAGCAGCCGACTGACGCATATACCCCATGATGCAATAAGTGACAAGAGCAATCACCGCAACAACAAGTGAAGGTATCTTCACAGATTTATTCTTCGCGAAACTGAAGGCGAATGCCCCGCCTGCCACAATAAGCATGATCACATACTGGATATAAGTGGCCATATCGCTCGACCAGAAAGAACCGTCGGCCGGAGGAGTGAGAGTCAGATTGCACTGAAGCATATTGACCGCATATTTCTGGAACGGGAATATGGCGGAATAATAAAGCACGCAGAGAAGAGCCACAACCCAGAATCCAAGTGAACTAAGGATTTTGCCAAGATCGGAGATCTTGAATGGATCATCTTTTTCCTCGGCCTCGCCAGTCTGTGCATCCAGTTTTCTGTCCATGAAGAAATAGACAATAAACATTATAAGGGCCACCATCAGAAGTACTACGCCAAAAGCGACCGAACGGGAAACACTTATGTCTCCACCGAAGTTGGCCACCAACGGAGAAAATATCATACATGTACCCACACCGAGACGTGCCAATGCCATTTCAGAACCCATCGCCATAGCCATTTCACGGCCTTTGAACCACTTCACGATGCCACGGCTTACAGTGATACCAGCCATCTCGACACCGCATCCGAAAATCATAAAGCCCACAGCAGAAAGTTTTGCAGAGGCCGGCATACCTTTATAGAAAGGCGAGATACCCAATTCATCAAAACCGGGTATATAATTGAGATTATTTGTAAACCAGACATCAAGGCTGCTTCCGATAAACGCATCTGTAAGCGCATACCAGTTGATGCAAGCCCCGACCAACATTACCGCACCGGAAAGTACAGCGGTAAACCGAACCCCCATCTTGTCGAGGATTATACCGGCGAATATCAGAAAAAAGATAAAGACATTCAGAAATGTTTCCGAACCCTGCATGGTTCCGAATGCAGTGGAATCCCACCCGCGTGTAGATTGAAGAAGATCCTTGATCGGGGAAAGGATATCCATAAAGATGTAGGAACAGAACATCGCGAAAGCAAGGAGTCCCAATGCAGTCCAACGTGCCCAGGCCTTGTCCTTCAGCTGTTCGATGACAGCTGGCTTCGGTTTAAGAGTTGTTGCCATAATATAGGTTAGTAGTTTTAATAATTTCTCTGTTTATTATTCTGACGGATACATGTTTTCAATTCAAAAGATATACAATCCACCAGAAAATGACTTTTGAGATAATGGCAAAATTAACAACTTTTTCCGAATTGACCAAATTATATATTTTTAACTACTAATTGACGTTATTTAACGACTCAAGGGGTAAACCGCTACGCTTTTATTAATTTTGCGGTCGGAAACGACAAGAAACAGA
>CANEHE010000065.1 GCA_947427285.1 uncultured Porphyromonadaceae bacterium
GATATATTAACTTAAGTTTCAACTACTTCGGTAATTTTTACCGAAGCATTGTATAAGATAACCATTGAATTTTTCTTCGTCATTGAATATGGGACATCCTGTTCCATACGGATTTACTATACGGTAGACTCCGACTGAATCCGTGTTTTCCTCGATTTCAACTTCCTATGTGGGATTGCCTACGTTGAGCAGAGTCGTGAAGAAGTCTTCTGTGTATTTCCCTTTGCTGATGCGTTTCCAGTTATCCGTGTAGCCGGAAGATATCGACTGTGATTTTGTGAGTCTTATGCATTGGGCCTGTTCCATTGCATCAGCTCCGGATGCCAGGGCAAAAGCCGCTGACACCGCTATGCCCAATATCGAGAGGACGATAGAAAGGATATGATTTTTCATTTTGATTATTCAGGTTTTTTTGGGGGGCAGCGGCGTAGTCCCCGCCACGGAACTACGCCGCTGCCCCGGTTTTTGATCATTTTATGAATTTCAAAGAGATAGTGTGTTCTTTTGAACTGATTCTGGCTATGTAGTACCCATCAGGTAGAAAATTCAGATTGACTTTTTCTTCGGCATCGTGCAGTCGCACCACAGTTTTCCCATCGTATGTGAAGATGTCGATGTCAGCTTTTCCATTAAATATGATTGAGCCGTCAGAATAGCGTGCCTCTGTATCATCAGTTGTCGTTACAATGCCGACAGGGGAATTAATCTTGTTAATAGTAATTCCATACACACAGTAGTTACAGCCGTTTCCTGTCCCTTTCGCATGAAAGCCAAGATTATATGCTCCAGGTGTGGTTATAGTAAATTTAATTGGAGCCTGTTTTACTGCGTTTTGTGTGGCTGACCATTCCACTGGGAGCTTTTTACATATAGATTTGGAGTCGGGCCATGAGTTTTTGTTTTCGTCAAGTTTCTGTCCCTTGCCGATAAGAAGTTCCACTTCGCGTTCGTATGTCGGTTTTGTCTGTTTGTAATATGTCATATCAAGGATCACCTCATATTCCCCCGCTTCGCTGAAATCTAATGCGGGTGTGAATGCCCAGCAGTCTTCTTTATAGGTCTTTGTCTGGGTGCTTGCCTGAGACAACATCATAAGCCGATTGCCGTAAGTGCCGCTTGTGGAATGCTTCCATACGTTGGTAGTTCCAGTCATTGTGTGCCCACTTCCTTTTTGTGTTTTCCAAAGAAGATCGAAATCTGATGCTGTAGTGACGGGGAGAAATGTCGGTATAGGGAGGGGAGCCAATTCTCCGGCATAGTTTGCCAGAACAGTAGCTGCCTCTCCCTCCGCTTCCCCGACGAATGAAATTACTGTATATATGTGGTAACCGTTTTTTAGGCCGGTCTCTTCTGTGTCGGTCCAAGTGACTCGTCACGGTCAGACAATGGGTTTGACCAGGAGAGGGTCACTGACAGCTTACGAGGTTCGGAATCAGTGCCTGGGGTGGCAGTGAGATTTGCCGGGGCAGCCGGAATAAACGAGTCAATTTCTACTGCAAAATCGGATAAAAGAATATGGCTGCATTTGGGTTCATGGCTATGGATGGCGATATAATAGTCTCCTGTCCGGGACACCTCAAAAATGTCGCCGGTACGTTGCCATTTCCCTCCTGTATTCACTTCACGACTGAAGATTGTGTCGACAGGTGTGGTGATGTCGGCATTGATACTTGATTTGTCGACCCCAATCCAGGAATGATAGGGTACATGCTTTGGTGTGGCTAAAGCCATTGCGGTTGCCAGCAAAGACATAAATGTGAGAATTTTTCTAATGGCTTACGAGAGCCAGTCTTTTGATTCCCGGAAAGACTGTTGTTGTGTAAATGAAAAAAGAAAAACGTGGGAATCTTACTGCTGCCTGTCCCACGTTCAGAGGCCTTCGCATTGCCCGGTTCAGTTGGACGGACAGCGAAGAAGCCCACGATAGATATGAGAATATATCACGCTCACGCGTGAAGCCTCTATGGCTGGATTCTGCACATGTATGGGATAAACCCGGATAATGTGCATTGAATCAGTTATAGCTCCGTCACTTGGAAGGGCTAAAAACTCATAACCATGCGGCATCTACCGCTGCTCCATTCCTGACTAAACCTTAGAATTTGCGAAGTTCCTGAACGTCAGAAATCAAGCGCATTGTAAACGCTTTCCAAAATGTATTGTTTCCCGCCACTCGTTGCCCACGACCGGGCTTCCATTGCGGTCGGCATGCAAAGTTATAGATATTTTTCCGGATATGCAACATTGATATACATATTTAGACCACTTTTCATCATGTTTTATTATTCATTTGGCTGGCGTGAGTGTATCGATAAACCAATCCTGTTGTCAGTATGTTGTAGAATTAGAACTGTTAACTTAAACTTTTTTGATTGTATGGACAAGAAAAGACTCACCGCTGAGAACGGACGCCCGATTGCCGACAACCAGAATGTACAGACAGCCGGTCTGCGTGGCCCTGTCACTGTGCAGGATCCGTGGTATATAGAGAAGATATCACATTTCGACCGGGAGGTAATCCCTGAGAGGAGGATGCATGCGAAAGGTTCCGGAGCATTCGGCACCTTTACTGTCACTAATGATATATCTGAGTTCACACGTGCTTCTATTTTCTCCGAAATCGGGAAACAGACTCCGTGTCTGGTACGGTTTTCTACTGTTGCCGGAGAGCGTGGTGCAGCCGATGCCGAACGGGATATACGTGGATTTGCCATAAAATTCTATACTGATGCGGGTAACTGGGATCTGGTAGGTAACAATACTCCTGTGTTCTTTTTGCGTGATCCTCTGAAATTCCCGGATCTGAATCATGCCATCAAACGCGATCCACGCACCGGTATGAGGAATCCGACAAGCAACTGGGATTTCTGGACTCTACTCCCGGAGGCTCTTCATCAGGTCACTATCACCATGTCGCCACGTGGAATACCCGCTTCATTCCGGCACATGCATGGTTTTGGAAGTCACACTTACAGCTTTATCAATAAAGACAATAAACGGACCTGGGTGAAATTTCATTTTCAGAGCATGCAGGGAATCAAGAATCTCACTGACGAGGAAGCTGAAGCTATCATAGCCAAAGATCGTGAATCTCACCAGCGTGATCTCTTTGAGGCTATCGAACGTGGCGATTTCCCTCGCTGGAAACTGCAGGTTCAACTGATGACAGAGGATGAGGCCAGAAAATATCATATCAATCCGTTTGATCTTACCAAGGTGTGGTATCACAAGGACTTTCCGCTACATGATGTGGGTATACTTGAACTCAACCGCAATCCTGAGAATTTCTTCGCAGAGATTGAACAGGCGGCCTTCAATCCTATGAATTTTGTGGACGGCATCGGTTTTTCGCCTGACAAAATGCTTCAGGGGCGTCTCTTCTCTTATGGCGACGCACAGCGTTACCGGCTTGGTGTGAATCATAATCTTATTCCGGTCAATCGTCCGAGATGTCAGGCTCATTCATATCATCGTGACGGAAAGATGCGTACTGACGATAACTATGGTGCCACGGTTGCTTACGAGCCGAATAGTTTCGGAGAGTGGCACGATACTCCGTCCAGAAAAGAACCTCCGATGGAAATTCATGGTGAGGTCTACAACTATGACGAGCGTCAGTTTGATGATGACTATTATACCCAGCCTGGGAAACTATGGCGTTTGATGACCGACAAGGACAAGCAGGCCACATGCCGGAATACCGCTGCCCAGATGAAGGATGTCCCTTTATTCATAAAGCAACGTCATGTCAGGGCATGTAATAATGCCGACCCTCAATATGGGCAGATGCTGGCAGATGCATTGGGTATTGATCTTGCAGAAGCTCTTGTTGCCGAGGATCCGGCACATCCTTCCTGGGATAAACGTAATGCAGCCAGATAATGGGAATTGCCTGTAATTTGACTTGAAGAGACCCGGTACGTGATTTTTATTTCGTATTTTTATTGTGTGAACATATATACGGTTTTGCTGAAAATTATTAAATTTGCGTCAATAAAATTTTACAGGTAAAATTCCGATTTCGATTGACAATGAAAAAGACAAGAGCAGCCGTAGTAGGTTACGGCAATATCGGACGGTTCACACTGGAGGCTCTTCAGGCTGCACCGGACTTTGAAATCGCCGGAGTGGTGCGTCGCAATCCTGATGACAGGGCGGATATTCCGTCCGAGATTCCTGTAGTAGGAAATATCGGCGAGCTGACAGATGTGGATGTGGCTATCCTTGCCACTCCGACAAGGAAAGTGGAGGAGACGGCCCGTGATATTCTGGCACGCGGGATAAATACTGTCGACAGTTTCGACATACACACCGGTATCCCCCAGCTTCACGATGCGTTATCGCGTGCAGCTGTGGCACATGGGGCTGTGTCGGTGATTTCGGCCGGATGGGATCCGGGAAGTGATTCGATTGTCCGTGCACTTCTGGAGGCTGTTGCTCCGAAGGGACTTACATATACTAATTTCGGACCTGGCATGAGTATGGGGCATACTGTAGCTGTAAAAGCGATAGAAGGAGTCCGGAATGCGTTGTCGATGACGATACCGACAGGTACAGGTATACATAGGCGCATGGTGTATGTGGAGCTTCTCCCCGGTTATGATCTGAAAGCGGTGACAGCTGCCATAAAGGCAGATCCTTATTTTGCGTCAGACGAGACTCATGTGTTTGAAGTCCCCTCTGTCGATCAAGTCAAAGATATGGGACATGGAGTAAATCTGGTGCGAAAGGGTGTGAGCGGCAAAACTCAGAATCAGCTTTTTGAGTTCGATATGAAAATCAACAATCCAGCGTTGACAGGTCAGGTGCTTGTATGTGCTGCCCGCGCCTCAATGCGTCAGCGTCCCGGATGCTATACTATGATTGAGATTCCGGTCATTGATTTCCTTCCAGGAGACAGGAGTCAATGGATAGCCCGGCTTGTCTGATCATAACCATATCCTGAATTATAGAAAACAGGGACACTCCTTAATAACGCGAGTTCGGGATAAGATTCTTCAATTTAAACC
>CANEHE010000066.1 GCA_947427285.1 uncultured Porphyromonadaceae bacterium
ATGGAGTTGAATAGTATTCCCATGTGCGGCCCTCCACCAGCATCGGCTCGTAGGCAGATGCCGACAGCGCGGCGGAGATTGCCACCACGGCTGCAATCGCTATTTTATATATATTTCTGTTCATATCGTTTCTGTTTTTTTTATCCTCCAAGACGGATATTAGCCTTGGAGGATAAGGTTTATGTCATTTATTTACTGATATTTTGAAAGAACCACCCTTCTCAACCTTGAAACCGGAAACATAGATTACAGATAGCCTTCCAACTTGAAAGTTTTGTTGAAATCCGATCCTAAATCAAGTTCTACCGTTGCCAGTCTACGGCCACGTTTGAACTGCTCACTTGCAAACCAGACACTGTTAATGCCCAGATCATAAATACCGACAGAATATTTTCCCGGTTTGTTGATTTTGATCACCCAGGTGAGAGATACTTTGTGTTGACAGTCCGGATAAAGACCACCCGCTGTCACATCCGGTGTAGAGAAACCTACAGACAAATCATCTCTCTCCGCAAGCATCAGACCTCTGTAACCGTCAAATGCAAGTTGTTCGGCATATTTGTAAGTCAGTTCCAGAAGTCCTGTCTCAGCGGAATAGACAGCCTTCACAGTCCTTATTCCCTTGTGGAAATCCTCAAGATCCGGCTCACGGTAAGAACCGTTGGGCGAATCCCATTTCAATGACACAAAATTTGCTGATGCACTGGTCTCGGGCTCATCCTTCGAATCGCAGGCAACGGAGATTGCCGCGACGATGAACATGAGAATTGCCATTGCCCCTACATGCATATATTTTTTCATCTCTTATCTGTTTTTGAATTTGACTTGCGATTCTTTCGTGATTTTCGTTCCCGGACCGATGTAGATCTTATCGCCCGAAATCACATACCTCCCTTTTTCGAAGACTACCTCTCCCTCCTCTTTTCCGTCAGTGACAGACGAACCGATCTTCACTGTCTTTCCCGAAATGTTTTTAGATAGAGAAAGTTTCTCATTCTGGATGAATATATCCTCGTCTCCATTTGCCAGATCAAGGAAAAACACTATTCGTCGGGCTGTTTGAGCACGTTCTCAAGGCAAAGCTTGTCGACTTTCCACTCTACGGTCTCCCCCTCTCCGATTTCAAGATGATAGTCAAGCTCAATAACTGAGCCATATTCAGGAAAGTATGACAATTTGACATCCGTTTCAAATTGTCTCCCTTTCTCAAATTTCATCTGTCTGGAGAATCTTCCACTTAGATTATAATACCATGTGGAGTAATGGTCTGTGATATCTGGAGAAATCCATATATCTATAAGGCCTAAATAGTCTCCGTGTATTGTAGTGGAATTTACCTCCATATTTTCCACGCCTTCAAAAGGAGATATCTCTATGTAAAGAGTTTTGTACTTCATCCTGAATGTGATGGTAGTGGTTCCGTCGGTTTCATCATCAGGATTGCATCTGGTCAGAACGGTTTCTGTCAGATCGTTACATCCGTGATCGTAAAGAACCGGAACCTCCTTATCACAAGACATCAGGCATGTCAATAACAGCCCGCATATAATATATGAAATGACTTTCATGGCTTTACTTTTTGGAGTTTGAAATTTTTAATACTGTTCCGGACTCGATCTTCGTACCGGGCCGAAGTTCCACCTTTTCAGCGGTTATCTGTTCTGTCAAAACTGATGGAATGGCATTTTTACCTTAAATGTCTGGGTGAAATCGGAGTCAAGATCAAGATTAAGTGTTGTCAGCAGAAGTCCATTACGTAGCTGGTCCGACGGAAAGACGGTGCTGTTGACACCCATATAATATATTTCAACAGAGTAGTGTCCGGAACATGGTACTTCGACAATCCATTTCAAATCCTTATATGTCGGAGATTCCACCAATCCATCCACGTACGGCACAGAAAATCCTATACCGATATTGTTGTCCTCGGATGTGATAAAACCTTTATATCCGGATCTTGCATATATGCACATATTTTCAAACGTTATTGAGAGTTGCTTCTCTTTTTTCGAATATTCGGCTACCAATTTTTTTTTTGTCTGGATACAGATCATATATCTCATTCAGGTCATACGTAGGGTCGTCCCAAGAGAATGAGACGAGTCTGGGGCGGCTTTCCGGTTCATCCTTCGAATCACAGGCGACGGAGATTGCTGCGACAATGAACATGAGAATTGCCATTGCCCCTACATGCATATATTTTTTCATCTTTTATCTGTTTCTATTATCTAATTATGAGATATGGTTTTGGAAGATTATATCTTCTAAATTGCAGTTGAAATGGAGACGTCTTTTGTCAGGTCTACTTCCATTCTGAATTTAGGATATTCCGGATCATCAGGGAAATCTGGGTTCTTTTGATTCAACCAACTCAGATCATAGATATCAAGAATGTAATTTCCTGGTGACAGTTTTTCCAGACTACAATCAAGTTCTGCTGAACAGACACAATCTATATATTCATCCATCATATAGTTGGGAAAGTAACCGATGGAAATCACATCTCCTTCTACTTTAGCTATGAATTTCACAGGGTCAAGATTACAATAGAAAATCATGTATTCAAAATGAATGTCAAGTTTCTCTCTCCCCGCTGAATAGACTAACGAAAGTATGGGTGGTATCAATTCAGTATGTGCCGGAATATCAGTTTTAACCGTGTAACTAATCTCCTCTATACACCTGCTGCTGAACGATGTCAGTGTCGGTTCTGTGATTATATCCTCACTTACGGAACATCCGGCCATCAGGGCAATTGCGGCCATACACCACAATCCTATTATGAAATTTCCTCTTTTCATCTCTTATCTGTTTTTGAATTTGCCATTAGTCAAATTGTCTGAACACGTTCTCAAGACAAAGCCTGTAGACTTTACACTTCAATATGCGGAATAGCTTTTATGACTTTACTTAAAAACCAACCCTGGTAGATTGACCTCAAACATCCGTATGAAATCGGAATCAAGGTCAAGCTCAAGTGTTGTCAACAGATACCCGTTCTGGAACAGTGATTCAGGAGAATCTGTACTGTTTTTTCCAAGATAATATATTCCGACGGAACATGTTCCGGAGGCAGATTCAGATACTTCGATATCCCATATCAAATCTCTATGAGCCGGAGATTCTACCGGTATATCCCAAACCGGTATAGAAAATCCTATTCCGATATTTTTATCTTTGGATATGATAAGACCCTTATATCCTGAACGTGGATATATAGATAAGTCTTCCAATGTTACAGATAGCTGTCTCGTTTCTTTCGAATACACGGCTATTAAAAATTTTTTATCAGGATCAGGCCTATCCCCCGACTCATACGTGTGACCTCTCCATGAGAATGATACGAGATTGGCATTGACCTCTGCTTCGGGTTCATCCTTCGAATCGCAGGCAACGGAGATTGCCGCGACAATGAACATGAGAATTGCCATCGCCCCTGCATGCATATATTTTTTCATCACTTATCTGTTTTTGAATTTGACTTGCGATTCTTTCGTGATTTTCGTTCCCGGACCGATGTAGATCTTATCGCCGGTAATCACATACCTCCCTTTTTTGAAGACTACCTCTCCCTCCTCTTTTTCGTCGGTGACAGACGAACCAATCTTCACTGTCTTTCCCGAGATGTTTTTAGATGTGGAAAGTTTCTCATTCTGGATGAATATATCCTCGTCTCCGTTTGCCATATCAAGGAACGGGATCTTGTTCAGACCTGTCACAGATACCGATACCATCAAAGGGTCATCACATTTGTAGGAAACCTGTGATTCTTTTGTGTAATATACCTTGTCTGCGGATTTATCATATATTGTGATATTACCCTCTCCCGAAAGATTGGTCACATTCACGCACGATGTATCACGACTAACTGTAATATCGGTAAATTCCGTGGGTACTTCTGTACGGATATACATACTCGGGTCTCCGAATATATGGAATACCTCACGAGTGTAAAGGCTAACGGTCATACTGCTTACCCATGATTTATCCATACTTAAAAAGCCTTGATCCATTATTTGTCCGAGGCGGCACATTCGGTGTGGTGCTCCTGTATATGATGTGGTTCTGTTTGGGAAAGATGGCCGCAATCCCGGATCCGGATACATTGCATCGAACAATCCACAGGCGAACCCATCATTATACCCACTCAGACCTACTTCTGAAGAGGCTATTATCGCGACGGCCCCTCCATTTTCCTTTTTATGTAGAGACTCGGAAAAGCAGATATTTTCATCAAATTTACCGGTAAGACAGGTTATACTGAAAAGTATGGGAAATTTATTTTGATTATCCAGCCTCTCAATGTCTTTAATATCAAATCGGGGTTTGTCCCAAAAGATCGAATCTCCGTGTCCTCGATATAAGATATAATGGCATCCCTTGTTGAAAATATCAACAATATCGGATGAATTGCCATTCCATAAGAAATGAGGTTTTTTAAGTTCGTCGCCAATATCTTCTCCAAAAGAATATTGATCGTTATTCCAATTAGTAGGAATCACACTGTCACGCGCATAATATAATCTTTCAACATTCTTTTTATTGAAAAGCATGTAGTCCCGTATATCTTCGGATGTTTTTACAAATCTTACGTCTTCATATCCGTCAGGATAGGTATTTGACCCAGATATGCCATTATCTTGAAAATAGGCCACATGAGCACTGTTTTGATAAAACGAAAGATCATCGACAGGATCTTTTTCATAACCGATTATCTTGTCAATCACCGTCTCCGCCTCAGCCAACGTTTTTACAGCAATACGTCCTCTATATAATTCCGGAATCGAGGATTCATTATTGTCTGTCTTAATA
>CANEHE010000067.1 GCA_947427285.1 uncultured Porphyromonadaceae bacterium
TCATCTCAACAGCCTATCGTGAGCTTGACGACCGTGTCTACGGATACGGCTATATCAATGATGGAAGCGCATACGGCTTCAAATCTGCAAAAGCCACCGACATCGATACTTCGCAGCCGATCTGCCAAGTAGAGTTTGAGACACTTTGCACGGCACTTTGCTATAATGTACAGGACGATTCTTTTTATGGAGTAACTACCTCAGGTGATTTCGTGTCGATCAACACACAAGGCGAGCAGACAGTCATCATGCCGCTCAATCTGCCCGGAATGACCACAACCGTGACAGGACTGACCTACAGTCCACGGGATCGCGTATATATTTATAACGCCTTCTTCGAGGGCAATACATCCGCAATCTATGCCATAGATGCGGCAGCAAAGACATGCACAAAGCTTTATGACTGCAATTCGGGCGAGGAATTCATTTACCTTGTCTGTACGACAGAGAATGCCGAGCCTGAAGCGCCAGTGCGCCCCGTGTTCGACGCAACCTCATTTACGGGTGCTTCGCTTGACGGGACGCTGTCTTTCACGATGCCGGGACGAACTGTGGGAGACCAGCCTCTGTCCGGAAATCTGGACTGGCGGATATATGTGGATGGCGTGCAGGTTCAGACCGGTACGGCCGCAGCCGGCTCAAAAACTACAGTAAGTCTCCACGGACTTTCCAACGGAGACCATATTTTTGCCTTTTCCGCAGGAAAAGACGGGAAATGGTCCACTCCAGTCACAACAAGCAAATGGATCGGATCGGACTATCCGTCTGCTCCATCCGACATAGTGCTGACGCATGACAAGGTAACTTGGAAGCCTGTCACCACAAGCGAGCACGACGGACACGTGGACTACGCCTCCATCAGGTATACTGTCACACTGAACGGCAAGAAAATGGGAGAGACAGACGGAACGGAATGCGCCGTCACGCTCCCCGAAGGCGCACAATACGACAGCTATACTGCTCAAGTGACAGCCACCGCCGACGGAAAATCATCCCGGCCCGGCGAATCAAACTACATCACATACGGAAATCCCATCATCATTCCCGACGGGTCGTCACTTCACTATCGCCCGGAAGATTATGAGTTCAGACTTTTTCAGGCCATCGACATAGACGGCAAGACCGACTCCGAAGGCAACACCCGCAACTGGCACTTCTCCGAAACCATGGGATTTCCATCCTTCGCCTCCGGAGCGGATGGCATCGACCTTCTTGTGTTTCCTCCGATAATGTTCGACAATACCGAAAAAGCATACCAGTTCCAGATGGAGGCCGGTCTCATCTCCGATATAGACAACACCGGCACCATAGAGATCCTTATCGGAAGAGAACCCAATCTGCAAGCCATGACACGCGTTGTCATCCCTCCCACACGCCTATATCACATGCGCGGCGTGATCATGACCGATTACTTCTCTGTACCAGAAGCCGGCACCTACTATATCGGTGTACTTACCCATACAAACAAGGTTGCTTTCCATATCTCGGACATGGACATCATGCTCACCAGCCGCGATGCGGACGTGCCAATGACAGTCTCCGACCTTAAGGCGACCCCGGGAGAGAACGGCGCTCTGACAGCCACAGTCTCCTTCACTATGCCTTCACAGACCGTCGGCGGAAAGGAAATAGATGCGAATTCGGAAATCACCGCCACGGTTACCTCGCGTGAGTTTGTCCTCGACAAACCTTATGAGGGGAACGTAATCGCCACAACTACAGTCAAGGGCAAACCCGGAGAGAAAGTTTCGGCAGTGGTACGGACACAGCAGAATTACAACACCATCGGCGTAAGCTGTTCATTCGATGACCGATCCGGAGTGGAAACCACCACATCGGTGTTCACGGGTCTCGTACGGCCCTATATCGTACAGAATCTCAAGGCAGAGGTAAGTGAGGACAACATGAGCATCCGGCTCACATGGACGCCTCCCGTGGAAGGAGAGGAAGACGGAGCCATCGGTGACTCATTCTTTTATTCCCTGTGGTACTATGGCAAAGGATGGACATTCTATGACGGTGCCGGCTGGGATGTCAATGAAGCGACCATTACTCTTGAGGAAGGAACTCCGCAGACCATACTTAATGTCGGGGTCATGGCAATGAATGCCGCAGGACAGAGCGATCATATCGCATCCGCCTCCACAGTGGTAGGACAAACGTATGAGCTTCCTATGAAAGAAGACCTCCGTGATGGTATCGAGACGTTTTCCCCAATTGCAATTCAGCGCCCGAACGACTCCTATAACAACACATACTGGATGGTAACCGATCCCACGGAAGTATCGGCCATATTTGCCAATCAGTCAGGCTGGGCATACATCGGCTACATAGGTACAGAGGGAATCAATACCGCCAAGAGCCGTCTGTCGCTTCCCAAATTCTCCACTATAGGCTGCAAGGACATAAAGATCTCGCTCACATACTGGGGAGGTCCATACGAGGCTCCTTTCACCCTTCTCTCCAGCGTGTTTGGAAGCGAGGTTCCTGAGACTGTAGGTTCGTTCCCGACCGGAAAGGGATGGATGACAAATTCCATCACCCTTCCCGAGAGCCTTAATGAGCGCACATGGGTGGAACTTTTACTCGATAGTGACTTCGCCGATGCGAACAGTTTCGCCATGTTCTCGGGTTATTCCATTTCCGGTACAACCGGAGTAAACGGTCCCGACAGCGAGGAAGGAAATATTTTCACTACTCCCGGCATGCTTCATCTGTCAGGTTTCGCGGGAGAAAGTCTCACCGTATCCGATACGGCAGGCCGCATCATCATCAGTGTTCCATCTCTTGAAGACATGGCAGGTTTCGCTCTTGCTCCCGGCATCTATGTGGTGAAAGCAGGCGGGAAGGCCTCTACGGTGATAGTCAGATAACTATAGAACCCACTCTTATTGAGACGAGGGTGTATCAACATTTTGATACACCCTCGTCGGCATATATGGACGGGAGTTATAGATTGAAATAGAAGGTGCCGGTAGGCAGTACGGTGTAGAAATCATATTCCACATTACGCAGATAATACGTAGTATTGTACGCGGGGAGATCAACACCTCTGTCCCAGCTGTCGGTCCATGGATTCCATGCGTTGAGCACGTTCACGCCGTACTGTACGCCGTTGTACCGGTAACTTACCACAAGGGGAAGCACGCGCCACACTCCCTGTGCGTCGTAACCGCATGCTATCACTTTCGTGATGCCCTGATTCTGAAAATTTCCGGTCTGGACCGACGGGCCTGCCACCACTGCGGGAGAATCGGCCCAGCCGTCGTACCACGGACTTCCCCAGTATAATGGCGAAGGAGCAGGGTTCCAGCCCATTCCTGCTCCGGGTCCCATGCCGTATCCCACGTTCGGCTGGTAACTTCCTCCGGCGCCCGGGGCCGGAAGACTGTTCTGACTGAAGCCCGTGTGGACCCCGGCCAGCAACAAGGCTGCCGCAATCACCGATATCTTTGATCTGCGGATATGTTTAGACGTGTGTTTCATAGCATTATACTTTTATTTATATAACAACAGGGAGGCGCAGTTGGCAGAAAAAGATGTGTTAAAAAAATTATTGCTGTCCGGTAAAACTTTGACATGATAGGAAATGGACTATTTTT
>CANEHE010000068.1 GCA_947427285.1 uncultured Porphyromonadaceae bacterium
TCATCGTCCGATTGGGCAGATAAAATATTCTCTAATTTAATTCAACCAACAGGTATTTTTTCATCTTTTATCTGTTTTTGAATTTGACTTGCGATTCTTTCGTGATTTTCGTTCCCGGACCGATGTAGATCTTATCGCCCGAAATCACATACCTCCCTTTTTCGAAGACTACCTCTCCCTCCTCTTTTCCGTCAGTGACAGACGAACCGATCTTCACTGTCTTTCCCGAAATGTTTTTAGATAGAGAAAGTTTCTCATTCTGGATGAATATATCCTCGTCTCCATTTGCCAGATCAAGGAAAAACACTATTCGTCGGGCTGTTTGAGCACGTTCTCAAGGCAAAGCTTGTCGACTTTCCACTCTACGGTCTCCCCTTCGCCGATTTCAAGATCACGGCCGATAGATATATTTTTTGGTGGATAAGTCTGAGTGCCGCTTTCCCACTGAGGAGAAGAATATGAGAATACAAAATGACACTTGTATTTCTGTTTGTATTTCAGATTCAAGGGATAGTCCAATCTGCACGTCAGAGAGTGGTAAGAGTAACTTTCCGGTTCTTTGTCAAGATCATAAAAAAAGATATGAAGCCCTCCGGAATTGCCGTCATCATATTTTATGATCATTCCGTCCACAATCATGTCTGGACCGCAGGGTTTTTCGAAGTTATTGACCGACATATAAAGGGAGTCATTTCTTACAGAGAAAGATACGGTAGAGAAATCTTTTTCCAGTTCCGGATTTCCAGACTTTAATTCCGTATCACTCATCAGAATGAAATATTTGGGAGGTGGAGCATACGGCGAATCTCCTTCGTTACACCCCCCTGATACAAGAAGTATTCCTGTCACGATGACTTGAAGTATGATATGGCATGCGTTTGTTTTCATTTTTTTATAGGATTTATTTTGAATACTGTACCGGATTCGATCTTCGTACCGGGCCGGAGTTCCACTCTTTCTGCGTTTATTACCGTTTTTCCGTTTTTGAACACCACTTTTCCGGTCTTTTTTTCGGAGGTAACGTTTGAACCGATAACGACTCTTTTCCGGTTGATTTCGTGGTCTCCTTCAAATGTCTCGTTCTGGATGTAAAGACAGTCTGCCTTTACCTCAACCACATAAGGGATATACCCCGGACGTTGTACGCATACGGTGACATCGGTGTCGCCACATTCGAAGTCATATTCGCCCGAACATTTCACCACACGATAGAAACTCTTGCCGTCATCGTCCGAACTCATAACGGCAACCGTGCTTGGTTTCCCGTTGATGTTGACCCGTATGCCGTTTTCTCTCTTTTCTATCCCTATTTCCGGCATGGTTTGTGGAATTGTATTGAAAATCGGCGTCTCTGGGTCTCCGAATGGATTCAAGGAATACAGAACCCAACGGTAAGAACCCTCATTATATGCTTTTTCAAGATATTCCATTTTTGCATTGGAAACCAGAACCGCATAAGACTCCGATGGCTGCTGGCTCTTGAACAAGGATTTATAAAATCCTTTCTCATAATCAAGGGATGCTCCGAACAAATGGGTCGATAATTTTAACCATCCGTAACGGGAACTGCCGAGATAGTTTATTACGCCGGAAGTAGGAGAGAACAATAAAGTTGCTCCCAGACACGGGCTGTCTCTATCGAAATAACTGGTCTCACATGCAAAAGTTGAAATTACAGTCCAATATGGATTCTTAATAGAAGACACATCATAGATATTAAAATTTATCACTCTAATGTCCTCTTCTTTTAGTTGCCATGAGAAAAAATTTCCATGTGTACCTACAGAAACAAATTTCCATGTGTACCTACAGAAACAAATGAGTAACCTTTTGATAGTTCCTGTGCCAACCTTGATGCATTTAACGGGTCTTTATTCAGAAAATGCAAAGTCTTGTCAAAAAGACTTGTTGCTTTAATTGAGGAATATGGGGCAATGCTTAATTTATATAAAAGCTCCAGTTTACATTGGGAATCATATTTGAATTTATGGATTTTACATGCATGTGAAAATTCAGCTCCAGTGAGAAGCATTGTCTGCTCCGTTTTTCCTTTCGCCGGATCAAGTTCGTAAGAGAGGGTCTTGTTTACAAAATTCTCGACATCAGAAGTTGATTTTGCCGGAACACGCGACACAAAGATGGACGGAATCACCCCCATCTTATCAACGATCTCTCCGTAAATTCCGTTTCCATTCCCGTCCCAGTCGAACTCACCTCCGAAACATGCGTAATACAGATCTGTCGGCATGGTTTTATTCTCTTTGAACCCGTCTTTTGCTTTTGCACGTCCATAGCATCCTCTCTCAGGAACATTACTGTGATCTCCACCGAGGAGAACATATCTGAGACCCCTGTTCTTGAAACTCTCATGCAAAAACCGCTTGATCCTCTCCTGACTGTCCTTGCCGGTGTATTCCCTGTATATATCCTCCACACACTTTATCTCCGTGCGTACACCCTTGATGGTCTTCCATCTTTTCAACGGTTCGAATGCCGCAGCCAGCTTCCGTGAGGTGACGATGACGTAGTCGAGATCTCCGGTCACATCCTCGTTCTGGCTTTGTGCGGGTGCCCGCAGCATCTCTATGTCAGGTGAATTGACACACATACCGGCGATCAGTTCCCGCAGATGGGCCGGGAGTTGTGGAATTTCCACGCCGGACATATCGGAATCCATGAGACGGATATTCATCCTGAGATCGGAACTCAGGTAAAGTGTTCTGGTCTGTGCGTCATATCTGAACGGACTTACCAGAAAATGGAGCAATGTCATTCCCTCCACGTCATCGCTTCCGGTGAAAACTACCCTTTCATCCGGAAACGACCGTGGCGCGTAATCGGGAATCACAGGTGTATATTCAAAGTTGGATTCGGATGTGGGCACACACATCTCGTTCCGGGCCGGAATCCTACCCTGCAGAACCGGAGACTCGGAGAAACCGAGTATAAAATCCAAATACGACTTGCCGGGTGCAACGGCGACTGTCACCGGGATCTGCGGAAGAGCCGGCGTAGTGGTATCATTGTCGAACGTCAGCGTATGTATGGACGACTGTAATGTGAAGAGACTGTCTGCGTCATATTCAAAAACGAAGTCCTCCAGCGCATAACCCAGCCTTATGTTCATTGTCGAGGCATCCGCGTTGAAAACAGCGAGAAATGCGGCCGACAGCAACAATATATGTCTGATCAGAGTCTCCATGATGTAAACAGTTAGGGTTAGAGATGAAACTATTACATACACTTACTTGTCAGTCGGTAAGGATCATGCGTTTGGAGTCGATCTCCTCTCCGTCGGCGATTAGGGCGTAGATGTACATTCCCGGCTGAAGGGCCTGTCCGTCGACGTCGGTATAGAAAACGAAATGGTCGTTGCGGTTTCCTGTATGGTT
>CANEHE010000069.1 GCA_947427285.1 uncultured Porphyromonadaceae bacterium
AGAAGCGGAAGTCAAGGAAAAAATCGACAATCTTACCAAACCAAAGGGATCTTTAGGTCGTCTGGAGGAACTGGCAAACAAGATCTGCCTCATACAGCAGACACTTTCCCCGGAAATTCACGATCCGCACAACGTTCTGTTCGCGGCAGACCACGGGATTCTCGAAGAAGGGGTAAGCATCTCGCCCAAAGAAGTCACATGGCAACAGCTCAGTCATTTCTCCAAGGGAGGAGCCGGTATCAATTTCTTGTGCGAACAACACGGATTCAAACTCATCCTCGTGGATGCGGGAGTTGACTATGACATTCCGGCCGGCCACGGAATCATAGATAAAAAAGTCAGGAAAGGAACCCGAAACTTCCTTCATGAAGCGGCCATGACCATTGACGAACTAAATGTATGTATAGAGCGTGGAGCAGAAGTGGTGAGGGAGATACACACTACTACCGGCTGCAACATCATCAGTTTCGGAGAGATGGGGAGTGGAAACACATCTCCGTCGGCTGTATTCATGCACCTTTTCACAGGCATAGAGCTGGAGAAATGTATCGGGGCAGGTGCCGGCCTTGACACTCCGGGCATCCGGCATAAATACGATATCCTGTCAGAAGCAATAACAAACTACGCCGGAGAGAAAAACGCAGAAGCCAAAATTGCCTGGTTCGGAGGATATGAGATGGCCATGGCGATGGGAGCAATGATGCAGAGTGCAGAACTCGGCATGATTATTCTGGTTGACGGCTTCATCATGACCAGTGTAATTTTAGCGGCCTCCCAGTTTTATCCCCATATTCTCGATTATGCCATATTCGGTCATCAGGGAGACGAAAGCGGACATAAGCGAATGCTCGATGCGATGGGAGTCAATGCACTCCTGCACCTCGACCTCCGTCTCGGAGAAGGATCAGGGGCAGTATGCGCCTATCCGATCATAGAGTCTGCAGTAAGAATGATCAACCGCATGGACAGCTTCCAATCGGTCAATGTAACCAAATACTTCTGATGAAACGGATAGCGGCGGCTTTGACCCTATTCACCCGTATTCCATTCTGGAAATGGACCGACATCCCTTCGGAGGCCTATACGTCTGCTGTCGTATTCTGGCCGCTTGCCGGGTGGCTTACAGGCGCTGTGACAGCAGGCGTATTCTCCGGACTTTCATTTCTCCTGCCCACGCTTCCGGCTATTATCCTCGCATTAGTGGCGCGTTTGCTCCTGACCGGAGCGCTACACGAAGATGGACTGGCTGATGTGTGCGACGGGTTCGGAGGAGGCAGGGACAAAGAGAGTGTATTGAGAATAATGAAGGACTCCCATATCGGGACTTACGGAACGATAGGCCTGATCTGCTATTTTCTACTTGTCATATCAGTACTGGCATCCTTGCCATACCCGCTGATTGCCCTTACTATAATCGCGATAGATCCGTTTTCAAAATTCTGCGCATCGCAACTTGTCAATATACTGCCGTATGCACGCCCTGAAGGAGCCAAAAACAAAATCCGCTATCCAAAAATGACGGCATTTCAGTTCATCCAGAATATGCTGTCAGGCTGCATTCCTCTGATTCCCCTGGTTTTAACAGAATATCAGACGTCGCTATCCGTCATACTGCCTGCTGTCACCCTCTTTTGCCTCATACATCTCATGCGACGGAGAATCGGCGGCTATACAGGAGATTGTTGCGGAGCGACTTTTTCAATCTGCGAAGCAGCCATGCTTGTCGGAGTCTGCATAACTGTCAATCTATGAAAGCCATATTGATCAGACATACTTCTGTTGATGTTCCCAAAGGAGTGTGCTACGGACAAACAGATGTGCCATTGGCACCTTCCTTCCCGACAGAAGCCCTGAGGGTAAAAGAAAGTCTCAAACAATACCGCTTTGATAAAGTCTATTGCAGTCCCATGTCAAGGTGTATGGAGCTGGCTCGTTTCTGCGGGTATGCGGATGCAGTCAAAGACGACCGTCTGAAGGAAATGAACTTCGGAGAGTGGGAAATGAAAGCATACGATGACATACGCGATCCGAGACTGCAGGAATGGTTCGATGATTATATTAATGTAGCTCCCACCGGAGGAGAGTCTGTTTCAGACCAAAAGGAACGGCTTGAAAGTTTCTTATCTGAAAAAAAAGAAAGGCATCCGGATTTCGTTATTGGAATTTTCACGCATGGAGGGATTCTGATAAATGCACTTGTGGCATACGGCAACATGAGCTATAAAGATGTATATGACTCAATTCCTCCTTACGGATCTATAATAGAAATAGAAGTCTGACTCCTACGGTTATCAAAATCATAATCACTTCCACCTTCCGATTGACAGCAATCGCTTTTACTGCATCTGAATAATCGAAGTCCCGGGCGTTTTCTCCGATATATGGCTTATAGACACTCTTCCCGAAATAATCATGGGTGCCTCCGAAACGGCAGTTCAGTATGCCGGCCAAAGCCGCCTCAGGATAGCCACTGTTGGGACTTGCATGTTCACGCCCATAATTCCTGATGAAAGAGAGCAGGGAAATCTTACCCGACACCATGACCATCAGGAATGCCGTAAGACGTGCCGGAATAAAGTTGGCGACATCATCGATTTTAGCAGCGATATATCCAAAATGCCGGAATCTATCATTCTTATAGCCAATCATCGAATCAAGGGTATTTATCATCTTATAGGCCACCATACCCGGCAATCCGAGAATCGCATACCAGAACAAAGGAGCGATCACGCCATCACTGAGATTCTCAGCCAAAGTCTCCAACGCGGCTGTCCGGATTTCATGAGCCGAGAGACCTGCCGTGTCACGTCCTACGATTCTGCCGACCTGCATCCGGCCTTCTTCCAATGACCTATCGACAGCTTTGAATACCATTCCCACCTCCTTTACAAGAGTCGTTCCGGCCAGGCAGTAGAAAATCAGAACCGACTGAACGGCCACACTGAGCCAAACAGAGACAGAGACCAGATCCATCAGAATCCATGTCAGAATAAACGCCATCAAAATCAAGACAACAGCAACAAGTCCACCTTTAAGCACGCGATGCTCACCCCCGTTGAAAGCACGTTCGCAAAAACCGATCATCCGGCCGAACCAGATGATGGGATGCGGCAGACAAGCCGGGTCGCCGAAAAGCAGGTCAAGACACCATCCGATCACAAGGGGGAGTATAGCTCGACGGATATCCATTTTTT